>NZ_CALBRW010000017.1 GCF_937927635.1 uncultured Microbacterium sp.
CTACTCGAAGCCGGAGGATTCAGACCCCACCTACACCCTTGATTCCGAAGAGCCCTGAATGACCGCAATCTTTGACGGAGTGCGAAGATACTGAAACCCGACGAGTTCTGCGATAGCATTTCGTTCTGATTGGGTCGGATTTTTTGACTTTTCTAGCTTCTTCAGAGCTTGGCTCGCCGCGTCCTCGATCTTCCCGAAGGCTCGTTCGAGCGCGTAGCGCTCATCTCCTGCCACTGCCGAGAATGTATAAGTATGACGCGCGTGGGCGATGCCATAGGTCGTTCGTTCCTCGTACGAGTTTTGCTCGCGGGAATACCACCACAGCTTTTCCTTCCCCTTCTCCAGAAAGTTGCGCTGGATGGTCTGCGCCAAGTGATGGTGTCGTTTTGGGCTATTGCTCATAGTTACTTCTCAATATGGACTATTAGCGTTGCTTCGTAAAGATGTGTCATGTGTTGCTCATGCTTGCAATCGCGGGGGATTGGTTCATAGTAAGCACCTACTATGCCGCGATTGACCTCAAAGGACTACCTCGCTCAGCGCCGACTCCTCATCGAGGAGTGGTACGAGCATGACGCGATCGCCTTCGCCGAAGTGCCTCTCCGGGGGCAGCACGATCTCCACGACTTCTACGCTCCCACCGAACCGCTCAGCGATGCTGATGTGCTGAAGCACCGTGCCGCCATGACCAAAGCCTTCCCTTCCTTGCCGCAGAAAGCTGGTCGTGCACTGCAAGCGCTACTGCTCGGGCGGGAGGTCCACCTGCAACGCGTCGCGGTTCGACAAGTTGCGTCCACTCCTCCGAAGCGGACGTCGAGGACGAGTGGCGTACGCATCGCTGCTGTCGTGCGGCCGAAGACTGATCTCCGCCTTCTAGCGAAGGCGCTCGTTGAGTTGTCTGTCAGTGACACAGATGGATCGCTCCTTCGTGAACTGCAGCAGAAGCAGCGGCAGAGACATCTTTAGCGAGTTCGCGGTGCTTTCGCTCGCATATCTACTCCACTCTTGTGCAAACTCCGAAGTACAGCGCCATGCGATAGCCCGTGCCTTGCCTCGAGCTCGCGCACCGTCAGGCCGGCCTCGTACTCCTCCGCGAGCTGCCGAGCGGTCGCGTCACTCACCTGCTGTTTCCGAATCGTGACGCCCTGTGCACGCAACATCCGGGTCAGTGCGGAGTTGGCGACGCCAAGCTCATTGGCCAGCGACCGGGCGCTCTCACCTGCCTGTGCGCGGCGTACCAACTCCGCCACCTTTGCTTCACCCAGTCGCTTCGACAACTCCTGTGGTCGGTACGAAACTTGCTTGTTCAAACCATCGGAGCGCTGCCGAGAAAGGGCCAGTTTTCGCAGACCATCAGGGGTAAAGCTGCCGCGCGCAATGTTTGAACAGAGGTCGAGAGTGCCAGCCATAGACGCACTTATGTTTCAAAAATAGCCCCTCAACAGGGGTTATTTTTAGTTTGAACGGTACGCTCGGATTTGGCCCGTGCTGACCGATTTGCCCGCTGACCCCTGTTTTTCATGGTTCGAGTCCGGAATGGGGTTTGGTTATCGGTACACTTTCTTGTTCAAACCGTCACCTCTGTCGGATGTACCGATGGTGTTGTACGGATTGCAACGTAATCCACTCCGATTCCAAGCTTCTTGCTTCTGCTCACGCTTGCAATCCCAAGTGAGCGGTTCATAGTGAGTAGCAACATGCCGCGCCTGACCTCCAAGGACTATCTCGCTCAGCGCCGTCTCCTTATTGAGGAGTGGTTCGATCGTGATGCGATCGGCTTCGGAGACGTGCCCCTCCAGGCTCAGCACGATCTCCACGACTTCTACGCGCCGACCGAGTCGTTTACTGACGTCGATGCTTTGGAGCACCGCTTCGCCATGACTAAAGCCTTCCCTTCTCTGCCGCAGAAAGCCGGCCGTGCCCTGGAAGCGCTCCTGCTTGGTCAGGAGCTCCGCGAGCAGCGTCTCGCGGCTGCTCGCAAGATAGCGAGCCAACCTTCACCTCGGACCGCCAAGTCCCGTGGGGTTCGTATCGCCGCAGTCGTTCGACCCAAGCCGGACCTTCGTCTGCTCGCCAAGGCGATCGTTGAGCTGTCGATTAGCGACACGGACGGATCACTCCTGCGCGAACTGCAGGAGAAGCAGCGCTGACAGTCATCGTGCTTGCGCTTGACGTGTCGGAGGCGGCTGTCATAATCAGGGGCACTATGGGGAGTAAGAACTGATGGCTGCATCTAAGAGCGAACATTCAAAGAGGATGACGAAGGTCGTCTACTTCGACGAGGAGTCGGCGTCTGACTACCTCGACATCACAGCTGGCGGCCGAGAGACTGCCACCACTGAGAAGATCAAGGAACGTGCGAAGTCTGCGCATACTGACGTCGAAGCAAAGTTGGTCGCCAAGCTCAGCTGGCTGCCGTTTCTTGGAGGGTCTGCAGAAGCTGGAGCGGGAGTCGGCCTCTCCGCTGCTGGGCGCAGCATTCTGAGCAAGACGCTCTCCAATACGATTCTGACCGACTATCTCGAGAGGTCCCGGGACGACAAGAGTATCCAGCAGCTACGGGGTCTGCGAGTGACTGCGCCTAACGTTTCGATGGCGTTCCTGAAGATGTATGCGCCGTACATGATCGCGCTGAAGACTGAGGATGCCGTTGTCGATCTCTCGCGTCTCGACGAAGCTCTCGCTGGCGCCAAGGGCTACTACGAACTCATTGGTGAAGCCAAAGAGTCGGGCACGAAGTGCGTCCTCCGCTTCAACATTCGAGCGTTTCGCAACAACTACGGTCTTACCGACTTGAGTCGCATGGAACTGGTCTTCCACGGTGTTCGCGTCGGTAAAGCCAGCGAGGGCGGCCTCGACATGCAGGCGGAGATGTCTCAGGTGTCGGGCGCTGAATCGCTCTCTGCGAAGGACATTCTTGACGGTACTTCTACCACCGAGGATGCGCTTCTCGATGTCTACGACATCGTCCTTGCAGGGGTCGAGCATGAAGGGTGACGTGCAGGTCACCATCTACTACGGACCGCTCTCATGGTTCAAGGCGCAGCTGCCGAAGGGCAAGAATCACAAGAGTCTGCTTGAGATCGTCATCGAACGAGATGAGGCTAGCCGTCTCCACCGGCACCGCATGGAGGGGCAAGAGATCCCCGAGCCTGAAGCAGCCAAACGTCCCAAATATGTCGTTGCCGAGTCAAGCGACTACGCCAGCTTGAACGAGCACGTCATCACCAACTTTGCAGGACAGGTTCGCGCGATCAATCCGGAACACCTTTATCTCCACAACCCGCCTGTCGCCGTCCAGACCCAGATGCAGCGCGTCTTCGGACTCAAGAAGGACGACATCAAGCGCTACGAGTATCCCGTAGTGACACGCAAGACATTGGTTGAGGTCCACGATGGCTTCGCAAGCCATCTGATCGGTCAGGAGTCGGTCAAGGAGCAACTCCTCGCAGCGCTCTATCCACTCACTTCGGCAGGGCGAAAGAAGCCCGTTGTACTCATGTTCTATGGGCCGTCTGGAGTTGGCAAGACGGAGACGGCACAGTTTGTGAACGGACTTCTCGGTGAGCAGAACGAACTCATGAGAAAGCAGTTCTCGATGTTTCAGAACGACCGATTTGCGTCGTATCTGTTCGGGGGACATCACAACGAAGCCTCCTTTGCCCATGACCTCCTCGATCGAGAGTCAGGCGTCATACTCATCGACGAGTTTGACAAGGCCAATCCCATCTTCCACAGCGCGTTCTATCAACTGTTCGACGAAGGCGTGTTTGAGGATCGCAACTACCGGCTAGAAATCGGCCCCGCGCTCATCATCTGTACGTCCAACTACGGATCCGAGAACCAGATCCGACAGACATTGGGCGACGCGCTTTACTCACGCTTCGACGCCCTCATCCGCTACGAAGAGCTCAAGCCAGCGCAGATTGTGCAGATCATCGACAAGCTCTTCGATCGCAGACTGTCCCAGCTGGATGACGAAGAGCGTGGTCAACTCGATGAGGATGTGCTTCGAGGGGGCTTGCATCGCTTGGCCGCAAACGTGGGCAACGTTCGGAAGCTCGGTAAGCAGGTCGACGAGGTTGTCTCGCTGCAGCTGGTCCGATCAGTTCTTGCCGAAGAGCGTTCTGAGACGGCTTAGGGAGTATCTACCGCCTCCGAGGGGCACTTGCGCGCATCGTGACACCGCTGCGATGCAGACTGCGCAGCACCGCGCCATGCGACAGCCCGTACTTTTCCTCGAGTTCGGCCATCGTGGCGCCAGCCGCATACTCGCTCGCCAAGTTGGCTGCTTCGTCCTCGCTCACCTTCCGCTTCGTGATGGAGGCGCCCTGGGCGCGCAGCATCCGGGTCAAGGCCGAGTTCGCGACGCCAAGCTCCTGGGCCAATGATCTGACGCTCTCACCGTCATTGACTCGGCGCACTAACTCCTCAACTTTCTCTGCGCCAAGCCGCTTCGACAACTCCTGTGGTCGGTACGAAACTTGCTTGTTCAAACCGTCCGGACGCTGCCGAGGAATGGCCAATTTCCGCAGTCCATCAGGGGTAAAGCTGCCGTGCGCAATGTTTGAACAGAGGTCGAGAGTGCCAGCCAGACGGTTCTCACTCGAACCAAGGTCAAATGAACCAGTTTTTGACTTCTCTGAACTCCCTGCCTTCGGGCGGGGAGTTCTTGTTCTCCGCTCCTCGATTGCGCGCTGCCTCTGAGGTTCGCGGAGCTGGCGGTCGGCCTGGTCGCGCTCGATCGTGATCTGCACGCGATCGCCTTCTAGGCGGATGATCGGGCTTCGCGATCGGAAGAGTGCCGGTGGCGGCGCGCTCTGGTTCGTCCTTTGATTGAATTTCAGGTCGGCTCCTGATCGGTCCTGTCTGCGCGCGTACGCTCGGGGGATGCGGACACAGCGTGCGGCGGTCGTGTACAACCCGGTCAAAGTGCGCCTTGACCAGGTCCGCCGCGCTGTTGGCGAGCAGGAGCGTGCGCACGGCTGGGAGTCGTCTCGCTGGTATGAGACGAGCAGCGAGGATTCGGGGGTTCGTGCCGCCGAGGACGCGCTCGCCGGCGACCCGACGTTGGTGATCGTCGCCGGTGGAGACGGCACGGTGCGGACGGTCGCCGAGGTCGTGCACGGGACTGGTGCGCCGATGGCGCTGCTGCCCGCCGGAACCGGGAATCTCCTGGCCCGAAACCTCGGACTACCGTTGAATGACGTCGATGACGCGGTCGCTACGGCGTTCTCGGGAGCGACCAGAGCGATAGACGTGGGCGTGGCCGAGCTCGAGAACGAGACCGGAGAGCGGCGCACGCACCTGTTCCTGGTCATGGCCGGCATCGGACTCGATGCGGAGATGGCTGAGAACACGACCGTGCTGGCGAAGAAGCGCCTGGGATGGATGGCGTATGTGGCGCCGATCGCGCGATCGGTCATCGCGAACCGTCTGTTCCATCTGGACTATCGCGTCGACGCAGGGCATGTGCGGTCGACGCGTGCGCACACGGTGATCGTCGGCAACTGCGGGACTCTTACGGGCAACATGCTGTTGATCCCGAATGCGAAGGTCGACGACGGACTGCTGGATGTGGTGATGTTCCGTCCGAAGGGTCGACTGGGATGGGCGGGGATCGGGACCCGCCTGACCCTTCACGGCCTCGCGGGCCGGTCTCGGTTCGGTCGGAACGTGCTCGGCCTCGCACCGGACCTGAAAGCGCTGGGGTACGCGCAGGGCACGAGGTTCGACGCCCGGTTCGACACTCCGCGCGGGATCGAACTGGACGGAGATGGTTTCGGGCTGGTCACGCGCGCGCGGATCACCGTCAGAGCAGCAGCTCTCGACATCTGCACCCGGGCGGATGCTGCCTGACGAGACTCAGGCTGCCGTGCGCTTGGCCCGGTGACGGAGGATTCCGAAGATGAGCGTGCCGATGAAGAGCACGATTCCGATGATGGCCAGCCACAGCAGACCCTGGAATACGAATCCGACGACTGACAGCACCACCCATGCCACAAGCAGGATCACGAGTACTGTCCACATAGTCCTCACCGTACGCGTCATTGCAGGCAGACGGCCAGAACGGGACAGATTCACAGCAAGACGGTCTCCGACCGTCTCGAACCTGTGAGCGCATACATGTCGGACGCGTACGGTCCGGCAGATGAACAGTGAGAGTCTGCCCGAAGAGGATGCCGACCGCGAAGCGACCACACCGGCGAGCGACGGCGGAGTCACGCGCCGTCCGCGCGCCCCGGGCGAGGGGGAGACCAGCTGGGATCGTGCCGTGGGGCTGCACTGGCATCCGTACTCGGCAACCGCGGAGACTGCGGCGCGTGCGGATCTCGAGGATCGCGTACGGGCGTCGAAACCGAAACCCATCGACTCGCAGAGCCCTGACGAGGGCGGCTGAGAGGAAGACTGTCGGCGAAGCAGCGACCGGTGTGGTCTCGCGACTGAGCCACCGATTCTCGCGAGGAACTGGTGGCTCATCGTGGGGTGAGGGCTCTCACCGTGATGACGGTCGATGGGGACACGCGCGATCCGGTGGGGGCTCTTCGACATGTCCCACCGGGCGATGCTGCCTGTGAGCGCACACATGTTCGAGGCGTACCGTCGGTTCATGAACACACAAGTGAAGATCGCAGGGAACGACCCTGGACTGCTGGGACTGGGATCCGTCCTCGTCGGCTCGCTTCCCGCGACGCTTCTGACGGCTGAGGCGCCGGACCGCTACACCGTGGAAGCGGTGTTCACACGCAAGACGGATCGCGACGAGGTCACGGCGATCCAGGGAAGCCAGACGCGCGCGTACCTGTCGGCGAACGGATTCCCGACCGTCGAACTGCACGTCGCTGATCGGCGACTGGAGATCGCGAATACGAACCTGGAAGAACTCCGGGACGGGCTCGGCGCGGTGCTCGCCACTCTGCTCGCCGAGATCAGCGCCGGCCTTCAAGCCGAGCGGATGATCGCAGCGCACCGGTACCAGGACGCCTCGGACCGAGAACAGCAGCGTGCGGCATCCGTCGCCGCCCTCGCCGATTCCGTCACCTTCGTCCGTCGTCCGGTCGAGACTCCGTCCGATGACGATGCGCGCATCGCCGATTGGTTCGACGAAGGAGGCGCCGTCCGCATGTAGGACGACGCCGGAGAGAAGCCATCATGGACGGCGTCCGTCCGACGATCCGCACGCGGCCCCGCGAAAGCGGGACGCACGGGTCCAGCACATTCACCGAACTGGCCCAGCAGGTCCGCGACCGCGGGCTGCTGCGCCGCCGGTACGGGGCTACTACTGGTCGAAGCTCGTCGGCGCACCTCTCGTGCTGGCCGTCTGCCTCGGAGCCTTCGTGTGGATCGGGGACAGCTGGTGGCAGCTCTTCACCGCCGCGGTCCTCGCCATCGTCTTCACGCAGATCGCATTCCTCGGCCATGATGCCGCGCATCGGCAGATCTTCATCTCCGGCAGATGGAACGACTGGATCAGCCTGGTCCTCGGCGACCTGCTGGTCGGCATGAGCTATGGATGGTGGCAGCACAAGCACACGCGACATCACGCGAACCCGAACAAGCTCGGCTCCGATCCCGACATCGAACTGCCGGTCATCGCTGTCACTGCCGAGACGGCGGCCCAGCAGCACAACCCGCTGATCACCTGGATGCGCGCGCACCAGGGGGTGCTGTTCTTCCCGATCCTGTTTCTCGAAGGGATCTCCCTGCACGCGTCGAGCGTGCGGCGCGTCTTCGCCCGCGGACGCCTGGAGCGGCGCTGGGTGGAGATCACGTTCCTCGCGCTGCGGATGGTCGGGTACCTGGCGCTGGTGTTCATCGTGCTCTCGCCGGGAATCGCGTTCGTCTTCCTGTCGGTGCAGCTGGGGCTGTTCGGGTTCTACATGGGAGTGTCCTTCGCGCCCAACCACAAAGGAATGCCCGTCGTGCCACGTGAGATGAAGCTGGATTTCCTGCGGCGGCAGGTGATGATGAGCAGGAACATCCGAGGCGCCCGGTTCCTCGACATCGCCATGGGCGGGCTGAACTACCAGATCGAGCATCATCTGTTCCCCTCGATGCCCCGCCCGCACCTGCGCCGCGCCGCGCCGATCATCGCGGACTACTGCCGCGCGCATGACGTGCCGTACACCGAGACCGGACTGTTCGCCTCCTATGCGATCGTCATCAGATACATCAACCACGTCGGACTCGGAGAACGGGACGTCTTCACCTGCCCGCTGATAGAACAGCGCGCACACCTCACCGCGAACTGATCGAGTTCCTTCCCGCGGTTCGAGCAGGGCCCCTTATATCAGCGAGGTGGAAGCCCCCGCGATTCTGTTTCCTGAGGGATGCCGCGATCAGACGCCGGCCTGTTCGATCACGGCGAGCGCATCCGCCGGCTGCTCGACGAACGTGCAGAACTGGTCGAGGGGGATCGGCAGGAAGCCCTCCTCGTCCATGCGCACGAACTGCTGCTTCAGGCCGTCGTAGAAGCCGTCGGTGTTGAGCACGACGACCGGTTTGGAGTACAGGCCGTGCTTGCGCAGCTCGAGCACATCGGTCGCCTCGTCGAGGGTTCCGCTGCCTCCGACCATCACCACCACGGCGTCGCTGCGCATGAGCAGAGTCGCCTTGCGCTCGGCGAGGTCGGGGGCGATCGCCAACTCGTTCGGCGCCTGCAGCGCGCGGGCCCTGTCAGCGAGGAATTCCACCGAGATGCCGATCAGCCGGCCGCCGGCGTCGTCGACGGCATCCGCCAGCACCTTCATGAGTCCTGACTCGCTCGCGCCCCAGACCAGAGTGTGCCCGCGCCCGGCGATCAGCCGGCCCAGTTCACGCGCGGCGCTGGTGTAGCGCTCGTCGAGATCGGATGCGGACAGGAAGACGCAGATGTTCACGCTTCCAGCTTAGGAAGCCGTGCCAGGCTGGAAGCGCAACCCCTGCCCGTAGAAGGAGGTTCACCCGTGTCCGTGGTGAAGATCAATGTCCTCAGTGTTCCCGCCGGTGCCGGCCCGGAGCTCGAAGCCCGCTTCGCGGCACGCAAGCACTCGGTCGATCAGGAGCCCGGCTTCGAGGGCTTCCAACTGCTGCGGCCTGCGGGCAGCGGGGATCGCTACTTCGTGCTGACGACCTGGGCGACCGAGGAGGACTTCCAGACCTGGCGGGCCAAGCGCACACCGCACGCTCCGGCCGGACCGAACAGCCCGACGCTCTCGACAGCGGCGGATCTGCTCGAGTTCGAGATCGTCGACCTGGGCTGAACCGGCCAGGAGTCCGCAGGCCAGGACTCCCTGATGGCCGGCGCGTCATCGAGACGTGCTCCGGCTTCCCGGGATCTCGACGGCCCTCGGAACGCCGCTACCGGCTGGAGACAGCGCCGAGCACGCGCACCAGCATCCGTGCGGCGGCCGAGCTGGGGACCATCACGTCGGAGTGCCGGCGCAGGACAGCGGCCTGAGCGGCAAGGCTCGCCTTCCCGCGTCGGTGCAGCTCATCCAGGCAGCGGAAGAGCGACTCGACCCGTCCCGCGGGCGTGCTGATCCAGCGCACCGTAGCTGGCTCATCACCGGCGTTCCACATGTGATGAGCGATGCCTGCGCCGATGTCGAACGACTCGCCCGCGGTGTAATCGTGCTCGCTGTCCGCCAGACCGACCCTGAGAGTCCCGGTCAGCACGGTGAACTGCTCGGAGTGATTCGGATGCAGGTGCATCGGCGGCCGCGCACCGTGCGGGGCGTACGTGGCCTCGACCTCGAAGCGGTCCGGCGTGCTCTCGACGACGACGATCTGCTCGGAGCCGCTGAGCGTCAGCGTTTCGTTCATGAAGTCCTGCAGAAAGCTCGTGTCCAAGTTACTTCGGATAAAGTTAGTTGAGGAGCAACTCGTGTGCAAGCTAATATTCGAGCGTGGATGACAACGAGAGGATCGACACCGTGGTGGGGCAGTGGGCTGCGGAGCGGCCCGATGTCGACCTCGCGGCGATGACGCTGATGGCTCGCCTCAGTCACGCCGCGGACCTCGTGAACGCGCGCATCGAGCGCCTCGCGAAGGAGTATGGCGTGAGCCGTGCCGACGGTGATGTCGTGCTCACGCTGCGTCGCTCCGGCGAGCCGTACCGGCTCTCTCCGACGGCCATCGCCCGATCGCTGCTGATGACGACCGGCACCATGACGGGCCGGCTCGATCGACTCGAGAAGCTGGGTCTCATCGCGCGGGTGCCTAACGACACCGATCGTCGCGGTGTCGACATCCAGCTCACGCCGGAGGGCCTGCGTCAGTCGGACATCGCCATCACCAGGCACAACGACCTACTGAAGGAGATCTCGGGCCTGCTCACTCCCGCCGATCGCATCGAGCTCGATCAGCTGACGCGGCAGCTGGTCTCAGGGATCGGTGCGCTGGAACCGTGAGCGCACCTGAGGCTGTCGCGCATGCTGGCGTGTGCGGGTGCTGACGCCCTCATGGGCGCACTGACGTCCACACGATCGTGACGCAGACCATCAGCCCGACCAGCGCGACGACGGCCATGGCGAGCATGCATGCCGCCAGCAGGCGCAGACGGCTCTGCTGGGAGGCGACGGCGAAGCGCACCGCGAACATGGCCGCGAGCAGGCACACCAGCAGCGCCACCGCGACGATCGCAACGGGCGCCGGTGCGCCGCCCGTCACGATGACGCCGACGAGAGGGATCAGGCACACGACGACGAAGACGCACGAGCACACCAGCCAGATCGTGCCGGGCGAGCTGCGCAGCGCAGGCTGGTTCGTCACCATGGTCGGATCCGATCGCGAACCGGGAACAGGAGGCTGCCGTTCCCGGCGCAGAGACTCTTTCTCACTCATGCGAGGCAGTATCCGGCCGGAGTGTCCGACTGCGCCACGGGCTGGACAATGAAGCCGATCCATGTCACGGGTGGCACTGGCGTTCTGCACGCGTCAGTTCTGTCAGCCGCCACCGGAACGGCGCGATGCGACACGGAAGCCGCGGGTGCGAAGCCGTCGGATGCGGAAGACTGGGCCATCATGAGCGCGCCCGTCATCGTCCGGTACTCCGACATCGTCCCCACCCCGTGGAAGAACGGCCGCGGCATCACCCGCAACCTCTTCGACGACGCCGACGCCGCGGGGGAGTGGACATGGCGCGTCAGCATCGCCGAGATCACCGGGACCCAGCCGTACAGCCCCTACCCGGGCGTGCGCCGAGGGCAGGTCGCGCTGGGGCCCGGCGCCGTCGATCTGCGCATCGGCGGACGTGAGAGAGTGCTCGAGGAGGAGGCCGTCATCTTCTTCGACGGGGAGGATGCCGTGGATGCCACGCCTCGGGCATCCGGATTCCTCGATCTCAATGTGATGGCCCGCCGTGACCGTTGGACGGGCGCCGTCGAGATCGTCGACGGGCTGGGACGTGTCAGCGCGGATGCCGGGATCGTCGTGCTCGTCGCCCTCGGCGACACGGCATCCGTCGACGGCGACGGCCTGCGCCGTCTCGACGGCGTGATGCTCGAGCCGACCGTATCCGCCACGCTGACGGGGCGGTTCGTCGTCGCTGCGCTCGCGCGCAACTGACATGATCGGGGCGCCGGATGCCGCAGTATCCGACGCCCCGCCAGAGATCGCGTTGGCTCAGACCATCTCGCGGTCCTGGGCGATGATCCCCAAGTCGGCGGGCGCGTCGACCTTCAGGGCGGACTGCTCCAGCCCGATGATGCCCACGAGATCGAGCCCGGCTTCCAGCAGTTCGATGACCCGGCGGACGACCGACAGATCGTCCTCGCTGCAGCGGCGTGTCCCGCACGGAGTGCGGCTCAGCTCCAGCAATCCCCTGCGCTCGTGCAGCCGCGGCGGTGATGCCGTACACGCCGCGTGAACTCTCGCTCGCCGCTCGTGACTCCTCGGTCAAGATCTGCGACCACCGACTTGCTTTTTCTGTGATCAGTGATGTATAAAATCTGTATCACTCGTCACAGATAAGCGAGTGATCCGCAACCGACCAGTGAGATGGAGGAGTTTCAGAGATGCTGTTGCAACACGACCCATTCCGCGACCTCGACCGGCTCACTCAGCAGGTGTTCGGCACCGCCACCCGGCCGTCGAGCATGCCGCTGGACGCATGGCGCGACGGAGACGAGTTCGTCGTCGAGCTGGATCTTCCCGGGGTCGATCCGGACAAGCTGGATATCGACGTGGAGCGAAACGTCCTGACGATCAGAGCCGAGCGCCTCAGCCATGTGCCGGACGCCGCAGACGCGGTGGCCACCGAGCGCTCCTGGGGCGTCTTCAGCCGCCAGCTGGTGCTCGGTGATGCGCTGGACACCGACAAGGTCGACGCCGACTACACGGCCGGTGTCCTGCGCCTGCGGATTCCCATCGCCGAGCGCGCCAAGCCACGCAGGATCAGCATCAGCAGCGGCGACAGCGCCAGCGGTCAGGAGAAGCAGAAGAGCATCAGCGCCTGACGGACGCATCCGGCGAAGCGGAGAGAATCCGCTCGGCAACGGAGAGCCCGCTCGGCAACGGAGAGCCCGCTCTGCAACGGAGAGCCCGCTCTGCAACGGAGAGCCTGCTCTGCAACGGAGAGGAGGTGCAGACATGATCCTCGACGCCGGAACGAGGTGCGCGGATGATCCGACAGCGGTGAAGTCGGCCGACCTCGAGGTGCTGCTGCAGGATCCCGATTGGGTCGCGACGCAGTTCGCGGCGATCATCGAGGGTGCGGGATGGGACGATCGCGCCATGGCTGTCGGGGCCGCGCACGCGCCGGACACCGGCTGGCGAGGGCGGGGCGGCGACGGTTCACGACGCAGACCCGCCGCGGCGAGTCGGCGAACGCGGATCACGGAGAGGGTGCGCTCGCCCCCGCTCACGCCCCGCACGTGCACGAGAGGTCGCCCGGAGCCCCGCTGGAGGGCTCCGGGCAGTGCCGGCCTCCGGCCCTCGGCACGGCTCGTCCCTAGGAGCCGCGCGTAGATTCGAGGGGTGAGCACGTCAGCATCCGTCAGTCCCTCGCAGGCATTCCGCGTCGTCGGCGCCATCGCGATCATCGCGGGCGGCATGCTCGCCGCCGTCACCGGCCCGCTGCAGCTGGAGGCGGGCAGCTGGGCCGCGGCGTACCTCGTGCTGGTCGCCGGCGTCGCGCAGTACGTGATGGGCATCGCCGTGCAGCACTGGCACCGCACCGGACCCGCGCAGAACTGGTGGTGGTTCGCACTGTGGAACCTGGGGCACATCGGCGTGGTCGGCGGTACGGTCGTGCACTCGACGATCCTCGTCTTCGTCGCCTCCGGCACCCTCGTCGCAGCTCTCGTGCTGGCGTTCCTGGCGACGATCCGCACCTCCGACGTCGCGCACCGGATGCTGCTGATCGGCTACCGCATCCTGCTGGTGCTGCTGGCGATCAGCATCCCCGTCGGAATGGTGATCTCCGCGATCCGGAACGCCTGAGCTGCGGTTACGCTGTCAGGCATGAGCAACCAGGAGCCGAATCCGGCCGAGCGCGTCCTGGAGTCGGGCCAGCTGTGCACGGATGTCGAGGTGCTCACCCCCCGCGAGGTGCCGCTGGGCGGCATCCGCGCCATGACGGTGTACCGCACACTGCCGCAGAAGCAGCGCTCGCTGGTGGGCGCCTGGTGCTTCCTCGATCACTACGGACCAGACGACGTCGCGCAGACCGGCGGCATGGAGGTGCCCCGCCACCCGCACACCGGGCTGGCGACCGTGTCGTGGCTGTTCACGGGCCGCATCGACCACCTCGACTCGCACGGCGTCGAGGCCGCCGTGCTGCCCGGCGAGCTGAACCTCATGATCGCGGGGCAGGGCATCACCCACCAGGAGATCAGCACCCCCGACACCACCGTGCTGCACGGCGTGCAGCTCTGGTACGCGCTGCCGGAGTCCACCCGATTCTCCGCGCACGACTTCGCGCACTACGCGCCCGAGCCCGTCGCACTGCCGGGCGCGAGCCTGCGGGTGTTCATCGGATCCCTGGCCGGTTCCACCTCGCCGGTCGACACCCGCACCCCTGATCTGCTGGGTGCCGAGCTGATGCTCGAGCCGGGTGCCGAGGTGATCCTCGACGTCCGCAGCGACTTCGAGCACGCGGCGCTTGCCGAGTCCGGCACGATCACGCTCAATGGCACGGAGCTGCGGCACCGCGAACTGGGCTACACGCCGACCGGCGCCGACACCGTGCGCCTCGCGGCCGGACCCGAGGGCGCGCGCGTGATCCTGCTGGGTGGAGTGCCGCTGGGGGAGCGGATCGTGATGTGGTGGAACTTCATCGGTCGCAGCCACGACGAGATCGTCGAATTCCGCCGCCGATACCAGGCCGAGCTGGGCTTCGAGGCGGCCGATCCGCGGGATGCCGGCAAGCCCGAGCTGTTCGGCCCGTACGCGGAGGGCCAGCTGGCACCGCTGCCCGCGCCGCCGCTGCCGACCGTGCAGCTGCGACCGCGCGGCTAGCGGATGCCGCGGCTCAACCCGGCAGCACGGACCCATCGGCCCCGCGCGGGCGCACCGGGTGCTCGCTGAGGATCGAGAGCCGGTTGAACGAGTTGATCGTCAGCGCGACCCACTCCGCGGCGGCGAACGCAGCCTCTCCCAGCACGGCGAGCGCACCGGACAGATCTGCCTTGGACTCCTCGCTCAGCGGCATCCGGGTCGCCGCCTCTGCGACCGCCAGCACCGCCTTCTCGCGCTCCGTGTAGAGCGCGCTCTCCCGCCACGCCGGCAGCAGATCGAGCTTCTGCTGCACGATCCCTGCCTCGCGGGCGTCTCGGGAGTGCACGTCGAGGCAGAACGCACAAGCATTGATCTGCGATGCTCGCACCTTGATGAGCTCGGACTCCTGCGCGGACAGGCCGCTCAGCTCCGCGTGCTGCTTGACGGACGCGGAGAACGCGCCGATGGCCTTCCAAACCTCCGGCGCGGACTTGTCCAGGTACGGACGCATGACTCTCCTCGAATGCCTCGGGCGGGCGTGGACACCCGCGTTCTCCCACCAACCTAGAGCGGATCGCCCGCATTCCCCAGAACGAGAGGAGAATGGAAGCCGATCCCGACGAACCGACCCAGGAGCACAGCAAATGACCAGCGGCCTCAACGACACAGGAACCATCACCCGCCAGGAGGGTGCCGAGACGGCGGTGCTCGCCGGCGGATGCTTCTGGGGCATGGAGGACCTGGTGCGCCGCCAGCCCGGTGTGCTCTCCACCCGCGTCGGCTACACCGGCGGCCAGAACGACCACGCCACCTACCGGAACCACCCCGGTCACGCCGAGGCGCTGGAGATCGTCTACGACCCTGCGAAGACTACGTATCGCGACATCCTGGCGTTCTTCTTCCAGATCCACGACCCGTCCACGCTGAACCGCCAGGGCAACGACATCGGCTCCAGCTACCGCTCCGCGATCTTTCCCCTGGATGCCGAGCAGGAGCGCGTGGCGCGCGAGACCATCGCCGACGTCGACGCCTCAGGCCTGTGGCCGGGCAAGGCGGTCACCGCCATCGAGCAGCCAGGCCCGTTCTGGGAGGCCGAGCCCGAGCACCAGGACTACCTCGAGCGCTACCCGGACGGCTACACCTGCCACTTCCCGCGCACCGGCTGGGTGCTGCCCAAGCGCGGCGCCGCGGCGAACGCCTGAACGCGTGACGGGGGAGGACCAGCCGGAGCACATCGCCGTCCGCGGCGCGCGCGTGCACAACCTGTGCGGTGTGGATGTCGACATCCCGTTGCGTCAGCTGGTGGGCATCGCCGGCGTGTCGGGATCGGGCAAGTCGTCGCTGGCGCTGGGCGTGCTGTACGCCGAGGGCTCGCGACGCTACCTGGAGGCGCTGTCCACCTACACCCGCCGGCGGATGGCGCAGGCGCCGCACGCCGCCGTCGACTCCGTCGAGCACGTACCCGCCGCCCTCGCGCTGCGCCAGCGCCCCGGGGTGCCGGGGATGCGGTCGACGTTCGGCACCTCCACCGAGCTGCTGAACGTGCTGCGCCTGATGTTCTCGCGCCTGGCCTCGCACGTGTGTCCCAACGGGCACTACGTGCCGCCGACCCTCGACGTCGCGGCTGAGACGCCGTTCTCCTGCCCCGAGTGCGGGGAGCGTGTGCACGCACCCGGCGCTGAGAGCCTGGCGTTCAACTCCGAGGGTGCGTGTCCGACCTGTCAGGGCACCGGAGTGGTGCGCACCGTAGACGACGCCACGCTCGTGCCGGACCCCTCCAAGACGCTGGACGGCGGGGCTGTCGCTCCCTGGCGGATGTTCGGCTTCAACGTGCAGCCCGACATCGCCCGCGAGTTCGGCGTGCGCACCGACGTGCCCTGGTCGGATCTCTCGGATGCCGATCGCGAGATCGTGCTGAGCGGCCCCGAGGAGAAGAAGCACATCACGGTCACGAGCCGCAAGGGCGTGCACGAGCTGGACTTCACGTTCCGCAACGCCCGGCTCACCGTGACCGAAGAGCTCAAGCGCGCTGTCGACGAGAAGCGCCTCGCCCGCGTGAGCAGGTTCCTCGCTGAGAGCGTCTGCCCCGACTGCGACGGCACGCGGCTGAGCCCGGCCGCCCGAGCGCCGCGGATCGGCGACCTGGGCCTGGCTGATGTCACCGCCATGACGCTCGACGAGCTGCTGGCCTGGGCGCCCGGCATCGCCGACGGACTGCCGCAGGAGATGCAGTCCCTGGCATCCGACCTCATCGACACGCTGCTGGCCATGGCGCAGCGGCTGGTCGAGTTGGGCCTCGGCTACCTCTCCCTGGACCGCGCCGGCGCCACGCTCTCCACCGGCGAGCGGCAGCGCGCACAGTTGGCCCGAGCCGTGCGCAACCGCACCACCGGGGTGCTCTACGTGCTCGACGAGCCGTCCATCGGCCTGCATCCGGCCAACGTCGAGGGGTTGATCGGCGTCATGCGCGATCTGCTCTCCGACGGCAATTCGGTCGTGTTCGTCGACCACGATGTCCAGATCCTCCGCGAGGCGGACTGGCTGGTCGAGATCGGCCCGGGTTCGGGAGCGCTCGGCGGGCGGGTGATCGCCGAGGGCGCTCCGGATGCCCTGGGGACGGCGTCCCGGCTGGCAGGCTTCCTCACCGGTGCCGAGCCGGTGGTGATGCGGGAGCGCAGCGCAGCAGATGCCGTCTTCGCACACGGCTCCATCGAGATCGCGACGGATGCCATCCACACGGTTCATCCGCTGCAGGCGGCATTCCCCATCGGCCGGCTCACCGCCGTCACCGGTGTCTCCGGCTCCGGCAAGACCACGCTCGTGCTGGATTCCCTGGTGCCGGCGCTGAAGGCGGGCGGCGCCCGGATGCCTGCGCACGTGCGGACTTTCACCGGTCCCGAGCACCTGAAGGTGCATGTCGTGGATGCCACGCCCATCGGCATCAACGTGCGCTCGACCGTCGCGACCTACTCCGGTGTGATGGACGAACTGCGCAAGGCCTACGCCGCGACGGATGCCGCCGCGCAGGCGGGACTTTCGGCATCCGACTTCTCGTACAACACCGGCTCGCTGTCCTGCCCGCGCTGCGAGGGCACCGGCGAGATCTCGCTGGATGTGCAGTTCCTGCCCGACGTCGACATCGTGTGCCCGGAGTGCGAGGGCAGCCGCTTCGCACCGGCGGCCGACGCGATCACTCGTGGGGGCATCTCGCTGCCCGCACTGCTGCGGCTGACCATCGGCGAGGCGCTCGCGCACACGTCGGACCTGCCGCGCGTGCACAAGCGGCTGAAGGCGTTCGACGAGCTGGGCCTCGGATATCTGACGCTCGGCGAGTCCACGCCCGCGCTGTCCGGGGGAGAGGCGCAGCGACTGAAACTCGTCAGCCAGATGCACCGCGATCAGACGGATGCCGTGTTCGTGCTCGATGAGCCCAGCGTTGGTCTGCATCCGCTGGACGTGCGGACGCTCCTGGCGGTCTTCGACCGACTGGTCGCCCGCGGCGCGACGGTCATCGTCATCGAGCACGACCTGGATCTGATCGCCAACGCCGATCACGTGATCGACATGGGCCCGGGAGGCGGCGCGGAGGGAGGCAGGATCGTCGTGACCGGCACGCCCGAGCATATCGCCGCCGACCCGGCATCCGTCACCGGCGCTCATCTCGCTCATCACCTGCGGGGCTAGCATTCCGTCGTGACTCTCGAACCCCTGCTGCGCCGCCTCGACCGGATCGCCGGGGGACGGCACGCCGACCTCGAGGTGCCCGTCGAGATGCTCGAGCATCGCAAGACCAAGCGGGCGTTCACCTGGATCACCTGGCTGCTGGCCGTCGAGGTCCTGCTCGGCTTCGCCGCCGTGATCGTCGCCGTCGTCATCGCGCTGAACCATGGGCAGGTGCCGTTCGCGGTCTGGATGCGCAGCGTGGTCGTGCTCGGCATGACCGTGACGCTGTTCTACTTCTCGTGGCGGGCTTCGCGGGGCTGGTACTGGGCCTACCAGCGACTGCGCCTGTTCGCGCAGATCTTCCCGATCATCACCCTGGTGATGGCGGCCATCCCGAACCTCTATCCGGCGTGGATGGTCACCGAGCAGATCATCTTCAGCCTCATCATGATCGGCGTCGCCGACATCCTCATCGGCGACCACATGCGCACGGCGTTCCGCAGGCCCGACCGGCCGCAGGCGCGCGACGCGGCGACGGCTTAACGCGACAGCGACGCGAGGATGCCCGCACCCTGGCGGCGTTCGAACACCAGTTGCGTCTCGGTGGCGCGCACAACGTCGTGCACGGTGATGTGCTCCAGCACGATGTCGCGCAGCGCCACAGCGTCGGGGACGGCGACGTGGACGATGAAGTCGTCGGCGCCGGCGATGTGGAACACCTGCAGCACGCCCGGCGTGGCCGTGAGGGCGTCGAACAGGGCATCCACGCCGCTCTTGCTGTGGCTGGCCAACCGGACCCGGATCATCGCCTGGACGGCGGCGCCCAGAGCTGCCGGGTCCAGCTCCACCCGCAGACCCTCGATCACTCCGCGCGATCGCAGCGACCGCAGTCGGAACGCGCAGGTGGATGCCGGGATGCCGAGGGTCGCGGCCAGCTGCTTCACCGGCGCCTCCGGCCTCGCCGACAGCGCGGCCAGGACTCGCAGATCGAGCTCGTCCACTCCCGGGGGATGCGGTGCTGTCAACTCTCGCTCCTTCGTGGCCTCATCTGTTGCTCTGCCGACAACGCTAGCCGCTGATTCCGACATGCACGACAAGGATGCTGGAAACCGATCGTTCCGCGGCGCATCCTGGTCTCATGTCCGATCTGCCGCTGCATCCTGACACCGTCGCCGTCCACGCCGGGCGAGGTGATTTCGCCGCACTGGGCGTGCACGCCGCGCCCATCGACCTGTCATCGACCAACCCGCTGCCGGACATCCTGCACGGCGGCGACTCCTACGAGTCGATGGCGACGGGCGGGCATCCGCTGCCCGAGGGCGGCAACGTGTACGCGCGCCTGTGGAATCCCACGGTGGCGCGCTTCGAGGAGGCCCTGGCCGAACTGGAGCACGCGGAGGCGGCTGTGGCGTTCAGCTCGGGCATGGCGGCGACCACTGCCGCGATCCTGTCTCACACCACCGCGGCAGGCAAGCACCACGTCGTGGCCGTCCGGCCGCTCTACGGCGGCACCGATCATCTGCTGGACTCGGGGCTGCTGGGCGCCGAGGTCACCTTCTGCCACGAGGCGGAGGTGGGCGCGAGCCTCCGCGAGGACACCGGGCTGATCGTGCTGGAGACCCCCGCCAACCCGACGCTGGACCTCGTCGACATCGCAGCCGTCGTCGCGCAGGCACAGGGCGTGCCGGTGATGGTCGACAACACGTTCGCGACCCCGCTGCTGCAGAACCCGCTCGACCTGGGAGCGGCCATGTCGCTGCACAGCGCCACCAAGTACATCGGCGGACACGGAGACGTGATCGCCGGCGTCATCGCCTGCTCCGAGGAGACCGCCCGCGCTCTGCGCAGCGTGCGCGCCATCACCGGCGCACTGCTGCACCCGCTGGGCGCCTACCTCCTGCACCGCGGGCTCGCGACGCTGCCCGTGCGCATGCAGGCGCAGCAGGCAGCCGCGCACGAGCTCGCCCTGCGGCTGCAGCAGAACCCCGCCGTGGCCGAGGTCTTCTACCCCGGCTTCGACGACGCCCGCGGGATCGTCGGAGGGCAGATGCGCGGCGGCGGCGCCATGGTCTCGATCCGCCTCGCCGGAGGCTACGCCGCCGCTGAGGCGCTGACCGGCGCCGTGCGGCTGTTCACGCACGCGGTCTCGCTGGGCGGCGTGGACTCGCTGCTGCAGCATCCCGCCGCGCTCACCCACCGCCCGGTGGCGCCGGAGGCGCGCCCCGGGGCGGACATCGTGCGGTTGTCGATCGGGCTGGAGAACGTCGAGGATCTCGCCGCGGATCTCGAACAGGCACTGGCGAAGGCGGCATCCGTCGCTGCGATGGCCTGAGCACGGATCCGGGCGAGCCCGCGCGGCTGCGGTCGACGTGCCACGATGGAGCAATGAGTTCTGCGAACGTGACAGCCAACCTCAGCCGTGAAGAGACCGCCGATCGCGCATCGCACATCACGGTGCACGACATCCGGGTGGAGCTGGATCTCAGCGGCGCGCCGGAGCAGGCGCGCACCGGCTTCCCGTCGGTCACCACGCTGAGCTTCGACGCCGACGTCGATGCGACCTGGATCGACTTCATCGGCGAGACGGTCGCCGCGGTGACGGTCAACGGTGCGCAGCAGGACGTGGACTACGACGGTGCGAGGATCCGCGTCACGGGACTCGCGGAGCACAACGAGGTGCGTGTCGAGGCCGTGGCCGCCTACAGCCGCTCGGGAGAGGGGATGCACCGCTTCGTCGACCCCGTCGACGGCGAGACCTACCTGTACACGCAGTACGAGCCTGCGGACTCCCGCCGCGTGATGGCGTGCTTCGAGCAGCCCGACATGAAGGCCGCCTACACGTTCGAGATCACCGCGCCGGCCGGCTGGCATGTGCTGTCCAACCAGTCGCCGGTTCGCGTGTATGACGGCATCGGCGTGCAGTGCGTGGAGTTCGCGCCCACGCTGCCGATCTCCAGCTACATCACGGCTGTGGCCGCCGGGCCTTACGCGCGCATCGACGGCGAGTGGACGCGCGGCGAGCAGCGCATCGCCCTCGGCGTGCTGTGCCGCACGTCGCTGGCCGAGCATCTCGAGGCCGACGAGATCATCGAGGTGACGCGGCAGGGGCTGGACTTCTTCAGCGACGCGTTCGCCTACGCGTACCCGTGGGGCAAGTACGACCAGATCTTCGTGCCGGAGTACAACCTCGGCGCCATGGAGAACCCGGGGCTGGTGACCTTCACCGAGGCGTACATCAGCCGCGGCGCCGCCACCGACGCTCAGCGCGGGGCCCGTGCCAACACGATCCTGCACGAGATGGCCCACATGTGGTTCGGCGACCTGGTGACCATGAAGTGGTGGGACGACCTGTGGCTGAAGGAGTCGTTCGCCGACTACATGGGTGCGCACGCATCCGCTGCCGCCACGCGTTTCACCGACGCCTGGGCGCGGTTCGCCAACGGGCGCAAGGCGTGGGCGTACCGGCAGGACCAGCTCCCGACCACGCATCCGATCGTGGCCGACATCCCCGACCTCGAGGCCGCCAAGCTCAACTTCGACGGCATCACGTACGCCAAGGGCGCCTCCGTGCTCAAGCAGCTGGTGGCCTACGTCGGCGAGGACGCGTTCTTCGAGGGCGCCCGCCGCTACTTCGCCGCTCACGCCTTCGGCAACACCACCCTGGACGACCTGCTCTCCGAGCTCGAGGCGGTCTCCGGCGAGGACATGCACGCCTGGTCGCGCGCATGGCTTCAGACCAGCGGCGTCGCGGCCCTGTGGCTGGAGACGGATGCCGAGGGGCGCCGGTTCCTCGTGCAGGACGGTGGCGTGGCGGGGCCCCGCCCGCACCGCCTGCGCATCGGCGTGTACGACCTGAACGAGGGGCGCCTGGCGCTGCGCGAGCGCATCGAGCTCGGCATCCAGGGCGAGCGCACCGAGGTGGAGCTGCCGGATGCCGATCTCGTGCTGCTCAACGACGACGACCTGACCTACGCGAAGGTGCGGCTGGACGAGCGCTCGCTGGCGACGGTCTCCGATTCGCTCTCGACGCTCGAGGACGACCTCGTGCGCGGCCTGGTGTGGTCTTCGCTGTGGAACGCCACGCGTGACGGGGAGCTGAGCGCGGAGCGCTACCTCGACATCGTCCGCCGGCACGCTCCGGCGGAGCCGAACGTCGCTCTGCTGGGCGCCGTGCTGGCGAACGCGGCAGCCGCCGTCCGGCACTACGTCGCCGACGACGCGCGCGAGGGCCAGAGCCGGGCGTGGGTGGATTCGACGTGGACCTCACTGCAGTCGGCGGATGCGGGCAGCGACGCGCAGCTGGCCTGGGCGCGGGCGTTCGCCGCGGCATCCGCCTACGACGCCGGCCACAGGGATGCCGTGCGCGGCATCCTGAACGGCGACACCCCGCAGGGTCTCCCTGTCGACGCGGACCTGCGCTGGCTCATGCTGACGGCACTGGCGACCACCGGCGACGCCACGGCCGCTGAGATCAGCACCGAGCGCGCCACCGACGACACCGCCGCGGGCAGGACAGCGGAGATCCGCGCGCTGGCCTCGCTGCCGGATGCCGAGACGCGGGCCGCCGCATGGGAGTCCGCCTGGAACGACCGGACTCTCAGCAACGATCACCTCTCCGCGACGATCGCGGGCTTCCGTGCCGGCGGACGGCGTGACCTGATCGCCTCGTTCGACGAGGAGTACTTCTCGCGCATCCGCGAGGCGTGGGAGACCCGGTCGATCGAACTGGCCAAGCGACTGGTCGTCGGACTGTTTCCGGACACGACCGGCACCGAGCTCGTCGACGCGTGGCTGGAGCAGAACGCGGACGCTCCCGGCGCGCTGCGCCGTCTGGTGATCGAGGCGCGCGACGACCTGGCTCGCGATCTGCGCGTGCGGGCCGCGCAGCCCGGTCTCAGCTGAGGGCAGCCGTCTCAGACGTCCAGGACGTCGCCCGGGTTCAACGCGAGGAACTGCCCGCCATAGCCGTCGACGGCGCGCTGCAGGTGACCGCGGTGCATGCTGCGGCCGATGTCGGACAGCGGGATGTCGTGCGTGCCGAAGACTCGTCGGGCGTGGACCGCGGTGACGAAGTCGAAGGCGTCGCCGATGCGCAGCCACGGGGCGCTCAGCGGTGCGGCCAGCACGTCGACGTCGACTCCGCCCGGGACGGCGTACGAGTCGCCCGGGTAGTACACGGCGTCGTTCACCAGCACTCCGACGTTGTCCACCACGGGCAGTGAGGAGTGGATGACCTCGTGCGTGCCGCCGAAGAAGCGCAGGGAGAACGGCCCGGCGCTGACGGCATCCCCGGGGGAGACGACGGTGATGTCGTAGTCGCCGGCGGCGGCCGCCACGCCTGCGGGTGCGAAGATCTTCGCATTCGGCGCGGACGTCAGTACGGCATCCAGGTGCGCGGGCGTCCAGTGGTCGGCGTGCTCGTGCGTGATGACCACGGCGACGACCCGGTCGAGCCCGTCGATCGGCGCGGTGAACGAGCCGGGATCGATCAGCAGGCTGGCATCCTGCTCGTCGATGCGGAGGGCGGCATGCTCGAACTTGGTGATGCGCATGCCTCCGAGTCAACCGCACCTCCGCCCGTGGCGGCAAGCGGATGCTGCGACACGCCCGCCCGCGCGGAGGAAGCCGCGTGATTTGGATTCGGTCGATCGCTCATGACAGACTTGTGAGGTTGCCAGGACGTCCTCCGGGACGGATCGGCCCCATCGTATAGCGGCCTAGTACGCCGCCCTCTCACGGCGGTAACGCGGGTTCGAATCCCGCTGGGGTCACAGCGACACGAAGGCCCTCCGAGCGATCGGAGGGCCTTCGGCATATCCACCCGATTTCTATTCAACGGAATGAAACCCTCGAGGCGGAGGTTGTGCCCATCGTGACTGACATCGAATTCGGCCTGGACACCTTCGGCGGCGTGACGCACGACGCGAGCGGCGCGCTCGTGCCGCACCCGCAGGTGGTGCGCGACATCATCGACGAGGCCGTGCTGGCCGACAGCGTCGGCCTGGACTTCTTCGGGGTGGGGGAGCACCACCGCCCCGACTTCGCGGTCTCCGCTCCGGAGGTCGTGCTCTCGGCCGTGGCATCGCGCACCGAGCGCATCCGCGTCGGGTCGGCCGTGACGGTGCTGAGCTCGGATGATCCCGTGCGGGTGTTCGAGCGCTTCGCGACGCTGGATGCCGTCTCCGACGGCCGCGCCGAGATCGTCGCCGGCCGCGGGTCCTTCATCGAGTCGTTCCCGCTGTTCGGCTTCGACCTGCGCCAGTACGAGGAGCTCTTCGAGGAGCGCCTGGATCTGCTCTCGCAGCTGCTGAAGGAGGAGCCCGTCACCTGGCAGGGGAACACGCGTGCGGCGCTGGAGGACCAGCGGGTCTTCCCGACCACGGCGAACGGCCTGCGCACCTGGGTGGGCGTCGGCGGCAGCCCCGATTCCGTGGTGCGCACCGCGCGTTACAACTTCGGCCTGTTCCTGGCCATCATCGGCGGACCGGCCAAGCGGTTCGCGCCCTACATCGACCTGTTCGAGCGCGCGCAGGATCAGTTCGGCGTGGAGCGCAAGCCCGTCGCCGTGCACTCGCCCGGGCTGGTGGCGGAGACCGACGAGCAGGCTCGTGCGCTGACGTACGACGGATGGCTGGCCATGCGCACCCGGATGGGCCAGGAGCGCGGCTGGGCTCCGCCGGCAGTGGGGGACTTCGAGCGCGAGATCGAGAGCGGAGCGCTGTACATCGGCTCGCCCGAGACCGTCGCCCGCAAGGTCGTGGAGACGTTGAAGACGCTGCCCGTGAACCGGTTCGACTTCAAGTACGACCAGAGCCAGATCACCCATCAGACGATGATGGACTCCATCGGACTGTACGGCGAGAAGGTCGTGCCGATGGTCAAGGACATGCTCGGCTGAGAGTCATCCGGCTCGGCTTCGGCGGCGTCCGGCTCGATTTGGCGGGGCCGGATCGTCATGGCATACTTGAACGGTTGCAGTGACGGCCCCATCGTATAGCGGCCTAGTACGCCGCCCTCTCACGGCGGTAACGCGGGTTCGAATCCCGCTGGGGTCACTGACATGAAGAAGGTCCTCCGGGTCATCCCGGAGGACCTTCTTGCTTCTCGGAGCGGCCTGTCTCGTCCGTCCGGTGCGGTTCAGCGGCGCGCGGTCCTGGTGCGCACGGGAGTCCTGTCGGATGCCAGCGTCGGGGCGGGAACCGTCAACCGGCGCGCGATGACGTCGAACACAGCGAACGCGAGGACGACGCCGCAGACCGCGCAGCCGGCACCGGCGATCACGTCGATCGGGTAGTGCACGACGACGTACATCCGGGCGAAGGCGGTGATCACGACCAGGGTCGAACCACCGACGAGGGCCCACCAGCGGGCTCGTGTGCGCCATGCCAGCAGCACGATCGTCACGACGAGCGCGGTCGCGAACGCTGTGTGCCCGCTGGGGTACGAGCCATCGGTCTCCGGCGCGACGACCTGATGCACGGCATCCGTCCACACCGGCCGAGGGCGGTCGATCACGATCTTCAGCACTCCTGTGCACAACCACCCGATCGCGACCGCGGCGCCCGCCGCGAGGCCGGGCAGCACGCGACGCAACCGCACGGCCACGATGACAGCCAGCGCAGCACCGATCACCACCGCCGAAGTCGGCTGGAATCCCACCGCGACCGCCCGCGCGATCGCATCCCACGCGGGGGAGTGCAGCGAGTTCAACCACAGGTCGAACCCGATGCCGGCATCCGATCCGTGCACCGCGACGCCGACGACGACCGCGGCGGCGAGGCCGATCAGGGAGGCGATCACCGCGATGCGCAGTGATCTGCGCGTCCCCGGCCAACTCGGCAGTGCGTCCATGAGCATCCTCTCCGGCGCCCGCGATGAACCCCGCTTCATCCACCGTAGGAACGCGGGAACCACGGATTGTGAGAGGAGGCTGTGACGGGACTATGCATCGGCAGAAGCGCCGCCGCGCAGACGGATCGAGCGGATGCCGGGGTTGCGCAGCGGCATGATCATGAGCAGCGCCATCGCCCCGCCGTACAGGGCGAACGGCGCCCACAACGGCAGGATGCCTGCCAGCAGCCCGAACAGCGCCATGGCCGCGGGCATCAGGCAGTCATCGCCCAGCCGAAGGATCGATCCCAGCCGACCCAGGTAGTCCGGTGCGGCCGTCGCGGCGAACGTCGAGCTCAGCAGCGCCGACGCGAAACCGGCGGTGAAGCCGATGGTCAGGCAGCCTGCACCGACCACCACCGACGACCCGATCCCCAGAGCGATGATCCCCGCACCCTGCACCACCAGCGCGGCGAAGCCGCCGATGGCCTCCCGCTGCGGGCGCCGGCGCACCACGACCAGCGCGCCGATCATGGCGCCGCCGCCCACCAGCGCCTCGAACACGCCGACCGCCCCCGCTCCCCATCCTCGTGCGGTGGCCTGCAGGGGCAGCCCGATCGAGATGGCCGGACTCACCGCGAGGTTCAGCCCCGACAGGGCGATCACCAGCGTGCGCGTGGCCCGCTCCCGCCCCAGGTGCCGGAACCCGTCGGCCACCCCGCGCAGCACGCTCTGCTCGGCGGATGCCCGGGGGAGCGCGAAGCGCGGACGCAGCCACAGCACGATGAACACGATGACCACGACATAGGTCACGGTGTTGAGTGCGGCGCTGCCGGAGAGCCCGAACGCCGCCACCAGGAAGCCGCCCGCGGCGGATCCGGCCATGGTCCCGAGCCTGGACAGCGTCTGGCTGAGCGCCGAGTACGCCGGCAGATCCGCCGGTGCGACCAGCTGCCTCGGCATCGTGCCGGCGGCCGGCTCGAAGAACGCATCGCACAGCCCGAACGCGATCGACGCGATCAGCAGCAGCGCCACCGTCGGCGGCTCCGCCAGGCACCAGATCGCCACGGTCACCAGCACACCGACGCGCAGCACGTTGAACACGACCATGAGGCGGCGTGCATCCTTGCGGTCGGCGTACGCCCCGCCCACCAGCAGCACGATCGCGCGCGGCACGGTGCCCGCGGCGACCACGATCCCGGCCACCGCCGGCGAGGCGATCTGCACGGCCGTCCAGGCGAACGCGATCGTGAAGATGGCGTCACCGGCATCCGACAGCGCCTTGATCACGAGCCACGCCTGCACCAGGCGGTCTCGACGGAACGCCGGCGGTTCGCGCAACAGCGTGGGTTCAGCAGTCATCTCACGCCTCCGTCGGGAAGCCATGCGCGAAGAAGAACACCGGCATCCGCTCCTGGCCGTCCTCGCGGTCGATGCCGGACTTCCAGTCGTCCATCAGCGCGTTCACCCTGGCGTGCAGGTCGTTCAGCTCGCCCTGGGTGGCCCACGCCAGCGAATCCGTGCTGAAGCCATCGTGATCGCCGTGCGGCGACGACCGATGCCACCGCTGCAGCAGATCCAGCTGGTGCCGCACGTTCACGCGCATCGCCTCGCGGACCAGCAGTGCTTCGGAGGGGGAGTCGTAGTCACCGGTGGACCAGGTGAACGAGGTGCGGGCCAGCTGCCACCAGCTTGTGCGCCCGTCGCCGTCGGGCGCGTCGACCTGCTCGACCATGCCGGCCTTCTTCAGCATCCGCAGGTGATGGCTGATGCTGCCGACCTGTGCGTCCAGCGCGCGGGCGAGCGTGCCGACCTGTGTCGCGCCGTGCAGCAGCAGATGGTCGATCATGCGTCGCCGCAGAGGGTGCGCGATGGCGGTGATGACGGAGATGTGTTCCACGTGGGAAACGCTATGCGCGGGGATCAGAGCTCACAAGAGTTCTTGTATACCCCGGAAAGACGCGGATCTACCGATCGGTTGGGTCAGGGCGTCGGCAATCCGGTAGCATTGCCCGAGCGAGAGGGAGTATCCCGACATCGCGCAGATCGTCATCACGAGCACCATCAAAGCTGCTCCGGTCGCGCGACGCACCTCAGGGTGCGGGGAGAGACTTTCGGACTTCCGTCATCCCTCGAAAGGTCCTCCGCTCTTGGTCATCCCCATCTGGTTCGAGATCACCGCGATGATCGTGCTCACCGTGATCCTGCTCGGCGATCTGCTGCTGATCCTCAAGCGACCGCACATCCCCAGCACCAGGGAGTCCGCTCTCTGGGTGGTGTTCTACGTCGTGCTCGCACTCATCTTCGCGGGCGTGCTGTTCTTCGTCGGCGGCGCGAAGATCTCCCTCGACTTCCTCACCGGATGGGCGATGGAGTACAGCCTCTCCATCGACAACCTGTTCGTGTTCATCCTGATCATGACCCAGTTCTCGGTGCCACGCCGCTATCAGCAGGAAGCGCTGATGGCGGGCATCCTGATCGCGCTGGTGCTGCGAGGGATCTTCATCATCATCGTCGGCGCCGCCGTCGAGCATCTCAGCCCGATCTTCTACGTCTTCGGCGCGTTCCTGCTGTTCACCGCCATCCGGCAGGCGATGCCGGAGAAGGAGGCGGAGGATGCCCAGACCGAGAACTTCATCGTGCGGCAGATCCGCCGCGTGGTGCCGATCACCGAGGAGTACCACGGATCCAAACTGCGAGTGAAGGTCGACGGCAAGAAGATCTTCACCCCCATGCTGATCGTCTTCGTGTCGCTCGGCGTGACCGACCTGATGTTCGCGGTCGACTCGATCCCCGCCATCTTCGGCATCACCACGTACCCGTTCATCGTGTTCACCGCGAACGTGTTCGCGCTGATGGGCCTGCGGCAGCTGTACTTCCTGCTCGGCGACCTGCTCGAGAAGCTCAAGTACCTGCACTACGGGGTGGCCTTCATCCTGGGCTTCATCGGCGTGAAGCTCGTGCTGCACGCCATGCACGAGAACGAGCTGCCGTTCATCAACGGCGGGCAGCCCATCGAGTGGGCGCCGGACATCAACAACTGGGTGTCCCTGGGCGTGATCTTCGGCTCGATGGCCGTGGCCACCATCGCCAGCCTGGTCTCGTCGGCTCGCGAGAAGCGCGCTGCAACACGGGCCTGAGCGCTTCCGGTGCGCGGTAGACTGGCCCGCATGCGGCAGGTGGTTCTTCTCCTTAGCAGCCGCGGCGGGACCTCGATCTAGGCCTTCCTCGTCGCGGAGTCCATCGTGGGCCGACTCATCGAGCCATAAGGAAGACCGCATGACCATCAGCACGTCACCGCGCACCCTCGCCGAGAAGGTGTGGGACGACCACCTCGTCGTCAAGGGCGAAGCCGGCGAGCCCGACCTCATCTACATCGACCTGCACCTGATCCACGAGGTCACCAGCCCGCAGGCGTTCGACGGCCTGCGCGCAGAAGGGCGCCCGCTGCGCCGCGTCGATCTCACCATCGGCACCGAGGACCACAACACCCCGACGCTGAACATCGACAAGCCCATCGCCGACCTCACGAGCCGCACCCAGATCGAGACGCTGCGCCGCAACGCCGCCGAATTCGGCGTGCGGCTGCACTCGCTGGGCGACGTCGAGCAGGGAATCGTGCACGTCGTCGGCCCCCAGCTGGGCCTGACCATGCCCGGCATCACGGTGGTCTGCGGCGACTCGCACACCTCCACGCACGGCGCCTTCGGCGCCATGGCGTTCGGCATCGGCACCAGTGAGGTCGAGCACGTCATGGCCACGCAGACGCTGCCGCTGAAGCCCTTCAAGACCATGGCCATCAACGTCGAGGGCGAGCTGCGCCCCGGCGTGACCGCCAAGGACATCATCCTGGCCGTGATCGCGAAGATCGGCACCGGCGGGGGACAGGGCTACGTGCTCGAGTACCGCGGCAGCGCCATCCGCGCCCTCTCCATGGAGGGCAGGATGACCATCTGCAACATGTCGATCGAGGCCGGCGCCCGCGCCGGCATGGTCGCGCCCGACGAGACCACCTTCGCCTACCTGAAGGGGCGCCCGCACGCCCCTGCCGGGCAGGACTGGGAGGATGCCGTCGCGTACTGGCGCACGCTCCCCACCGATGCGGATGCCGTGTTCGACGCCGAGGTGGACATCGACGCGGCCGAGCTGGAGCCCTTCGTCACCTGGGGCACCAACCCCGGTCAGGGCAGTTCGCTGTCGGCATCCGTCCCCGACCCCGCCGACATCGCCGACGCCAATGCGCGAGCCGCCGCCGAACGGGCGCTGAAGTACATGGACCTCGCCCCCGGCACGCCGCTGAAGGATGTGAAGGTCGATGCCGTGTTCATGGGCTCCTGCACCAACAGCCGCATCGAGGATCTGCGCGCGTTCGCGTCGGTCATCAAGGGCAAGAAGAAGGCCGACGGCGTGCGCGTGATGGTCGTTCCGGGTTCGGCCCGTGTGCGGCTGGAGGCCGAGGCGGAGGGGATCGACAAGATCGTCGAGGACTTCGGCGCGGAATGGCGCTTCGCAGGCTGCTCGATGTGCCTGGGCATGAACCCCGACCAGCTGGCACCCGGTGAGCGCTGCGCATCCACCTCGAACCGCAATTTCGAGGGCCGGCAGGGCAAGGGCGGCCGGACGCACCTCGTCTCGCCCCTGGTTGCGGCGGCCACCGCCATCCGCGGCACCCTGTCCAGCCCGAGCGACCTGGAGGCCTGAGCACCATGGAGAAGTTCACCACCCACACCGGCGTCGCAGCCCCGCTGAAGCGCTCGAACGTCGACACCGACCAGATCATCCCCGCCGTCTTCCTCAAGCGCGTCACCAAGACGGGCTTCGAGGACGCGCTCTTCCACGAATGGCGCAAGGACCCGGAATTCGTGCTCAACCAGGCGCCGTTCCAGCACGCATCCGTCCTCGTCGCCGGCCCCGACTTCGGCACCGGCTCCAGCCGTGAGCACGCCGTCTGGGCGCTGCGCGACTACGGCTTCCGGGTGGTGCTGAGCCCCCGCTTCGCCGACATCTTCCGCGGCAACTCCGGCAAGCAGGGCCTGCTGGCCGCCACCGTCGACGAGGCCGACATCGAGCGCATCTGGGCGCTCATCGACGAGGAGCCCGGTCGTGAGATCACGGTCGACCTCGAGGCGCGCACCGCCACCGTCGCCGACTTCCAGGTCGGGATCGGGATCGACGATTACACTAGGTGGCGGCTCCTCGAGGGGCTCGATGACATCGGGCTCACCCTGCGCAACGAAGACAAGATCGCGCAGTTCGAGGCCCGCCGCGAGTCGTGGCGGCCGCGCACGCTTCCTGTTCGCTAGGACGAGACGTGCGGTGGGCCGGGGGCCAGAAGCCCCCGCGGCGCCAGCCGTGATTGGATGAGAGATCTGCGGCCACCGCCGCGTCTGTCCTGATGAAGAAGAGGCCCGAATGACGACACCGCTCCGCGATGCTGCAGTTGACGAGGCTCCGGTTCCCACCGGATCCGTGCTCGCGATCCGCGGAGGCCGGCCGCTGAGTGGCCGCGTCGACGTGAAGGGCGCGAAGAACCTGGCCACGAAGGCCATGGTCGCCGCTCTCCTGGGCGAGGACACCAGCACGCTGCGCGATGTGCCGGACCTCAGCGATGTCGCCGTCGTGCGCTCGCTGCTCGAGGTGCACGGAGTCCGCGTCACCCCCGGTGACGAGGAGGGCTCGCTGGTCTTCGACCCGCGCGATGTCGAATCCGCCCACTACGAGGAGATCGATGCCCACGCCGGCGCCTCCCGCATCCCGATCCTGTTCTGCGGTCCGCTGCTGCACAAGCTCGGCCAGGCGTTCATCCCCGACCTCGGCGGGTGCCGCATCGGCGACCGCCCCATCGACTTCCACCTCGACGCCCTGCGCAAGTTCGGCGCCATCGTGGAGAAGCAGCCCAGCGGCATCCGCCTCTCCGCACCGCACGGGCTCAAGGGCGCGAACATCCACCTGCCCTACCCGAGCGTCGGCGCCACCGAACAGGTGCTGCTGACGGCCGTGCGCGCCCAGGGCACCACCGAGCTGCGCAACGCCGCCATCGAGCCCGAGATCATGGATCTGATCGCCGTGCTGCAGAAGATGGGCGCCATCATCTCCTACGAGCCCAACCGCGTGATCCTCATCGAGGGTGTGGAGACGCTGCGGGGCTACGACCACCGGTGCATCTTCGACCGCAACGAGGCCGCCTCGTGGGCGTGCGCGGCGCTGGCGACCGATGGCGAGATCTTCGTCGGCGGCGCCAAGCAGCAGGAGATGCTCACCTTCCTCAACGTCTTCCGCAAGGCCGGCGGCTGGTTCGACATCAAGGAGGACGGGATCCTCTTCCGTCGCGCAGGCGAGCTGAAGCCGGTCGTCGTCGAGACCGACGTGCACCCCGGCTTCATGACCGACTGGCAGCAGCCGCTGATCGTCGCGCTGACCCAGGCCCACGGGCGCTCGACCGTGCACGAGACCGTGTACGAGAACCGGTTCGGCTTCACGCAGGCGCTGGTCAAGATGGGCGCCGACATCGTCGTGCACCCGCACGGACTGCAGGACGGGCCCCGTCGCGTCCCGCGCCGCGAACTGGAGCAGGCCGCGGTCATCACCGGTCCCACGCCGCTGCACGGCGCCGACATCGTCGTGCCCGACCTGCGCGGCGGGTACAGCCACGTGATCGCGGCGCTGACCGCGGAGGGCGAGTCGGTCGTCTCCGGTGTCGACATCCTCAGCCGCGGCTACGAGAAGTTCCTCGACAAGCTGCGGGCGCTGGGCGCCGACTTCGACGTCGTCCGGTGATCTGATGGCTGCTTCCGAGCGGAGCCGGCCGAGCCTGTTCTGGCCGCTGGCGGTGATCGTCATCCCGCTGGTGTCGATCCTGGCGAAGATCACGACGACGGATGCCCACAAGCTGCCCCGCGAGGGCGCGTTCGTGCTGGCACCCAACCACTACTCCGAGTTCGACCCGCTGGTGGTGGCCATCTCCGTGTTCCGCACGGGGCGGTTGCCGCGGTTCATGGCGAAGGAGAGCCTGTTCCATGTTCCCGTGGTGGGGTGGGTCCTGAAGAGGACCGGCATGATCCCGGTGGCGCGAGCGTCGTCGGCATCCGCCGCCAAGCAGACCATGAAGCAGTCCCGCGAGCTCGTCGAGCACGGGCGCGGCGTGATCGTGTACCCGGAGGGCACGCTCACCCGCGACCCCCAGCTGTGGCCGATGCGCGGGAAGTCCGGCGCGGTGCGCCTGGCGCTGGCCGGCGACATCCCCCTGATCCCGATGGCGCAGTGGGGCACCCAGCACATCATGGGCAGGTACCAGAAGGGACTGAGCCTGTGGCCGCTGCGCAAGCGCGTGCGGGTGCTGGTGGGAGACCCCGTCGATCTGTCGGACCTGAGGGGCCGGGCGGGCGAGCAGGCCGCCATCAACGAGGCGAACGACCGGCTGATGTCCGCGATCACCGCTCTGCTGGAGCAGCTGCGTGACGAGAAGGCGCCCGCGAAGCGGTGGAATCCCGCCGAGCACGGGCAGAGGGAGACGGGTCGCCTTGACTCCTAAACGCGTGCCGGCCGCGTCCGGCACGAGGGCGACCGTCGTCGGAGCAGGCAGCTGGGGGACCACCTTCGGCAAGATCCTCGCCGACGGCGGCGCGCAGGTCACCATGTGGGCGCGGCGCCCCGAGCTCGCCCAGGAGATCTCCGAGGCCAAGCGCAATTCGCGCTACCTTCCCGGCATCAACCTGCCGCGCACCATCACCGCCACGCACGAGCTGTCCCGGGCGCTCGACGGCGCGGAGCAGGTCTACCTGTGCGTGCCCAGCCAGACGCTCCGCGAGAACCTCAAGGCGCTGCGCCCGCTGCTGGCCGACGGCGAGCAGCCCATCGTCAGCCTCATGAAGGGCGTGGAGCGCTCCTCTGGCCTGCGCATGAGTCAGGTCATCGAGCAGGAGATGCGCTGCGACCCGCTGCGCATCGCCGTGGCCTCCGGCCCGAACCTGGCGCTGGAGATCGCCCGTGAGCAGCCCACCGCGGCCGTCATCGCGTCGCGCAGCCAGGAGACCGCGGATGCCGTGGCCCGCACCGTGCGCAACCGGTACTTCCGCTCGTTCGTGAACACCGACGTGATCGGCACCGAGTTCGGCGGAGTGCTGAAGAACCTCATCGCGGTGGCGATCGGCATCGTCGACGGCGTCGGGTACGGCGAGAACACGAAGGCGTCGATCATCACGCGCGGACTCGTGGAGATGACCGACTTCGCGGTCGCGAACGGCGCCCAGCCCGAGACCCTGCAGGGCCTGGCGGGCCTGGGAGACCTGATCGCGACCTGCCAGTCGCCGCTGAGCCGCAACAACACCGCGGGGCGCCTACTGGGCCAGGGCTACGGCTTCCAGGACGTGATCAAGCAGATGAACCAGACCGCAGAGGGCCTGGCATCCGTCGCCCCGATCCTGCAGCTCGCGCACGAGGCGGACGTCTTCATGCCCATCGTGGAACAGGTGAAGATGGTGCTCGACGGCAAGATGGATCCCCGCGACATCGCGCCGCACCTGACCACCGACGACGACACTCCGCAGGAGGAGAGAACCAATCATGGACAAGCAGACGGTGGCGGTGCTCTTCGGCGGGCGTTCCAGCGAGCACTCGATCAGTTCCGCAACGGCGGGCGGAGTGCTGGCGGCCATTGACCGCGACCGCTACGACGTGATCCCCGTCGGGATCACCCGCGACGGAGCCTTCGTCCTCGAGCAGGACGACCCCGCGCGCTTCGCGCTGGATCCCGAGCACATGCCCGAGGTCGTCGACAACGGCACCCGCATCCGCTGGCCGCAGCCCAGCGGCGATCGCACGCTGCGCGCGGTGCTCGCCGACGGCTCGTCGGTCGATCTCGGCGAGATCGACGTGGTCCTGCCGCTGCTGCACGGCCTGCACGGCGAGGACGGCGCCATCCAGGGATTCTTCGACGTGCTGGACGTGCCGTACGCCGGCGGCGGCATCCTGGACTCCGCGGTCTGCCTGGACAAGCACTTCACCAAGCTGGCGCTGTCGGCGGCCGGCATCTCGGTCGCGCCGGGCATCACCGTGCGCCAGGCGGAGTGGGATGCCGATCCCGAGAGCATCCGCGAGAAGGTGCGCGCGCTGGGTGAGACCGCGTTCGTCAAGCCTGCCAGCGCCGGTTCCAGCGTCGGCGTCTCGCGGGTCGACGGGGGAGAGGGGATCGACGAGGCCTTCCGCATCGCGTTCGACGAGGACGCCAAGGTGCTCGTGGAGTCCCGGGTGGCAGGACGCGAGATCGAGGTGGGCGTGCTGGCCGGTCGCGGCAGTGAGCGGGCACGGGCGTCGCTCCCCGGCGAGGTGGTGCTGACCACCCGCAGCTTCTACGACTTCGAGGGCAAGTACCTCGGCGGCGAGGGCGTGGACATCGTCTGCCCGGCCGAACTCGACGACGACCTCATCGCACGACTGCGGGAGACCGCCGTGCGCGCGTTCGAGGCCGTGGACGGCACCGGTCTGGCGCGCGTGGACTTCTTCGTCACTCCCGACGGCGAACTGGTCGTCAACGAGCTGAACACCATGCCGGGGTTCACCCCGATCTCGATGTTCCCGAAGTGCTGGATCGCCTCGGGCATGACCTACTCCGAGCTGATCACCGAGCTCATCGAGGCCGGCCTCAGCAAGTAGGGCCTACTTCGGCAGTCCCTCCGGCGCGATGCACGCGCTGGTCGCCTTGATGGTGCGGATGCCGCTGACGAGGCCGCTGTTGGAGAGCACCTCGTTGGCGCCGATCAGCTTGGTGTCCACGAACACCTGCACGGCGGGGTCGCGGCCGTAGGTGGTCATGCGCATCTTCGGCGCCTGGGAGTCGTCGACGAGCCAGTCGACGCCGTCCAGCGTGACGCACTGCAGATCGGCGGTCGGCCCCGGAACCGCGACGCCGCAGGCGACGATCACGGCTGTCGGCTCGCCGTAGGCGCCGGTGGCCTGGGCATCGGTCCAGCGCCGCTGCATGTCGCCGATGGTGTTGGGAAGCCGCACCGTCACCTCGGCGCAGGCGGGATTGTCGGCGTCCGGAGCGGGTTTCAGTGCGACCGTGCTCGAGCATCCGGTGAGGGCGAGAAGGGTCAGCGCCCCGGCTACCAGGGCGAGACGTCGAAGCATGATTCCAGGCTACCGTTGACAGCATGGCATCCGACCCAGACGGCGACCCTCGCATCGGCGACATCTCGGAGGGGACCGTGCTGCGGACCATCCTCGCCCGGACGTCGACGGCCGCGCACGCGCTGCTGGGACCGGGCGATGATGCGGCCGTGATCGCCGCTCCGTCGGCGTCGGTCGTCGCCACCACCGACACGCTCGTCGATGGCCCGGACTTCCGGACGGCGTGGTCCAGCGGCTACGACCTGGGCTGGAAGGCCGCGGCGGTCAACCTCGCCGACGTCGCCGCCATGGGTGCGGCACCCACGGCACTGCTGGTGGCGCTGGCGGTTCCCCGTGACGTCCGGCTGTCCTTCGTCGCGGCGATGGCCGACGGCTTCCGCGAGGCCTGCGACGCGCTGGCGCCCGGGTGCGCGGTCGTGGGCGGCGATCTCACGGTCTCCGAGCTGCTGATGATCGCCGTGACCGCGCTCGGAGACCTGGGCGGTCGTTCCGCCGTCACGCGCTCCGGCGCACGACCTGGCGATGTCGTCGCCCTCGCCGGCGAGTTGGGTGCGGCCGCCGCGGGTCTGGAGACTCTTTTCGGGGTGTTCCGCGACGGCGAGACGCCGATCGCCGTCGACCCGGATGCCCTGGACGAGGCCTCGCGCCGCGGGCTGGAGCGTCAGCTGCGCCCGCTGCCGCCGATCGCGCTCGGACCCGTCGCGGCGGATGCCGGTGCCACCGCCATGATGGATGTCTCGGACGGGCTGTCCATCGACGCCGGCCGGATGGCGGATGCCTCGGGGGTGTGCATCGACTTCGACGGCGCCGCGCTGGACGAGCTGTCCTTCGGCGGGAACCGCTCACGCGCACTGGCCGGGGGAGAGGACCACGGCCTGCTGGCGGCCTTTCCCGCGGATCGCCCGTTGCCTGCGGGCTTCCACCGCATCGGCACGGTCATCGCGCGCGGCGAGCACGGGCTGCTGCTGGACGGCACCCCGATTCCCCCCTCGGGCTGGGACCCCTACCGCGACTGGGACGGCGTGACTGCCGGCTGAGCCCACCAGACCGCGGTGTCGCCGTAGGTCTTCTCGCGCAGCAGGGTCAACCCCGCGGCATCCAGCTCTGGTGCGTTCGAGCGCTTGGCCCGCTCGATGACCACGACGGCGTCCTCGGACAGCAGCGGCGCGAGCGCCGCCAGGTCGGCGGTCATGGCCGCGTCGTCGAGGTCGTACGGCGGGTCGGTGAACACCAGGTCGAAGGGTCCGCTCGCGCGACCCAGGAACGTCCGGACGGCGCTCTGGTGCACCTTCGCCGCACCCGCGGCTCCCAGCGACTTCGCGACGGCGTTGACATTGCGACCGACGACGGATGCCGCCGGCCGTGAGCGCTCCACCAGGTCGACGTGCGCCGCGCCGCGGCTCCAGGCCTCCAGCCCCAGCGCGCCGCTGCCCGCGTACAGGTCCAGCACGCGGGCCCCGTCGATGGCATCCATCGACTCGAGCGCGCCGAAGACCGACTCCCGAACGCGGTCGCTGGTGGGGCGGGTGCCGGCGTCGGGCACGTCGAGTCGGATGCCGCGCGCGGCACCCGCGATGATCCTGGTCACGCGATCACGATACCGGCACGCCGGTTGCGCGGGCCGACGTCGGCGGCCCTCCCTAGACTCGGAGCATGTCCTTCTCGCTCGAGACGCCGCTGAGCACGGCCCTCGGCGCATCCACGGCCAAGACCCTGGATCGCGCCTTCGGCATGACGACGGTGGGCGAGCTGCTCGGGCACTACCCGCGCCGCTACGCGGACCGCGGAGAGCTGACGCCCATCGAGCACCTGCCCATCGGCGAGACCGTCACGATCGTGGCCGAGGTGCTCTCCACCAATCCGCGCATGATGAAGAACCGCCGTGGGGCCATGCTCGAAGTCATGATCGGCGACGGCGTCGGTCAGATGTCCCTGACGTTCTTCGCCAAGAACCTCGGCCAGGCGGAGTGGCGGGCGAAGGAGCTGCGCGTCGGTCGGCGCGGCATCTTCTCGGGCAAGGTCAGCGTCTTCAACAAGAGGGTGCAGTTCGCGCACCCCGACTACCAGCTCTTCGACGACGACGAGTCGGCTCACCGTCAGGCCGACGCGCTGCAGGACGTGCCGATCCCCATCTATCCGGCGACCTCCGCCATGCAGAGCTGGCAGATCGCGAAGGTCGTGGGTGTCGTGCTCGACCAGTTGGGCGACGTGCACGATCCGCTCTCCGATGACCTCCGCAAGCGGGAGGGGCTGCTGACCGCGCGTGAGGCGCTGATGAGCATCCATCGCCCGCACCGCAGGGCCGACATCGAACCCGCCGTGCGCACCCTGCGCATGCATGAGGCGCTGGTGCTGCAGACCGCGCTGCTGCAGCAGCGCAATCTGATCCGCTCGCTGGTCGCCACTCCTCGCGCGGCGGCAGCCGGCGGGCTGCTGGAGCGGTTCGACGCGTCGCTGCCGTTCACGCTCACGGCCGATCAGCAGCGTGTCGGCTCCGAGATCGCCGCCGACCTCGCGGCGTCCCGGCCGATGAACAGGCTCATCCAGGGCGAGGTCGGCTCGGGCAAGACCCTCGTGGCGCTGCGCGCCATGCTGCAGGTCGCCGAGTCCGGCGGGCAGTCCGCGCTCATCGCCCCGACCGAGGTGCTGGCCGCCCAGCATCTGCGCTCGATCACGCGGATGCTGGGCCCCGATGCCTCGGCCGAACTGATCCCCACGCTGCTGACCGGGCAGATGTCGGCTCCCGAACGCCGCCGGGCGGCTCTGCGCGTGGCATCCGGTCAGTCGCTGATCGTGATCGGCACGCACGCCCTGCTGTCCGAGAAGACCACTTTCGCCGACCTGGCGCTGGTGGTGGTCGACGAGCAGCACCGCTTCGGCGTCGAGCAGCGCGAGATGCTGCGTGCCAAGGGCACCGCTCCGCACGCCATCGTCCTCACCGCCACGCCCATCCCGCGCACGGTCGCGATGACGGTCTTCGGTGACCTGGACACCTCCGTCATCCAGACGATGCCCGCGGGACGCGCGGGCATCAGCACGTTCGTGGCGCCGCTGGCCGAGCATCCGGAGTGGTTCCAGCGGGTGTGGGACAGATCGGGCGAGGAGATCGCGCAGGGCAGGCAGGTGTTCGTCGTGTGCGCGGCCATCGACACGGCATCCGACTCGGTCGAGGCCGACGATGCGCCGCCGCCGGAGGATGTCGAGGGCAGGGGGCCTCGCTGGGGCGTGGTGCAGCTCGACCAGCTGCTGGCCACGCATCCCGTGCTGGGTTCCGTCCGTCGCGCCATCCTGCACGGCAAGATGCCGTCCGACGAGAAGGATGCCATCATGCGGGCATTCGCGCGCGGCGAGATCGACATGCTGGTGGCGACCACGGTCATCGAGGTCGGCGTCGACGTGCCCAACGCCTCGACCATGGTCGTGATGGATGCCGATCGCTTCGGCGTGTCGCAGCTGCACCAGCTGCGCGGTCGCGTCGGTCGCGGGGGAGTACCGGGGCTGTGCCTGCTGGTCACCGAGGCCGAAGCGGGAACTCCCGCGCGTGAGCGGGTGGAGGCCGTCGCTGCGACGCTGGACGGCTTCGAGCTGGCGGAGGTCGACCTCGAGCTGCGCGGGGAGGGCGATGTGCTGGGCGCCGCCCAGGCGGGAGCGAAGTCGTCGCTGCGTCTGCTGCGCGTGGTGAAGGATGCCGGACTCATCGCCTACGCGCGCGACATCGCCGCCGACATCCTGCGCGACGACCCGATGCTCACCGGGCATCCCGGGCTGCGCGTGGCCATCCAGGAGCGCGTCAGCGACGAGGACCGGGCGGCTCTCAGCAAGAACTGAGGGCGGCAGGGCCTAGGCTGGCGGTGTGCTTGTACTGAGCGAACGGAGAGAGTCGAAGTGCCTGTACTGAGCGAACGGAGAGAGTCGAAGTGAACAGCCGGATCGCCGTCGTCCCTGGTTCCTTCGACCCGCCCACACTCGGTCACCTCGATGTGATCCGTCGTGCGGCGCGGCTGTACGACGAACTGCATGTGCTGGTGGTGCACAACCCCGGCAAGGCGGCCATGCTGCCCATCGCCCAGCGGTTGAGCCTGCTCGAGCAGTCCATCGCTGAGGCCGGCGTGGAGGGGCATATCATCGTGGGCTCCTGGAGCATGGGCCTGCTCGTCGACTACGCGCGCGATGTCGACGCCGGGGTGCTCGTCAAGGGCATCCGCTCTCAGGTCGATGTGGCCTACGAGTCGCCGATGGCCATCGTGAACCGCCACCTCGCCGACATCGAGACGGTGTTCCTGCTGCCCGACCCCGCGCACGCGATGGTCTCCAGCTCGCTTGTGCGCCAGGTGGCATCCCTCGGCGGAGACGTCACGCCGTTCGTGCCGCCCGTGGTGGCGACCTTCCTCGACACCGGCGCTCGCGGACTCTGACGCACCGCTCCGGCGCCTCTCAGCCGGAGTGCCGGTAGTATTGCGGGGTGAGAAACCGCGTCAACGGACCATTCGTGCTGCCTGTCCGCGACATCGTCCGCCAGCCCGGCGAGATGCGCGAGCACCGCTTCTCGGTGACCCTCGAAGACAAGTGGGGCGAGGGGATCGTGGCCGTCGAGGCCGGCGAGACCGTCGACCTCGACGTGCGTCTCGAGTCGGTGCACGAGGGCATCCTGGTCTCTGGAACCGCGGATTCCGACTACGCCGGAGTGTGCGGACGGTGCCTCACTGACATCACCGCGCCTGTCGAAGTCGAGTTCCAGGAGCTTTTCGCGTATCCTGGAGACGAGGAAGCTGACTTCGAAGTTCAAGACGACCACGTGGATCTTGAAACTCTGGTCAGGGATGCGGTTGTATTGTCGCTTCCGTTCCAGCCGGTGTGTCAGCCGGATTGCCCGGGTCTCGATCCGAACACGGGTGAGAAGCTGGCCGTGAGCACCGACGCAGAGAGCCCCGCTCCTATCGATCCTCGATGGAGTGCGCTCCGACAGATCACAGACCAGGACGCCCCGGCAGGAAGCCGCGGCGCCGAGAAAGAAGAGAGCTAGTCATGGCCGGTAACCCCCCGAAGCGCAAGGTCTCCCGTTCCAACACCCGCAGCCGTCGCGCGCAGTGGAAGGCCGAAGCCCCCGCTCTGGTGAAGACCATCGAGAACGGCAAGGTCGTCTACAGCCGCCCGCACCAGGCGAAGGTCGTCACCGACTCGCAGGGCACCGAGCTGTTCCTGGAGTACAAGGGCCGCAAGGTCGCTGACGTCTGATCAGCATGATCATGGCGGAGGATTCCGCGGGAGCTCAGGCTCTCATTCAGAAGCTGGGCGTCGACATCGACGCCCAGCTTCTTGAACGAGCGCTGACGCATCGCTCGTACGCGTATGAGCACGGCGGCATCCCGCACAATGAACGACTCGAGTTCCTCGGGGACTCGGTGCTGGGCATCGCGGTCACCGTGATGCTGTTCACCGGCAACCCCGATCTTCCCGAGGGCCAGCTGGCGAAGCGGCGCGCGAGCGTCGTCTCCACGGTCGCACTGGCCGAGGTCGCCCGCAGCATCGGACTGGGCGCGTTCCTGCGCCTGGGGCGCGGCGAGGAGCAGACCGGCGGACGCGACAAGGACTCGATCCTGGCCGACACCATGGAGGCCGTCTTCGGCGCCACCTACCTGTCGGCGGGTCCGGATGCCGCGGAGGAACTGGTGCTGCGCCTGACCGAACCGCTGCTGGCCGACCCCGAGCGCTATGGCGCGGCGATGGACCCGAAGACCAGCCTGCAGGAGCTGGCCGCACGCCTGGGCAGGCCGGCACCGGTGTACTCGGTCGCCTCGTCGGGCCCGGATCACAACCGCAGCTTCACAGCCACCGTCACGGTGGGCGACTACACGAGCACCGGTACGGGATCGAGCAAGAAGACCTCCGAGATGGCGGCAGCTCTGACGGCCTGCCGCGAGCTCAGCGACCGCACCGCCGAGACCACGGTTGCCTGAGCTTCCCGAGGTCGAGGTCGTCCGCGCGGGTCTTGCGCCCGCCGTGGTCGGCGCGCTCGTCACGGCCGTCGACGTGCTCGACGAGCGCGCACTCACCCGGCATCCGCGGGGAGCGAGCGACTTCGTCGCTCGGCTGGAGGGCCGCACGGTCACCGCGGCCGCGCGCCGCGGCAAGTTCCTCTGGCTGCCGCTGGACGGAGATGCGGATGCCGTGGTCGCACACCTCGGCATGAGCGGGCAGCTGCTGCTCCGAACTCCGGACGCCACTGCCGAGCGCCACGAGCGCATCCGGCTGCACATCGAGCATCCGCAGCACGGCCGGTTGGCGATCGTGTTCGCCGACCAGCGCACCTTCGGGTCACTGGCCCTGGACGAGCTGCAGGACACACCGGACGGCGCGCCGGCAGGGCTCGGCACCGATGCGGCGCGCGTGCCCTCGCAGGTCGCGCACATCGCGAGGGATGCCCTGGACCCGGCGTTCGACGACGCCGCGTTCGTGGTGGCCGTGCGCCGGCGCGCCAGCGCGATCAAGCGCATCCTGCTGGATCAGACCCTGGTCAGCGGCATCGGCAACATCTACGCCGACGAGTCGCTGTGGGCCGCTCGCATCCACCCCGAGACCCAGGGCCGTGCGCTGTCCGCACAGGCGGTGCGCCGGCTCCTGGCCGAGGTTCGGCTGGTGCTGCAGAAGGCGCTGGCCGAAGGCGGCACGAGCTTCGACGCGCAGTACGTCAACGTCAACGGGCAGGCGGGTTACTTCGCGCACTCCCTGAACGCCTACGGTCGCGGGGGAGAGCCCTGCCCGCGGTGCGGCGGCCCCATTCGCCGCGAGGCGTTCATGAACCGCTCGAGCCACTACTGCCCGCGCTGCCAGCGGCGGCGCTGAGTTCGAGGAGCCGTTCGAGCATCGCCTGCAGCTGGCCGGACCGGATGAATCCTTCGATGTGTCCGTCGCTGAACCGCTCGCCGCGGAACAGGTAGGTGAACCAGGTGGCGAGATCGCTCGAGGATGCAGAAGCGATCGGCGTCCGGCGCACGGCCTCGATGTGCTCGAGATACTCGAAGTCGGAGCCGGTGACCTCGAGCGCCGCCATCAGCGCGACCATCACAGGCTGCGGGTACTTCGGCCATGCGAGCGTCCGGGAACCGTCTGCCTGCAGCACGGACGGCTGCCACTCCGGCATTCCCCGCCCATCGCGGAGCACAGTGAGCCCTCTGCCGATCGTCACGAGTTCTCTGCGCATCGCATCCATTCTCCCGCGCCCGGCGCGCAGGTCAGTCCGCATAGGCTGGTGCGGTGAGCGAGAAGTCCGGCATCCCCCTGGCAATCGACATCTTCGCGACGGCGGATGCCGCGGACGAGATCGTCTCCGTGATGCACCGCGCCTTCGCGGAGTACACCGCGAAGGGCGAGACGTCCGGTGCGATGCTGGAGACCCCGCAGACCCTGCGCGAGGAGCTCGCCGCGGGAACGCGCATCGCCGTGATGCGTGAGCACGGCGAGATCATCGCATCCGTCAAGCATGCGCCGGCGGGTGACGGCACGCTGTACTTCAGCCGTCTGGCCGTGGATCCTGCGCACCGGGGGCACGGCGTGGCGAGAGAGCTCGTCCGCGCGCTGCGCGCCCAGGCACAGGCGGAGAGCCTGCAGGGCCTGTCCTGCACCGTGCGCGCGGGTGAGGCGGGCAACATCGCCCTCTACGAGCACCTCGGCATGCGGATCACGTCGCAGGGGACCCGCGTCAGCCGGACGGGCGCGACCCTCGCCGTCGTGACGATGCGCGATGGAGACGGCAACTCGTCGGTCGGCGCCACGAGTCTGCACGGCGAATCCGCCACCGTCGTGCGCACCGCGGAGGTGCTGGGGCGATGACCCGGCACGCACTCATCACGGGCGCTGCGGGAGGCATCGGCCGCGCCATCGCCACAGCGCTCGCACCCACGCATCACATCCACCTCGTCGGCCGCAGCCGCGACCCGCTCGAGCACCTCGCCGCAGCCCTGCCCTCGGCATCCGTTCATGTCGCCGACCTCGGCGATGCGGCGCAGATCGCCGAGCTCGCTTCCGGCATCGCCACTCTGGATGTCCTCGTGCACAGTGCCGGAGTGCTGCACATGGGGACGACCGAGGAGCTCACTCCCGAGCAGTGGCGGGAGAGCCTGGAGATCAACGTGCTGGCTCCCGTCGAGCTGACCCGGGCGCTGCTGCCCGCCCTGCGTCGCGCGGCGGGTCAGGTGCTGCTCATCAACTCCGGCCTCGGGCACCGCACGATGCCGGGCGGCGGGGCGTACAGCGCCAGCAAGTTCGCGCTGCGCGCCTTCGCCGACACGCTCCGGCAGGAGGAGTCGCCGCACGGCATCCGCATCACCTCGGTCCACCCCGGCCGGGTCGCCACTCCCATGCAGGAGCAGCTGCGTGCCTGGGAGGGGCAGCCGTACGACGGCGAGGCGTGGATCCGGCCCGAGCAGGTGGCGGATGCCGCACGGACGATCGTGAACCTCGATCGCAACGCGGACATCACCACCCTCGACATCACTCCGGCGCCTCGTCGCTGATCAGTCCAGCCGCTTCTGCCAGGCGCCGCTGTACGCCTGGGGCACGAAGCCCATCCGCTCGTTGATGTCGAGCATCGGCCGGTTCTCCTCGGCGTTGAACGTGGTGATCTTCGGCGAGCGCGGTGCGATCTCCTGCTGGCGCAGGATTCCTGCGCACTTCACCACCGTGCCGAGGCGGTGACCGCGGTGCTCGCGCAGCACCAGCGTGCAGTACTGGTGCGTGACACCGGTGGGATCGGCGCCGATCACCAGCTCGTTGAACGCGGCGAGCGCGCCGGTGGGGACGTGCTGCACGGCGACGACCGACACGGTCTGCCCACCGTCGACGAACTGCGCGTCGCGACGGGAGATCCGGTCGGCATCCCAGATCTCCTCGTCCACGTCCAGACCGCCGCTCGGCACGTCGGTCGACATCCGCGACAGCGCCCACGCATACCCGTCGCGCCACTCCGGCGGCGTCGGCAGCGTCCACTCCACGACGCGATAGTCGTCCCCGGCGATGGCCAGCGCCTCCGCCAGCATCCGGCTGATCGGCGCGAGATCGGCGTGCAGATCGAAGGCACTGCTGCGCTCCACCTGCTCCAGCTCGAAACCGTTCTCTGCGAGCAGTCGCGCATGCGGGCTGTTCGACACCGACCCCCAGCCGGTCCTCGGCATCAGCGGATCGACGCCCGGATCCGTCTCGTGCAGCGTCCACGCCTGCATCACCCGACGCCCCAGCGCGCGCACCTCCTGCTCGGCGTGATCCAACAGCGCCTGCTCCACGCCGTGGCCCCAGTGCTCCGGCAGCACCATGATGTCGACCTCCGCACTGGTCGGCTCGGCCAGCGCGTGGCGGACGCGCACTGCCCCGACGATCTCGCCGTGGATGCGCGCGATGAAGATGCGATTGATGCTGTCCGTGCGGTCCTGCCACATCGGCAGCAGCTGCTCAGGCGTGTACGCGAAGTCGTCCAGGCCCGTGTCGCTGCGGCACACCGCGTTGTTCAGCCCGGTGACAGCGTGGAAGTCCGCGGCGTCGACGCTGTCCACCAGCGCGGGCACGGTCATCTCGGTGATGACCGGCCCCATGAGCGTCCTCGTCATGCGATCTCCTTCTTCCAGGCGCCCTCGTAGGCGAAGGGCGTGAAGCCGATGGCCTCGTTGATGTCGAGCATCGGCCGGTTCTGCTCGGCGTTGTACGTGATGATGCGACCGGAGGCGGGGAACCGCTCATGCCACGACAGCAGGCCCGCGGTCTTCACGAGCATCCCGAGCCGGTTGCCGCGGTGCTCGGCCAGCACGAGCGTGTCGTACTGGTGCCCGGTGCCGGCATGATCCGGTCCGATCGCGAGCTCGTTGAAGGCGCACAGTTCGCCGGTGTCCACGCTCTCGGCCGCCGTCACCCGCACGGACCAGCCGCGCTCGGCGAACCGGCCGTCCTGCTCGGCCACGCGTGCGGCATCCCAGATCTCCACGGGAAGATCCAGGTCGCCCTCGGGCACGTCGGTCGACATCCGCGACTTGAGCCATGCATAGCCGTCCACCCGCTCTGCGGGGGTCGGCAGCATCCACTGCACGATCCGATATCCGGCGGCGAGCTCCGCGGCCCGGGCGCGCAGCGCCTCCAGGCCGCGGAGACCCGCGGGAGTGAATATGAACTCGCTGCCGCGGTCCACCTGCTCCACGCGATAGCCGTGGCGCAGCAGGAACCGGGCGGTGCGGTCCGCGGGAACCTCGCCCACGCCCATCGGCGACGGGATGGGGGCGGCGCCCGTGCCGTCGTCGTGGTGCTCGGCCCAGTGCAGCAGCGTGCGCACGCCGTGGGAGCGCAGCTCGGTCTCGACGTGAGCATGGACTGCCGACCCGATGCCGGCGCCCCATGCGGACTTCAGGAGCGCGATGACGACCATGGCCGTCGTGGCCCCGTCGTCCTGCGGGATCGTGCGGGCCGCGCAGCCGATGACTCGACCGTCGCGCTCGATGGCCCACTGCCGGCGGTCTGCGGTCGCCGAGGAGCGCAGCACCGTCAGCAACTGCTCGGCATCGAGTGCGTCGTCGTCGCGGCCGGTGGTCTCCAGGATGGAGCGGTTGCGCACGTCGGCGTACTCGCGGATGAGCGGGGTGGGCCCCGCGTCCGCTCGGGCGGGAAGCTCGAGCGGACGCAGGGTGGCTCCTGCAGGCAGGCTCACGGCCTCGGTCGCGGCAGTGGTGCTCATCGCAGTCCTCTCTGCAGGTCGTAGGCGAGCAGGGTGATGGCCTCGTGCTCGCTGATGGCCTGCTCTCGGGCGAGAAGCGGCCGGTAGGTGGACGCGTGCCGCGTCCGCGGCCGCTGCGTGTGCAGTCCGCGCTCGAGCAACCAGAGCCCGAGACGCAGGCTCAGCCGATCGGCGAGCGGGAGGTGCCGCCGTGCCGTGTGGTCGGGGATGGTGAGGATCTGACGATCCTCGATATCCGGTGGATGGATGGACGTGGTGTGCCGCCGGTCGTCGGTCAGCAGAGTGGTGCTCACGATGTGTGCGCTTTCTGATCGGTGTTCTCGGGAACGGAGCGGATGCCGCAGCCGCACGCGCAGGCGTGGCGGGGAGCATCCGCGGCACGCGGGCGAGCGTGCCGGATGGTGCCCTGATGGGGCGGGAGGCCGACCGCGGAATGCGGGGCGACGATCAACGACCGGACGCGGGCGTCAGACGTGTCGTGAGAGAAGACGGAGCGGTGCTATGAGACCGTGCGTGCGAAGGCCACCGAAGTGCCGGGCTTGTGCGCCGCAGCGATGAATCCGCCTGGGATGTTCGTGATCATCATCGGTGACCTCCTCTCTTGTGATCGGTGAGTCACGCTAGTGGCTGGCTTCCAGGAATGTCAAGCATCCGGGCGTGTCATCGGCGTGTCGTGTCCCGCGGATGCAGCGCCGGCAGCGCGGTATCCCAGGTGTGGCGCGGGATTCCGGTAGCGTATGGGCGTGCCCGCCCCGATCGATGATGCGCCCCTGGTGCCAGGAGTGCGCGCATGCATCTGAAGAGCCTGACGCTCAAGGGATTCAAGTCGTTCGCGCAGCCGACCTCGTTCGTGTTCGAGCCCGGCGTGACCTGCATCGTCGGTCCCAACGGCTCCGGCAAATCCAACGTCGTCGACGCGCTCGCGTGGGTGATGGGGGAGCAGGGCGCCAAGACGCTGCGCGGCGGCAAGATGGAGGACGTCATCTTCGCCGGCACCTCCACGCGCGGCCCGCTGGGGCGTGCCGAGGTGCAGCTGACCATCGACAACAGCGACGGGGCGCTGCCCATCGAGTACGCCGAGGTCACGATCAGCCGCACGCTGTTCCGGAACGGCTCCAGCGACTACGCGATCAACGGCTCCAGCTGTCGCCTGCTCGATGTGCAGGAGCTGCTGAGCGACTCCGGACTCGGGCGCGAGATGCACGTGATCGTCGGCCAGGGGCGGCTGGACACCGTGCTGCAGGCCTCACCCGAGGATCGCCGAGGCTTCATCGAGGAGGCGGCGGGCATCCTCAAGCACCGTCGTCGCAAGGAGAAGACCCTCCGCAAGCTCGACGCGATGGAGACCAACCTCACGCGGCTCAGCGACCTGGCGGGGGAGATCCGCCGTCAGCTGAAGCCCCTGGGCAGGCAGGCCGAGATCGCCCGCGAGGCCGCCGGGATCGCCGCCATCGTGCGGGATGCCAAGGCGCGCATCTTCGCCGACGACGTGGTGGCGCTGCGCACCGCGCTGGCCGATCACACCCGCACCGAGCAGGAGCGTCACACCGAGCGCATCGTGCTTTCGGATCAGCTCGACACCGTGCGCATCGGAATCCAGCGGCTGGAGGCCGAGCAGAACTCCGCCGCCGTCGACGAGGCCCGTCGCGTCGCGTTCGGGCTGGAACAGGCACAGGAGCGGATGCGGAGCCTGTTCGCCCTCGCCAACCAGCGCCTCGCACTGCTGGGCGCCGACGAGGACACGGTCACGGCGATCACGGTCACCCAGGACACCATCGACGAGGCGAAGGACGAGATCACCCGCATCTCCGACGGCCTCGGAGATGCGCAGGATGCGGCGGCGCGCGCCAGCCGCGACGTGGTCGATGCACGCGCCGAACTGGACACGCTCGACGTCGACATCGCCGAGCAGAGTGCGCTGGTCTCGCAGTACGACATGCGGCTGACCGCCCTTCGCGGAAACGCGGATGCCGCGGCATCCGCCCTCGCCGCCGTCCGCGGCGCGGTGCTGCGCCAGGAGAACGCGCTCGAGGCCGCGCATATCCGCCGACGCGAGGCAGCGGAGGCCCTGGAGGCCCTTGCAGACGCCGAGGCTCCCGACGGCTCGGCGGCGGAGTACACCGCCGCCTACGATCAGGCGCAGAAGCAGGTCGCGGCTGCCGAAGCCGCGCGGGATGCGCTGCGCGAGAAGCTGCACGAGGCCGAGCGCGAGGCGGATGCGCTGATGGCGAAGGCGGCGGCCCTCGGGAGCGCGCTGGCGCTGTCGGGCGGGGCGGCGGAGATCGTGGCATCCGGGGCTTCCGGGGTGCAGGGGCTCGTGGGCGATGCCGTGCAGGTGCAGACCGGGTACGAGGCCGCCGTCGCCTCCGTGCTGGGGCCGCTGACCGAGGGCGTGCTGGTCGACGGCGTCGACGACGCCTTCGCGCTGGTCTCCTCGGGCGGCGCCCGCGGAGCCGTGGACTTCGTCATCGCCGAGAGCGCCGTGCAGGTCTCCGCCGTCTCGTCGGTGCCCGGAACCGTGTCGGCGGCCGATGTCGTCGATGCGCCTGCGGGAGTGCGCGGCATCCTGTCGTCGGTGCTGATCGCCGACGACCTGGACGCCGCTCGCGCGGCGCGAGCCGCGCTGGACGTGCTCTCAGACACCCGCACGACCATCGTCACGCGCACCGGTGAGGTCATCACCGCGCACACCATGCGCGCCGGGACGGGGGAGACCTCGCGTCTGGAGCTGGCAGCGGAGCGGGATGCCGCCACCGAGCGCCTGGTCGAGGTGCAGGTGGCCGTCGCGGAGTTGCGCGACGAACGCGAAGGATCCTCCGAAGCCGTCGAGGAGGCGCGCCGTCGGGCGAAGGACGCGCTGCACGCCCTGCGCGAGCATGATGCGGCGCTGGCGACATACGCCGAGCAGGCCAACCGCGTGACCGTGCAGCACGAGGCCGCTGTGGCCGAGTGTGAACGGCTCGAGGCCGGGCTCGCACAGGTGCAGGGCACCGTGGCGGATGCCGAGGCCGGCGCCGCACGCGCGAAGGCCGAGGTGGAAGCCGCCGAGTCGGAGCCGAGGCCGGTGCTGGATGCGTCCGCCCGGGACGGACTGCTGGAGACGCTCGAGGCCGCCCGCGAGGCGGAGGTGCGCGCGCGGCTGGAGGTCGAGACGCTCCGCGAGCGCGTGCGCGCCGCGCAGGCCAGGGTCGCCGGACTCGAACGCCAGCGCGAGCAGGAGCGCGAGGCGGCGGCCGAGGCCGCCAGGCGCGCCGTCATCCGCCGGGCGCAGCGAGAGGCCGCATCCGCCGTCGCCGAGGAGGTCCCGCGCGTGCTGGACTCGGTCTCGCGCTCGGTCACCGAGGCGCACGTCGCGCTGGCCGCAGCCGAGGCCGAGCGCTCGGCGCACAACGAGGAGCTCACCGCGCTGCGCACCCAGGAGGGCTCTCTGCGCGAACGCCTGGCAGGTCTGACCGAGAGCGTGCACGGGCTCGAGCTGCAGATCCACGAGAAGAAGCTGCACCTGACCGGCCTGTTGGAGCGCGTGGCATCCGAGCTCGCCCTGGATGAAGATATTCTCATTGCGGAATATGGACCGGATCAGCCGGTTCCCCGCGATCCTGGTGCTGAGGAGCAGGACGAGGATGCCGCCATCCCGTTCGACCGCCGCATCCAGGAGCGACGGCTGAAGGATGCCGAGCGCAAGCTCGCGCAGCTGGGGCGGGTCAACCCGCTGGCGCTGGAGGAGTTCGCCGCGCTCGAGCAGCGGCACGCCTTCCTCACCGAGCAGTTGGCGGATCTCACCAAGACCAGGCAGGACCTGCTGGCCATCATCACCGACCTCGACGAGCGGATGCAGGTGATCTTCGCGGAGGCGTTCGAGGACACCAGGCAGGCCTTCGGCGAGGTGTTCCCGCTGCTCTTCCCCGGCGGATCGGGAAGCATCTCGCTGACGAACCCCGACGACATGCTCACCACCGGCATCGAAGTGGCGGTACGCCCCGTCGGCAAGAAGATCGAGCGGCTCTCGCTGCTCTCCGGCGGGGAGCGGTCGCTGGCGGCGGTGGCGCTGCTGGTGGCGATCTTCAAGGCGCGCCCCAGCCCCTTCTACATCCTCGACGAGGTGGAGGCCGCGCTCGACGACGCCAACCTGGGCCGCCTGCTGACGGTCTTCGAACAGCTGCGCGAGAACTCCCAGCTGCTGGTCATCACGCACCAGAAGCGCACCATGGAGATCGCCGACGCCCTCTACGGGGTCTCGATGCGCCAGGACGGCGTCTCCGCCGTCGTCGGCCAGCGCGTCGGCGACCGGGCATCCGTCTGATCAGTTCCGGACCGGTGTCCGATCACTGACGCTCGGACGTGAGACCGGCGTGTCGCAGCTCGACACGCCGTGGAGCGCGGCGCCCGTCAGTGATTCGTCACGAGATCGGCCTCGATTCCGGCGGGACTCCCACGCGCCACGCTATCCGATCGCTCAGGGCGGGCGAACTAGGCTGGAGGCATGGCGGAGAAGTCCTGGTCCCTCGGTCGCGCGCTGCGCGGCATGTTCGTCAAACCCACCATCGACGAGACGACGTGGGACGACCTGGAGACCGCGCTGATCACCGCGGACTTCGGCCCGGACATCACCGAGCAGCTGATCGATGAGCTGCACGAGAAGGTCGACCGCTACCGCACCACCGACCCGAAGGATCTGCAGCGCATGCTGCGCGAGACCCTCGAGGAGCGATTCGCCAAGTTCGACACCACCCTCAAACTCACCGAGCGCCCGGCCGTGGTGCTGGTCGTCGGTGTGAACGGGGTGGGGAAGACCACCACCATCGGCAAGTTCACCAAGTTCCTGCGCGGGTTCGAGCGCAGCGTGGTGGTCGGCGGCGCCGACACGTTCCGAGCCGCAGCGGTCGAGCAGCTGGCCACGTGGGCGCAGCGCGGGGGAGCGGCCATCGTCCGCCCCCAGCACGAGGGGCAGGATCCGGCATCCGTCGCCTACCAGACCGTCGAGTACGCCCAGCAGCACGGCACTGAGATCGCGATCATCGACACGGCGGGCCGGCTGCACACCAAAGGCGGGCTGATGGACGAGCTGTCCAAGGTGCGTCGGGTCGTCGAGAAGCTCGCTCCGATCAGCGAGGTGCTGCTGGTGCTGGATGCCACCACGGGCCAGAACGGCGTGCTGCAGGCCGAGGCGTTCCTCGAGCACGCCGGCGTAACCGGACTGGTCATCACCAAGCTCGACGGCTCCGCGAAGGGCGGATTCATCCTGGCCGTGCAGGAGCGCACCGGCATCCCGGTGAAGCTGCTCGGACAGGGCGAGGGCATCGACGATCTCACCGGGTTCACGCCGCACGTGTTCGTGCAGTCCCTGGTCGGCGCGTAGGACTACCGGACGGGCGCAGAGGCTGGTTTCATAGCGATATGGCGATCGAACACGACTACTTCGGAGTCCTCTCCGCGGGACCCGACGGGGCCATCTTCTGGAGTGAGCGGATCGAGTTCGGCGACCAGTCCCTGACCGTGGACCTCACGGCTCCCGACCAGGACGACGTCTCGCAGGAAGCACTCGATGTGGCGGCGGGGCTGATCTCCGGCATCGAGAATCTGGATGCCGTGGTGCGGCGCGCCATGCTGGCCGAGGTCGACGATCGCACCAGCGAGGTGACGGAGTACATCCTGCAGCAGCAGGAGGCCTACGGCGATGAACTCGAAGAGGTGCTGGTCGATGTCAGCGGCGACGCCGCGGTCGACATCATCCGCTCGCTCAGCCTGATGAGCATGACGATCCTCGCCGACGAGCATGGCGGCACCGATCCGTTCGCCGTCATGGAGTACGCGCTGGATGCGGACGCCACCGATGACGTGCTGCTGGTCAACCTCGGATCCGACGGCTCGGTGCTGTCGGTCATGAGCGCGGACTGACCTCCGGCGCGGCTGAGGTCAGAGCGGGGAGCGCGCGATCTCGGGATAGCGGTCCAGTTCGAGTGCGCGCAGCCGGTCACGCGCGGCGGCGGCGCGCAGTCGGCGTGCGTCGGGGTCGTCCGCCGACTCGAGGATCTCATCCAGGTAGTGCCGCACGGCGCTCTGCTGACGCGCATCCAGCGCACCGCGATCGGAGATCGCTCCGTCCTGGTCGAAGACCGCCAGAAGCATCCCGTGCTCCCGGTCCGCACCCGCTGCCACGGGCGGCTGGAAGTACGGCAGGTCGAGCGCCAGCGCCCCGAAACGCGCGTAGAAGCGCAGCCGCGCCGTGGGGTCGCCGTGCACCGGATGCACCGGCTGCACGTCCGGACGGTCGAACTCCGCCAGTAGCACGGTGGCCGATGCTCCGCAGCCGGAGAGGACCGCGGACATCAGTCCGGAGCCGACGCCCTGCCCGCGAGCTTCAGGAGCAGTGACCAGGTACTCCAGCAGCACGGCACCGCCGTAATGCTCGATGATGGCGGCGCCCAGCATCGGACCGTCCTGATCGTGCGCGAGCACCGCTTGCGCACCGTGATCGAACTGGGTGATGAGATCGTCTTCGGACACCAGCTCACCCGGTCGGAACGACGGCGCCATCAGGGATCGGTGCACGGCCCGCAGCACCGGTGCATCAGAGCACGGCTCGAACGAGATCATCGGCGGGCTCCGTGCCGCTGGTGATGGCGACTGCCCGCACGGCGCGACATCACGAGCATGACCACCCCGGTCGACACGGCGATCGTCAGGATCGCTACGACGAACCACCACGTGATGCCGCCCCGCAGGTCGAGTCCCTCCTGCAGCAGTGAGGCTATGCCGGAGATGCCGATGACGGCGAGGATGACGCCGAGCACGCGCTCGACCCGCTCGGTGCGACGCTCGCGCTCGGCCTGCCTGTCGTCGAGGATGCGGCCGAGGCGGCGGTGGCAGACATCCAGCAGCGGCTGCAGGCGCGAGCCGAGCACATCCCGCACTGCCCGCTCGAAGCCTTCTCGGAGCAGGTCGTAGCGGTTCGAGGCGAGCACCGTGTCGAGGTCCACGCGCAGCGCCGGCGATGACACGATCGCGGGTGCCTCGATGAACAGCATGATGGCGTGCTTGGACTGCACGAAGGACTGCAGCTCCAGCTCGGCGCGCTCGATGACTCGGATGAGCTCGCCGAGCTGATCGGTCACCTCTCGCTGCGTCGCATAGTCGTCATCGGCGTTCGAGGCGTCCGCCGCTGCGAGCTGCCGTTCCACGTCGGTGAGCAGTTCGGAGATGCGCTCGGCGTGATCCCGCACGCGCACCTGCCAGGACTCGTACATGCCGTGCATGCTGTGCGCGAAGGTGAGGAAGCTCTCGATCTCGCTCACCGCGTAGTCGGGGGAGCGGAAGCTGGCGAGCAGCGTCACGTTCGAATTCGCGGCGAGCAGCTCGTCGTTGAGGTGCAGCAGTTCGAAGCGGTGCACCGCGTCGACGTCGTACATCGCCCAGTCCGCCACGCCGGAGGCGCCCGCGGGGAGCGGATGCAGCAGAGGCTGAGCTCCCCAGAGGCCCGCGATCTCCCGGGCCGACAGCAGCGACGTTCGCACCCCTGTGACGTCCCGTGATGCGCGTTCGATGGTCACGTGCACGCCGAACGAGCCTGATCGTGCGGAGATCGGATCCGCCGGTGCGTCGGGCGCGTCACCCGAGGGGTCGAGTCCCGGCTGCAGGAGCACGCGCAGGTCGTCCAGGATGGCCGCGGTCACGTCAGACAGCCGCGAGAGGTGCGTGCCAGGGGCCGCGCGCGGATGCAGGTGCAGCGCCTGCGGGATCTCGGTGAGGTCGCCGAACACCGGGGTTGCAAGATTGACGATCCTGGCGACCTCGAAGGCGGGCGCATCCACCAGGTCGACGTCGAACAGCACGGCATGATTGCCCAGTTCGGAGAGCTGGACCCGGGTGCGGATCCTCAGCGGCTCGGCATCCGTCCCCGGAACAGCGAGCAGCATGTCCTCCAGCTGGAAGGTCGAGCCGCGGTAGCGGCGGCCGAGGCTGTCCGAGCCCTGCCAGACATCGCTCAGGGTGAGCCGGCGCAGCACCTTCGCCACGCGCAGCGGGCCGAGCCGCCCGCGCTTCTCGCCGGCATCGGCGAGAAGGCGCACGGCATCGTGGTCGGCGGACAGCTCGTCGGCTCCGGGGCGCAGGATGCCGAACCCGTACACGATGCGCATGCGGCCCTCGTCCACATGCAGCCACGGCTGTGCGGCGGCGTCGTGCACGGCCTGCAGCGAGGCCAGATGGCCGCGCAGCTCGCTGGCGTCATTGGGCCGGAACCCGCCGCGGTCGATCAGGGTGGTGATCCGGGCGAGGTCCACATCGGCGGGGGTGCTGCGGCGGGTGAGCAGCTCCGAGGTCGCGACCGCGATGTCGTGGATGGCCCGGTAGTAGCGGTGCTCGGAGCGCGTCTCGGCGATCAGCCGGAGCCGACCCGGGTGCGCGGGGAGGTCGCCGGCGGACTGCCGGACCGCAGCGATCCGCGCCACGGCCTCCGCCGTCACGAGGACGACGGCGCGCAGATCACCGGTGAGAAGAGCGGTCTCGACGTCGAACTCCTGGTTCATGAAGCGCAGCAGATCCCAGGCGACCGCTTCGGCGCCATCGGGTGCCAGCGAATCCGCGGTGTCGACGGCCGCGTTGACGGCGGCGCGGATCAGCGAATGGTCCCAGTTGAGCTCCCAGGCCTCGTTCACGAGATTCCTGAGGTACATCGCCAGCACCACGCCGCCGAGCGGGAACGCGGATGCTGCTCGCACGGCGGCGGGCAGCAGGTTCCCCAGCCGGATTCCGTGGGCAGCATGGCCGTCGTCCGCGCCGTCGGCGACGGCGCTCTGCCACCAGTCCAGGCTGAGGACCTCCCGGATGTCCTCCTGCTGCTCGCTGGTCAGCGCGTACTCGGATCCCTCGCCGCGCTGCGCGATGAACGCCGCGGAGAGCCAGGCGCGAGCATCCTCGGCATCCTCGTTGGCCAGCGCGAAGATGTTCGCGTACTCCTCGTCCGTTCCCACGGCTGCCCCCAGACTGCGCGGTGTCCCGCGGTGAGTCCGATTGTGCACGAGATCACCGTGCGAGCGCCATGCCCCGGCGCGAACTCACACCGCCTGAGCGAAGCCCTTGTCGGCGCCCTCGGCGATGTGCGCGAGGTGTGCGGGGATCTCGCGGCCCTTGGAGATCATCGACTGCGCCCACAGCCGGCCGGCGCGGTACGACGACCGCACCAGGGGGCCCGCCAGCACGCCGAGGAATCCGATGCGCTCGGCCTCCTCCTTGAACTCGACGAACTCGCTGGGCTTGACCCAGCGATCCACCGGGTGGTGCCGGGGCGTCGGGCGCAGGTACTGCGTGATGGTGATGATGTCGCAGCCGGCGTCGTGCAGGTCCCGCAGCGCCTGCACGACCTCCTCGGGCTCCTCGCCCATGCCGAGGATGAGGTTGGACTTGGTGATGAGCCCCGCCTCGTGTCCCTGCGTGATGACGCCCAGCGAGCGCTCGTAGGTGAACGCCGGACGGATGCGGCGGAAGATGCGGGGCACGGTCTCGACGTTGTGCGCGAACACCTCGGGGCGCGCCTCGAAGATCTGGCCCAGGAACTCCGGCTTGCCGCTGTGGTCGTTGGCCAGCAGCTCCACGCCCGTGTTGGGGTTCTTCGCGTGGATCTGACGCACGGTCTCGGCGTTCAGCCACGCGCCCGTGTCGGGCAGGTCGTCGCGGGCGACGCTGGTGACGGTCGCGTACCGCAGGCCCATGCGCTGCACGCTCTCGGCCACGCGGCGCGGCTCGTCGGTGTCGTAGGCGGCGGGCTTGCCGGTGTCGATCTGGCAGAAGTCGCAACGGCGCGTGCACTGCGAGCCGCCGATCAGGAAGGTGGCCTCCTTGTCCTCCCAGCACTCGTAGATGTTGGGGCAGCCGGCCTCCTGGCACACGGTGTGCAGGCCCTCGTCCTTCACCAGCGAGTGCAGGGCGCGGTACTCCGGGCCCATCTTCGCCTTGGTCTTGATCCACTCCGGCTTGCGCTCGATGGGGGTCTCCGCGTTGCGGACCTCCAGGCGCAGCAGCTTGCGTCCGTCGGGGTGCGCGGCGCTCATGCCAGGGCTCCTTCCGTGGCGTACTCGGCGGCGAAGGCGTCGGAGACGGCCTTGACCATGTCGTCGGGGGACACGTCGGCCCCGATGACCTCGCTGATGGTGGTGACGCCGGCATCCGTGATGCCGCAGGGGATGATGCCGCCGAAGCCCGCCAGTGTGTTGTCGCAGTTCAGCGCGAAGCCGTGCATGGTCACGCCCTGCTGCACCCGCACGCCGATCGCGGCGATCTTGTCCTCGGACAGCGGGCGGCGCACCCACACGCCGCTCCGGCCGGCGACCTGGTAGCCGTCGACGCCGAGCGGCTTCAGGATGCCGATCAGCAGGCGCTCCAGCCGGCGCACGTGTGCGACCACGTCCATCGGCTCCGGCAGACGCACGATCGGATAGCCGACCAGCTGCCCCGGCCCGTGCCAGGTGATCTTGCCGCCGCGGTCCACGTCGACGACGGGCGTGCCGTCCTGCGGCCGCTCCTGCGGCTCGGTGCGCTTGCCTGCGGTGTAGACGGCCTCGTGCTCGAGCAGGAGGAGGGTGTCGGGTCGGTCGCCCGACACGACCTCGCGGTGGATGCTGCGCTGCAGTTCCCACCCGTCCATGTAGGGCACGAAGTCCGGTGCGAGTCCGGCGATGCGGATGTCGAGCATGTGCGCTCTCCCCAGGTTGTTGGATGCGGTGCAAGAATGCCGCGGGGTTCAGCATACGCCCTTCGTCGGTGAAGGCGCGAGGCCATGCCGGTACGCTGGCGGCATGGCATCCGAATCCCGTGCAGGCAGGCCTCGCGCCTCATCGCGGGAGACACTGGCCGAAGCAGCCTGCGAGCTGTTCCTGGAGAAGGGCTACGAGGCGACCTCGGTCGTGGACATCGCGCAGCGCGCCGGTGTGAGCCGGTCGAGCTTCTTCAACTACTTCGCGTCCAAGAGCGACGTGCTGTGGTCGGGGCTGGATGCCAGGATCGCAGCGGCCTCGGTCGCGCTGGCAGCCCTCGGGCGGGATGCCGACGGTCCGTCCGTGCGCGCGGCGGTGGAGCCCATCGTGCACGGCTTTGCGCCAGATCCACTGGCGCTCGCGCTGCGCAATGCCGCGGTGATGGGGTTGGAGCAGGAGCTGCTGCGCGACACCGGGCTGCGCCATGCGCGCATCGCCTCCGCCGTGGCCGGCGCCGCCCGCAGCGCGGGGATCGATGAGATCCGCGCCGACATCCTGGGCGCGGCTCTCGCGACGGCCGTGCTGTCGTCTCTGCGGGTGTGGGCTGAGCACGGCGCCGGACAGGCGTCGCTGGAGGCGCAGTTCGATCAGGCGCTGCGCAGCATCCACGATCTGCCCTGGGGCTGAGCGGAGCAGCTGCGGGCGGTGCTCGGAGTGGAGGCTTCGCTCCCGTAGAATCGAGGCACCATGGCTACATTTGGCACGCTCTCCGATCGGCTCACCGAGACCTTCCGCAATCTGCGCACGAAGGGAAAGCTGAGCCCGGCCGACGTCGACGGCACCGTCCGCGAGATCCGTCGCGCTCTGCTCGACGCCGACGTGGCTCTCCCGGTCGTCAAGGATTTCACCGCGAAGGTGCGCGAACGCGCGCTGGGCGACGAGGTCAACAAGGCGCTGAACCCGGCCCAGCAGGTCGTGCAGATCGTCAACGAGGAGCTCATCGCGATCCTCGGCGGCGAGCAGCGGCGCCTGGAGTTCGCCAAGACACCGCCGACCGTGATCATGCTCGCCGGCCTGCAGGGATCCGGCAAGACCACATTCGCGGGCAAGCTGGCCCGCCAGCTGCAGGGCGAGGGGCACACGCCGCTGCTGGTCGCCGCCGACCTGCAGCGTCCGAACGCCGTCACCCAGCTGCAGGTCGTCGCCGAGCGCGCCGGCGCCACGATCTTCGCACCCGAGCCCGGCAACGGCGTCGGCGATCCGGTGAAGGTCTCGAGGGCCGGCGTGGACTTCGCCCGCCGCCAGCAGCACGACGTGGTCATCATCGACACCGCCGGTCGACTGGGCGTCGACGCCGAGCTCATGAAGCAGGCGTCCGACATCCGCAAGGCCACCGACCCCGACGAGGTGCTGTTCGTCATCGACGCGATGATCGGACAGGATGCCGTCAACACGGCCAAGGCGTTCCAGGAGGGCGTCGACTTCACGGGAGTCGTGCTGTCCAAGCTCGACGGTGATGCCCGCGGTGGTGCGGCGCTGTCGGTGGCATCCGTCACAGGCCGCCCGATCATCTTCGCCTCCACCGGCGAGAACCTCGAGGACCTCGAGCCCTTCCATCCCGACCGTATGGCGAGCCGCATCCTCGACCTCGGCGACATTCTGACCCTCATCGAGCAGGCCCAGGCGGCCTTCGACGAGGAAGAGGCCATGAAGATGGCCGAGAAGCTCGCCAACGAAGCCTTCACGCTCGAGGACTTCCTCGACCAGATGCAGCAGATGCGCAAGATGGGCTCGATGAAGAAAATGCTCGGCATGCTGCCGGGCATGGGCCAGATGAAGCAGCAGCTCGACAACTTCGACGAGCGCGAGATCGACCGCACGGAAGCCATCATCCGCTCGATGACCCCGGCCGAGCGCCGCAACACCAAGATCCTCAACGGCTCACGCCGACTGCGCATCGCGAAAGGCTCGGGAATGACGGTCACCGACGTCAATCAGCTCGTGCAACGCTTCGAGCAGGCCGCGAAGATGATGAAGACCGTCGCCCGTGGCGGCACCCCGCAGATCCCCGGCATGGGCCCGATGGGCAAGCCCGGCGCGTCGGCCAAACGAGGCAAGAAGGGCACCAAGGGCAAGGGCGCTTCGCGTTCTGGCAACCCGGCCAAGCGCGCCGCCGAGAACGCGGGTCTCGCCACCTCGAGTGCTCCGGCCACCGGCTCGGGCTTCGGTCTGAGCGGAGCCAAGGGCGCGCCGACCGAGGCCGACCTGGCCGAGATCCAGAAGCTCTTCGGCAAGGGCTGAGTCCCTGCACGAAAGAAGGAGCGCCCCGGCTGAGCCGGGGCGCTCCTTCTTTGAGGGGAACCGGTCAGTATGTGACCACCAGCGAGTTGGACACCGACATCAGAACCACGACCGCAGCATTGAGCACACCAGCGATGTACGGGTTGTTCGTGGCGCGGTAGATCTTCCGGGAGATCACCGCGGTGACGGCCAGGATCAGAACGATGGGGAACAGCCAGATGCTGTAGATCCCTCCGAATCCTGGGATCAGCTCACCGGACGCGGCGAAGGTGATGTACTGAGCCAGCACGAGCACGATGGGTCCGAGCGAGTTGAACAGCGCAAGGGCTGCGGTGTTGAGCCACTCGCGCCCGCCGAGCGTGAACCGGTTGAACACATTGATCGCGACGGAGTTGGCGACGAAGTAGATCAGGAACAGCGGAAGTACGAAGAACCCGTACCAGATCTTGTCCTGGGGGAACCACTTGACCGCTACGACCCAGAGTCGGAAGTCCGTCTTGAAGAAGTAGTCTGCGATGAACACCAGCCCGAATGCTGCAGCGGTGACCAGGAACGCGAGCGCCACGCTCTGGAGCAGCTTGAACCAGCCGGGGAAAATCCCGAGGTCGCGGAGCCGGACACCGTTCTTCCTGCCGAACAAGTAGTAGGAGAGCACCATGATGATGATCGCCACGACGCCATTGAACGCCGCCCAGACTCCGATGAAGAACACCGAGCCGGTAGGGATAGGGCTGGGAATGGCGTTGTGGGTCAGCCCGGCGAGCCATGCCTGCTGGCTGAGCCAGATGTAGGACCATGCCGACACGATTGCCGAGACGATCATGCCTCCCCAGAACCATGCCGCACCTCGACGCCCGGCAGGACGTGCAGGTGTGATCTCGGTTGCGCGCAATCCAGCGAAGGCACGGGTGCCCAGCAGCAAACGAGTGAACGGCACCAGGAATATTCCGAAGCCGAGCAGACCGAGAGCTGTGAACGCCTCCTTGATCTGCCAGACCTGGGACGTCCCCTTCATGCTGTGCGGAGCATCCAGTGTGGTGTCGAAGAAGTCCACGAGGTTTGCGACCGTGTATTTGGAGATGGTCCCCCACGGATGCGTCTGCGCCGGAGTGTGCAGCACGCGGATCGCGTCGTGTCCGTCGATGGACTCGGTGTAGACCGTGTCGACCTTGCGCTTCTCGCTGCTGGCCGGGTCAGCGCCGAAATTCAGGAACGACTGCGCATTGTCGGTCTTGATGAAGTCGCGCGGGGCGGTCAGCGGCACGCCCTCGGCGCTGTAGCTGCGGAAGAAGAACTCGTCGTACTGGTCGGCGACCAGACCCACATCGCGCGTCCCGTAGAGGTTTGAGTACGTGCCCTCCGAGTCGCGGTACATCGCCTCGTTGTCCACCAGGAACACGGAAGAGATCAGAGGCTTGTCGGCAGCATTGTCGAGCGCGACGGAGAAGTTCGCGGCGCGTGCGCCATTCGAGTGACCGGTGACGCCGATTCTGGTGGAATCGACGTAAGGCAGGTCCGCGATCAGCTTGACGCCGTCGTACATGCCCGTTCCACCGACCTCCAGCTCGGCCGCGGGAAGCGGATCGGAGTTGCCGTGTCCGTACATGTCGATCGAGAGCACCACGAAACCGCGACGCGCCAGTTCTACGTAGTTGGCGTCCTGCATCTCCCGGTTGTTCCACCAGCCGTGGCTGACCACGACGGCCGGCGCGGGGTGCGCTGCTGTCGCGTCGTCGGGGACGAACAGCAGTGCATTGAGCATCCGTCCGGACGACGTCTCCCATTTCAGGTCCTTCACCGCGACCGAACCGGCCGCCGTCTGAACGACATGTGCGCCGATCGCAGAGATCAGGCAGAGCAGCAGCGACAGCGCAAGCCAGAAGCCGTTCCTCCGCACGAGTGGTTGATTCATCGTTCTCTCCTCAATGAAAGTGATTCACGACCGCGGGTGTCGGGAGCGCCCGGGTCTCTGGCGACACTATTGGCTGAATGAATGCTGAGAACGCCAGTGCGGGCAATTCTGCACATATGTGCACGGAGGGGTGCGACACTCAGAGCCTGCGCACGTCGTCGTCGACCCAGTCCATCGACTTGGTGACGGCCTTGCGCCACAGGCGCAGCTGACGCTCGCGCTCCGCGGTGTCCATCGCAGGCTCCCAGCGACGATCCTCCCGCCAGTTCGTCGACAGCTGATCCAGATCCTTCCAGAAGCCCACCGCCAGCCCTGCTGCGTACGCCGCACCCAGGGCTGTCGTCTCCGCGACGATGGGACGCACCACGGGAACGCCCAGCACATCGGCCTGGAACTGCATGAGCGCGTCGTTGGCCACCATGCCGCCGTCCACCTTCAGCTCGCCCAGTGTCAGATCGGCGTCGGCGTTGACAGCATCCAGCACATCCGCCGTCTGGAACGCGACCGCCTCGAGAGCTGCCCGTGCGATGTGGTTGCGGTTCGCGAACCGGGTGAGACCAACGATCGCTCCGCGCGCATCCGGGCGCCAATAAGGAGTGAACAGCCCCGAGAAGGCCGGCACGATGTAGACGCCGCCGTTGTCCTCCACCTGCGCGGCGAGCTCCTCCACCTCGGGCGCGGACGAGATCAGCCCCAGCTGGTCGCGCAGCCACTGGATCAGCGAGCCCGCCACGGCGATCGAACCCTCCAGCGCGTAGTGCGCAGGCTCGTCGCCGAGCTTGTAGCCCACCGTCGTGAGCAGCCCGTTCTTGGAGTGGACGATCTCATCGCCGGTGTTGAAGATCAGGAAGCAGCCCGTGCCATAGGTGTTCTTGCTCTCGCCCGCCTGGAACGCGGCCTGTCCGAATGTGGCGGCCTGCTGGTCGCCGAGGATGCCCGCGATCGGGGTCTCCCGCAGCAGCGACGAGCTCTCGGCGTGCCCGTACACCTCGGACGAGGAGCGGATATCGGGCATCATCGAGCGAGGAACGCCGAAGAGATCAAGGATGTCGTCGCGCCAGTCCAGTGTCTGCAGGTCCATGAACATCGTGCGCGATGCGTTGGTGACGTCCGTCGCGTGCACGCCTCCGTCCGTGCCGCCGGTGAGGTTCCAGAGCACCCAGCTGTCGGTCGTGCCGAACAGCAGCTCACCGGCGTCCGCCCTCTCTCTGGCGCCTTCGACGTTCTCCAGGATCCAGGCGATCTTGGTCCCGGCGAAGTAGGTCGCCAGCGGCAGTCCCACCACCGGCTTGAAGCGATCGATGCCGCCATCCGCGGCCAGGCGGTCGACCATGTCCTGCGTGCGGGTGTCCTGCCACACGATCGCGTTGTACACCGGTTCGCCCGTCCTCCGATCCCACACGACGGTGGTCTCGCGCTGATTCGTGATGCCGATGGCAGCGATGTCGTGTCGCGTCAGGTCGGCACGACTAAGCGCAAGACCGATGACCTCCTGCACGTTCCGCCAGATCTCTGCGGCGTCGTGCTCCACCCAGCCGGCGCGGGGGAGGATCTGCTCGTGCTCCTTCTGACCGGATGCCACGAGCCGACCTGCGCGATCGAAGATGATCGCCCTGCTCGAGGTGGTGCCCTGATCAATGGAAAGAACGTACTCGGCCATGCGGCCCTCCTTCGGCGGATCGTCGGCGACCCGCGTCGTAACAAGTCTGGTCAGCTGCGTGCGGGCACCGCGAGGGACAGGCCGTGCGCGTCGTTCAGCAGCTGCACGGTCGCCTCGATCTCGGCATCCCGCCGCTCGTCGTCCCATCCCATCAGAGGAGCCAACGCGGTTGCCAACTCGATGAGCAGGTCGCCGGTCACCTCGCCGATGAAGGCGATGTTCGAGCGGCGCAGCACGACATCCGCGAGCCTGACCACGAGCTCGTGCTCGACCATCCACTCCAGCTCACGCACGGACAGCGCGCCGTCGGCGAGCGGGCGGTCGTCCTCCTGCTCGATGTGCGACCACACCTCTGCGGCTCGGGTGCCGTAGCGCGTCAGCAGCGCATCGCCGCGCGCGGGTTCCGCGCCGGCGAGATTGGTGTTCTTCCAGGCGGCGCGTGCGCGGGTGGTTCGCGGGAAGCCGTGCCCGCCGCCGATCGGCAGGCCGCCGGTGGACACCGATCGGGTGCGTCCGAGCAGCTCGAGCACGCGGTTCGCCAGATGCTCGCCCAGCGCCCGGAACGTGGTCCACTTGCCGCCCACCAGACTGAGCACCGGGGTCGACCCGCTCTCGTCGAGTTCGATGCGGTAGTCGCGCGAGACGAAGCCGGGCGCGGTGTCCTCGTGACGGGGGAGAGGACGGATGCCCGAGAACCGGTACACGATCTGCTCGCGATCCACCTGGATCGTGGGGAACACATGGTGGATCAGGTCGAAGAAGTAGTCGATCTCCTCCTCCGTGCAGTGCGCCGGCTCGCGGGGGTCCGCGTCGATGTCTGTCGTCCCCACCATGACGCGACCCTTGATCGGGTAGATCAGCACGATGCGTCCGTCGGAGTGCTCGAAGAAGATCTCCCGGCCCGCTGTCGCGGCGAGCAGCTCGGGGTGATCGAGCACGATGTGCGAGCCCTTGGTGCCGCCGATGAACCGGGTGCTGTCGCCGAGCGCATCATTGGTGAGGTCTGTCCAGGGACCGGAGGCGTTCACGATCACGTCTGCCTGCACCGTGAACTCCTCTGCGCTCTCGCGATCGCGCAGCACGACCGCATCACCGTCGCGTCCGACTGCCTCGACGTAGTTCAGCGCGTGCGAGCCGGGATTCGCCGACCTGCCGTCCTGCAGCACGTCCAGTGCCAGGCGCTCGGGGTCGTGCATCGACGCGTCGTAATAGGTGGCGGTGTACTTCACCTTCGGGTCGAGCCGGGGCAGCTCGGCCAGCGACGAGGTGCGCCCCAGGAAGCGGTGGCGGGGCACCGCGCCGCCGTCGCGGGAGAAGAGGTCGTAGATGGTCAGGCCCAGCTTGATCAGCACGGCGCCGCGCTCCTGCGGCTTGCCGCTGCGGTGGGTCAGGAAGCGCAACGGCGCGGAGAGGATGCCCGAGAATGTCGAGTAGATCGGGATCGTGGTCTCCAGCGGCTTGACGTAGTGCGGCGCGACGCGCAGGAGACCGTTGCGCTCCTGGACGGATTCGCGCACGAGCCGGAACTCCCCGTTCTCGAGGTAGCGGATGCCACCGTGAATCATGTGGCTGGATGCGGAGGACGCGCCCCCCGCGAAGTCGCCGCGATCGACGATCACGGCATCCACGCCCTGAAGTGAGAGATCACGGAACAATGAGATGCCGTTGATCCCCGCCCCGACGATGAGCACAGTTGTCCGGCCGGCATCGCGGACAGCGGCCAGTTCATCCTGGCGTCGTGAGTTCCGGGTTCTCTGCAGCATGATCTCTCCTTCGGACTGACTCCAGCATCCGTCGTGTGGCAGGATCTTGCAAACCACTTGCACCTATGTGCAACGCTAGTGTCGGAGGTCAAACATGGTCGCTGGCTCGTCTCGAAAGGACACGAAGACCACTGCCGCGCTGACTGCGGCGAAGCTGTACTACTTGCAGGACATGACGATGGATGCGATCGCCGGCGAGCTTTCGACGTCGCGATCATCCGTGTCGCGACTGCTGTCGCACGCGAGAGAGACGGGTCTGGTCGACATTCGTATCAACTCGCCGTTCGAGCGGGTCGGGCGCATAGAGGACCATCTCCGGGAACGGCTGCGCGTCAATGCGCACATCGTGCCGATGCCGAGCACCGTGAACGACGTCGAGCGGCTGGAACGCGTGGCGCTGACCGCCGGACGCCTGCTGTCGCAGTTCATCGAGTCGAACATGGTCGTCGGCGTCGCCTGGGGTTCGACGATCAGCATGGTGAGCCGCTCGCTCGTGCAGAAGGAGGTGCACTCCAGCACATTTGTGCAACTCAACGGCGCCGGCAACACGCAGACCAGCGGCTTGGAGTACTCGAGCGACATCCTGCAGCGGTTCGGTGCGGCGTTCGGTGCCAGGGTCGAGCAGTTCCCCGTGCCCGCGTTCTTCGACAACCCGGCGACGCGCGAAGCGATGTGGCGCGAGCGGAGCACCAGACGCGTGCTGGCCTTCCAATCCACGATGGACATCGCCGTGTTCGGGCTGGGTTCTCCGCAGGCCGAGGTCCCCAGCCGTGTGTACGTCGGCGGCTACCTCAGCCGTGATGATTACCGCAGCCTCAGAGAGGACGGGGTGATCGGCGATGTCGCCACGGTGTTCTTCCGCGCAGACGGCAGCTGGAAGGACATCAGACTCAATGCTCGGTCTACGGGGCCAGGACTGGATCGACTTCGCCGCGTGCCGCGACGAATCTGCGTGGTCTCCGGCGCAGCGAAGCTGGGCTCGCTGCGTGCGGCGATAGCGGCCGGGATCGTCACCGATGTCGTGCTCGATGAATCGCTCGCGCGGTTGCTGGTCGACGCGGCCTGAGTCAGTCGACCGTCCCGTGCTCAGGGCCCTCGCGGAACTCTCGGATCAGGTGCTGGACAACCTCTCGCAGGTCGCCGCCGGCAGCATCCGCTGCCGTCAGCTGACGCGCGTAGCTGGCCCCGCCCCGCAGGATCGCACGCACACCGTCGAGCTCCCGTTCGCATGCCAGGTCGGCGGCGATGGGGCGCAGGTCGTCCACCACGGCGTCGAGGTGGTCCCGCACGGGAACCTGCGACCCCGCGGAGTCGACGATGACGCGCGCGTCCAGCCCGTAGCGGGCCGTGCGCCACTTGTTCTCGCGATGGAACCACGGCTGCAGTCCCGGCAGCGGGATGCCGACGTCCAGCTGCCGGGAGAAGTGCTCCACCAGGCACTGCGTGAGCGCGGCCACCGAGGCCAGCTCCGTGAGCGTCGACATGCCGTCGCAGGCGCGGATCTCGATGGTGCCCCAGCGCGGCGCAGGGCGGATGTCCCACCGCACCTCCGAGGCGTCGCGCATGACACCGGTGCGGATCATGTCGTCGAGATAGTTCTCGAAGTCCTCCCAGGTGCGGATCGGCCAGGGGAGTCCTGCTGTGGGCAGCTGCTGGAACACCAGGGAGCGGTTGGACGCGTAGCCGGTGCGCTCTCCGGCCCAGAACGGGCTGGACGCGGAGAGCGCCTGCAGATGCGGGAGGAACGCCGAGAGGGCGCTGATGATCGGCATGACCTTGCGTCGTTCCTCCACGCCGACGTGCACGTGGATGCCCCAGATCATCATGTTGCGGCCCCACCACTGGGTGCGCTCGATCATCTTCCGGTAGCGGGTCTTCTCCGTCACCCGCTGGTTGAACCACTGCGCGAACGGATGGCTGCCTGCCGAGAGCAGCTCGATGCCCGCGGGATCGGTGGCGCGCCGCACGGCTCCGATGGCCGCGGCGATGTCGTCCACGGCATCCTTCACGGTGCCGCCGACGCCGCTGGTGACCTCGATCGTGTTGGTGAGCAGCTCCCCGGTGACGGTGTGCCGCTCGTGGGCGCTCTGCGCCTCGAGCACATGCAGCAGCTCGGGCGCCCTGCCCACCAGATCGCCGCTGTCCGGATCGGCCAGCATGATCTCCCATTCCAGCCCGACTGTGGAGCGGGCGGAGGACGCGAATTCGGTCGGCACGCGCAAAGTCTGGCACGCGGGGTCCTCGCCGCGCACACGCCGTGTCGCACGGTTTCGCGCGCGGCCCCAGGATCTGGCAGAATAGAGGGTCGGACGGCTGCTCGACCCTCTATCCAGCTTTCGTCCCCCATCCAGAGCCTCCGCCGGGTTGTGCACCCCACTCTCCAGGCGTCGTTCATCTTCCTTTCCACACATTCAGGAGAATCGTGGCTGTCAAGATCCGTCTCAAGCGCTTCGGCAAGATCCGCGCGCCCTACTACCGCATCGTCGTCGCCGACTCGCGCACCAAGCGCGACGGTCGCGTGATCGAGGAGATCGGCAAGTACCACCCCACCGAGCAGCCCTCGTTCATCGAGGTCGACTCCGAGCGCGCGCAGTACTGGCTGTCCGTCGGCGCCCAGCCGAGCGAGCAGGTCACCGCGCTGCTGAAGCTCACCGGCGACTGGGGCAAGTTCAAGGGCGACAAGGACGCGAAGTCCACCGTCCAGGTCGCCGAGGCCAAGGCTGCATTCGAGATCGACTCGTCCAAGAAGTCGGTCATCAAGCCCAAGGTCGAGAAGAAGACCGAAGAGCCCGCCGCGGCTCCCGCCGCTGACGCGGAGGCCGCTGAGGCTCCCGCCGCAGACGCAGAGTAATCCGCTGTGCTCGCCGCCGCGCTCGAACACGTCGTCAAGGGGATCGTCGATCACCCGGAAGACGTCCGCATCACCGCATCCGCGTCGCCCCGTGGCGACCTGCTCGAGGTGCATGTGCACCCGGATGACCGTGGTCGCGTGATCGGGCGCGGCGGCCGCACCGCCAAGGCGCTGCGCACGCTCATCTCCGCCCTCGCCGACGGACGCCGTGTCCGCGTCGACGTCGCGGACGACTGACGTGGCGGGCGAGAAGAACCAGCTCCGCGTCGGCCGTCTGCTCAAGGCTCACGGCCTCAAGGGCGCGTTGAAGCTCGAGCTGTACACCGACAATCCCGAACGCCGTTTCGTGCCGGGCGCGGAGTTCACCCTGCAGGTGCCCGAGTCATCCGAGTGGCACGGCAAGACCGTCACCATCCGCGACTACCGCGTGATGAACGGCAGCTCCGTCGTCTTCCTGCACGGCGTCGAGGACCGCACCGCCGCCGAATCCCTCGTCAAGGCCATCCTGTGGATGGACGAGGACGACGAGGTCGAGGTCGATGCCTGGTACGCGCACCAGCTGGTGGGCCTGGACGTGGTCCGCGACGACACCGTCATCGGCCGCGTGCTGCGGGTCGATCACCTGCCGGCGCAGGATCTGCTGATCGTGAAGACGGCGGATGCCGAGGTCATGGTCCCGTTCGTCGAGGCGATCGTCCCCAGCGTGGACATCCCCGGCCACCGGATCGTCGTGACTCCGCCGGCCGGCCTCTTCGAGGAGCTTCCGTCCGCGGACGACTCCGCCTCGGAGTGATCCCGGGATCGTCATGCGCATCGACGTCGTCTCGATCTTCCCGTCGTACTTCGACGGTCTGACCCTCTCCCTGCTGGGGAAGGCACAGGAGACCGGCATCCTGGACCTTCGCGTGCACGATCTGCGCGACTGGACGCACGACCGGCACCGCACGGTCGACGACACACCCTACGGCGGCGGCGCCGGCATGGTCATGAAGCCGGAGCCCTGGGGCGAGGCGCTCGACGCCTTGGTTTCGGCCCCGGTCGTCAGGCGAGCGCAGCGAGACGGAACGCGGGCGAAGCCGACCATCATCTTCCCCTCGCCGGCCGGCGAGGTGTTCACTCAGGCCACGGCCCGCGATCTCGCGACCCGTGAGCACCTGATCTTCGGCTGCGGGCGCTACGAGGGCATCGACGAGCGCGTGTTCGAGTACGCCGCCGAGCTGGGCGAGGTGCGACTGATCAGCCTCGGCGACTACGTCCTGAACGGGGGAGAGGTCGCCGTCATGGCGATGACCGAGGCCATCGGCCGGCTCATCCCTGGCGTGGTCGGCAACCCGGAGAGCCTGGTCGAGGAGTCCCACGAGGACGGCCTGCTCGAGTACGGCTCCTACACCAAGCCGTCGGTGTGGCGGGACCTGGAGGTTCCGCCGATCCTGCTCAGCGGCAACCACGGAGCCATCGCCGCCTGGCGGCGCGAGCAGCAGCTCGAGCGCACCCGCGCACGGCGCCCCGACCTGCTCGAGGGCTGACCCCCGCCGCATCCGCTGAAGCGGCCGGGACCGCGTCAGTCGACGCCGAGGAAGCCGCGGTCGGTGAGGATGATCGGGCCGTCCTTGGTGACGGCGACCGTGTGTTCGGAGTGCGAGCCGCGCGAGCCGTCCGCACTGCGCAGCGTCCAGCCGTCGGGGTCGGTGATGAGCTCGTCGGTGGTGGCCAGCAGCCAGGGCTCCAGGGCGAAGACCAGGCCCTCACGCAAGGGGAAACCGCGTCCGGCGCGGCCGTCGTTGGGCACGTGCGGGTCGCCGTGCATGATGCGGCCCACGCCGTGACCGCCGAAGTCGGTGTTGATGGAGTAGCCCTCGCCGTGCGCGACGGCGGCGATGGCCGCGGAGATGTCGCCGATGCGGTTGCCGACCGTCGCGGTCGCGATCGCGGCATCCAGTGCACGGTTCGTGGTGTCGATCAGGCGCAGGTCCTCGTCGCGCGGTGTGCCGACCACGAACGACACGGCGGAATCGGCCACCCAGCCGTCGACCGAGACGGCGAAGTCCAGCGAGACCAGGTCGCCGTCGCGCAGCTGGTAGTCGTGGGGGAGGCCGTGCAGCACGGCATCGTTGACGGAGGTGCAGATGACCTTGCCGAACGGCCCGTTCCCGAAGGACGGGGCGTAGTCGATGTAGCACGACTCGGCGCCCGCCTTGCGGATGAGGTCGTGGGCGTGGCGATCGATGGAGAGCAGATTCGTGCCCACCTTGGTCTCCGCGCGCAGCGTGGCCAGCGTCTCCGCGACGAAGCGGCCCGCGGCTCGCATCTCGTCGATCTCGGCCGGCGTGCGCAGTTCGATCATGGGAAATCCTCTCGTCGGCATCCATTCTTCCAGTTCTCCGCCATCGCAAGCTCACAGCGAAAACCCGTGGTCCGGGATGCGGATGCACGTACCATCGGAGCATGTGGTTGCGTGAGGCGTTCTTCCGCTGGCTCCTCCCGGCGGCGTTCCTGCTGCCACTGTGGCTGGTCGTCGGCTGGATCATCTTCGGCCGCAGCGGGTGGAGCCTGCTGTGGGTGCTGCTGATGGCGGCGCCCGCAGTGTTCGCCGGCCAGCTGATCCTCACGCTGCTCACCAGGTCGCGCCCGTCGGTGCGGGCCGAGCGCGCGCTGTCGTGGTGGGATGTGCTGGGCTTCACTGTCTGGCATGTGCTGACCGTCTCGGTCGGCCTGTTCGTCGACGGTGCCTTCGGATGGCTGCTGACCGGCGCGATCGTCGCCGCCGCCGGGCTGTTCTGGCTGCAGTTGTGGCAGCTGTGGAACGAGGCTCGCGGCAGCGGTCTGCGCATCCGCGAGACGATGAGCTGGAGCGGGCCGCGCGAGGATCCTCCTGCGGAACGCGCGCAGCCCGATGTCGTCGTCATCGAGGAGCGTCCGCGCAGGGACTGACTCCGGTTTTGCCTGGTGTGCGGTTCATGGCAGAATGGATGCTTGTGCCGTGATCCGGTTCTGCCCCAGGGGAACCCGCGGACGCCTCGCGCGCCGCTCGGCACACACCCGTTCTTATTCCTTTGAATCATGCATCCGACCTGAGGCGAGTGCAGAGAGAGACGATCATGCAGATCCTCGACGCCGTCGATGCGGCTTCGCTCCGTTCCGACATCCCTGTCTTCAACCCCGGTGACACCGTCAAGGTGCACGTGAACATCACCGAGGGTTCGCGTTCGCGCATCCAGGTGTTCCAGGGCGTCGTCATCGGCCGCCAGGGCGATGGCGTGCGCGAGACCTTCACCGTGCGCAAGATCAGCTTCCAGGTGGGCGTGGAGCGCGTGTTCCCGGTGCACTCGCCGGTCATCGACCACATCGAGGTCGTCACTCGCGGTGATGTCCGTCGCGCCAAGCTGTACTACCTGCGCAACCTGCGCGGCAAGAAGGCGAAGATCAAGGAGAAGCGCGACAACTGACGCGCTTGAGCCTGTGCGGAACCCCGAGACACGATCGTCTCGGGGTTCCGTCGTCTGGGCATCCGTGTGCGACCCTTGTAGATGCCGCGTCGACGCGGTGCATGAGAAGAAGAGAGATCAGATGAGCCCGGATGCCGTCGAGCCTGCGGAGAAGTCCCCACGGCGGCGCAGCCTTCTGACCTTCCTGCGCGATGTGCTGGTGATCATCCTCATCGCCGCCCTGGTCTCGTTCGTCGTGAAGACCTTCGTGCTGCGCTCGTTCTACATCCCGTCCGGATCCATGGAGCGCACGCTGCTCATCAACGACCGCATCCTGGTCGACGAGCTGACCCCGCAGTGGACCGGATACGACCACGGCGACGTCGTGGTGTTCAAGGATCCGGGCGGGTGGCTGCCCCCGGTCCCGCAGGCTCCGGCCAGGCCGTTCCTCGTCGAGGCCGTCGACTGGGTTCTTACCTTCGTCGGCCTGTCGACCACGGATGCCCAGGATCATCTGGTGAAGCGGGTGATCGGCCTGCCGGGCGATCACGTGGTCTGCTGCAACGCCCTCGGGCAGATCACCATCAACGGCTCGCCCATCGACGAGATGTCCTACCTCGACCTGCCCGCCGGCGACACGGCGGCCTCCGATGTCGACTTCGATGTCACCGTCCCCGCAGATCGACTGTGGGTGATGGGCGACAACCGAGACCACTCGCAGGACTCCCGCGCGCATCAGGAGCTGCCCGGTGGCGGCTTCGTGCCACTCGAGAACGTCGTGGGGCGTGCGTTCCTGACCACCTGGCCGCTCGATCGGTTCGGACTCATCGACACCCATGACGAGGTGTTCCGCTCGGTGCCGGCGGCGAAGAGCAAGTGACCGTCGTCGCGCCCACGCTGCGCCTGGAACGGCAGCTGCTGAAGGACGAGTTCGACATCGTCATCGCACTCGACGAGGTCGGTCGGGGAGCGCTGGCGGGTCCCGTCGCCGTCGGCGCCGCCGTGATGGATGCCTCCGGCTCGCGCCGACGCGTGCCCGAGGGGCTGCGCGACTCCAAGCTGATCACCGAGCGTCGGCGTCCGCCGATGGCGCAGCGCGCGGCCGCATGGGTGCAGGCCTCCGCCGTCGGCTGGGCGAGCGCCGCGGAGATCGACGAGGTCGGCATCATGCGTGCACTGGGGCTCGCGGCTTCCCGGGCTGTGCAGGGTGTCGTGGATCTCGGCGCATCGCTGGACCGCGCCCTGGTGCTGCTGGACGGGAATCACGACTATGTCTCCCGCGTGCACCCCGTGGCGCTGACCGTGCGCACGGTGATCAACGCCGATCGGGACTGCGCGTCGGTGTCCGCGGCATCCGTGATCGCCAAGGTCGCGAGGGATGACTGGATGATCGAGCAGCATCCCCAGCATCCGGCGTATCAGTGGGATCGCAACAAGGGCTACGCGAGTGCCGAGCATCGTCGGGCGATCCGAGAGCTGGGACTGTCGCCGCTGCACCGCGCGTCCTGGGCGATCGCCGATGCCCCGACGCTCTTCTAGGATGGAGTCATCATGGATGAGGATGCCTTCGACGATTACGACCGCGAACTCGAGCTCGCGCTGTTCCGGGAGTACCGCGACGTCGTCGCGCAGTTCCAGTACGTCGTGGAGACCGAGAGGCGCTTCTATCTCGCCAACGAGGTGAACGTCGTCCGTCGCGACACCGAGAACGACTTCTACTTCGAGATCTCGATGACCGACGTCTGGGTCTGGGACATCTACCGGGCCGACCGGTTCGTCAAGGCGGTTCGCGTGCTGACGTTCAAGGACGTCAACGTCGAGGAGCTGCAGCGCCGGGAGTTCGAACTGCCGGACGAGCTGTCACTCGACGGCAAGTAGGTCGCTCCTCCCACAGTCCGCTCGGTGGCGACTTCTTTCCACAGTCTCTCGGTTCTGAGAAGTTCTGCACAGCGAGTGGGTTAATGGTGATCCGGCGTCGGTGCACCGCGTCAGGCTGTCCTCATGGCAGCGAAAGACGAGTTGGGGCGCGCGGGCGAGGAGCGCGCGGCGAGGCACCTGCGTGCGCAGGGATACATCATCCTCGACCGCAACTGGCGGTGCCGGCAGGGCGAGATAGACATCGTCGCTCAGCGCGACGACGTTCTGTGCGTCGTCGAGGTCAAGACCCGCAGGTCGGTGCGGTACGGGCATCCGTTCGAGGCCATCGACGAGCGCAAGCGCCGTCGACTCTGGCGGCTGGCATACGCGTGGACGGCTGCGCATCCCGATGCCGCACGCCGGCGTGAGATCCGCCTGGAGGCCATCGGCCTGATCGGAGCGGATGCCGACACCGCACAGCTCGAGCATCTGGTGGACCTGCTGTGAGCACCGCGCGCACCTGGGCGGTCGCACTGACCGGCGTGGACGGGCACCTGGTGGAGATCGAGGCGGACTTCTCGGCGCAGACGCCGGAGTTCACCATCATCGGACTGCCCGACAAGGCGCTCGGCGAGGCCGTGCAGCGGGTGCGCAACGCCTGCACCAATTCCGGGCTGGACATCCCGCGGCGCCGGCTCACCGTCAATCTTTCGCCGGCGAGCCTGCCCAAGCACGGCTCCGGCTTCGACCTCGGCATCGCCGTCGCGACGGCCGCTGCCGGGGGAATGCTGTCCGCCCGAGCCGTTCGCGGGACCGTGCACATCGGGGAGCTGGGGCTCGACGGGCGCGTGCGACCGGTGGCCGGTGTGCTCCCTGCGGTCTACGCGGCCGCGAGGGCGGGCTTCGAGCGGGTGATCGTGCCGCACGCCAACGCCGCGGAGGCCGCATTGGTGCCGGGCATCGAGGTGCACGCCGCAGCTTCGCTGGCGGAGGTGGCGGCGCTGCACGGTGCTGACGTGGAGGTGCCCGACGTCGACGCGGTGGAGCTGGCCGCGCCCGACGAGCCGGAGACACTGCCGCTGGATCTGGCGGACGTCATCGGTCAGGAGGAGGCCGTGGACGCGCTGATCATCGCTGCAGCAGGCGGTCATCACATGATGCTCAGCGGACCGCCGGGCGCGGGAAAGACGATGCTGGCGCGACGGCTCCCCGGCATCCTCCCGCTGCTGCTCGACGACGAAGCGCTGGAGGTCGCCGCGATACGTTCGCTGGTCGGGGAGCCGGTGATGAAACTGGATCCGGTCGTGCCGTTCGTCGCACCGCATCACAGCGCCTCGATGGCGGCTCTCGTCGGCGGCGGAACGCGCATGGCGCGGCCGGGCGCGATCGTACGGGCGCACCGGGGAGTGCTGTTCCTCGATGAGACTCCGGAGTTCCAGAGGGCGGCGCTGGATGCGCTGCGGCAACCGCTGGAATCCGGGCGCATCGAGGTGCACCGAGCGGGGTTCACCGCCAGCTATCCGGCTCGTTTCCAGTTGGTGCTGGCCATGAATCCCTGTCCGTGCGGCAACTACGGGGTGCGCGGCGCCGAATGCGCGTGTCCGCCGATGTCCATTCGCCGTTACGCCTCCAAGCTGTCGGGGCCGCTGCGGGACCGCATCGACATCGACCTGCAGGTCGCACGCGTGGCCGCGGCCAGGGCGACATCCGGCGAGCGCTCGCGGGTGACATCCGCGAGCGCGAGGGAACGGGTGGTGGCAGCCCGCGGCGCGGCCTCCGATCGCCTGCGCGGCACACCCTGGCGCGTGAACGGGGAGGTGCCGGGTGAGCGGCTCCGGCTCGGCGTGCTGCGTCTGCCGGCGACCGTCAGAGCGCCTCTGGACCGTGCGTTGGAACGTGGAACGGTCACGCTGCGCGCGTACGACAGGGTGCTGCGCCTGGCGTGGACGATCGCCGATCTGGCCGGTGCGAACTCGCCCGGCATCGATGAACTGGGCCGTGCCCTGTTCCTGAAGAAGGGCCTGCTGGCATGAGGACGACGACGAGGATCAGGATGCTGGACGATGCACGACTGCTGCCGCTGGCCGAGCGGCTGCGTCCGGGCGGGGATCCTGTGGAGACCCTGACGCGCGTCGCATGGTCGGTCCTCGTGGAACCGGGCGATGGGACAGCCGGAGCGCTGGTCGACGCTCACGGTGCGCAGGAGGCACTGGAGATCGCCTGCCGGGACGACGGCCTGTTGACGCCGGGCATCGTGACACCCGCAGCCCTCGCCGAGGCGCGCACGCGCTGGCGTCCGCGCGCACAGGCACAGGCGGTGATGGAGGCGATGACGTCGTGCCTGGACGTCGGCGGGCACCTGATGCTCCCGGGGGATGACGGATGGCCCGCGGGGCTGCAGGATCTGGGGCCGCATGCGCCGCTCGTGCTGTGGGCGCGCGGTGATCTCACCTCGTTCACCGCGGGTCCGGCGGTGGCGATGGTGGGCGCCAGGGCGGCATCCCCGTACGGCGAATCCGTCGCGGCCGACATCGCCGGTGACCTGGCGGGGGCAGGCGCGGTCGTCGTGTCCGGCGGGGCGTACGGCATCGACGGCGCCTCGCATCGCGCGGCACTGGGCGTGGGCGGCGTGACGGTCGCCTTTCTGGCCGGGGGAGTGGATCGCGCGTATCCGGTCGGGCACCATCAGCTGTTCGAGCGCATCCGCAAGGGCGGTCTGGTGGTGAGCGAGGTGCCCTGCGGCGGCGCGCCCACCAAATGGCGCTTCCTGCAGAGGAACCGACTCATCGCCGCCGCGAGCCTCGCGACGGTGGTCGTGGAGGCCGGGTGGCGCAGCGGCACGCTCAACACCGCAGGACACGCGGCCGCCCTGGGGCGGCCGATCGGCGCGGTGCCTGGACCGGTGACCAGCGCGGCCTCGGCCGGATGCCATCGGCTCCTGCGCGAGTTCGACGCGATCTGCGTCACCAACGCCCAGGAGGTGCGAGAGCTCTGGGACGACCGTGCGCTCGACGCGCCATCGCAGCCCCGCGTCGACCCGGACCGGGTCCGCCTGCTGGATGCGATGAGCACGCGAACGCCGCGGGATGCCCATGACCTGGCGCGCCGGTGCGGCCTGAGCGTGGACCGGGTGCGCAGTCTGCTCGGACTGCTGGCGCTCGACGTCGTCGTCGTGCAGACACCGGAGGGATGGCGCCGCGTGGGGTGAGTGAGCCCGCGTCGGAGCGCGTGCGCAGGCAACCGTCGGCGACCCGAGCCCGGCGACGGCAGGAGGACCGGCAGGATCGGCGCGGGAACCCACCGCCGGTTCACGTGGGCGGCATGCTGGAGGGATGGAGTACGCAGCGGCCGTTGAGGCGTTCGCGGTGCATCTGGCGCAGGTTCGCCGGCTGTCGCCCGCCACTGTGCGCGCGTACCGCGCCGATCTCGCCGACCTCGGCCGCACACTGCACGACGACGCGCTGGCATCCGTCGACCTCGAAGTCCTGCGCGAATGGCTGTGGCAGGCCACGCAGCGCGGGGACGCGCGCTCTACGCTCGCACGGCGCGCCGCTGCCGTCCGGTCGTTCTTCGGCTGGGCGCACGAGACGGAACTGATCGATGCCGACCCCAGCCTTCGACTGGTGGCGCCGCACAGATCGAAGGCCCTGCCCGTCGTCGCCTCCGCCGACGGCATGCGCGACCTGCTGGAGGCCCAGCGCATCGCTGCGGAGTCCGGCGACCCCATCCTGCTGCGCGACCACGCCATCCTCGAGCTGCTGTACGCTGCTGGCATCCGCGTCTCGGAGCTGTGCGGCGCCGACGTCGACGATCTGGATCTGCGCAGGCGCACGATCCGCGTGCTGGGCAAGGGGTCGAAGGAGCGCGTGGTGCCCTTCGGCGGCCCCGCCGCGGCCGCGCTGGGCGCCTTCCTCACACGCGCAAGGCCCGTACTGCTCGCGCGCGCCGCTGAACCCACGGCTGCGTTCTTCCTGGGCGCTCGTGGCGGACGCATCGGCCCGCGCACCGTCTACGCGCTGGTGTCCCGGGTGCTGGGGCCGGTGGTGGGTTCCGAGCATGTCGGCCCGCATGCGCTGCGGCACTCCGCCGCCACCCACCTGCTGGACGGCGGTGCCGATCTGCGCGCCGTGCAGGAGCTGCTCGGGCACGCGAGTCTCGGCACCACCCAGATCTACACGCACGTGTCCGCGGAGCGACTCACCGCCGCGTATCGCCTCGCGCACCCGCGGGCCTGACCCGGATCCGTTCGCCGCCCGCGTTCGCCTGGAGACGTCGAGGACATGCGCCCACCGGCCCAGTTCGGCGACCCGTCCGGACGCCCGGACCGCGGCACGCGAGGCGGGAGCTCAGCCTGCGCAGCACGGCAGCAGGATGGCACGCGGCATCCTGCCGAACAGGCCGCGCGGGTTCACGTACCGCCCGTCCGCGCGCACGCCGACATGCAGCGTTCCGCGCGCGGCATGCCCGCCCGCGGCCGTCGTCCCCACGTCATCTCCGGCGGCCACCACGGTGCCCGGCGTCAGCGTCGACGCGATGGGTTCGAGGGTCGTGACATATCCGCCGCCGTGATCGATCGTGATCAGCGGCCGGCCCGCCACATCGCCACGGAACGCCACCACGCCGGCCGCCGGTGCGTGCACGACGCCTTCGGGTGCGGCAGCCACGTCCATGCCGCGGTGTCCGGGGCCGTATTCATGTGCCGGGGCGCGGAACGCCTGCGTCACGGTGTGCGCGCCCTCGACCGGCCACGTCCAGGGGTAGCCCGGCGCGGCATCCGCGGCGCTCTCGGCCCCCGTCAGTCTGGTGCTGCCGCTCGCGCCCGCCGCCGGAGCCGGTGCGAGCACGAACATCGCGAGTACGAACAGCGCGACCAGCAGCGCCGCCGCGTGCACATGCAGGCGGTGGCGTCGCGCTTCGGTGCGGATCCCGGTCATGCCCCCACTCTCGCACCGCTCCGCGACGCCCAACCGCTCGATTCGCACTGCCGGTGGACAACTCCGCGCACTCGCAGGATGTGCAGGATGAATGGACCGGCTGAGGCCCGGCAGCGGCTGCCGCATCCTGTACACTGGAGGGGCATCCCGAAATCGGGGTGACTACGCGTGCCCAGAGCGACTTCGTCGCGGCATCCACTCCCACAGGTCCTTCTCCTCGAGAGGGCGGGTGTGCGCCGGGTACCAGGATCGTCGATCGCGAGATCGACGGGAAAAACCTCAACGGCGCGAGAGCGCCAGAAACAGGAGACGACCATGGCTGTGGTCACCATCCGTCAGCTGCTCGACAGCGGCGTGCACTTCGGACACCAGACCCGTCGGTGGAACCCGAAGGTGAAGCGCTTCATCCTCACCGAGCGCAGCGGCATCCACATCATCGACCTGCAGCAGTCGCTGGCGTACATCGACCGCGCCTACGACTTCGTCAAGGAGACTGTCGCCCGCGGCGGCACGATCCTCTTCGTCGGCACCAAGAAGCAGGCGCAGGAGGTCCTCGCGGAGCAGGCCGCCCGTGTCGGACAGCCCTTCGTCAACCAGCGCTGGCTGGGTGGTCTGCTGACCAACTTCTCGACCATCGCCAAGCGCCTCGCCCGTATGAAGGAGCTCGAGGAGCTCGACTACGAGAACCCGGCCGCGTCGGGCTTCACCAAGAAGGAGCTGCTGCTCAAGAAGCGCGAGCTCGACAAGCTGCACAAGTCGCTGGGCGGCATCCGCAACCTGTCGAAGACCCCGTCGGCCCTGTGGGTCGTCGACGCCAAGCGCGAGCACCTCGCCATCGACGAGGCCAAGAAGCTCGGCATCCCGGTGATCGGCATCCTCGACACCAACGCCGACCCGGACGACTTCCAGTACCCGATCCCCGGCAACGACGACGCGATCCGCTCCGTCTCGCTGCTGACGCGCATCATCGCCGACGCCGCGGCCGAGGGCCTGCAGCAGAAGCACAACCCCGAGGGCGACGCCGAGCCGCTCGCCGAGTGGGAGCAGGAGCTCCTGCAGGGCGACGCCGCCGAGGCACCCGCCGCTGAGGTCGCTGCCGAGGCCCCCGCTGCCGAGGCCACTGAGGTTCCCGCCGAGGCCCCCGCCGCCGAGGCCGTCGAGGCTGCTGCTGAGGCGCCCGCCGCCGACGCAGACGCCAAGTAATCCGCATACCCGCACAGATACGAAGCAAGGAGCCACCACACATGGCCAACTTCACCATCGCCGACATCAAGGCGCTGCGCGAGCAGCTCGGAACCGGAATGGTCGACACCAAGAAGGCGCTCGAGGAGGCCGACGGAGACGTCGAGAAGGCCACCGAAATCCTGCGCCTGAAGGGTGCCAAGGGCAACGCCAAGCGCGCTGACCGCTCCACCAGCGAGGGCCTGGTCGCCGCTCGCGAGACCGACGGCGCCGTGACGCTGATCGAGCTCGCCTGCGAGACCGACTTCGTCGCCAAGAACGAGCGCTTCATCGCTCTGGCCGACAAGGTGGCCGACGCGGTCGCCGCTGCCGGCGCCGACTCGCTGGAGGACGCGCTGGCCGCATCCGCCGGTGACAAGACCGTCGCCGACCTCATCTCCGAGGAGGCGGCGATCATCGGCGAGAAGGTCGAGCTGCGTCGCGTGCGCACCGTCAAGGGCGAGTCCCTGTCGGTGTACCTGCACCACACCAGCAAGGACCTGCCGCCGCAGATCGGCGTCGTCGTGGCCTACACCGGCAGCGACGCGGAGACCGCTCGCAGCATCGCGCAGCACATCTCGTTCGCGAACCCCTCCTACCTCAGCCGCGAGGACGTCCCCGCAGCCGACGTGGAGAAGGAGCGCGAGATCGTCACCGAGATCTCCCGCAACGAGGGCAAGCCCGAGGCAGCCCTGCCGAAGATCGTCGAGGGCCGCGTGACCGCGTACTTCAAGCAGGTCGCGCTTCTCGAGCAGGACTACGCCAGGGACAACAAGAAGTCTGTGGAGCAGGTGCTGAAGGAGGCGGGTCTCACCGTCACCGACTTCGCCCGCTTCAAGGTCGGCGCGTAACACCTCGAAGGGGTTCGGATCAACCGCGATCCGAACCCCTTCTGCATGCCCGGAACAGCCCGAGGCACTATCTTGAAACCGGACGAGAGGACCCACCCATGACTGAACGCACCGGACGCCGTCGCGTCCTTCTCAAACTCTCCGGCGAGGCCTTCGGCGGGGGCTCCCTGGGGGTGAACCCCGATGTGGTCAGCGGCATCGCCCGTGACATCGCCGCAGCCGTGGATCGCGTCGAGATCGCGGTGGTCGTCGGCGGCGGCAACTTCTTCCGCGGTGCGGAGCTCAGCCAGCGAGGCATGGACCGCGGACGCGCCGACTACATGGGCATGCTGGGCACCGTGATGAACGCCCTCGCCCTCCAGGACTTCCTCGAGCAGGCGGGCGCACCCACGCGCGTGCAGTCCGCCATCCAGATGACCCAGGTCGCCGAGCCGTACATCCCGCTGCGCGCGGAGCGCCACATGGAGAAGGGCCGCGTCGTGATCTTCGGCGCAGGCGCCGGCCTGCCGTACTTCTCCACGGACACCGTCGCCGCACAGCGAGCACTGGAGATCGGCGCCCAGGAGGTGCTGGTCGCCAAGAACGGCGTGGACGCCATCTACACGGCCGACCCCAACAAGGACCCGAACGCGCAGCGCATCGAGCGCGTGACCTACCGCGACGCCCTGCAGCGCGGTCTGAAGGTCGTCGACTCCACGGCGTTCAGCCTGTGCATGGACAACGCCATGGACATGCGCGTGTTCGGTATGGAGCCGGCCGGCAACGTCACCCGTGCGCTGCTCGGCGAGCCGATCGGCACGCTGGTCACCGCCTGAGCGCACTCACCTCCACAGTCCGGCGGAGCGCGCCGGATAGAATCATCTGAAACCCCTGAAGCAAGGAGCCCTCGTGATCGCGGATGTCCTCTCCGAAACCACTGTGCGCATGACGCGTGCCGTCGATGCCGCCAAGGAGGACTTCGCCACGGTCCGCACTGGGCGCGCCAACCCTCAGCTGTTCCAGAAGGTGCTGGTCGACTACTACGGCTCACCGACACCGCTCGCGCAACTCGCATCGCTGGCCAACCCGGAGGCGCGCTCGCTGATCGTCACGCCCTACGACAAGTCGGCGCTGAAGGCCATCGAGCAGGCCATCCGCGATATGCCGAACCTGGGCGCGAACCCGACCAACGACGGCAACATCATCCGCATCACCATGCCCGAGCTCACGCAGGAGCGCCGCAAGGAGTACGTCAAGCTCGTCCGCACCAAGGGCGAGGACGCGAAGGTCCGCATCCGCGGCATCCGCCGCAAGGCGAAGGACGAGATGGACGCACTCAAGAGCGAGGTCGGCGAGGACGAGATCGCGCGCGGCGAGAAGGAGCTGGATGCCCTGACCCGCCAGTACGTCGAGGCCATCGACGATGCCCTCAAGCGCAAAGAGGCTGAGCTCCTCGAGGTCTAAGCACGATGTCCGGTGAGAACGACGGGGAGGAGCGGCGTCCTCCCGAGCAGGGGGCGGCCGTACCGTCTCCCGCCTTCGACGCATCCCAGGTGCCGCCGCGTCCTCCGCTGCCGCCCCGTCCCGCCGACCCGCTGTCCACGGGCGAGCACAATGCGATACGCGAGCAGTGGCGCGCCCGCAAGGGCGAGATCGAGACGCACGTCTCGCAGGCCAGGGACCACTTCGATCAGGCCAATGAGCGCATCAAGCAGCGCACCGGACGCGACCTGATCCTGGCGATCATCATCGGGGTGGCCTTCGGCGGAGCGCTGATCGCATCGCTGCTGTTCATCAAGTGGCTGTTCGTGCCCATCGCCCTCGCCGCGGGACTGCTGGGCACCTATGAGCTCGCCAGGGCGCTGCGAGCCGGCGGCCGCCGGGTGGACGTCGTCGCCCAGCTCATCGCCGCCGCCGGCGTGCTCCTGGCAGGGGCATCCGGTCAGTTCTGGCTGAGCTGGGTCGTGCTGATCGTCGCGGTGTCCTTCATCGCCGTGTGGCGGATGGTGGCCCAGATGGTCGTCAAGGACGGTCGGATGTACGGCGACGTGCTCTCCGACGTCGTGGTGGGCGCCTTCGTGCAGGTGTACGTGCCATTCCTCACCTCCGTCGCGATCATGCTGCTGCTGCAGGAACGAGGGCAGTGGTGGGTGCTGTCCTTCGTGACGGTCGCCGTCGCGGCCGACACCTGCGCGTACGTCGCGGGCCTGTCGTTCGGGAAGCATCCCATGGCACCGCGGATCAGCCCCAAGAAGACGTGGGAGGGTTTCGCCGGCGCCGTCGTCGGCTCCCTCGCCGTGGGCGTGCTGCTGGCGGTCTACCTGCTCGAGCTGCGATGGTGGTGCGGTCTCATCCTCGGCGCTGTCATCCTGCTCTCTGCGACACTCGGCGACCTCGGCGAATCGATGCTCAAGCGCGACCTCGGCATCAAGGACATGAGCTCCTGGCTGCCCGGCCATGGCGGGCTGCTCGATCGACTGGACAGCATCCTGCCGTCGACGATCCCGGCGCTGGCCCTGTACTTCCTCCTCTCCCCATGGGTGGTGTCGTGATGGTTGATGAAGATCTGGACGTGTTCGACGAGAAGGAGGAGACGCCCGCGGCGTTCCCCCTCACCGCAGGACGGCATCGCGGCTACCACCGCGCTGCCGTCGACACCTTCCTCGAAGCCGCCCGCGCCGCGTTCGAGGACGGGCGCGACGACTTCGGCGCGGAGGACGTGCGCAGTGCCTCGTTCCCGCTGGTCAGGCACGGCTATGCGATCGCCGACGTCGACGCGGCACTCGGCCGCGTCGAGGACGCATTCGCCTCGCGCGCGCGCGAGCAAGCGGTCCGGTCGATGGGAGTGGCCGGATGGGTGGCGAAGGCCCGGAAGGACGCGCAGAGCGTGCTCGACCACCTCGCGCGCCCCGCGAAGCACCGGTTCGCCCGGACGAACCGGCTCGCGTTCGGCTATCGGATCGGCGAGGTCGACCATGTCGCCGATCGGATCTCCGCGTTCCTGCGCGACGGAGATGCGCTGAGCGTGGAGCAGGTGCGCGGTGCGGCGTTCCGCATGCAACGGGGCGGCTACCGCGAAGAGCAGGTGGATGCCCTGCTGGATGCGACCGTGGAGGTCATGCTCGCGGTGCGTTGAATCTCGCGCCACACGGGAGACTCTCATGGACGTTCCAGGGTCTACTGCGTAGACTGACACCCATCGTGACTCCCGATAACGAATTGATATCGACGCCGGTGCGCCCGAACGCATCCCCGTCGAAGCTGAAGCATCCGTGGCGACGTCGCCTCAGTGCGGTCGGCGCCGGCCTCGCCGTCATCGGCTTCTCGGCGGCGCTGCTCGCTCCGACAGGCAGCGCGTCGGCCGAACCCTCGGGCCCTGCGACCGCATCGGTGACCACCTTCGATCTCGCCGCCAAGGACACACAGAACATCACGGTGACCGTCCAGGGCGCGAAGATCGAGCCGATCGTCCGCGGCGGCTTCGAGGTGTATGTGAAGCCCAAGCCGAAGCCCGCACCGAAGCCCGAGACGGCCTCGACGAACTCCAAGTCCAGCGGCAGCTCCATCCCGAAGTACACCGGCGGTGGCAGCAAGGAGGAGTGGATGGCCGCGGCGGGCATCTCCGCCGGCGACTACCCCTACGTCGACTACATCGTCTCCCGTGAGAGCGGCTGGAATCCCAACGCCACGAACAGGTCCTCCGGCGCGTGCGGCCTGGTGCAGGCGCTGCCGTGCAGCAAGGTGCCCGGCAACGGGTACAACCCCGTCGACAACCTGCGCTGGGGGACCGGGTACGCCACCGGCCGCTACGGCAGCTGGGCGGGCGCGTACAACTTCTGGCGGACCCACCACTGGTGGTAGACCGAAGGCATGGCGCGATCTCACAGACGGCGGACTGACTCCACCCGAGCGGATGAGTCCTTCGAGCAACTGCTCGCGGGGTGGAAGCGCACCGAGACGCGCCGTGGCCGGGAGTGGATCGTGCAGCCGGTCGCGGGAGCGAAGTCGGTGAAGGAGTACACCTGCCCCGGATGCGGCGGGAGCATCCTGCCCGGTGTCGCGCACCTGGTCGCCTGGCGTGCAGACGGTGTGATGGGGGAGTCCGCCGACCTCGCCGCGCGCCGGCACTGGCACACGCACTGCTGGCGCATCGGATGACGCTGCAGATCCGCGGGCCGATGCTGCTGCCCGCGCAGCGCACCGACGTCGAACTCGTCACGGCAGACGGCCTGACCCTCGTCGGCGAACTCGCCGTCCCCGAGGAGCGCGAGCCGGTCGCCACGCTCATCGCCCTGCATCCGCTTCCGACGGCCGGCGGCAACATGGACACCCACGTGCTGCGCAAGGCCGCCGCTCGCCTGCCCGCTCAGGCGGATCTGGCCGTGCTGCGGTTCAACACCCGCGGCACGGCCTCACCGCGCGGCGTCAGCGGCGGCTCGTTCGACGGGGGAGGGCTCGAACGGTACGACGTCGCCGCCGCTGTCGACTTCGTCTACGAGCGGGGACTCCCCGAACCGTGGCTCGTGGGGTGGTCGTTCGGCACGGAGCTCGCTCTCAAATACGGTCGCGATCACGACATCCGCGGCGGCATCCTGCTCTCACCGCCCCTGCATCGGACCACGGATGCCGAACTCGAGGCCTGGAAGGACGATGCGCGGGAGCTCGTCGCCGTCATCCCGGAACTCGACGACTACCTGCGGCCGGACGAAGCCGTCCGGCGCTTCGCCTGCGTGCCTCACGCGAGGGTGATCGCCGTTGCCGGCGGACGGCACCTGTGGGTCGGAGAGACGCAGACACGGCGCGTGCTCACCGAGATCGTCGCAGCGGTCAACCCTGCGGCGCTGCCGCTGGCCACGACCTGGGACGGGTGATCAGCGCGCGTCCATGCGCGGACGCAGCACCTGCCGGTAGATGATCAGGATGCTGGCGGCCACCGGGATCGCGATGAGAGCGCCCAGCAGCCCCAGCAGCGCGCCGCCGGACAGTGCGGCGATGACGACCACCGCACCGGGCACGGCGACGGCGCGGCTCATGATGCGCGGCGCGATGAAGTACGCCTCGACCTGCATGTAGATCAGGTACCAGATGGCAGCGGCCAGTGCCGTGCCGGGGGAGCCGACCCCGGGGATCAGGCACGCCAGCACGATGATCGTCGATCCCGTCAGTGTGCCGACCAACGGGATGAGCGAGAAGAAGAACGCGACCACGGCCAGCACGGCCGTGAAGGGCGCATGGATGATCGACAGGTAGATCGAGCTGAGAACGCCGTTGATCACGCCCAGCGTGACCTGCCCCATCACGTAGTGTCCGACGGAGTCGGTGATCTGATCGGCGATGTCGATGAAGCGGTCGCGCCTGGAGGCGGGGACCAGGTGATAGACAGCTCTCTTGAGCGACGGCGTCGAGGCCGTCAGGTAGATCGTCAGCACCAGCACGATGAACGCGCCGAACATGCCGGTGAGCACGGCGCCGCCGACCACCAGCACGCCCTGCCCGATCGACCCGCCCCATTCCGCCACGTTCTTGGCCCAGTCCTCGGTGGCCAGCCAGTTCTCCACGTAGGCGAACACGTCGTCCACCCGCAGGTTGGGGAAGGTGTCGGCCATCCAGTCCTTGAGATTCTGGACGGTCTGATCGCCGTTGACGATGAGGTCGGTGACCTTGGTCACCAGCTGCGAGATCTGCTCGATGACGACCGGGAGCACGATCAGCACGACGGCGGTGAAGGCGCCCAGCACCGCGACGATGGTGGTCAGCACAGCCGCCCACCGGGGCAGCCCGCGACGCGTGAGGAACGACACCAGCGGATCCAGGCCCAGGCTGAGGAAGAGCGCAGTGCCGAGATAAAGCAGCACGGTGGAGAGCATCTGAACGCTGGTGAGCAGCATGATGCCCAGGCCGACGCCGAGCGTCGCCACCAGAGCGGTGCGGAAAGGACTGTGGATCTTCATCGTTCTCCTGATCGGATGCCGCAAGCCTAATCGCCCGCGGCGGCACTGCCCGGCAGGACGTGCGGCGCGCGCTCGTGGGCAATGCACAGCCGCTTTCGATAGTCTGGAACGTCGAGCGGAGACCGCCGGGAAGCATCCGGTGGCACGTAAGGAGCTGATTCGTGCGATTCGTATGGGCCGTCGTGGCCTTCGTGCTGGCCACGGTTCTCATCGGTCTGGGGATCGCCCAGCGCACCGTCTTCATGGGGCCCTCCGAGCAGCGCATGACGCTGACCATCGATGACTCGTCCCCGTACGTGATGGTGGATGCCGACGTGCTCCGCGCTCACCCCGGGCTCCAGACGCTGATGGTGCGGGACAAGGGCGACATCTTCGTCGCCTACGCCCGCACCGAGGACATGACGGCCTGGCTCTCCGACACGGCGTACGACCACGTGTCGCTCACGAAGTCGCACAAGCCGAAGACCGAGCGCGTCGAGGCGAAGCAGCAGCCCGCCGACGGCGGCGAGACCTCCGGCCGATCGCCGGTCGGCTCCGACCTGTGGCTGGACTCGTTCGCCGACAAGGACGCCCTGGTCGCCGAGATGCAGCTCACGAAGGGCAACAGCGTCCTGATCGCCAAGGACGGCGTGAAGGATGCTCCGACGGACATCCTCGTGTCGTGGCCGCTGGACACGCGCACGCCGTGGGCGGGTCCGCTGATCAGCCTCGGCGGGCTGCTGCTGGCCATCGGCATCGTGCTTTACATCCTCGGCATCAGGCACCAGCGTCGTGGACGCGGGCCCCGCCGCAAGGGACCGGGGCCGCTGCCCGAGACGCAGCCGATCACCATGCCCGAGCGGGCCGAGATCGAACAGGGCACGGTCGAGAGCCGCGCCGCGCGCCACACGCCGCGGCGGCTCGCCATCGCCATCCCCGCGCTGGCCGTGACCGCGCTGCTCGCGACCGGCTGCACGGCGGACTCCTGGCCGCAGTTCTCGGCGGGAACGCCGACGCCGACCCCGACCCCCACCGTCATCAAGCCGGACAGCCAGAAGCCGCCGGCGATCACTGAGAAGCAGGGGCAGCGCATCGTCGGCGACATCGCGAAGACGCTGGCCAAGGCGGACACGGACCTCGACGCAACTCTCGCAGAGACCAGGCTGACCGGTGCTGCGCTGGCGGGTCGACAGACCGAATACGCGCTGCGCAGCAAGATCGCGGATCGGAAGGCGACCGCACTGCTGTCGCCTGCGGGCGCGGTCAAGATCCTGCTGCCCGAAGCCACCGACAGCTGGCCTCGCACGGCGCTCGCTCTCACGGTGGCGGAGAACGACGCCAAGAAGCCTCCCGTGCTGCTGACCATGACGCAGGCCGACCCGTGGGCGAACTACCGGGTCACGGCCATGGCCGACATGCCGGCCTCGAGCTCATTCCCCGACGTCGCTCCGGCCTGGCTCGGCACGACCAGAGTTCCGGCGGAGTCGGCATTCCTGTCCCTCCCGCCGTCGGAGCTCGCCGGTGCGTTCTCGAACTTCGTGGACGCCGGGGACAAGAGCGAGTTCGTCGGCCGCTTCGACGAACTCAGCCAGAAGCTGGCCAAGGCGGTTCGAGACAGTCGCGCCGACATCGTGTCGAGGGCGGCGGCGTCGGGCGCTGCGAGCACCTCCACGGCCGTCTTCAAGATGGTTCCCTCCGACAACGAACCCGTGTCACTCGCGACGCTGGGGAGCGGCGCGGTGGTGTCGGTGAGCGTGCTCGACACGCAGACGATCACGCCCACGAATCCCGACGCGGTGATCAAGATCACCGATGAGCCGTCCAGGGTCCTCACCGGCGTGTCCGAGGCGTCGAAGGGCTACACGACGACCTACGGCATCCAGCTCTTCTTCGTCGTTCCCGCGCAGGGCTCCAACGAGCAGATCCGTCTGCTGGCCTACCATCAGGACCTCCTCAGTGTGAAGGTGATCAAGTGACCGAGATCTCTGCCGCCGCTCTTCGCGGCGCCGTCGACCTGTCATCCCTGCGGGGGCGTCCCGTGCAGCCCGCCGCGCAGGACGGCGCGACATCCGAGGCGCCCTCCGGCCTCGTCGTCGACGTCACCGACGCGAGCTTCGCCCAGATCCTCGAGCTGTCCCGCTCCGTACCGGTGGTCGTGGACCTGTGGGCCGAGTGGTGCGGGCCGTGCAAGCAGCTCAGCCCCATCATCGAGAAGGTCACCCGCGAGCTGGCGGGCCGGGTCGTGCTGGCGAAGGTCGACGTCGACGCCAACCCGCAGATCGCCCAGGCGTTCCGCGCCCAGTCGATCCCGCTGGTGGTCGCGCTCATCGGCGGCCAGCCGGTGCCGATGTTCACCGGAGCGGTGCCCGAGGAGCAGGTGCGCGAGGTCTTCTCGAAGCTGCTGGAGGTCGCCGCGCAGAACGGCGTGACCGGTACCGTGCCGGCTGACGGCGCAGAAGCCCCGGCGACCGAGGAGCCCGAGGAGAAGCCCCTGCCGCCGCTGCACGCCGAGGCCTTCGCGGCCATCGAGGCCGGCGACTACGCGCGTGCGATCACCGCCTACCAGCACGCGCTCGCGGAGAACCCTCGCGACGAGGACGCCAGGGCGGGCCTCGGCCAGGTGCGCCTGCTGGACCGGGTCCAGGGACTGGACCTGCAGGAGGCGCGCGCCGCCGCCGCTGCCGCGCCGGCCGACGTGGAGGCGCAGTTCCGCGTCGCCGACCTGGACATCGCGGGCGGGCATGTGGAGGACGCGTTCGGACGCCTCCTCGACCTGTTCGCCGCCGTCGACGACGATCAGCGGACGCCGGTGCGCGAGCGCCTCGTGGAGCTGTTCGAGCTGATCGGGGCGGCGGACCCGCGCGTGGCATCTGCGCGGACCCGCCTGGCGTCGCTGCTGTTCTGAGTCCCGCTCGGCTCCTCGATCAGCCCTTGCCGATCGAGGGGATGTGCGGGTCGTTCTGGTATCGGAACCAGATCGTCGACAGTGCCGGAAGCGTCGCGATCGCGATGGCCGGCGAGTCGTAGTCCTCGCAGTGCGCCTCGACGAACCCCATGTTGCCCGCGCCCGCACCGCCGTACTCCACGGCGTCCGAGTTGAGGACCTCCTGCCAGGAGCCCTCCTTGGGCAGCTGCAGACGGTAGCCGGAGAGCGTCGCACCGGAGAAGTTCGTCACCACGGCCAGATGACCGCCGTGCGCATCGCGGCGCTCGAACGCCACCACGTTGGGGTCCCAGGTCGGGCCTCCCAGCCGGGTGAACGCCGAGGACTCGTTGTCGCGCTCCCACAGCGGGGCCTGGCGCCGGTACACGGCGTTCAGGGCGCCGACGAAGTGCTCCAACTGCGTGTGGGCGGGCTGGTCCAGCAGCCACCAGTCCAGCTCCCTGTCGACGGACCACTCGCCGATCTGGCCGAACTCCTGTCCCATGAACAGCAGCTTCTTGCCCGGGTGACCCCACATGTACGCCAGGTAGGCGCGGACGTTGGCGAGCTTGTGGGCGTGGTCTCCCGGCATCCGCGAGACGAGGGTGCCCTTGCCGTGCACGACCTCGTCGTGGCTGATCGGGAGGACGTAGTTCTCGCCGAACGCGTACACGAGCGAGAACGTGATCTCGCCCTCGTGGTGCGAGCGGTACATGGGGTCGCGCTTCATGTACTCCAGCGAGTCGTTCATCCACCCCATGTTCCACTTGAAGCCGAACCCGAGGCCGGCGGCGGAGGTCGGTGCGGTCACGCCGGGGAAGGCGGTGGACTCCTCGGCGATCATGACGATTCCCGGGTGCAGGCGGTACGCCGTGGCGTTGACCTCCTGCAGGAAGCGGATCGCCTCGAGGTTCTCGCGCCCGCCGTGCACGTTGGGCTCCCACTCGCCGTCCTTGCGCGAGTAGTCCAGGTACAGCATGGAGGCGACGGCGTCGACGCGCAGCCCGTCGACGTGGAATTCGCTGAGCCAGTACAGCGCGTTGGCCACGAGGAAGTTGCGCACCTCGTTGCGGCCGTAGTCGAAGATCAGCGTGCCCCAGTCCTGGTGCTCGCCGCGGCGCGGATCCGGATGCTCGTACAGCGGGCGCCCGTCGAACCGTGCCAGGGCGAAGTCGTCCTTGGGGAAGTGACCGGGCACCCAGTCCATGAGCACGCCGATGCCCGCCTGGTGCAGGCGGTCGATGAGATAGCGCAGATCGTCGGGGGAGCCGTAGCGGCTGGTGGGCGCGTAGTAGCCGCTGATCTGGTAGCCCCAGGAGCCCCCGAAGGGGTGCTCGGCCAGCGGCATGAACTCCACGTGCGTGAAGCCCGTGGCGGTGACATGCTCGATGAGCGGGTCGGCGATGGAACGGTAGTCGAGCCCCTCGCGCCACGAACCCAGGTGCAGTTCGTAGATCGACATGGGTTGCGCGACGGCGTGCCGTGCGGCCCGGCGGGTCATCCACGCGCCATCGGCCCAGGTGTACGCGCTGAGCGTGACGACGGATGCCGTGGCCGGCGGCACCTCCGCCTGCTGCGCCATCGGGTCGGCCTTGAGGATCCACTTGCCGGCGGGGGTGAGGATCTCGTACTTGTACCTGCTGCCCACCGAGATGTCGGGGACGAAGAGCTCCCACACGCCGCTCGCGCCCATGGAGCGCATGGCGTGGCCTTCGCCGTTCCAGCTGTTCCAATCGCCGCAGACGCGCACGGCCTGGGCATCCGGCGCCCAGACGGCGAAGTCGACGCCGGTCTCGCCGTCGAGCGCACGAGGGTGGGAGCCCAGCACCTGCCACAGCCGCTCGTGCCGGCCCTCGCCGATCAGATGCAGATCCATCTCGCCCAGTGCAGGCAGGTGACGGTACGGGTCGCCGGCGAGCTTCTCGTTCTGCCCGGCGTAGACGGTGGCGATGCGGTACGCCGACGGAGGACCGGCATGCCTGCCCTCCCAGATGCCATGCGCCACATGCTCCAGCGGAAGCCGGTCGCCGTCCAGGAAGACGGCGGTGACCGACTCCGCGAGCGGACGGCGCGTGCGGATGACCGTGATGGTCCGGCCCGCGGCATCCGTGGTCGGATGCGCGCCGAGAAGCATATGGGGGTTGTGATGGGCGCCGACGGCGGCCTTCTCCCACTCCTCGGAAACGGAGACGTCCTCGATGTAGCTCATGATCGCTCCTTCACCCTCAGGATGTGCACCGGCTCGGCGAAGGCGTCGAGCCGTACGTAGTTGTGATCGTTCCACGTCCACGCGGCTCCTGTGATCAGATCCTCCACCTCGAACCCATCACCGGGCTGAACGCCCCAGATGCGCGTGTCGAGATGCACGGTCGTCTCGCGGACGGAGTGCGGGTCGAGGTTCGCCACGACGATCAGCGTGTCGGCGCGGCCGGTGCCGGTGAACGCCGCGTCGAGGTGCTTGGAGTACACCAGGATCGCGTCGTCGTCGCTCCAGTGGAACGAGATGTTGCGCAGCTGCCTCAGTGCGGGATGTGCGGCGCGGATCGCGTTCAGCCTGCGCAGCAGCGGCGCCAGCGACTCGCCGCGATCCTCGGCGCCCGACCAGTCGCGGAACTTGAACTCGTACTTCTCGTTGTCGATGTTCTCCTCGGAACCGGGCCGCGCCACGTTCTCGATGAGCTCGTACCCCGCATACACGCCCCAGGTCGGAGCCGCCGTCGCTGCGATGCAGGCGCGGATGCGATACGCGGCGCGGCCGCCGAACTGCAGGTACTCGGTGAGGATGTCGTGGGTGTTCACGAACAGGTTCGGCCGCATGTAGTCGCTGGTCTCCTGCGACACGCTGGTGAGGAACTCCTCCAGCTCGGCCTTGGTGTTGCGCCAGGTGAAGTACGAGTAGCTCTGCTGGAAGCCGACCGCGGCAAGCGCCCGCATGACCGCAGGGCGCGTGAACGCCTCGGCCAGGAACACCACGCCGGGCTGCGCGGCGTTCACCTGCGAGATCAGCCACTCCCAGAACTGCAGCGGCTTGGTGTGCGGGTTGTCGACGCGGAAGATCCGCACGCCCAGACCCACCCAGTGCATGACCACCCGCAGCATCTCCGCGTAGATGCCCTCGGGGTCGTTGTCGAAGTTCAGCGGGTAGATGTCCTGGTACTTCTTCGGCGGATTCTCCGCGTAGGCGATGGTGCCGTCGGGCAGCGTCGTGAACCACTCGGGATGCTCGCTGACCCAGGGGTGGTCGGGGGAGGCCTGCAGCGCCAGGTCGAGCGCGACCTCGAGCCCCTCCTTCTGCGCGGCGCGCAGCAGGGCCTTGAAGTCCTTCTCGGTGCCGAGCTCGGAGTGGATGGCGTCGTGGCCGCCCTCGGCGGAGCCGATCGCGTAGGGCGAGCCGGGGTCGCCGGGCTCGGTGGTCAGCGAGTTGTTGCGGCCCTTGCGGTTGGTCGTGCCGATCGGATGCACGGGCACGAGGTACAGGATGTCGAAGCCCATGCCTGCGACACCCGGCAGACGCTTGATGGCGGACCGGAACGTGCCGCTCTTCACCGTGCCGTTCTTCCGGCGCACGGCACCCTCGGAGCGCGGGAAGAACTCGTACCAGGCGCCGACGCCGGCGGCCCGGCGCTCGACGCGCAGCGGCAGCCAGTCGGCGACCGACCCCAGCGCCGCATGCGGGCGCGCGGCGAACGCCGCCGCCAGGGCGGGGTCGGTGGACACGGCGGTCAGCTCTCCGGCATCCGCCGGCCGGAGCCGTGCGGCTGCGGCCCGCAGCATCCGCTTCTCGGCCGCCGGACGATCCTTCTCGGATGCCGCAGCGGTCAGCAGAGAGACGCCCAGCGCGGACATCACCTCGATGTCGACGCCCGCCACGGCCTTGACCTCGCTCGCGTGCGCCCACGTGGCGAAGTCGTCGGCGAAGGCCTCGAAGCGGTACTGCCAGTCTCCGACGGCGTCGAGCGCGATCTGCGCGCGCCACCGGTCGGTGCCGTCCTCCAGCGCATCCAGCCGGTGCAGGGTCTCGTCGCCGGAGGGATCCCGCAGCCGCACGTGCACGCCGATGCGGTCGTGCCCCTCGCGGAAGGAGACCACGCCGAAGGGGACGACCTCGCCGGCGAATGCCTTGGGCGGGTACCCCTGCGGGACGTGCGGGGTGGGGGACAGCAGCGGGATCCGACCCGCGCGCACCCCCTCCGGGGACTCGGTCTCGGCGGCGGGCCGCAGAGGAATCCGGGCGGGGCTTCTCAGCGCCGCGGGTTCTCGAGCGGTACGTGCTGGCACACCTTGAATGTACCGCTCAACGGGGTTTGCGCCATCCCCGCGGAGGGCTCGTCGTCACTCCACTCGGAAAAGCCGCATCGAGGTGCCCGGAATGGGCAGCACCTCGCCCGGCGCATGCCTCTTCTGCTCGTGGGACGGGCTCTCATCGGCGCTGGACCAGAGCTCGACGAACGCCGTCGCCCCCTCGATGGAATCCGGCAATCGCACGTCGATGGGCGCCTCGGTGCCGTGCACGATCAGCAGGATGCGATTGGACGCGCCGTTCTCCGGCACGCTGGCGGCCACGTACTGCAGGGTGCGGTTGCGGGGGTCGTTCCACTGCTCGACCTCCATGGTGTCGCCGTTCTGGTCGAACCAGTCCATGACGCTGGAGTCCGGCACGTGCTCGCCCAGCACGGCGAACCTGCTCGGGCGCAGGGCGGGGTTCTCCGCACGCAGGCGCGTGAGCAGGGCGACATGGGCGGTGAGGTCCTTCTGCCAGTCCTCGTGCTCCCAGTTCAGCCAGCTCAGGGCGGAGTCCTGGCAGTACGCGTTGTTGTTGCCGCGCTGGGTGCGCCCGAACTCGTCGCCGGCGGTGATCATCGGGATGCCGGCCGACAGCAGCAGCGTGCCCATCAGATTGCGCATGGCCTTGCGGCGCTGAGCCAGGATGCCGGGATCGTCGGTGGGACCTTCGATGCCGTGGTTGAAGGACCGGTTCATGTCCGCGCCGTCGCGGTTGTCCTCGCCGTTGGCCTCGTTGTGCTTGACGTCGTAGGCGACCAGATCGTGCAGAGTGAACCCGTCGTGCGCGGTGACGAAGTTGATGCTGGCCAGCGGACCGCGCTCGTCGCTGTAGGTGTTGGCCGAGCCCGCCAGACGATTGGCGAACCCGCCGATCCCGACCGGCGCCGAGGCGCGTCGTGCGTAGTCGATGTCGCTGAGCCAGAAGTTGCGGGCGCGGTCGCGGTAGCGGTCGTTCCACTCGCTCCAGCCGTCGGGGAAGTTGCCGGTCTGCCAACCGCCCATCCCGATGTCCCAGGGCTCGGCGATGATCTTCACGTCCTGCAGGGCGGGGTCTTCGCGGATGGCGGTGAGCAGCGGATGCTCGCGGTCGTATTCGTGCTCGGCGTTGCGGGCGAGGGCGGTGGCGAGGTCGAACCGGAAGCCGTCGATCTGCATCTCGGTGGCCCAGTAGCGCAGCGAGTCCAGCACCAGGTGCGCAGCGGCATCGGTGGCGGTGTTGAGGGTGTTCCCCACGCCGGTGGTGTCGATGTAGGTGCCGTCCGGCTGCTGCCGGTAGTACGAGGCGTTGTCGATGCCCCGCAGGCTGGAGCGCGGACCGCCGATGCCCTCCTCGCTGGTGTGGTTGTAGACCACGTCGAGGATCACCTCGATGCCGGCCTGGTGCAGCAGCTTGACCATGCCCTTGAACTCGCTCAGCACGGTCTCCGGGCCGCCCTTGCGCGCGGATTCGCTGGCGTAGGCGTGGTGCGGGGTGAAGAAGTTCAGGGTGTTGTAGCCCCAGTAGTTGGTCAGGCCCCGATCGAGCAGGCGCGGCTCGGTCATGAACGCGTGCACGGGCAGCAGCTCGACGGCAGTGACACCCAGGCTCTTGAAGTAGTCGATCATGGCCGGGTGCGCGAGTCCCGCGTAGGTGCCGTGCAGGGCCGGTGTCACGCCCGGGTGGCGCTTGGTGAGGCCCTTGACGTGCCCCTCATAGATGACCGTCCGGTCCATCGGGATGCTGGGCTTGCGGACGTCGCCCCAGTCGAAACCGTCCTCGATCACGACCGAGCGCCACTCCTCGTAGCCGTCGCCCTGGGCGAGTCCCCGGCCGTAGGGGTCCAGGAGCAGCGTCTCGGAATTGAAGACGTGTCCGGGGCCGTGCGGGCCATCCACGCGCAGCGCGTAGCGGGTGCCGGGCTGCAGCAGGTCGGTGGTGACCTCCCAGACGCCGCCGGGGCGGCGCTCGAGAGGAGCCTGGGCGGTCTCCCAGTCGAGGTCATCAGCATCGAAGACGACCAGCTCGATCGACGAGGCGTTCTGCGACCAGACGCGCAGGGTCCCGACGCCGTCGTGCAGACGGACGCCGAGATCATCGAGAGCGGAGCCTCCCGGAGGAGGCGTGGTGGTCGCAGGCATGGGAAACAGCCTAAACGCGCGCGGCGTGTGCACGTGAATCCCGGTGCCGCGGTTCACGAACCTCGGTCTCGCCGCCTCCCCGGTGCGTTGGACGGACGACAATGGGAGCATGCGGTTCTACCTGGATCATGCGGCCACGTCCCCCCTCCGTTCGGAGGCACGGGATGCCTGGTTGGCGGCGACCGAGGTGGTCGGCAACGCCTCGTCCACGCACGGCGCCGGTCAGGACGCACGGCGGCTGCTGGAGGAGTCGCGCGAGCGGGCGGCGGCCGTGCTGGGCTGCGATCCCATCGAAGTCGTGCTCACCTCCGGCGGCACCGAGTCCATCAACACCGCGCTGAACGGCCTGTGGCGTGCGCGTGCCGCGGGGGCGGATGCCGTGGTGCTGCCGGATGCCGAGCATCACGCCACCATGGACACCGTCGCGGCCCTCGCGAAGGAGGGCGCGTGCGTGCGCGCCGTGCCGGTGTCGGCGCAGGCACGGATCGATCTGGAGGCGTTCCGCGCGGCGCTGCCCGGCGCGGCGCTGGCGACTGCCCTGGTGGCCAACAACGAGGCCGGCACGATCAACGACGCGTCCGCGCTCTCGCGTGCGGCGGCGGATGCCGGTGTGCCGCTGCACCTGGATGCCGTGGCGGCCTGGGGGCACGTGCGCCTGTCGTTCCGCGAGCTGCGCGGCGACGCGCCTGCGGCGGCGGGCCTGGTCGCGATGAGCGTGGCCGGGCACAAGATCGGCGCGCCGGTGGGCACGGGGGCGCTCGTGGTGGCGCGCTCCGCGCGGATCGAGCCGCTGCTGCACGGCGGGGCGCAGCAGCGAGGGCTGCGCGCGGGCACGCAGGACGTCGCGGGCGCCGCGGCGTTCGCGGCGGCGCTGGAGGCGACCGAGGCCGAGCGGGAATCCGAGTCCGCGAGGCTGTCCGGACTGCGTGATCGGCTGGTCGCTGGCATCCGCTCCGCCGTTCCGCAGGCGCAACTGCTCGGCGACCCGGTGAAGCGGCTGCCGGGCAACGCCCACCTGCTGTTCCCGGGAGCGGTGGGGGAGAGTCTGCTGTTCCTGCTCGATGCCGCCGGCATCGCGGCATCCACCGGCTCTGCGTGCCAGGCCGGAGTCGCCGAGCCCTCGCACGTCGTCATGGCGATGGGACGCGACGAGCACGACGCACGCAGCGCGCTGCGGTTCACGCTGGGGCGCGCCTCGGCCGATGCCGACGTGGATGCCGTACTCGCTGTCATCCAGGACGTCTACGCTCGCGCATCCGCATCCGCATCCGCATCCGCATCCGCATCCCGCTGACCGCCTCGCGGGTCCCGTCTTGCTGCCTCCCGGGAACTGAGGCCGCCATTCGGGCCCCGCGACGGGGGTCGTCGCGCGCCGTAGACTTGAACCCATGCGTATTCTGGCGGCGATGAGCGGTGGCGTGGACTCGGCGGTGGCGGCGGCCCGCGCCGTCGAAGCCGGGCATGACGTCGTCGGGGTGCATCTGGCGCTCTCGCGCGCCGGCGGCACCCTGCGCACGGGCAGCCGCGGATGCTGCACGGTCGAGGACGCGCTGGATGCCCGTCGCGTGGCAGATCTGCTGGGCATCCCGTTCTACGTGTGGGACTTCTCGGAGCGCTTCCGCGACGAGGTCATCGACGACTTCATCTCCGAGTACAAGGCCGGCCGCACGCCGAATCCGTGCCTGCGCTGCAACGAGAAGATCAAGTTCGCGGCGCTCCTGGAGCGTGCCATCGAGTTGGGCTTCGACGCGGTGTGCACGGGCCACTACGCGACCCTCGTCGACGGGCCGAACGGGCTTGAGCTGCACCGCGCGTCCGACAATGCGAAGGATCAGTCCTACGTGCTGGGCGTGCTGAACGCGCAGCAGCTCGCGCACACGTACTTCCCATTGGGGTCCACACCGTCGAAGGCCATCGTGCGCGCCGAAGCCGCTGAGCGCGGCATCAGCGTGGCGCAGAAGCCCGACAGCCACGACATCTGCTTCATCCCCGACGGCGACACCCGCGGCTGGCTCGCCGAGAAGGTCGGTGCCGAGCAGGGCGACGTCGTCGACCGCTCCGGCGCCGTGATCGGCACGCACGAGGGTGCGCACGCGTTCACCGTCGGTCAGCGCCGCGGCCTGCACCTCGGCGTGCCCGCCCCCGACGGCAAGCCCCGGTTCGTGCTGGAGGTGCGCCCGGTGACCAACACGGTCGTCGTCGGCCCCAAGGAGGCGCTGGCGATCGCCGAGATCTCGGGCGAGAAGCACTCCTGGGCGGGCGCAGCGCCCGCGGCGTCGGAGTTCGCGTGCGAGGTGCAGATCCGCGCCCACGCCGACCCGGTGCCCGCGACGGCGTTCGTGACGGATGTCGGCGTGCGGGTCGTGCCCGAGCATCCGCTCGACGGCGTGGCACCCGGCCAGAGCGCCGTGATCTACGTCGGCACGCACGTGCTGGGGCAGTTCACGATCGACACCACGGTGTCGGCCGTGCCGGTCGGAGCTTGACCGCTTGAGCGGATGCCGGCCGATGGATGTCCGTGCCCGCTCGTAGACTCGAGTGGTGCCGGAGAACATCTCACTGGAAGCCGCCCGAGCCGAGGCCGAGGAGCTGACCACCCGCATCCTCGACGCGAAGGACGCGTACTACGGCCGTGACACGTCGCTGGTCGACGACGCCACCTACGACGGGTGGATGCACCGGCTCGAGGAGCTCGAGCGGCTGCATCCGGAGCTTCAGGGCCAGGACTCGCCCACGCAGATGGTGGGCGCGGCCGAATCCACCGGACTGGACACGATTCAGCACGCCGAGCGGATGCTGAGCCTGGACAACGTGTTCTCCCTCGACGAGCTGCGCGAGTGGGAGGCCAAGACCCGGGCCGCTGCGGGCCGCGAGGTGGCCTGGCTCACCGAGTTGAAGATCGACGGGCTCGCCATCAACCTGCGGTACGAGAACGGCATCCTCACCTCGGCTGCCACGCGTGGTGACGGGCGGGTCGGCGAGATCGTCACGGAGAACGCGCTGCGGCTGAGCGACATCCCTGAACGGCTGAGCGGCGAGGGGCATCCGGAGATCGTGGAGATCCGCGGCGAGGTCTTCATCCCGGTGGCCGCGTTCGAACGGCTCAATGCCGCACAGGCGTCGTTCCGCGAGCGCGCCTACGCCGGCTACCTCGAGCGCTGGCAGGCCCGGTCCAGCGGCAGACCGTTCGACGAGGAGAAGGCCAGGGCCGCCGCCGCGCGGCGCTTCCCGTCGTTCGCCAACCCGCGCAACGCCGCCAGCGGCGGGCTGCGTCAGCAGTTGGACAAGAAGCACGGACTCGAGCTCGAGGCGGCACTGCTGCGCACCGAGTCGCTGTCGCTGTACGTGCACGGCATCGGCGCGTGGCCGGACCCGCCGGTGGCGGCGCAGAGCGAGATCTACGACCTGGTGTCGTCGTGGGGGCTGCCCACCAGCCCGCACACGAAGGTCTGCCACTCCGCCGACGAGGTGGCCGCGTTCGTGGAGCACTTCGGCGAGCATCGCCACGACATCGAGCACGAGCTCGACGGGATCGTCGTGAAGGTCGACGAGCTGGCGCTGCACGCCGAGCTCGGCGAGACCAGCCGTGCGCCGCGCTGGGCCATCGCCTACAAGTACCCGCCCGAGGAGGTGCAGACCAAGCTGCTCGACATCGTCGTCTCGGTCGGCCGCACCGGTCGCGCCACACCGTTCGCCGTGATGGAGCCCGCGCATGTGGCGGGTTCGGTCGTGCGCCAGGCCACCCTGCACAACAAGGACGTCGTCAAGGCCAAGGGCGTGCTGATCGGCGACACCGTCGTGCTGCGCAAGGCCGGCGATGTGATCCCCGAGGTGCTGGGGCCCGTGGTCGAGCGCCGCGACGGCACCGAGCGGGAGTTCGTGATGCCCGAGCGATGCCCGGAGTGCGGTACGCCGCTGCGCCCCATGAAGGAGGGCGACATCGACCTGCGCTGCCCGAACGCGCGCTCCTGCCCCGCGCAGGTCCGCGGCCGCGTGGAGCACATCGGATCCCGCGGGGCGCTGGACGTCGAGGCCCTGGGCGAGGTGACCGCGGCGGCGCTCACGCAGCCCAGCCATCCGGCCGTGCCACCGCTGGACACCGAGGCGGGGCTGTTCTCGCTGGTGCTGGAGGATCTCGTGCCGATCTCGGTGATCGTGCGCGACTCCGAGACCGGCCTGCCCAAGGAGGACGAGGAGGGGGTGGTGAAGACCCGCTCGCCGTTCCGTCGCAACCCGACGGCGACGGAGAAGAAGGCGGGCATCACCGAGCCGCAGCCGTCGTCCGCGGCCGTCAAGCTGCTGGCCGAGCTGGAGAAGGCCAAGACCAAGGAGCTGTGGCGTCTACTGGTCTCACTGAACATCCGCCACGTCGGCCCCGTCGCGGCACGTGCGCTCGCGCAGTGGTTCGGGTCGCTGGATGCCATCCGCTCCGCTTCGTTGGAGGAGCTGGCCGCGGTCGAGGGCGTCGGAGAGATCATCGCCGGGTCCCTGCAGCGCTGGTTCGCGGTGGACTGGCACGTCGAGATCATCGATCAGTGGACGGCCGCCGGTGTGCAGTGGTCGACGCCGGGGCACCCGGGCCCCGGCGGCGCCGTCAGCGAGGGCGGGGTGCTGGACGGCCTGACCGTCGTCGCCACCGGCACGCTGGACGGCTACACGCGCGAGGGCGCGCAGGAGGCCATCATCCAGGCCGGTGGCAAAGCGGCATCCTCAGTCTCGAAGAAGACGGATTTCGTCGCCGCGGGCCCGGGTGCGGGCTCCAAACTCGCGAAGGCCGAGGCTCTCGGCATCCGCGTGCTGGACGCCGCGCAGTTCCACCTGCTGGTCACGCAAGGGCCGGATGCCCTGGATGCCTGATCGGCTGATCGTCGAAGGAGATGCTGTGACGGATGACGTGACCCTGGTGGACCTGGCGCCCGGAGACCCGCGCTGGGAGAGCGCACTGCCCGTGCTGCAGGAGCTGCGCCCGCACCTCACCGAGCAGCTGCTGGCACAGGTGCTGCGGGAAGGCGCGCCGCAAGGGCTGCGATTCACGGCGGTGTTCGCGGGGGAACGGTGCGTGGCCGTCGCCGGCTGGCGGATCATCGCCAACACCAGCGCCATCCGCAAGCTCTATGTCGACGACCTCTCCACGGCGGCATCCGAGCGCTCCCAGGGTTACGGTCGGATGCTGCTGAACGAGCTGCGCGAACGCGCGATCGCCGCCGGATGCACGGCGCTGTCGCTCGACTCCGGCGTGCAGCGCTTCGACGCGCACCGGTTCTACCTGCGCGAGCGCATGAACATCACCGCGCATCACTTCGATCAGAAGCTCTGAGCCGCGGTGCGTCGTTCGTTTCGCGCGGAGAAGTGCGGCCGACGCGGACGGATTCGCGGGCCGCGTCCGCGTGAAGCGCACATCTTCGCGTCAGGTGCGCGTGCGCGACCGACGAGGCTAGGCTCGCGAGAGTGAACACGGCCACGAGTCTGATCCCGACGCTGATCGGAGTGGGGATCCTTGTCGCCGTGGCGACGGCCGCGCTGCTGCTGTTCCGCGTGCATGCGGCCTGGTCGCCGGCCGCGGCCATCGCACGCGGCGTGATTCAACTGGCCGCAATCAGCCTGATCCTCGGCGGGATCATCACGAATCCGCTCTGGATCGCGCTGGCGCTGCTGGTCATGCTGACGGTCGCCGTCTCGGTCGCAACCCGGCGGATCGGCTGGGGCGGGCGATCGGCGCTGGTGATGTCGACCTCCATCGCCGCAGGCATCGCTGTCGCCGCGACGACGGTGTTCGCCACCGGGGCGCTGGAGCCGACGCCGCGCTACGCGCTGGCGATCGGGGCGATCATCATCGGCAACACCATGAACATCGCCACACTGACAGGACGCCTGTTCGCGGCATCCGTCGCCGATCACTGGGACGAGGTGGAGGGATGGCTGGCGCTGGGCGCCACACCGCGTCAGTCCACCCTGTATCTGGCGCGCCGCGCCGTGCGCGAGGCGCTGATCCCGTCAGTGGACCAGACCAAGACCACCGGGCTCGTGGTGCTCCCCGGCGCCTTCGTGGGCGCGATCTTCGGCGGACTTTCACCGTTGGAGGCCGGTCGCTTCCAGATCATCGTCCTGGCCGCGATCATGGCCGCGGGATCCGTCTGCGCGGTGCTGGTCGCGCTCTGGCAGGGCGCCGTGGCCACCCGCGTCAACGCCCCAGCCTGATCGCCGCCGCGCATTTCCCACCTCCCTGACGTCGAGAGCACGACATCTCGCCGAGTGCACGGGATGTTCGCGTGAACGAGCCGTGCGCTCGGCGAGGTCCCGTGCTCTCGACGGGAGGATCAGGCAGGGAGGCGGGTCAGTTCTTGTGGCGGGGGTTGCGGGCGGGGCGGTCGTCGCGGGAGTAGCCCCGGTCGTCTCGGTGACCCCGGTCGTCTCGGGAGTGGGCCCGGTCGTCGCGGGAGTGGCCCCGGTCATCCCGGGAGTGGCCCCGGTCGTGGCCGCGGCCACGGTCGTCGCGCGGCGCACGACGGTTCGGCACGCCGCGGTCGGGCTTGATCTCGATGAGACGACCGGAGATGCGGGTGTCGCGCAGCTTGTCCAGCACCGCCGGATCCATGTTCACGGGCAGCTCCACGATCGAGAACTCCGGCTTGATGGCGATGGCGCCGAAGTCGTCGCGGCCCAGGCCGCCCTCGTTCGCCAGCGCGCCGACGATCTGGCGCGGTTCCACGCGGTGACGACGGCCGACCTCGATGCGGTATGCGGTGTAGTCGCCGCGGCTGCGGCGCTCGCGCGGTCCGCGGTCGGGACGGTCGCTGCGCTCGCGCGGAGGACGGTTGTCGCGCTGCACGGCGCGGGACAGCTCGTCGTGCTCGGGGTCCAGCAGCAACGGGGTCTCGCCCTGCGCGACCACGGCGAGGGCTGCGGCGACATCGGCCTCCGGCACGTCGTGGTGGTTCACGTAGTGCGCGATGATGTCGCGGAACGCCTCGATGCGACCGGTCTCCTCCAGAGCCTGGGTGATGGCGTCGTCGAACCGGGTCAGGCGCGTGGTGTTCACGTCCTCGGTGGTCGGCAGCTGCATCTGGGTCGGCTGCTGACGGGTCGCCTTCTCGATGTGCTTCAGCAGGTAGCGCTCGCGCGGCGTGATGAAGCTGATCGCATCGCCCTTGCGTCCGGCACGGCCGGTGCGCCCGATGCGGTGCACGTACGACTCGGTGTCGGTGGGGATGTCGAAGTTGATGACGTGGCTGATGCGCTCCACGTCCAGGCCACGGGCTGCCACATCGGTGGCGACCAGGATGTCGAGCCTGCCGTCGCGCAGGTGCCCGACCGAGCGCTCGCGCTGCACCTGCGGCACGTCGCCGTTGATGGCGGCGGCGGAGTAGCCGCGGGCGCGGAGCTTCTCGGCGACCGTCTCGGTCTCGTTCTTCGTGCGGACGAACACGATCATGCCGTCGAAGTTCTCCACCTCGAGGATGCGCGTCAGCGCATCCACCTTCTGCGCGTAGGAGACGACCAGGTAGCGCTGAGCGATGTTCTGATTGGTCGCGGTCTTCCCCTTGATCGCGATCTCCTCGGGCGCGTTGAGGTACTTCTGCGCGAGGCGGCGGATCGCGGAGGGCATCGTGGCCGAGAACAGCGCCACCTGCTTGCTCTCCGGCGTGTCGGCGAGGATCTGCTCGACATCCTCGGCGAAGCCCATCTTCAGCATCTCATCGGCCTCGTCCAGCACGAGGTACTTCAGCTCGGAGAGGTCGAGGGTGCCCTTGGCCTGGTGGTCCATGATGCGACCGGGCGTGCCGACGACGATGTGCACGCCGCGGCGCAGCGCCGACAGCTGTACGCCGTAGCCCTGCCCGCCGTAGACGGGCAGCACGCGCACGTCCTTCATGTGCGAGGAGTACGACTCGAACGCCTCGCACACCTGCAGCGCCAGTTCGCGGGTCGGAGCCAGCACCAGCGCCTGCGGCGTCTTCTGCGACATGTCCAGGTGCTCCAGCACCGGCAGCGCGAACGCGGCGGTCTTGCCGGTACCGGTCTGCGCGGTGCCCAGCACGTCGCGCCCCTCCAGCAGCAGCGGGATGGTGGCCGCCTGAATGGGGGAGGGCGTCTCGTAGCCGAGGTCCTTGATGGCCTTCAGCACGGGGCCGGTGATGCCGAGCTCCTCGAAGCCCGGCTTCGATGCCTCCTGCGCGGAGTCCTCGGCGGTCTCGGGAGCGGAATCGGTCGCGGGCTCGCCGGAGGCGATATCGTCAGCAGTCACCTGCCCACGATAGTGCCTGCGCCTGAACGGCCGCAGGACGAGATCGCGGAGCGGATGCCGGGCTCAGGCCCCGGTGGTCAGCTCGGTCAGCTTCTGCTTGACCTGTCGGCGCAGCACCTTGCCGATCAGCGATTTCGGCAGCTCATCGACGACGAAGACACGGCGCGGGACCTTGTACGGCGTGAGGATGCCGCGGGCGAACTCCCGGATGGCCTCCACGTCGACGTCCTTGGATCCCTCGACGACGATGGCGGCGACGACCTCCTCGCCGGAATGGTCGCTGGGCAGGCCCACGACGGCGGCATCCACGACATCCGGATGCTGGCGCAACGCCACCTCGACCTCGGTCGGCGCCACGTTGAACCCGCCGGTGATGATGAGCTCCTTGATGCGGTCCACGATGCGCACGAAGCCGGCCTCGTCGATGGTGACCACGTCGCCGGTGCGGAACCAGCCGTCCACGAACACGGCCTCGGTCTCCTCGGGCTTGCCGTAGTAGCCGGAGAACACCTGCGGTCCGCGCACGATCAGCTCGCCGGCCGAGCCTGCGGGCACGTCGACGGTGGGATTCTCGGGGTCGACGACGCGGCACTCGGTGCCGGGCAACGGCAGCCCCACGGTGCCGGCGACGCGGTTCTCGGCGACGGGGTTGGCCATCAGCACGGGGGAGCACTCGCTGAGCCCGTAGCCCTCGACGAGATACCCGCCGGTCGCCTCCTCGAAGGGCACGACCAGCTCGTGTGCCAGCGCCATGGCTCCGGAGATCGCGACCTCGGTGCCCGCAAGCGACACGCCCTTCTCCTTCGCGGCCTTCAGCAGGCGCTCGGCGATCGGCGGCACCAGCGGCAGGAACGTGGCAGGGTGCTTCTTCGTGACCTCGAGCACCAGGTCCGGGTCGAACTTCGGGAACAGCACCAGCCGAGCGCCCATCGACATCGCGAAGGTCAGACACAGCGTCAGGCCGTAGGCGTGGAACATCGGCAGCACCGCGTACACGACGCAGCCGTTCCCGCGGGTGATCGAGGGCACCCACGCCTGTGCCTGCGCGGCGTTTGCCAGCAGATTGCGGTGCGTGAGCGAGGCGCCCTTGGGTGTGCCGGTGGTGCCGGACGTGTACTGGATGATCGCCAGATCGTCGGTCTGAGGACGCGGATGCGTGGCGGACAGGGGAGCGGATGCCAGCAGCGACTCCCACACGACGGTGCCGCGCACCCTCGCGGTCAGCGCCTCGCGCGACTCGCGCGCCTTCGCGATGGGCAGCTTCAGCATCAGCTGCGTGAGGAACGGCATCCCCTTCGTGATGTCGACGGAGATGAGCGTCGAGACCGCGAGGTCGTCGGGGAAGTCCTGCACGGTGGCGACGACCTTGTTCCACACGATGGCGTGCGTGGCGCCGTGATCCTCGAACTGCTTGCGCAGCTCGCGGGGCGTGTACAGCGGGTTGTGCTCGACGACCACCGCGCCCAGGCGCAGCACCGCGTAGAACGCGATGATGTGCTGCGGCGAGTTCGGCAGCACGATGGCCACAGGGTCGCCCGGCTTCACACCGAGGTCGCGCAGGCCCATGGCCGCGCGGTCGATGGCATCCTGCATCTGCCGATAGGTGGTCTCGGCGCCGAAGAACTGCAGCGCCGGGGCATCCGGGTAGTCCCGCGCGGAGGCCTCCACGATGTCGACCAGCGAGCCGGTGACCTCGGCGAGATCCTCAGGCACGCCTTCGGCGTAGCTGGCGGTCCAGGGGCGAGGAGGTACGAACGTCGTCACCCGCTCAGCCTATGCCGCTCGAGGCGGGTGAACCCGTCTCGCCCTCGTAGACTGGGGTGGTGTCTGAAATCACCCCTGATCTTGTGCGCCATCTCGGCGTGCTCGCGCGCATCCAGCTCTCCGACGACGAGGTGACGCAGCTGACCGGTCAGCTCGACGCCATCGTCGACAACATCGCGAAGGTGTCGGAGGTGGCGACTGAGGACGTCGTCGCCACCAGCCACCCCATCGCGATGAGCAACGTCTTCCGCCCCGATGAGGTCGGGCAGTCGCTCACGCACGAGCAGGCGATGCAGAACGCGCCGGATGCCGATGAGGGGCGCTTCCGCGTGACCGCGATCCTGGGAGAAGAGCAGTGACGGAGCGAGGAGCAGTGAGCGACATCATCCGCCTGACCGCCGCAGAGCTCGGCGAGAAGCTCGCCACCGGTGAGATCTCCAGCGTCGAGGCCACGCAGGCGCACCTGGACCGCATCGCCGCCGTCGACGGCGACGTGCACGCCTTCCTGCACGTCCACGAGGGTGCCCTCCGCGCCGCGGCGGACATCGACGCGCGTCGGGCGGCAGGCGAGCAGCTCGGCCCGATCGCCGGCGTGCCGCTGGCCGTCAAGGACGTGCTGGTAACGAACGATCAGCCCTCGACGAGCGGTTCGAAGATCCTCGAGGGGTACCTCTCGCCCTACGACGCCACCGTCGTCGCCCGCTCCCGCGCAGCCGGACTCGTCCCGCTGGGCAAGACCAACATGGACGAGTTCGCGATGGGCTCCTCCACCGAGCACTCCGCCTACGGCCCGACGCACAACCCCTGGGATCTGGAGCGCATCCCCGGCGGCTCCGGCGGTGGTTCGGCCGCGGCCGTCGCCGCCTTCGAGGCGCCGCTGGCGCTGGGCTCGGACACCGGCGGATCGATCCGCCAGCCCGCGCACGTCACCGGCACCGTGGGCGTCAAGCCCACCTACGGCGGCGTGAGCCGCTACGGCTCCATCGCCCTGGCCTCGAGCCTGGACCAGGTCGGTCCCGTCACCCGCACGGTGCTGGATGCCGGCCTGCTGCACGACGTGATCGGCGGTCACGATCCGAAGGACTCCACCTCCCTGCCGCAGGAGTGGCCGTCGTTCGCCGCAGCCGCCCGCGAGGGGGCCACCGGTCAGGTGCTCAAGGGCCTGAAGGTGGGTGTCGTCAAGGAGCTGCCGGACTCGGGTTTCCAGACCGGCGTCGCCTCGTCCTTCCACGCCTCGCTCGAGCTGATGGCGGCGCAGGGTGCGGAGATCGTGGAGATCTCGGCCCCGCACTTCGAGTACGCGGTGGCCGCGTACTACCTGATCCTCCCGGCGGAGGCCTCCAGCAACCTGGCCAGGTTCGACTCAGTGCGCTTCGGCCTGCGTGTCACGCCGCAGGGCGGTGGCACCGTCGAGGACGTCATGTCGCTCACCCGAGAGGTCGGCTTCGGCCCCGAGGTCAAGCGCCGCATCATCCTGGGCACCTACGCGCTCTCGGCGGGCTACTACGACGCCTACTACGGCAGCGCGCAGAAGGTCCGCACGCTCATCCAGCGCGACTTCGACGCCGCGTTCGCGCAGGTCGACGTCATCGCGACGCCCACCGCCCCCACCACGGCGTTCAAACTCGGCGAGCAGATCGACGACCCGCTGCAGATGTATCTGAACGACCTCACGACGATCCCGGCGAACCTCGCCGGCATCCCCGGGATCTCGATCCCGTCGGGCCTGGCGCCCGAGGACGGCCTGCCCGTCGGCATCCAGTTCCTCGCCCCCGCCCGCGAGGACGCGCGCCTGTACCGCGTCGGTGCGGCGCTGGAGGCGCTGCTGCTGGACGAGTGGGGCGCACCGCTGCTGGAGAAGGCACCCACCCTGGGAGGAGCACGCTGATGGCCGCCGTCAAGCTGATGGATTACGACAAGGCTCTCGAGCTGTTCGAGCCGGTGCTCGGCTTCGAGGTGCACGTCGAGCTGAACACCCGCACGAAGATGTTCTCCGATGCGCCGAACCCCGCCAACGAGGAGTACCACAGCGCCGAGCCCAACACGCTCATCGCGCCCGTCGACCTGGGGCTGCCCGGCTCGCTGCCGGTGGTCAACGCCACGGCCATCCGCTCCTCGATCAGCCTGGGCCTGATGCTGGGCTGCTCGATCGCGGAGTCCTGCCGCTTCGCCCGGAAGAACTACTTCTACCCGGACATGGGCAAGAACTACCAGATCTCGCAGTACGACGAGCCCATCGCCTACGAGGGCTCGGTCGAGATCGAGCTCGAGGACGGCACGCTGGTGTCCATCCCCGTCGAGCGCGCGCACATGGAGGAGGATGCCGGCAAGCTCACGCACATGGGTTCGACCGGCCGCATCCAGGGCGCCGACTACTCCCTGGTGGACTACAACCGCGCAGGTGTGCCGCTGGTCGAGATCGTCACCAAGCCGATCTTCGGCGCCGGGCACCGCGCGCCGGAATACGCCAAGGCGTACATCGAGGCCATCCGCGACATCGCGAAGGTCCTGGGCATCTCGGAGGCGCGGCTGGAGCGCGGCAACCTGCGCTGCGACGCCAACGTGTCGCTGCGTCCCCGCGGTCAGGAGAAGCTGGGCACCCGCACCGAGACGAAGAACGTCAACTCGATGCGCTCCGTGGAGCGCGCCGTGCGCTACGAGATCCAGCGCCAGGCCGCCATCCTCGCCGACGGCGGCACCATCACGCAGGAGACGCGGCATTGGCACGAGGACACCGGCGTCACCTCGCCGGGGCGCCCGAAGTCGGATGCCGATGACTACCGCTACTTCCCGGAGCCCGACCTGGTGCCCGTGCAGCCCTCTCGCGAGCTGGTCGAGGAGCTCCGCGCGGCGCTGCCCGAGCAGCCCGTCGCCCGTCGCCGCCGGCTGAAGGCCGAGTGGGGCTTCACAGACCAGGAGTACCAGGACGTGCGCAACGGTGGTCTGGTCGAAGTCGTGGAGGCCACCGTCGCCGCGGGCGCGTCTCCGGCATCCGCCCGCAAGTGGTGGACGGGTGAGATCACCCGTATCGCCAACGCGACCGAGCGCGAGGCCACCGAGCTCGTCACGCCCGCAGGCGTCGCGGCCCTGCAGCAGCTGGTGGACGCCGGCACGCTGACCGACAAGCTGGCCCGTCAGGTGCTCGACGGCATGATCGCCGGTGAGGGCACCCCGCAGGAGGTCGTGGATGCGCGCGGCCTGGCCGTGGTCTCCGACGACGGCGCGCTGATCGCGGCCATCGATGACGCGCTGGCCGCTCAGCCCGACGTGATGGCCAAGATCAAGGACGGCAAGGTGCAGGCCGCCGGCGCCATCATCGGCGCCGTGATGGAGGCCATGCGCGGCCAGGCCGATGCGGCCCGCGTGCGCGAGCTGATCCTGGAGCGCGCCGCTCAGTAGGTGCAGGGGTCACTGAGCCTGTCGAAGCGTCGTCGCGCTGCTGTTCAGGACGCCATCGTCGTGGACAGCAGCCCGACGCTCAGCAGCCGCGCGATGGCGCGGAGACTGGCGGCCTCGTGCAGGTGGCGACGGTCGGCGGATGACGGTTCCAGCGGCCTCGCGGTGATGGTGGCCGACCAGGCCGCGGCTGCGGCGCGCAGCGCGTGCACGTCGACCGTGCCGGGCAGGCTGGCCCGCAGCGCGCGCTCGATCGCGTCGTGCAGTGCGTGCCGGTAGCGCGTGAGGACCTCCCGCACTTCGGGCCGGATGTGCGCCTCGTGCCAGACCACCTCGCGCAGCACGGCGGACGCCGCGCGGTCGCCGAGCACCCGGTCCGCGACGTTGACGAGAGTCTTCACGGGATCACCGGGTGCGATCAGCGTCTCCGGATCCAGCGCCGTGCTCAGGCGCTCCGCGAGAAGCGCCGTGAGGATGTCCTGCTTGGTGCGGAAGTAGTAGAACAGCAGCCCCTTCGGCACGCCGGCGGCGTGGGCGAGGCGTGCCGTGGACGTGCCGTCGAACCCGTGCCTGGCGAACAGCACCTCGGCGGCGTCCAGGATGCGACTTCGCGCGTGAAGGCGGTCGGTGTCGTCGGCCATCGGGACCCTCCCAAGATGCGGGGCGGCGGTCTCCCGTCGCCCCGGCTTCTGATTCGCTGAGCAGTTCAGGCGTGCGCGGCGCGGTGCCCACCGGGCATCGCGTGGTGCGCCTTCTCCGCGGGCGCGAGGGCCCACAGGCCGGCGATCACTCCGACGGCACCGCAGATCCAGGCGGTCCAGGCGGGACCCGCCGAGCCCGCGAACGATCCGAACCATGGCGACAGGAACAGCAGCGCGCCGATGACGGCGACAGCCCATTCCATGGACACCATGCCCGGCATCGCCAGGCTCCACACTCCAGCGGCGATCATCAGGATGCCCAGCACGACCATCATCGAGATCGTCGCGCCCGTGCGCGGCGTCGTCCAGCTGCTCGCCAGGGCGGCGTACAGTCCGGCGGCGACGGCCACCCAGTCCTGCCAGCGTGTCCACCTCTTCATTGAACTCATCCTCCTTGCAGAAAGAATGGCTCCCGAATCGGGGGTCGATGCCAGTGTACGTCGAGTTTTGACCGATCGGTCAAGAATCTGCGAACGGATGTCGGCGGCCTCGACGAGAATGGGGGGATGGGACGCGGTGACGGATCGGGGCGCATCGTCTCGCGCGAGGGTGCGGACGACACCGGCACGGGCATCCTGCACGTCGACATGGACGCGTTCTACGCGTCGGTCGAGGTGCTGTACGACCCGTCACTGCGCGGCCTGCCGCTGATCATCGGGGCGCCCGACGGCCGCTCGGTGGTCTCCAGCGCCTCGTACGAGGCGCGCCGGTACGGCGTGCGCAGCGCCATGCCCGTGTCGCAGGCTGTCCGGCTGTGCCCGCAGGCCCGCATCGTGCCGCCGGACTTCACCAAGTACCGTGCCGTCTCCGAGGCCGTGATGGACGTGTTCCGCAGTGTCACCCCGCTGGTGGAGCAGCTGTCCATCGACGAGGCCTTCCTCGACGTGCGGGGCGTGCGTCGGCTGTGGGGGAGTCCGGGCGAGATCGCCGTGCTGCTGCGTCGTCGCGTGCGCGACGAGGTGGGCATCACCTGCAGTGTCGGAGTCGCCGCCACCAAGCATGTGGCGAAGATGGCCTCCACGATCTCCAAGCCCGACGGGATGCTCATCGTGCCCGCCGCGCGCACGCAGGAGTTCCTCGACCCGCGGCCGGTCGGCGCCATCTGGGGCGTGGGGCCGAAGACCGTCGAGACGCTGCAGCGCCGCGGCATCCGACTCATCCGCGATGTGCGCGAGACGCCGCTGGAGTCGTTGTCGCGCGCCGTCGGACCCGCTCTCGCGCTGCGGATGCAGCAACTGGCCCGCGGCGAGGACGCCCGCGCTGTGCAGACCGCGCGCATCGAGAAGAGCGTCGGTCACGAGGAGACGTTCGAGGTGGATGTCACGGATGCCGCCGTGCTGCGCGCAGAGCTGCTGCGGCTGTCGGATCGCGTGGGTGCACGCCTGCGGTCATCAGGCTGGCAGGCGGGTGCGGTGGCCATCAAGATCCGGTTCGCGGACTTCTCGACTCTCACCCGCACCACCTCGCTTCCCGAGCCGACCGAGGTCGGCCAGCGCATCGGCGACACCGCGGTGGGTCTGTTCGATCAGCTGGAGCGTCGTGACCCTGTGCGCCTGGTAGGCGTGCGCGCCGAGAAGCTGCGCGAGTCGGCGGGCGGGGCACTGGCCCTGTGGGACGACGACGAGGATCAGCGCCGGCTGGAGGGCGCGCTCGACGACGCCAGAGCGAGGTTCGGTGCGGGCATGATCACGCGCGCGCGGCATCTTGGCCGTGCGGGAGATCGCGGCAGTGACCAGCCGCGTCCGTTCGGACGGGAGTGAACCGCGCACGGGCCGCCGCCTGGACTAGCGTTGAGGGATGCCGAACATCGCACTGGAGTTGGGAAAGCAGTCCGTGGCCTCCGGAATCGGACGCGCCTACGGCGACGCCATCGACGTGGACGGCGTGAGCGTCACGCCGGTCGCGCTCACGATCAGCGGCTTCGCCGGGGGCAAGGCGGATGCCGGAGAGGGCGGCACGGGCGGCGGTGCCGCGATCCCGCTGGGCGTCTACGTGCGGCGCGAGGAGGGGCTGCGGTTCGAGCCGAACATCGTCACTCTGCTGGCGGTGGCCATTCCGTTCGTGTGCGTGACCGGTCGAGCGCTGACCCGCATCATCCGTGCCCTCAAGAAGTAGCGACCCGTTCGGCGAGGTGCTCGCCGCGGCCATCGAGCGCATCTGCGCGGCCGTCGTCGCCACTTCGACGTCGAACCCGGTCGTGATCATCGACGGGCGCAGCGGTGCGGGCAAGACCAGCCTCACGGAGCGCCTGATCCGCGCCTGGCCGCTGCGCACGCCCGTCCAGCTCGTGGCACTGGACTCGGTGTATCCCGGGTGGGACGGGCTCGAACGGGGCGCCGAGACGGTGCGGCAGTCCGTGCTGATCCCGCATGCCCGGGGGGAGCTGGGCATCTGGCGGCGATGGGACTGGGAGCGCGGTGAAGAGGCCGAGGCTCACGCCGTCGACCCGGCTCTGGGTCTGGTGGTCGAGGGCTGCGGTGCGCTGACCGCGACCCCCGCTCGCCTGGGCGACGTGACGGTCTGGGTCGACGGCCCGAGCGACTCGCGGCGCAGGCGTGCGCTGGCACGCGACGGCGACGGATTCCGTCCCTATTGGGACATGTGGGCCGAGCAGGAGGAGGCGCATATCGCGCAGCACCGCCCGCAGGAGCTCGCCGACGTCGTCGTGCGCACGCCGTAGTCTCAGGCGTCGTGGCGGTCGGCCAGCTGCACCAGCAGCTCGAGCCGATAGCCGAGCCAGTCGTAGGTGCCGAAGCGCGGATCCTCCTGGTCGTGCGCGTCGTGCCGGCCGATTCCCAGACGGGTGGCCAGCACCAGGCGGATGCCGGACAGCGTGCGCAGCCACGGATCCAGGTCGGCCGCGGAGATCTCGATCGTGCGGGTCTCCAGATCCGCGCCGGCGGGGCTCTCGAAGCCCTCCAGCGCGGTGCGCACGGAGAGCGCCTCGGCCAGGCGAGTGTCCAGCAGGTCCTCGCGGGTGCTGGTCCGGTACTCGTCGGCGGCGTCGCGGTCATCGGGGTACGGGTCGGGCGCGAGCCGGTTCACACCGGCATCCTTCGCATCGCGCGGGCCATCGAGCAGGGCGACGTACTCGTCCACGATGGCGAGCAGGTGACGGCCCTCGACCTCGGCGAAGTCGATCGACAGGGGAGCACCGCTCACTGATCCGCCCTCCGCACGGTCGCCCACAGCCCGAACCCGTGCATGGCCTGCGCATGCATCTCCATGGTCTCGCGCGGCCCGGTCGCCACGATCGCGTGACCCTCGTTGTGCACGGCCAGCATGAGTCGCTCGGCCTTCTCCTTCGGATACCCGAAGTAAGTGCGGAAGATGCGTGCCACGTAGCTCATCAGGTTCACCGGGTCATCCCACACCACCAGCTGCCACGGCACCAGGGGAGCCGCGGTGAGCTGCTGGTCGATGACCGGTGTCGCACGGGGCGTGCTCATGCCCACCCCAGCTCGTGCAGCTGCGCGTCGTCGATGCCGTAGAAGTGGGCGATCTCGTGCACGAGGGTGGTGTGCACCTCATCGCGCAGCTCGTCCTCGTCGGCGCACGCCGCGAGATGCGCACGGCGATAGACCACGATGCGGTCCGGGAGCTCTCCCAGGCCGTACTGATCCCGCTCGGTGAGCGACGTGCCCTCGTACAGGCCGAAGAGATCCTCGCCGTCCTCCGGCTCGTCCTCCACCACGAACACGACGTTCTCCAGGCCGTCGACCATCTCATCGGGGAGCCGGTCGAGCTCATCGATCACCAGCTGTTCAAACGCCTCGGCGTCGAGCTGCATGCCCGTTTCCCGTTCGATGTCCACGTCTCGATGCTATCCACGTGCGGGTTCGCCCGGCGTTCGTGTGAGGACTCTCATATGCGCGGCGCCGATTTCATAGCATCCGCTGAACGTGCCCGGCTTGGCTCGTCTCATGGTCATCACACAGCAGCGCCCGATGGGCGGCAGCGACACGGTTCCACGGGGCCGCGCGGGGATGCGGCGGTTCGCCGTCCCCGTGGGGGTCGGTGCGGCCGTCGCGCTCGTCGACTACATCGGCGCGGGCATCCCCTCGTACTGGGGGGACGAGGCCGCCAGCGTCATGTCCGGACAGCGTTCGCTGCCCAGCCTGCTGCAGGAGCTCAGCGCCGTGGACGCCGTGCACGGGCTGTACTACATGCTGCTGCACGTGTGGATGTGGGCGTTCGGCACGGGGGAGTGGGCGACCAGAGCGCTCAGCGCCATCGCGATCGGCGCCCTCGCCGCCGGTGTCATCACCCTGGGATCGAGGTGGTTCGACCGCCGCACTGCCATCATCGCGGGCGTGCTGGTCGCCGTCATCCCGCGCGCCAGCTCGCTGGCCATCGAGACCCGCGGGTACGCCATCACGGCGGCTGCCGTGGTCTGGCTGACGGTGCTGTTCACGCATCTGCTGCGCAGCGATGCCTCGCGCAGACGCTGGATGCTGTTCGGCCTGGCAGCCGGGGTGCTCGCGTGGTTCTTCCTGTACCTGCTGCTGGTTCCGCTCGCCCTGTGCGGCCTGCTGCTGCTGTTCCCGCGTCTCGCATCGCGACAGGCGCGGAGGACGGATGCCGCCGAGCTGCGCCGGCGCATGGCCGTCGCCGCGGGCGGAGCACTCGTCGGGGCTCTCCCCATCATCACGCTGGCCGCACTCCAGCGGAACCAGGTGAGCTTCCTCGCTCACCGCGGCTACGTGTCACCCAAAGGCATCCTGATCACGCCGTGGTTCTCGAGCCTTCCGGTCGCCGTCGTCCTGTGGGCGCTGATCGTGATCGGAGCGGTCGTCGCGCTGCGGGCGGCCGGTCAGCGCGCGACCGCGCTGCTGGCTCTCACCTGGCTGGTGGCACCCGCCCTCGCGCTCCTCGCCGTGGACGTGCTGATCTCGCCGACCTACAACCCCCGGTACCTGGCCGTGAGCCTGGGCGCTGTGACACTGCTGGCCGCGCGGGGCTTCACCGGCATCCTCGATGGCGTCGCGAAGCGCGGACGTGCACTGGTGCCCGTCGCCGGGCTCCTCCTGACCGCGCTCGTGCTGGGCGTCACGATGCCGCAGTACCTGCACGAGCGCACGCCCTACGCGAAGGACGGCGGCGCCGACTTCCGATTCGCCGCCGAGGCGATCGGGCAGCACGCACAGGTCGGCGACACCGTGCTGTTCGGAGAGGGCCCGCGCCCGTCCCGCACCGCGCGGCTGAGCTTCCGGCTCTATCCGCAGGACTTCGCAGGTCTCCAGGATCCGCAGCTCGTCACGTCGTACGACCAGCGCGCGGGACTCTGGGACCAGCTGGCATCCGTCTCCACGATCGCGCCGGAGCTGCACGAGAACACCGTGTGGCTGCTCGAGTCGAAGGGCGCGAGCACGGCATCCGCTGATCAGCGCGCCCTGCGCAGCAGCGGCTACACCCTCTCGTCGACGCAGCTCGTGCACCGCATCACCATCTACGAATTCACCAAGGGAGCTCACCATGAGTGACAAGACCGTCGTCATCCTGCCGACCTACAACGAGGCCGAGACCCTCCCGGGCATGATCGATCGACTGCGCGCAGCCGCCCCCGAGGCCGATCTGCTGGTGGTGGACGACTCCTCTCCCGACGGGACCGGCGCGCTCGCGGATGCGATCTCGTACGCCGACCCCGCCGTGCACGTGCTGCACCGCACGCTCAAGCAGGGTCTTGGGCCCGCCTACCTCGCCGGATTCAGCTGGGCGCTGCGGCATGAGTACGACGTCGTGGTGCAGAGCGATGCCGACGGTTCGCACCGTCCCGAGGACCTTCCCGCGCTGCTCGCCGCGAGTCGGGATGCAGACCTCGTGATCGGCTCGCGCTGGGTGTCGGGCGGCTCCGCTCCGGGCTGGGCATGGCAGCGGCTGCTGCTGTCGCGCGCGGGCAGCGCCTACGCCGGCATCATGCTCGGGCTCACGCAGCACGACATCACCGGCGGCTATCGGGTGTTCCGTGCGGATGCACTGGATCGCATCATCCGGGCGGGCATCAGCAGCAAGGGGTACTGCTTCCAGATCGAGATGCTGGATCGCGCGGTCGCGGAGGGCGCGCGCGTGGTCGAGGTCCCCATCACCTTCGATGTCCGCGGGGGCGGGGAGTCGAAGATGTCGGGGCGGATCATCGTCGAGGCGATGCGCCAGGTCACGGCCTGGGGCTTCGCCCGGCTGCTGCACCGGCGCCCGGCGGTGTTCGAGGAGGCACCCCGTGAGCACGCTCACGCCTGAGCGTCCCGCGCTCCGGGAGCGCGGACGTGCGCTGATGACCCAGCTGGTGCGCTTCGGCGTCGTCGGCGGGATGGGCTTCATCGTGGACGTCGGCGTCTTCAACCTGCTGCGTGCGCACACACCCTTCGGCTGGGCCTGGTGGCCGGTGGCTGCCAAGGCGATCTCGACGGTGCTGGCGATCGCCGTGAACTGGATCGGCAACCGCTCGTGGACGTTCAAGGAGCACCGCCGCTCGGACACCGGCCGGGAGGCCGCCGAGTTCCTCATCGCCAGCCTGATCGGCGGGGGAGTGTCGCTGCTGTGCCTGGTCGTCTCCCGCGACGTGCTGGGGCTCACCAGCGCGCTGGACGACAACATCTCCGCGAACGTCGTGGGTCTGCTGCTGGGATCGGCGGTGCGGTTCTGCGCCTACCGCTGGTGGGTGTTCGGCGATCGGCGATCGGATGCCGGGCGTGAGACGGGCACCCGGATGCCGACCTCGGCACCGCGCGACGGCGCGGAGGAGATCGTCGCCTGACCGCCGGCGAGCTGCGCCACCCTGGCGACGATGGCCAGGCCCAGCCCGCCCCCGGCGTAGTCGGATGTCTCGCTGCGGGTGAACCGCTCGAACGCGCGGTCCGTGATGAGCGGATCGAATCCGGGGCCGTCGTCGGACACCAGCAGTTCGAGTCCGTCCTGCTCCTGTCGCAGTGCGACTCGCACATGCACCGGTTCGCCGGCGGCGGCGGCGCGCAGCGCGTTGTCGACGAGGTTGTCGACGACGTGGCCGATGCCGGCGGCATCCAGGCTCGCCGTGGCGTCCGGCGTGAGCAGGGCGATGTCGAGGTCGATCTCGCCGCGGAGCTCGGAGGAGGGCTCGGCGAGGTGCCAGCGGAGGCGATCGACGCGCTCCGTGACCTCCTCGGCGAGCACGCGCAGCGACGTCCGCTCCGGGGCGGATCCCGCTTCGATGCGCGAGAGTTCGAGCATGGCCTGCGCGAGACGGATCAGCCTGTTCAGAGTGGCGCGCGCCTGCCCGAGCAGCTCGCGATCGGCATCCGGATCGGCGCCGTCCACGAGCTCCAGCTGCGCGCGCAGCACGGCCATCGGATTGCGCAGCTCGTGGCTGGCATCCGCCACCATCTGCTGCTCACGAGCGCTGGCGGCGCGGACGTCCTCGATCAGCCCGTTCAACGTGCGCGCCAGCGCATCGATCTCGTCGCCGGTGCCGCTGACCGGCAGCAGACCCGTCTCCCCGCGCTGCAGGGCGAGGTGCTCGGCGCTGCGGCGCAGGTGCTCCACCGGACGCAGCGCCGCCGTCGCGACCGCCCAGGCGCCCGCGGCGAACAGCACGGCACTGGCGATGAACAGGGTCCACAGCAGGGCGCTGACGCCGGAGACGATCCCGGCGGCGATGTCGCTCTCCCGCGTGACGAGCACCTTCCACGAGCCCTGCGGTGTGTCGACGACATCGACGTAGACGTAATAGGTCTCGCCGAACCGGAACTCGCGCAGCGTTGGCCCCGGCTCGGTGAGCTCGTCCAGGTGCTCGGCGAGGTCCTTCGGCAGGGTATCCATGCGCACCGCCCCGTCGGGTGCGATGATCGCGACATGCTGGTCGACCCCTGGCTTCTCGAACGGCTCAGCGGGATCCTCCTTGATGATCCCGCGATAGACCTCGGCGATGCCGTGCAGCACGGCCTTCTCGCGCGACACCGCGATGCTGGAGATCTGGGCGTACACGGCCGTCCCCGCCGCCAGCACGAGGACGATGACGACGGCGGTGGAGCCGATGATGATGCGCGCGCGGATGGAGAGCCGGCGCAGCATCCGCATCATCGGTTCTCCTCGGTGTCGGCACCGGTCGCCAGCACGAAACCGACGCCGCGGACGGTCTCGATGCGCACGCCCGATCCGGCGTCGGCGAGCTTGCGCCGGACGTAGCCGACGTACTGGTCCACGACGTTCGAGGCGAAGTGCGGGGAGCCCCACACCTCGGTCAGGATCCACTCGCGCGTGAGCGTCTCATCGGGGCGCTCGAGGAAGGCGCGCAGCAGGTCGAACTCACGTCGGCTGAGCGGCACGTCGGTCCCGCCCACCTGCGCGGCGGCACCGTCCACCGCCACCGTGATGTCCCCGACTTCGAGCAGTCTGCTCTCCAGATGATCGCGGCGGCGCAGGGCGCGGAGGCGTGCGAACAGCTCCGGGAACTCGAACGGCTTGATGAGGTAGTCGTCCGCGCCCGAGTCCAGCCCCCGCACCCGGTCTCCCACCGCGTCCCGGGCGGTGAGCAGCAGGATGCCGGTGCGGGGATCGTCGGCGCGCAATCGCGTCGCGAGCTCGAATCCGTTCATCCCCGGCAGATTGACGTCGAGGACGGCGAGGTGGAACTCCTCGGTGCGTGCGGTCAGCAGGGCGGCGATGCCGTCTCCCACCGCCGTGACCTCGTACCCCTCCCGGCGCAGATGACGCGCGATGAGCTCGGCGAGCTGGGGCTCGTCATCCACGACCAGAACACGCGTGACCACAGGGCGAGTCTAGATGCGAGAAGCCCCGGCATCCGGATGCCGGGGCTTCTCGTCTCATCGACCTCGCGAGTCGAACGGACTCGATCGCTGGTCTTCCTTGGGGTGCCTGGATAGCACGTTCGGCAACTCCGCCCCCAAGACGAAGACCCTCGTCACCCGCATGAATCGTGGGGTCTACGAGGTCTCGCGGCGTCCCCCGCTCAGCGCTCCGAGGGACGATCGGGGGCCAGTCGTGAGGACTGTCGAGACGGCTCAAACTTTTCTGACCGCTGCTGAGGTCGACGCTCTCATCGGCGACTACCTGGGCGGGATGGGCGTCAAGCAGCTCGCGGAGCGGTACGGAATCCATCGTGCCACGGTGTTCTCCCACCTCCGCCGCCGGAACGTGCCGAGTCGTCGGCCGGGGCTGGGCCTCGACGAGAAGGCGGAGGCCGTGCGGCTTGCGCGAGCGGGAGTCTCGATGCGGGCGATCGGTCGCCGGATGGGTGTCGACCGCAAGGCCGTGCGAGCGGCGCTGGTCGAGGCTGGGCTCATCGTGGACGACGCCAGCGACGGTGCATAGCGCACCTCCGCGCCGCTGATCCACCGGGGTTGCCGGCGCACCTCGTCGGTGACGAACGCCGAGAGGAACCGGCGAGGCCGAGCTTGAGTGAACTGGCGACCGACGAACAAACCGCGCGAATGGTGCTGTCTATGCTCGTCGAACCCAACGATCCGGACGGGCCACATCCTGGCTCCCCCGGAGCTGCCGAGACGCTCTGGCTCGCCGAGTGCGATGGAGCGGTGGTGAGCCTCAGCGCCGTGGATGCGCAGGTCTGGCGCGCCCGTTTCAGCGCACCGGAGGCGAAGGACGTGGCTATGAGCATCGCCCAGGTTCAGCAGTCTGACGTCCGAGCGCCGTCTCGATCGTCGACGCCGATTCGGGACCGGATGAGCTGGACCTAGCCGCAACCGACTACGAGGTGCCCGCGTCCATTGGCTGAGCGGCACGGCGGACCGCTGCCGATCCGGGCCGACCTGGCCACCTGAGAGCGCTCTCAGGCGCGAGCACACCGCTGAATCGGCTGGGATATCGTTCGGCCATGGCAAGGGCGGAGCGATGAATCACGGCACCAGCACGAGCTCGTCTCGCGCGCCGGAGCCGCTGCGCGGCGTCATCGGGGTTCGAGCCCGAGCAGCGCTGGCCGCCACCATCATCGTCGCCGTCGCGCTCGCGCTGGGTTCGGCGGCGCTCGTACTGCTGCTGCGGCGCTCGTTGAGCGCGAGTGTCGAGGCGTCGGTGCAGGACCGCGTCGAGGAGGTCTTCGTCGAGCTCGAGGCGATCCCGGCTGGAACGAGCGCCGACGCGCTGGCGCGGTCGCTAGGGTCGACCGCGCAGAGCGCGTCGCGCCAGGGCACGGTCGTGCAGATCCTCACCGCCGACGGCGACGTGGCGAGCCAGTCGGCCGACCTGGAAGGTGAGCCTGCGCTCGGCCAGCCCCTCGACCCCGCCGACGGGATCGTCTGGGACGATGCGACGCTGCCGGTGGAGGAGGAAGAGGCGTACCGAGTCGCGCGCGCCGCCATCGGGACGCCGACCGGGACGTACACCGTCCTCGTCGCGCAGTCGCTCGAGTCGGTGGACGAGAGCACGGCCGCAGTGCTGCCGCTGCTGGCGATCGGCTACCCCATCCTTGTGCTCGTCGTCGCTGTCTCGACGTACTGGCTCGTTGGTCGCTCGCTGCAGCCGGTGGAGGCCATCCGTGCGAAGGTGGCCGCGATCGGCGGACGGCAGTTGACCGAGCGCGTGCCCGTCCCCGCGGCGCAGGACGAGATCGGCCGGCTGGCCGTGACGATGAATGGGATGCTGGGGCGGCTGGAGGCGGCTCAGCTCTCGCAGCGGCGGTTCGTCGCCGACGCCAGCCACGAGCTGCGCAGCCCGATCGCCACGATCAAGGCGATGGGGGAGACGGTCGTCGCCCATCCCGACGGGGCGCTCTCTGGGACCGCCGCGGAGGCTTTCGTCGAGGAGGCGACACGGATGGAGCGGCTCGTGAACGGGCTGCTGCTGCTCGCCCGAGCTGACGAGCGGGGGCTCGCCCGAGAGCAGCATGACGTCGACCTCGACGATCTGCTCGCGGCCGAGCGCGACCGCATCCGCTCCACCACCGCCTTGACGGTCGAGGCGAGGATCGAGGCGGTGCGCGTCTCTGGGTCGTCGCCTCAGCTGGCCCAGGCCGTCCGGAACCTCGTCGACAATGCCGTGCGGCACGCGCGCGAGGTGGTGGCGCTGAGTGTGCGAGCCGAGGCCGGCATTGCCGTCATCGAAGTGCGCGACGACGGGCCGGGCATCCCCGCCGCCGACCGGGAGCGCGTGTTCGACCGCTTCGTGCGGCTGGACGAGAGCAGGGCCCGCGACGAGGGCGGCACCGGACTCGGCCTCGCGATCGTCAAGGAGATCGTGCTCGCTCACGGCGGCAAGGTCGAGGTCGTCGACAGCGGCACCGGAGCTGCGCTGCGCGTCACGCTGCCGCGGCAGCGCGAGGCGTGACGCCGGGCGTGACGACGCGGACGGACCCGGACTCGAGAGGTCAGTCCCGAGCTATGAGTCGATAGCCGACACCGCGCACCGTCCTGATCGATGTGCGTCCGAACGGCTGGTCAATCTTCTTCCTTAGGTAGCCGATGTAGACCTCCACCACGTTGTGGTCGCCCTCGTAGGCCGCGTCCCAGACCGCCTCCACGATCTGCGTCTTCGTGGCGACCTCGCCGGGGTGCCGCATCAAGAACTCGAGCAGCCCGAACTCCCGCGGCGTGAGCGCGATCTCCGTCCCGCCGCGCTCGACGCGGTGGCGCACCGGATCCAGCGAAAGGTCGCCCACGCTGAGCGCGACCGGCCGCTCCGGCGCGCCGCGGCGCACGAGCGCTCGCAGCCTCGCGACGAGCACGATGAACGAGCACGGCTTGATCAGGTAGTCGTCGGCACCCAGGTCGAAGGCATCCGCCTGGTCGTATTCTCCGTCCTTCGCCGTCAGCATCAGCACGGGCGTCCAGATGCCGGCTGCGCGCATGCCCTCGCACACCTTGTAGCCGTTGAGGCCCGGCAGCATGATGTCCAGCACCACGACGTCGTACTGCTGCTCCTTGGCCTTCCACAGTCCGTCGATGCCGTTGTCGGCCCAGTCGACGCTGAACGCCTCGGCGATCAGCCCGTGTCGGACCGCCTCGGCCAGCCGTCGTTCGTCCTCCACAAGCAGCACCCGCATGCGTTCCATTGTGACTGCCGCGCTCCACTCCCGTGGTCGTTCAGTCCGCGTCGCGCAGGCGTGCCGCTCGGCGAGCGCGCACCACCTCGATCACCAGCGGGACGACAGAGATCGCGACGACCGCAAGGGCGATGGCGTCGACGTTGTGCGCGACCCGCGGCACGCCGCCGAGCCACCGCCCGGCGAGCACGGCGATCGCGACCCACGCGACCGCCCCGAGCACGTTCCAGAGGACGAAGGTGCGGTACGGCAGGCGGGACATTCCCACGACCGGTGGAACGAAGGTGCGCGCGATCGGCACGAAGCGAGCCAGCACGAGCGCTCTCGCGCCGTGCTTGAGGAAGAACGCGTCCGCCTGCTCGAGATATGAGGACTTGAGGATCCTCGCGTCAGGCGAGAACAGCCGCCGACCGTAGCGCCGACCCAGCAGGTAGCCGATCTGATCGCCGGCAATGGCTGCGGCCGCCGCGACGACCAGCACGAGCGGGATGGGAAGGCCGAGCTGCGGGCTCAGCAGTCCGGCGGCGAACAGCAGGCTGTCGCCCGGCAGGAAGGGGAACAGCAGTCCCGTCTCGACGAAGATGATGGCGGCGAGGGCGAGCAGCACCCACGGCCCTGCTCCGGTGAGGAGCGAGACCGGGTCGAGCAGGCCTGCGAGGAAGACGTCGGGCACGTGTGATTCTCCTGATTCATCGGACTGACGCTGAGCGTGCGACAGCGCCGGCGGAGCGCGTTGCTCCGCCGGCGGTGGTCGGGGGTCAGGTGTTGGGGTCTTCGGCGCCGTTCTCGCCCGTCTCGTCCTGCTGCTCGGTGCCGTTCTCGGTGGCCTCGTCGGTGCACTCGGGCTCGTCAGCCTCCTGCGCGAGCACGCTCGCGTCGCCGGCGTCGACCTTGACCTCGATCACGGAGCCGTCGGCCGCGGTCACCTGGACCTCGTAGACGACGTAGCCGTTCTCGTCCTCGAGCGTCGCGTCGCCGGCGGTGCCGGGCACCGCTGCGAGCGCTGCTGCCGTCGCCTCCTCGGGCGTGACCGTGGCGAGGCTCTGCAGGCTCGCGGCCTCGTCGGCCTCGGACAGCTCCGTGTCGGTGCCGTCGGGGGAGGTCGCGTCCTGCGGCGCCTGCACGGTGCCCGTGTACGACGGTTCCTGCTCGTCGGTCGCCGAGGACGACGGCTGCGTGCTGTCGGGGTTCGCCGCCATGGCGAGGCCGGCTCCACCGAAGGCGAGCGTCGTGGCGATGATGCCGGTCACGGCTGCCTTCTTCTTGAGGTTCTTCATGGTGCGCTCCTGTTCGGTTTCCGAACCCTTGCCGGTCCGGGCCGACCCGGTGATCGAGTCGATGTGATGAGACTCCCGGTCCGGCACTGTGGCGACTCTGAGACCACCTGAGAGCGCTCTCAGGTGCGAGCGCCGCAGGCGTGCTCGATCGGGAACGCCGTGCCAGGATCGCTCCAGGCCGGCGGACAGGAGCATCGATGCAGCGGGATCGCGAGGACCCGAAGCAGACGGGTCCCGACGCGGAAGTCGAGGTCGAGCGCCACCTGGGCACGAAGGATCTGACCCGTTGGCCGTCGCGCGCCGGCCGGGTCGGCGCTTTGATGGTCCACCGCCTGAGCGAGCTGCTCGGGCCTCACGCGGCTCTCGTCCTCATCCTGGCGGTCGGCGCGGTGGTCGCAGCGCTCGCGACGCTCGCGGCGGCCTGGGTCTACGACGCGGTGACAGAATCCGACGGCGTCGCAGGCTTGGACCGTCCGGTGCTCGCGGCGTTCGTGACGGTTAGGTCGCCGTGGCTCGATACGGCGGTGACGTGGTAAACGAACATCGGCGGCGTGATCGTGATGCCGATCATCGCCGTGCTCGCCATCGTCGTGCTGACGCTGCGTCGCCGCAACTGGGCGCCGGTTCTGATCATCGGGGCCGCGGGCGTGGGATCGCTGCTGATGACGGTCGTCGGCAAGGGACTCGTCGCGCGGGTGCGGCCGGGGTTCAACGACGCCGTGCCACCGTTCGAGCATTCGCCCTCGTTCCCAAGTGGGCACACGCTCAACGCCACAGCGATTGCGGGCGCGATCGCCTACATGCTGCTCCTGCGGCAGTCGAGCCGTGTCGTCCAGGTCGCGACCATCGCCGTGGCCGTGGTGTTCGCCGTCAGCATCGGCATCAGCCGCATCTACCTCGGCCACCACTGGTTCACCGACGTGCTCGTCGCATGGATGTTGGGAGTGGGCTGGCTCGCGGTCGTCATCACCGCGCACCGGCTCTATCTCACCGCGCGGCATCGACAGCAGACAGCCCTTGCGACGTAGCGCTCGCGCACCCGTTCGGCCTGCTCGGGCGTCAGCTTGCAGGGGATGTGTGCTGAAGTGCCCGCGTCCGTCGTCGGGTAACGAAGAAGGCGCGGATTGCGCGCCCGTCGTCATCGTGGCCGAGTTGTGCAGCCAGTTCGGCGGGGGGTCATGGGCATGGCATGCGCTGAGGGTACCCCGCGAAGGGCTGCACGCTCGAGAGCTGGCCTCGGTGCCCTGTAAGCGTGCTGGGCAGGCGCTGATGAGGGAGCCCACGCAAGTGACTGATTGGAGAGTGGGGACGGAAATAGGTCCGTCGCCCACCGGACTTGAACTGGTCGAACGCTCCGGCTATCGATCGACTCGTCGTCTTCGGTGAGGTAGCGAACCTCGGTGTCCAGCAGCTGGCCGCCGCTCATGCAGCCTTGACCGTTCCCATCATCCCTAGGTCCTCGTGATCGAGGATGTGGCAGTGGTAGACCGTGAGGCCCGTGAACCGTGCGAAGTCGATGCGCACCACGACCGAGCCCTGAGCCGGGACGTTCACGACGTCCCGCCACTGGGTGCCGTCGATCGCCGATCCGTTCACCTGGATCAGCTGCATCGGCCAGACGTGCAGGTGGAACGGATGATCCATCGGCGTGGGGTTGCGGATCGTCCACTCCTCCACGGTCTCCGCGCCGACGCGCTGATCGATGCGCCCCGCGTCGAATGCGCGCCCGTCGAAACCCAGGGCCATCATCCCGCCCTGCTGCGGCATGCCCATCCCCATGGTCATGGTGAAGGAGATCTCGCGCAGCGCGTCGGGAGTGCGGGAGCGCAGGTCGGCGTCGGGCGCGCGCGGGGGCACGGCGGGCAGCACCGCGGCGTCGGGCCCGCGAACTTCGACGAAGGCGAGCAGCGCCGGGCCGGAGGAGCTGCCCCCGCCGGCCATCATCCCGCCCATCATGGCGGCGCCCCGGTCGTAGCCGAGTGTGCGCAGCTGGGCACTTCCGGCCTGCATCGTCACCAGGAGATCCGCCCTGTTGCCGGGAGCCAGCAGGACCTCATCGACGGCGCGGGGCCGCGGTTCGTGCCCGGAGTCGATGCCCAGGAGCTCCAGCCGCTGACCAGGCAGCGCGAGTCGGAGGTAGCGCGCCGTGCAGGCATTGACGATCCGCCAGCGCTCCCGCTCCCGCGGCCGCGCGACGATCTCGGGCAGCAGTTGACCGTTGACCATCAGGAAGTCGCCCTCCCGGCCCATCATGCGATCTGCCTCCGAAGCGGCAGCGACGGCTCCGCCGGCGAACGAGATGTCCGAGATCACGAGCACCCGCTCGCGGGCGACCGGGAGCGCGTCGCCTTCGACCACGATGGCACCGAAGAGGCCGCCGAAGATCTGATCGGCGACGTTGCCGTGGTGGTGGGGGTGATACCAGAACACGCCGCTGGGGTGGTCGGGAGGAAGGTCGAAGCGGTAGTCGAACACCTCGCCGGGTGCGAGGCTGATGAGGGGATTGTCTCCGTTCCCTGTCGGGGAGACGTGGAGCCCATGCGTGTGGAGATTGGTCGGCTCGCGAAGACGGTTCTCGAGGCGGACCTCGATGCGGTCGCCCGGGCGCACGCGCCACGTCGAGGCCGGGACGCTGCCGTTGTAGCCGAGCACGAGCGCCCTGCGGCCGGCTATCTCGTTCTCGTGCTCCGCGGCGACCAGCTCGGTGCGGAGCACGCCCCCGCGGCTTCGCAGCGAGCTCGGCTCGGCCAGCGGCCCGGAGGGCGTTGCATCGGGCGAGGTCCAGGGCAGACCCGTGCTGCTGAGCCCGAGCCCACCGACTACCACGCCCGCGGCGCCGCAGGCGCCCAGCAGCAGAGCCTGGCGGCGGGTGATCGGCTCCATCAAGGAGCGTCGCGCAGGCGTGCGACTCGCTCGTCGTACTCAGCGTGGTCGATCTCGCCACGCGCGTAGCGCTCGTCGAGAATGGCGCGCGCCGATCCGCCTCGCGGCTCCGGTGGCCGGTGGCCTCCGCGGTTCAGACCGCCGGTCGCGAGCCGCACCGTCAGGACGACGAGCGCCGCGATGCCCGCGATCATCAAGAGCAGGAACACCCACCCCATTCCGGGGCCCATGCCGCCCCAGTTGCCCATGCCGCTCCAGTTGCCCATGCCGCTCCAGTTGCCCATCAACATGCTTCGACCTCCCCGTTCTCGTGCTTAAGGCGCAGTCGCGCCGTCACTCGTTGCCGCTGCCGACTTCGGCCAGCGCTGCGCCCAGGCGGTCCGCCGCTTCGTCTGCGACCGCTCGCAGCGCCTCGTTCCCGGTGACGCCGACCATGACCTTCGGGTCGAGCGCCTCGACGACCGACGTACCGTCGCCGGCGTCGCGCACCGTGACGTTGCAGGGGAGTAGCAGTCCGATGGACTCCTCCGCCTGGAGCGCGCGGAGCGCGAGCGGAGGATTGCACGCGCCCAGGATCACCTGCGGGGGCATGTCGACATCGAGCTTCGCCTTGAGCGTCGCCGCCATGTCGATCTCGGTCAGCACGCCGAATCCCTGCGTGGCGAGCGCCGCGCGGATCGCGGTGACCGTTTCGTCGAAGGGGAGGGCGACTGTCGTGGTGATGCCGTAGCTCATGACTTGCTCCAAGCGACTCGGGGCGGGCGGGAGTCGGCCGAAGGCTTGTGCCGGCACGATCCGCGGTCCCCGCTGATGCATCCAACTATACCCCCAGGAGTATTCGAGAACAAGAGTGGATGAGCGAGGGCGGCGCCCGCCGACCCGCGTCTGTCCATCCAGGCGAGAGGCGACACGCGAGCCGTCACCGCAGCGTGTCTCAATGCCGGCGGACTGTGGCAGATCTATTCGACACCCCTGGTCGGCTGGATGCAGTCCGGTTCGCTGGTGCACGTGGCGGTCCACGCCCACCTGCTCCTCGCGGGCTACCTCCTGACGACCGCGGCCATCGGCCTCGACTCGACACCGCATCGAGCGCCTCACCTCATCACCGCAGTCGCACCCCTCGCCACGATGGCGTCGCACAGCATCCTCGCCAAGACGCTCTTCGCCACTCCTCCCGACCTGTATGCCGTCGGTGACGTGCAGCCGGCGCGCAGCTCACGTACTACGCGGGCAGCTGATCGAGGCCGCGATCGTGGCGCTCTTCTGCGCGCGCTGGTACCGAGAAGCCGGACGTCATGCGTCCCGCCGGCGGCCCGGCGGCGTGGCGGTAAGCCAAGTGCGCTGAGCTCCCCGGCGGAGGGAGCCGTCACCGGAGCGGCAGGACGCCGCGGCCCGGACCGGCGATCGAGTCGCTTCAAAGAGACCGCGTCGTACCGGCGCATGCCGCGCCATCGCTCTCCGATTCGCGGTGGAGCGTCTTGGACGTGGTGTCGGAGCCGGGAGTGTTAAGGACGTCCGGACGAGCGCAGAATGCCTCGGGCGCCATGGGGATCTGAGCGTCCGCCGATAGCCAGGATCCGTACCCGTGCAACCCTGGGCGCATGTCGATGCCGTCCCCCATTGCATGCCGCGCGCCGCGCGAGCCGAGGCGGGGGAGCTGCTGCCGTATGACGTCGCGTGGAATGCCGCCGGCGGGCTACTGCTCCTCGCCGGCGTCGCCTGGACGATCGCGCTGGTGCGCCGCGGACACCGCGCAGCATCCGCACCGCCAGCCGGAGCGGATGCGGTGACGGCATCGGATCGTGGCCGATGAACTGATCCTGCTCGGCCGCGCTGGCGGGCCGATCTGCACGCGAGCTCGCCGCGGCGTTGGCGCGAGTGCGTCTCGGCGCACTGCGCCGGAGCCCTCGTCATCGGAACCGACGGCCCACGACACGTCCTCGACGACTAGCAATCGGCGAGGCAGCACGAGGGGGCGGCTGAAGCCTGCGCTCTAGCGGGGGCCTCGCTGGTCGAGCGGCTGGCGGGCTTCGGGGATGCCAAGCGTGTTGTGCTCTGCGGCGGTGGCACTGACTCGCGCGAGCAGCGATGCCGGGCACCAGCCGCGGACTGCGCCGGTGAGGAGGAGCGCAGCGCCGAGCGTGGCGGCGATGGCGAGCGGCGCGTCGTGCAGGTTGCTGAGCGCGAACGCGCCGGTCAGCGCGCCGACAGCGGCCTGCACGACGCGTTCGATGCTTCCCGGAGCGCAGACCGGGGCGCGGCGGCGGGAAGTCACGGCGCCTCGGCGGCTGCGCGCTGCTCGGCGACCTGGCGGCGCACGTCGTCCATGTCGAGCGCGCGGACGCCGGCGATGAGGCTGTCGAGCTGGGCCTGGCCCAGCGCGCCGGGCTGCGAGAAGACGAGGATCCCGTCGCGGAAGGCCATGAGCGTCGGGATGGACGTGATGCGGAACGCCGCGGCCAGCTGCTGCTGGTCCTCGGTGTCGACCTTACCGAACACGATGTCGGTGTTCGACGCGGCAGCTCGGTCGAAGACGGGCGCGAAGCTGCGGCAGGGGCCGCACCATGCCGCCCAGAAGTCGAGGAGCACCATGCCGTCGCCGGCGATGGTCGAGTCGATCGTTTCGATGGTGATGTCACGCGTGGTCATGTTCGGGGTTGCTCCCTGGATCGGTGATGGTCGGATGGGCCGGCGTCAGCGCCCGATTGCGAGGCCGGTCGCCGCTGACGCGCTCTTGAGCGCGCCGAGGTCGGTGACGTCCGCGAAGCCGGCCTCGCGCATGAGCGCGACCGCCTGTGCTGACCGGCTGCCGGACCTGCAGTGGACGAAGTAGGGCGCATCAGGGTCGAGCGAGGGCAGTGCCGCGGCGAGGTCGCCGTTCGACACGTCGAGGAGGACCGCGCCGTCGAGGTGACCGGATGCCAACTCGGGCGCGGTGCGCACGTCGATGACGACGGCGTCCGCTGGAGCTGCGACGCTGCCAGGGGGCGTCGATGCGCAGCCTGTCGTGACGGCGGCGAGCGCGAGGCCGGCGAGGCCGGCGAGCTGGGTTCTGGTCATGGTGTTCTCCGGTGAGCGGTGTCGTTCAGGTGAGCGGGAGGTGGAGCGCGAGCTGCTGCACGAGCAGCGCGACGGCCACGCTGAGCACGAGCACCGCGAATCCGGTGCGCAGTGCCCGTTCGGGGATGCGGCCGGTGAGCGCCGAGCCGAGGAAGGAGCCCGCCACGGCGATTGCGGTGAACGGCAGCACCAGCGCCCAGGGGATGTCGGGGAGTGCTGGTTGGGCCGCGAGCCCGGCGAGCGATTGCATCGCGATGACGAGCAAGGATGTGCCGATCGCGGCCGACGCGGGCAGGCCGGCGAGCAGGATCAGCGCGGGGACGATGAGGAAGCCGCCCCCCGCGCCGACCAGCCCGGCGAGTGAGCCGACAACCGTTCCGAGCACGAGGACGAGGGCGATGCGCGGCCGAGCGGGCTCCGCCCGGTCGTGACGCGGGCGCCGGCGAAGCATCGCCACCGCGGCGGCGATCATCGTGCCGGCGAGCAGCACCATGAGCACGCCTGGGGGCAGCGTGCGGCCGAGCAGCCCGCCGACGAGCGCGCCGACGACACCGGCCGCTCCGAAGACTACCCCGACACGCCAGCGCACGCGGCCCGCGCGAGCGTGCTGCAGCAGTCCGAGGGCGCTCGTCGTGCCGACGATGAGCAGTGACGACGCGATGGCGGCTCGCGGCTCCACGCCGCCGACGGCGGTCAGGATGGGCACGGCGAGGATCGAGCCGCCGCCGCCCAGCAGGCCGAGGCTGATGCCGACCAGCAGGGCGAGCGCAAGAACGGCGATGGTGGCGGTCGGCGTCATCGGGCGCCTCGATCCTCGGCGGTCAGCTGGTCGCCGGCTCGCGCCCGGTTGTCTGGAGCCACCCGAGGTAGGAGCCGTCGAGCTCGACGACGTCGACGCCGGCCCGGCGCAGTGCGCTGGCGACGACGCTGTTGCGCACGCCGCTCTGGCAGTACGTCACGACGGTGCCGTCCGCGGGCAACTCGTCGAGGTGCCACAGCGCGCGGCCGCCGCTGAGGTGCGCGGAGCCGGGGATGTGCCCGTCGGCGTGCTCGGAGCTGCCGCGCACGTCGACCAGGTTCACGTCGGCGAGGCCGTCGAGCTCCTCCGGCTGCAGCAGTCGGGGCTGCACCAGCTCGAGCCCGTCGAGGGAGCGGATGAAACCGTCGACGGCGTCGATGCCGACCCGCACGAGGTGGTCGCGCATCCGCTCCGCCTCCTCGCGGTCGTCCGCGAGGAGAACGAGCGGCCGGTGCTCCGCCTCCGGATCGTAGACCCACGCCCCGTAGGTCGCGGCCTTCGCTGCGCCCGGGATGTTGAGGGAACCGACCACGGTGCCGTCGTGCACCTGCCGGCGGTCCCGAGTGTCCACCAGGATCGCGAGGTCGCGCTCCAGGAGGTGCTGCACCTCCGCAGTGGACCGCTCGGGGAGCGGTGCGCGGGGGTGGAGCACCGCGGGGCCGGTGCGGTTCTGGGACTTCATTCGGGCGAAGTACGCGTGGGCGTCGGGCTGGCCGGAGAGTAGCTCGTCGACGAAGCCTTGCTCGTCGTCGGCGGCGAGGTAGGGAGCCCACCACGAGAAGGCGCGCTCGTAGCCGACGGTCGTCGCCGCGATCGCGCCGAGCGACTTGCCGCACGCGCTGCCGGCACCGTGCGCTGGCAGCACCTGGACGTAGTCGGGCAGTGTCAGGAAGCGGTCGCGCAGGCTCGCGAAGAGTTGGTGAGCGCCCTCGAAGCGGGTGTCGACGCCGCCGGCCGCCTCGTCGAGCAGGTCCGGTCGGCCGACGTCGCCGACGAACACGAAGTCGCCGGTGAGCATGAAGCCCGGCTCCTGGGCCTGCGCGCCGTCGGTCACGAGGAACGACAGGTGTTCGGGCGTGTGGCCGGGGGTGTGCACCGCTCGCAGCGTCACGTTGCCGACGACGATCTCGTCGCCGTCGTGCATCCGGTCGGCGTCGTCGAAGCCGGTGCCGTAGGTCCAGTCGGGTCCGCCCTCGTCGGAGACGTGCATGCGGGCACCGGTGCGCGCCGCGAACTCGCGGGTGCCTGAGAGGTAGTCGGCGTGGATATGGGTCTCGGTGACGTGCGCGATGCGCAGGCCGTGCTTGTCGGCCAGTCGCATGTACTCGTCGACGTCGCGGCGGGGGTCGATCACGATCGCCTCGCCGGTCGCCTGGCAACCGATGACGTAACTCGCCTGTGCGAGGTCCTCGTCGTAGATGCGCTCCAGCAGCATGATGCTCTCCTTGTTCGTCGTCGTCGTCGTTGTAGTCGTCAGCAGTGGCAGCGGTCGGCCGCCGGGACGCCCCCGAGGGCCTCCTCGACGTGCTGGCCGCATCCGGCCCAGCTCGGCTTGCCGCAGCGGTCGCAGGTGATGCGTGCGCACATGGTGATGTCCTCTCGTCAGTGGATCAGCGGCCGAACAGGCGCGCGAGGAAGCCGGGTCGCGAGGCCTTCGCCTCATCGATGTCGCGCTGCGTGTGCCGGCCGGGGCACCAGTCGGATGCCGGGACCGTGCGGCGCACGTCGTTCACGTGCTGGCCGCAGCCAGCCCAGGTCGTCTTCCCGCAGATGTTGCACTTCGCGGCTCTGCACATCTCGCCCTCCTGGCGGTGTCGATGAAGATTGAATACCCCGGGGGGTATCCAAACTATACCCTGGGGAGTATGGTGGATGTCAACCCAGGAGGAATCCGATGAGCATCAGCCCAGACATCGTCGCGGCGCACGACCCGGAGGCGAAGCGCAAGATCGTGAATCGGCTGCGGCGCGCGCACGGCCAGCTGGCAGCCGTCATCGCTGCGGTCGAGGACGAGGCCCACTGCCGCGACGTCGTGCAGCAGCTCTCCGCAGTGTCGAAGGCCGTCGACCGGGCTGGCTTCCTGGTGGTCGCCGGTGCCCTGAAGGAGTGCCTAGCCGAGGAGCCGGGCGACGGCGAGCGCATCGACGAGCTGGAGAAGCTCTTCCTCTCGCTCGCTTAGAGATTCCGGCGGGCGTCTCCGTGCCTCGGTAAGCACGCCGAGCAAGTGTGGCCCTCGCCATGCTTTTCCCTGGTGGGCCGCCGAGGCAAAGAAATAGGGCCAGGTGCGAACTTCCTCCAAGGGTGGTCCCTTGGTCGAAAGTTCACACCTGACCCGTCTGTGGGTGGCTAACGGGGCTTGAACCCGCGACCCCCGCGACCACAACGCGGTGCTCTACCAACTGAGCTATAGCCACCATGTGCCTGCCGGAGCAGGCAACCCCACGAGTCTATTACATGTTGGGGGCGAACTCTGACACGGTGCGCACCGCGATATCCCGAGCCGCGTCAGAAGAGGGACCGGGCTCGGCCACGAAGACCGCCTGACGGTAGTACTGCAGCTCGCGGATCGACTCCAGGATGTCTGCCAGCGCGCGGTGTCCGCCATGCTTCTCAGGAGTCTGGAAGAACACCCGCGGGTACCAGCGGCGGGACAGCTCCTTGATGCTGGAGACGTCGACATTGCGGTAGTGCAGGTGCTCGTCGACGCGCTTCATGTACTTCGCGATGAACATGCGGTCGGTGCCGATGGTGTTGCCGGCGAGCGGCGCCTTGTGCTCGAGCGGGACGAACCGCCTGATGTACTCGAGCGTGCGGTCCTCGGCCTCGGCCAGTGGCACGCCGTTCGGGATCTCCTCGCTGAGTCCCGAGGTCTGATGCATGTTCGTGACGAAGTCGTTCATGTGCGCCAGGGCCGCGTCGCTCGGCTTGATGACGATCTGGAAACCGGGGTCCAGCGGCCGCAGTTCGAAGTCGGTGATGACCACGGCGACTTCGACGAGCTCGTCGATCGCCGGATCGAGGCCGGTCATCTCGCAGTCGATCCAGACGAGCCGATCGTTCTCAGACGCAGAAACCATGCCTCGATCTTATCGACGGCGACCGACACGGTATTCTGGGGAGCCACGCCTCCTTAGCTCAGAGGAAGAGCATCGGCTTTCTAATCCGTTGGTCGCAGGTTCGAATCCTGCAGGGGGCACTCGCGCTCAGAACCGCAGCGCGGCCACCGCGTCGTTCGCGTCCCAGAACTCGCCGACGAGGCGGAATGCGCCGGATGCCAGCTGCAGACGCTCCGCACGGTAGCGGACGCCCAGCGGGTCGGCGACGACGCGCAGGTGCCCTCGGATGGCGTCGTGCGCGTCCAGGACGCGCCACAGCCGCTCGCCGGCGCGCTCCAGGTGCTCCGCGGGGGAGCTCAGCGTGGGGGTCGCCCAGACCAGAGCGGGTGCGGGATCGGTGAGTGTGCTCATGTCGGCTCCTTTCCTTCCTTCGAACATAAGGACGGCCACCGACATTCGTTCCCGTAGACTCTCGGGCATGCCCGCAGCCTCGCCGTACGCAGCCCGTCTCGCGACGATCCCCGTGCAGCGGCGCGAGGTGCAGGTGCTCGGATCGACCGCCGCGTACTGGGCCTACGGGCCCGAGGGCGGCGACGTCCCGACCGTCATCGCCGTGCACGGCTTCCGCGGCGAGCATCACGGCCTCGAGCCGGTGGTCGCCTACCTGCCCGGCGTCCGCGTGATCTCTCCCGATCTGCCCGGCTTCGGTGAGACGCCGCCCGTGCCCGGTCGCGAGCACGATCTGAGCCTCTACTCCGGCTGGCTCGCCGAGTTCGCCAGGACCGTCGCACCGGATGCCGTGATCCTCGGCCACTCCTTCGGCTCGATCGTCTCGTCCGCTGCCGTGGCCGGCGGGCTCGCGACTCCGCAATTGATCCTGATCAACCCGATCGGGGCGCCGGCGCTCGAGGGACCGAAGGGCGTTCTCACCCGGCTGGCGGTGCTGTACTACTCACTGGGCGCGAGGCTGCCCGAACGCATCGGCACGGCGCTGCTGCGGCATCCGCTGATCGTGCGCATCATGAGCACCGCGATGGCCAAGACGAAGGATCCCGCGCTGCGCCGGTTCATCCACGATCAGCACGACACCTACTTCTCCCGCTTCGCTGACCGCGACGTGCTGCACGATGCGTTCGTCACCAGCGTGTCGCACGACGTGCGCGCGTTCGCGGGCGTGATCGACGTGCCCACGCTGCTGATCGCGGCGCAGCGCGACGACATCACGCCCATCGAGGCCGAGCGCCGCCTGGCGACGATGTTCCCGGACGCGGAGCTGGTGGAGATCGCCGACGTGGGGCACCTCATCCACTACGAGACGCCCGCCGAGGCGGCGGGGGCGATCCGGCGCTTCCTCAGGCTTCCCGTCGAGCGAGGCCGATGAGGCCGGCCACGCGGAACGGGATGACCTCGCCCATGGCCAGCGAGGTCTCGGTGCGCTCGACGCCCTCGATCGAGAGGATGCGCGCATCGGTGTCGAACAGGTGGCGGGCGTCGCGGCATGCCACGCGCGCCAGCAGATCGATCGAACCGCTGAGGCCGTGCGCCTGCACGACCTCGGGCACGCGCGCCAACTCCGCGATGATCCGGGGCAGCTCGGTCTGCCGCAGACCGATGCTGATGAAGGCCTGCAGCGGGAACCCCAGCACCTCCGTGGAGAACGAGCGCTCGTAGGACTCGAACACGCCTGTGGCGTCCAACCGGGCCATGCGCGCCTGGATGGTGTTGCGCGACAGGCGCAGCCTCTCGGCGAGCGCCACGACGGTGGTGCGGGGGTCTTCGGCGAGGGCGGTGAGCAGTTCGAGATCGACACGATCAAGGGCGGGCATACTGCCACACGCTATCAGGCTCATAGCACCGGGTTCTGCGCAACATGCTCAAGGGTCGCAGACATGCTTGAGCGAGGTGTCAGGTCGACGTACCCTTTCAGGTAACCCGACGGAGCCGTCGGGAGGCCGTGCACGCCCCACAAGGGCCCCACGTCAGGAGGACGCCGATGTCACCGCACAACACACCCATCGCCGACACAGAGAGCGATCTCGAGCTCACCGAGCGAATCATCGCGCCGGACGGCACCAGGGTGCCGAATCCGCAGCTCGACCCGTTCGTCAAGGACGTGGACTTCCAGACACTGCGCGATCTGCATCGCGACATGGTCGTGCTGCGCCGCATCGACGCTGAGGGCGTCGCGCTCCAGCGCCAGGGACAGCTCGGCCTGTGGGCGCCCTGCAACGGCCAGGAGGCCGCGCAGATCGGCACGGGCCGCGCCCTCCAGCGGCGCGACTTCGTGTTCCCCAGCTACCGGGAGACCGGTGTCATGTACAGCCGGGGCGCCCAGCCCGGAGACTACGTGCGGATGTGGCGCGGCGAGGAGGGGGCGGCCTACGACCCGGCCGACCTGGGCATCGCTCCGCTGCAGATCATCATCGGCGCGCAGACGCTGCACGCGGTCGGCTATGCCCTCGGCATCCAGCACGACGGCGCCGACGAGGTGGCCGTGACGTACTTCGGCGACGGGGCGACCAGCCAGGGCGACGTGAACGAGGCCATGGTCTTCGCCGCGTCCTACCGCGCGCCCGTCGTGTTCGTCTGCCAGAACAACCACTGGGCGATCTCCGAGCCCGTCGGGCTGCAGTCGCAGTTCCCGCTGGCCGGTCGCGCCCCCGGGTTCGGCATCCCCAGCCTGCGCGTGGACGGAAACGACGTGCTGGCCTGCATGGCGGCCATGCGCTGGGCTCTCGAGCACGCGCGCTCCGGAAAGGGTCCCGCCTACCTCGAGGCCGTGACCTACCGGATGGGTCCGCACACCACGGCCGACGACCCCAAGCGCTACCGCAGCGACGCCGAGCTGGAGCAGTGGCGCCGTCGTGACCCCATCGCGCGGCTCGAGGCGCATCTGCGTGCAGCGGGCGAGCTTCCTGCGGAGCACCTGGACGCCGTGCAGGCGCAGGCCGACGAGATGGCGCGCGAGATGCGTGCCGCGTGCCTGGGCCTGGTGACGCGTCCGGCCATGGCGGTCTTCGATCGCGTGTACGCCGAGCCGCATTCCGGCCTCGAGCGCGAGCGCGACGAGTACGCCGCCTACCTCGCGACGTTCGAGGAGGCCTGAGATGACCACGATGACCCTGGGCAAGGCCCTCAACGCCGGACTGCGCCGTGCCATGAAGGACGACGACCGGGTCGTGCTTCTCGGCGAGGACATCGGCACTCTCGGCGGCGTGTTCCGCATCACCGACGGACTGCTCGACGAGTTCGGCGCCAAGCGCGTGATCGACACGCCGCTGGCGGAGTCCGGCATCGTCGGCACCGCCGTGGGCCTCGCGTTCCGCGGCTACCGTCCGGTGGTCGAGATCCAGTTCGACGGGTTCATCTACCCGGCCTTCGACCAGATCGTGTCGCAGGTCGCCAAGCTGCACTACCGCACGCAGGGCAAGGTGCGGATGCCGATCACGATCCGCGTGCCGTGGGCCGGCGGCATCGGCGCGGCCGAGCACCACTCCGAGTCGCCCGAGGCGTATTTCGTGCACACCGCCGGGCTCCGGGTGATCGCCGTGTCCGACCCGCAGGACGCCTATCGCTGCCTGCGGCAGGCCATCGCCTGCGACGACCCGGTGCTGTTCTTCGAGCCCAAGCGGCTGTACCACCACAAGGGAGAGGTCGATCTGGACGCGCCGCTGGCGGATGCCCCGCCGATGGGGCTGGCCAAGGTCGTGCGAGCGGGCACGGACGCCACGCTCATCACGTACGGCGCCATGGTGCGCACGGCTCTGGATGCCGCTGCCGCGGCCGAGGACGAGGGGATCTCGCTCGAGGTCATCGACCTGCGCTCGCTCTCGCCGGTGGACTACGAGACCGTCACCGCGTCGGTGCGTCGCACCGGACGCGTGGTGGTCGCGCACGAGGCCTCCCGCGAGGCCGGCGTCGCAGCGGAGGTCATCGCCAGCATCACGGAGTTCTGCTTCGAGTACCTGGAGTCCGCCCCCGTGCGGGTCACCGGTCACGACATCCCGTACCCGCCCGCCAAGCTGGAGAAGTTCCACCTTCCCGACCTCGATCGGATCCTGGACGCCGTCGACCGCGTGCTCGACCGGCCCAGCAGCATCAGCGGCATGAAGGGGGCGAACCTGTGATCGCCGAATTCCATCTGCCCGACCTGGGTGAGGGCCTGACCGAGGCGGAGATCGTCCAGTGGATGGTGAGCCCCGGCGATACCGTCGCGCTGAACCAGACGCTCGCCGAGGTCGAGACGGCCAAGGCCGTCGTCGAGCTGCCCTCGCCCTACGAGGGCACCGTCTCCACGCTGCACGCCGAAGCCGGCGACACCGTCGCTGTCGGATCGCCGCTGATCGCGTTCGACGTCGCGGGCGCCGCGACCGAGGAGAAGACGCAGGCACCGGATGCCGAGGAGAAGGCGCAGCCGAACCTCGTCGGCTACGGAGCCGCCCCCGCCTCGTCGGGTCGCCCGGCGCGGCGCGCGCGCCGCGGCGCATCTTCGGCGGCCACGGCTGCCGCTGCCGAGGCGGCAGTGATCGAGGCCGCGCCGCACGACGCCCTGCCGCCGGCGCCGGCCGAACCCGTGCTGGGGGAGCGCCCGCGCTCGACCCCGCCGGTGCGCGCGTACGCCAAGCGTCGCGGTCTGGACCTGGTGCTGATCGCCGCCGAGGTCGGCGACCGCGTGATCACACGCGAGGACGTGGACGCCTACGCTGATCGCGTCGGAGCAGCGGAGGCCTCGCCTGTGGCATCCGCTCCCGTCGTGACCGCGCCCGCGTCCCCGCCCGCCGCCCCTCGGGGCGAGCGTGCGCAGACCCGCACGCCCATCAAGGGCGTGCGCAAGGCCACAGCTGCCGCGATGGTGAGCAGCGCCTTCACCGCGCCGCACGTGACGTGCTTCCACACGGTCGACGTGACCGCCACGATGGAGCTCATCGACCAGCTGCGCGCCGACAGGTCGCTCTCCGAGCATCGCATCGGCCTGCTGGTGCTGGTGGCCAAGGCCGTCTGCCTGGCGCTCGGCCGCAACCCCTCGCTCAACGCGACGTGGGATGAGCCCGCGCAGGAGATCATCTCCAACCACTATGTGGACCTCGGCATCGCCGCCGCCACGGATCGCGGGCTCATCGTGCCGATCATCCGCGACGCCGAGCAGCTGTCGCTGACCGGCATGGCCGATGCTCTCACGCAGCTCACGCAGGTCGCGCGCTCCGGGAAGACCAGTCCGGCCGACCTGGTGGGAGGCAACTTCTCCATCACCAACATCGGTGTGTTCGGGATCGACGCCGGCACCCCGATCCTGCCGCCCGGGCAGTCCGGCATCCTCGCCGTCGGAGCAGTGCGCCGTCAGCCGGCCGAGTACAAGGGTGAGATCGCTCTGCGCCAGATGCTGACGCTGAGCGTGTCCTTCGATCATCGCCTCGTCGACGGCGCCGAGGGCTCGAGGTTCCTCAAGGACGTGGCTGACCTGCTGGAGCAGCCCGGCCGCGCCATGCTGTTCTGAACGGATGCTGGGGAGCAGCCACCCGCGTGCTCCCCGGCGCCGCTCAGTCCACGGCCAGCAGGGCGGCCAGCGCCATCGCCGTCAGCAGGTGCGTGGTGTCGTCGTGCGCACGCTGCGTGGAGCTCGTGCTGTGCGGCGTGGAGTTCAGCAGCCCGAAGCAGGCCTGCACGCGCAGCCGCAGTGCATCCCTTCCCTCGTCGACGAGCGCTCCGAGCGCGTCGATCCACAGTTCGATGTAGGAGCGCTGCAGGCGTCGCACGTCGGCGCGGCCCTCATCGCCGAGGTAGGGGAGATCCCGGTCCTGCACGCGGATCACGTCGGCGTTGCCGATGGCGAACGCGGCATGGAACTCCACGAGGGCGCGCATCCGCTCCATGCCGGGATCCGTGCCGGATGCCACGTCGAGTCCGCCGGAGACCAGGCGTTCGCTCACCCCGATCAGCAGCGCGCCCAGCAGCGCCTGCTTGCCCGCGAAGTGGCGGTAGACCGCGGGTCCGGACACCCCCACGGCGGTGCCGATGTCCTCCAGGCTCACCCCGGAATAGCCGCGCGCGGCGAACTGCTCCGCGGCGGCGGAGAGGATCGCATCGGTGCGTTCGGCTTTGGCTCGGTCTCGGGCAGTACCAGGCGTTGTCATTTCGGTTAATCCTCGCTAACCTGAATTATCCGGTTAGTGAACACTAACCAATTCAGTGCGAAATATCAGTACTGATGTGAGTCGAGGAGGACCCACGATGGCTCTCACCCAGCAGGAACTGGCGGGCGAGCTGCGCGAGCGGATCGCCGAGGCTGCGCTCGGCGGACCCGAGCGATCGCGCGAGCGGCACGTGTCGCGCGGCAAGATGCTGCCGCGGGATCGGGTGGCGCGGCTGCTGGATGAGGGGAGCCCGTTCATCGAGATCGCGCCCCTCGCGGCGAACGGCATGTACGACGGCGCGGCCCCCGGCGCCGGTGTGATCGCCGGCATCGGGCTCGTGCACGGACGCCACGTGATGGTGGTCTGCAACGACCCCACGGTCAAGGGCGGCACGTACTTCCCCCTCACCGTCAAGAAGCACCTGCGGGCGCAGGAGATCGCGCTGGAGAACCGGCTGCCCTGCCTGTACCTGGTCGACTCCGGCGGCGCGTTCCTGCCCAAGCAGGACGAGGTGTTCCCGGACCGCGACCACTTCGGCCGGATCTTCTTCAACCAGGCGCGCATGTCGGCGGAGGGCATCCCGCAGCTGGCCGCGGTGCTGGGCTCCTGCACGGCAGGCGGCGCATACGTCCCCGCCATGAGCGATGAGACGGTGATCGTCCGCAACCAGGGCACGATCTTCCTCGGCGGCCCGCCGCTGGTGAAGGCCGCCATCGGCGAGGTCGTCACAGCGGAGGAGCTCGGCGGCGGCGAGCTGCATGCCCGTCGCTCTGGAGTCGTCGATCACCTGGCCGAGGACGACGAGCACGCGCTGGAGATCCTGCGCGACATCGTGGCCACACTGCCGAAGCCCGCGGCTCCCGCGTGGGACGTGGTCGCGTCGAAGCCCGCCGCTCAGACCGGCAGCCTGTACGACGTCGTCCCCGTCGACGTGAATGCGGCCTACGACGTGCACGAGGTCATCGACCGCCTCGTCGACGCGGACAGCTTCACGGAGTTCAAGCCCGAGTACGGCACCACGCTCGTCACGGGTTTCGCCGTCCTGCACGGACACCCGCTCGGGATCGTCGCCAACAGCGGTGTGCTGTTCGGCGAGTCCGCGCTGAAGGGCGCGCACTTCATCGAGCTCTGCGACCAGCGCGGCATCCCGCTGCTGTTCCTGCAGAACATCACCGGCTTCATGGTCGGCCGCGACGCCGAGGCCGGTGGCATCGCGAAGGACGGCGCCAAGATGGTGACCGCCGTCGCGACCACCCGCGTGCCCAAGCTCACCGTCATCATCGGCGGATCGTTCGGCGCCGGCAACTACTCGATGTGCGGGCGGGCGTACTCTCCGCGGTTCCTGTGGAGCTGGCCCGCCAGCCGCATCTCCGTGATGGGCGGTCCGCAGGCGGCATCCGTCCTCGCCACCGTCAAGGAGGAGCAGCTGGAGCGCCGCGGGGAGCCGTGGACGCCGGAGCAGCGCACCGAATTCGAGGCGCCGATCCGCCAGCAGTACGAGGATCAGGGCGAGCCGTACTACGCCACCGCCCGCCTGTGGGACGACGGCATCGTCGACCCCGACCAGACGCGCGATCTGCTGGGCCTCGCCCTCGACGTCGTGTCCCGAGCCCCGCTGCCCGAACCCCGCTTCGGCCTCTTCCGGATGTGATGCAGATGAATACATGGGTCCCTGAGCCCGCCCGCGGGTTCGACACCGTCCTGGTCGCCAACCGCGGCGAGATCGCCCGCCGCGTCATCCGCACGCTGCGCGAACTCGGAATCCGCAGCGTCGCCGTCTACAGTGACGCGGATGCCGGTGCCCCGCCCGTGCGCGAGGCGGATGACGCCGTGCGCATCGGCGCCTCGCCTGCCGCCGAGTCCTATCTGCGGGTGGATGCCATCATCGCCGCCGCTCGCGAGAGCGGCGCACAGGCCATCCACCCCGGGTACGGCTTCCTCTCCGAGAGCGCCGACCTGGCGCAGGCCTGCGCGGATGCCGGCATCGTCTTCATCGGACCCGGTGTGCAGGCGCTCGAGATCATGGGCGACAAGGCCCGCGCGCGCGACCACGTCGCGGCTGCCGGCGTGCCCATCGTCCCCGGCTTCAACGCCGACGGCATGGACGACGAGCAGATCCGCGCCCATGCCGACGAGGTCGGCTACCCGCTGCTGGTCAAGCCCAGCGCGGGCGGTGGAGGCAAGGGCATGGAGGTCGTGAACGCCGGGGACGAACTCGCCGGCGCACTGGCCACCGCGCGGCGCGTGGCGAAGGCCGCGTTCGGTGACGACTCGATGGTGCTGGAGCGCCTTGTGCAGCGCCCGCGCCACATCGAGGTTCAGATCTTCGGCGACACCCACGGCACCGTCATCGCGCTGGGGGAGCGGGAGTGCACTCTGCAGCGCCGCCACCAGAAGGTCATCGAGGAGGCGCCGGCGGCGCACCTTCCGGATGCTGTGAGACAGCGCCTGTTCGCGGCGGCCGTCGCTGCAGGCCAGAGCGTGAACTATGTCGGCGCGGGCACCGTGGAGTTCCTCGTCGAGGCCGACAACGTCGACGACGTCTTCTTCATCGAGATGAACACCCGCCTGCAGGTCGAGCATCCGGTGACCGAGGAGGTCACACGGCTGGACCTGGTGGCCCTGCAGCTGCTGGTCGCCGCAGGCGGAGAGCTCCCCGAGCCGCCCGAGGTGCGCGGTCACGCCGTGGAGGCCCGTGTGTACGCGGAGTCACCGGAGCGGGGCTTCCTGCCGTCGACGGGCCATGTGCTGCGATTCGACGCGCCGCGCGGCGTGCGCGTGGACGCGGCCGTGGAGACCGGCTCCGAGGTCACCGGGTTCTACGACCCGATGATCGCCAAGGTCATCGCCACAGGCCCCGATCGGGAGACGGCGCTGCGGCGGTTGGATGCCGCGCTGGGACGCACGGTGGTCCTGGGTGTGGAGACCAACATCGCCTTCCTCCGCGCCCTGGTCACGCACGAGCGCGTGGTCGCGGGCGACCTGGACACCGGGCTCATCGAGACGATGATGCCGCTGGCTGCGCAGCAGCCCACCGATCGGATGCTGGCATCCGCCGCGGCCGCCGTGCCCGCCTCGGCCTCCCGCGTCGGCGAACTGTGGCGTACCGCACCCGGCTGGCGTCTGAACGCGCCGGCCGTCGAAGCGCAGCCGCAGTTCCTCACCGACGACGACGAGATCGTGACGGCCCCGGATGCCGAGGGTGCAGCCGCAAGCGCGATCGACGCCGACGGTGCGGTGTGGGTGTCCGAGAACGGCATCACCCTGCGGTTGCGTCCGCTCTCGCGCCGGGAGCGCATGCAGCGCCGGTTGGCGGAGAGCGAGCGCGCCGCAGGACCCCGTGATCCCGAGGGCCGCGCGCCCATGCCGGGATCCGTGGTGGCCGTGCTCGTCACCGAGGGTCAGCAGGTCCACGAGGGCGACCCGCTCGTCTCGATCGAGGCGATGAAGATGGAGCATCCGGTGCTCGCGCCGCACGACGGCACGGTGCATCTGCTGGTCGCCGTCGGCGATCAGGTGCGGCGCGACCAGCCGGTCGCCCGCGTCAGCGAACAGGAGACAGCATGACCGACGACCTCAGCTCCACCGGGCTCAATGAGGAGCAGCGCGAACTGGCCGCCATGGTGCGCGACTTCGCCGAGCAGGTGGTGGCGCCGCAGGCCTACGAGGCCGACCGCACCCACACCCTCAACCTCGACGTCGTGCGCCAGATGGGCGAGATGGGCCTGTTCGGGCTGCCGTTCTCCGAGGAGTACGGCGGCCAGGGCGGCGACTACATGGCCCTCGGCCTGGCCATCGAGGGTCTGGCCCGGGTGGACCAGTCCATCGCGATCACACTCGAGGCCGGCGTGAGCCTGGGCGCCATGCCGATCTACCGCTTCGGCACCGAGGAGCAGAAGCAGGAGTACCTGCCCTCGCTGCTCACGGCCGAGCACCTCGCCGGCTTCGGCCTCACGGAGCCGGAGGCCGGCAGCGACGCCGGCGCCACGCGCACCCGTGCGCGTCTGGAGGGCGGCGAGTGGGTGATCGACGGCTCCAAGCAGTTCATCACCAACTCCGGCACCGACATCACGCGCTTCGTCACCGTCACGGCCGTCACCGGAGAGAACGACGGGCGCAAGGAGATCTCGACGATCATCGTGCCCAACGGCACGCCCGGGTTCACCGTCGAGCCCGCCTACGACAAGGTCGGCTGGCACGCGTCCGACACGCATCCTCTGACGCTGGACGGCGTGCGCGTGCCGGAGGGCAACCTGCTCGGCGAGCGGGGCCGAGGCTTCAAGAACTTCCTCAGCATCCTCGATGAGGGGCGCATCGCCATCGCCGCGCTCTCCACCGGGGCGGCGGAGGGATGCCTGGAGGCGGCCGTCGACTACGCCAAGAAGCGCACCATCTTCGGCGCGGCGCTCAGCACCCGCCAGAACGCGCAGTTCACCCTGGCCCGCATGCGCGCCCGCGTGCACACCGCCCGCCTGGCCTGGCACCACGCCGCGCGCCTGCGCGATGCGGGACTGCCGTTCGGCGAAGAGGCAGCCATCGCCAAACTCGTCTCCGGTGACGCCGCCATGGACAATGCCCGCGACGCGACGCAGATCTTCGGCGGCAACGGCTTCATGAACGAGTATTCGGTCGCCAGGCACTACCGCGACTCGAAGATCCTCGAGATCGGCGAGGGCACCACCGAGGTGCAGCTGCTGGTGATCGCCCGCTCTCTGGGCCTGGCATAAGGTGCGATCATGACAGACATCGTCCAGCGCGGGCTGTACTACGAGGAGTTCGAGCTCGGCGCCCGCTATCTGCATCGACCGGGACGCACCGCCACCGAAGCCGACAACGTGCTGTTCACGACGCTGACCATGAACACGCAGTCGCTCCATCTGGATGCCGCGTTCTCCGATGCGCAGCAGCCGTTCGGGCAGCGTCTGATGAACTCGATGTGGACGCTGTCGACCATGGTCGGCGCCTCCGTCGCGCAGCTGACGCAGGGCACCCTGGTGGCGCAACTGGGACTCAGCGACATCAGCTTCCCGCATCCGGTGTTCCACGGCGACACGCTGTACACCGAGAGCCTGATCACCGAGAAGCGCCTGTCGGCCTCGCGCCCGGGCCAGGGCATCGTCACGATCGCGCACACCGGCCGCAACCAGGACGGGGTGGTGGTGGCGACCGCCACCAGGATCGCGCTCATGCACTGCCTGCCGGAGGGGGAGAAGTGACCTTCGATCTCGGCCCCGCCCTGCTGTTCTGCCCGGCGGACCGCCCGGAGCGCTTCGCCGGGGCACTGGCCAAGGCGGATGCCGTGATTCTCGACCTCGAGGACGCGGTGCTGCCGGATGCCAAGGCCCAGGCCCGCGAGAACCTGCTCGCTGCGGACGTGGACCCGGCTCGAGTCATCGTGCGGGTCAACGACCCGGCATCCGCGTTCTTCTCAGCCGATCTCGAGGCTGTGAGTCGCACGCCGTTCCGCACGGTGATGGTCGCCAAGGTCGAGGACCCGGCGGCGCTCGACGCGTTCGACGAGACGTTCTCACTCCTGGCGCTGTGCGAGACGGCTGCCGGCGTGCAGCGCGCAGGCGAGATCGCCGCTCATCCGCGCGTGGCGGCGCTGATGTGGGGCGCCGAGGATCTGGTGGCCTCGATCGGCGGCTCGTCGAGCAGGTTCCCCGACGGCCGCTACCGCGAGGTGGCGCGCCACGCCCGTTCGACGGTGCTGATCGCGGCTGCCGCACACGGCAAGGCCGCGATCGACGCCGTGCACCTGGACATCGACGACCTCGACGGTCTGGCTGCGGAGGCTGCGGATGCCGTGGCCTCCGGATTCCGCGCCACCGCCTGCATCCACCCGAAGCAGGTCGCTGCGATCCGCGACGCGTATCGTCCGGATCCCGCCGCGGTGGAGTGGGCGCGCGCGGTGCTGGCCGCCGCCGAGGGGGAGCACGGCGTGTTCCGCTTCGACGGCCGCATGGTCGACGAGCCCGTGCTGCGGCATGCCAGGGCGGTGCTCAGCCGGGTCTGACCCGACGTCAGCCCGCGATGGGCTCCAGGAACCGGAGCGCGCCGCGCTCCGCGACGAAGCGGTGCACCGAGCCGTTGCGCAGTGCGTCGCCCTCACGGGGCAGCGTGCCGCCGGAGACGTGCATGAGCAGAGCGCGGATGACCCCGCCGTGCGTGACGACGATGAGCGACTCGGCTGTGGGAGCTGAGCGGCGCCTGGCGGCTCGCGCGATGCGGTCCAGCGAGTCCATCGCGCGCTCGCACACGGCATCCAGCGTCTCGGCGCCTGGAACCTCGGCGCTCCAGCCGCCGTACCGGGCGATGTAGTCCGCCACCTCGGTACCCTCGGCCACGCCGAACTCGCGCTCGCGCATGCCCTTCGTCAGTGCTGGCTCGGCGAGCCCCAGCTGACCGGCGATGATCTGCGCCGTCTCCCGTGCGCGCACCAGCGGACTGGTGTAGATGGCGTCATAGTCGCCACCCTGCAGCGTCTGCGCTGCGGCCAGCGCATCCGCGCGTCCGGTGTCGTTCAGGGGGATGTCGGTGGCGCCCTGGATGCGTCGCTGAAGGTTCCAGTCGGTCTGCCCGTGGCGCACGAGGGTGAGAAGAGTCACCCCTCGACCCTACGCGAGGGCATCTGCGAGAGCGCTCAGCACCGGCGACGTGCCGCCCGAGATCACGACGTCCGCCCACGCATCCGCCCTGGTCGGCTCGCGATTGACGATCACCAGCGGGATGCCGCGGCGGCGAGCGCGCTCGATGATGCGGATGCCGGAGTTCACCGTCAGCGAGGTGCCGGCCACCAGCAGCGCATCCGCCGCATTGACGACCGACTCGGCGGCGCGGAAGCGCGCCGGCGGGACGAACTCGCCGAAGAATACCACCTCGGGCTTGAGCATCCCGCCGCACACCGTGCACGGCGGGATCACGAAGCCCTCCGTGCTCTCGGGTGTCACGTCGCCGTCGGGGTTCAGCTCGATGTTCTCGGGTTTGCGCACCCACGGGTTCAGGGTCTCCAGCTGCTCGGCGACGGCCCGACGATCGAACACCTGCCCGCAGTCCAGGCACAGCGTGCGGTGCATGGTGCCGTGGATCTCCACGACCCGGGTGCTGCCGGCGCGCAGATGCAGCCCGTCGACGTTCTGCGTGACGATGCCGCTGACCGTGCCCGCACGCTCCATCCGCGCCAGCGCGAGGTGCCCCTCGTTGGGGTCTGGCGCGGTGAACGCCAGCCAGCCCAGGTGCCCGCCCAGCCAGTAGCGGCGGCGCGCCGCCTCATCGGCCAGATACGTCTGGATGGTCATCGGGTTCGCGCGGGTCCTGGCTCCGACGCCGCGATACGCGGGTATGCCGGAGTCGGTGGAGATGCCCGCGCCGGTGAGCACTGCCACGCGGCGATCCCTCAGCAGCTCGACCGCGTTCTCGATGCCCGTCACTCTCCGAAGTCTACGAGCCTGCCGGAATCCGGGTCGCTGAGCCTGTCGCTTGTACTGAGCGGACGCAGTGAGTCGAAGTGAAGCGTCGCCCTGCCAGAGTTGAACCATGCGCGTCATCCCGATCTCCACGGCATCCGATCCTCGTCTGGACGACTACCGTTCGCTCACCGATGTCGCCCTGCGTCGCGTGCACGAGCCCGCCGGAGGGCTGTACATGGCCGAGTCCGCGAAGGTGATCACGCGCGCCGTCCAGGCCGGACATCGGCCGCGGTCGGTGCTGACGCAGGAGAAGTGGCTGGATGCCGTCGCCGACGCGCTCGGTGACGCGGATGCTCCGGTGTACGTCGCGCCCGCCGACGTCGCCGAGCAGGTCACGGGTTTCGCGATCCACCGCGGACCGCTGGCCGCCATGCACCGTCCGTCGCTGCCTGCCGTCGCCGAGCTGCTGCGAGTCGTGCCCGCGCGCGCCCGCATCGCCGTGCTGGAGGGCCTCGCCGATCACACCAACGTCGGCGCCGTGTTCCGCTCGGCCGCGGCCCTCGGGCTGGATGCCGTGCTGGTCACCCCGCGCTGCGCGGACCCGCTGTACCGCCGCTCCGTGCGGGTGTCGATGGGCACGGTGTTCCAGGTGCCGTGGACGCGACTGGAGAGCTGGCCCGACGGCATCCGCGAACTGCAGGATGCCGACTTCGTCGTCGCGGGCATGACGCTGGGGGAGGGCGCCGTCGCCCTCGATGAATTCGTTGCTGAAGCTCACGACCGGATTGCGTTCGTGTTCGGCACCGAGGGGCCCGGGCTGTCGCCCGAGACGGATGCCGTGCTCGATCGGCGGGTGACGATTCCGATGATGAGTGGTGTCGACTCGCTCAACGTCGCGTCGGCTGCGGCTATTGCGTTCTACATGACGAGGTAACGGGAGCGGCCTGAGTCCTGACTGTGCCGAGGCTCACCGAAGCGGAGATGGCTATTGTTCGCCTGCGGGCGTGGAGATCTGTCCGACCACCCAGAGATCATCCGCGCCGCAGTCCTTGTTGCTCCAATCGTCATTCAACCCGCCGATGCTTCCTCCGCCGATGCTGACATCGACTCCAGAGCTGGCCACCGGGACGCCTTCGGAATCGTGCACGGTGAATGAATCCGGGTCCCCGCTGACGGAGTAACCGGCTGGCCAGACGAGTGCGACGATGCCACCGGCGGTTCGTGCAAAGACGCAGCCATCGTCCCCGGATTCAAGGCTCGCGACGAGCAGCGCTTCCATGCCGCTGGGTTCGGGCTGCGTGTTCGTGATGATCCGTAGAGAAGACGTGCTGCATGCGGTGAGTGTCATTGCGAGCAGAGCCACGACGAGTACCCCACCGAGCGCGTGCCCCACCTGCCTTGACCCCAACATCCGCCGGATTATGCCATCCGGTCATGGGGCATCGCTGGAGACGGATCGGATGCTGAGCCGCCGCACACCATCCCGATGCCAGGCGGCGTCGTCGCGCCGAACGTCGCGGTCGCGTCTGCCGTAACCTTCGACGTCCCGGTGACGCGGCCCGTCAGGCATCCGGCCCGGGTGCGCGCACCGGCGCGGGGATCGGGCGCTTCGCCTCGATGTGATCGCCTGAGGACTGGTGGCGCAGTCGGCGCAGCACCCACGGCGCCAGGTGCTCGCGAGCCCAGCCGATGTCCTCGCGACGGGCCTCGCGCCAGGTGCGCTGCGGGATCGGATCCGGCTGCATGGCCTGCAGGTCGTTGGGCACGTTCAGGGCGCGAAGCACCATGCGAGCCACCTCGTGGTGCCCCAGTGCGTTGTAGTGCAGCCGGTCGTCGTCGAAGAACCGCGAGTCCTGCACGACCTTCAGCGACCACTGGTCGGCGACGATGCAGTCGTGACGATCCGCGATGGCGCGCACGTTCTCGTTGTAGATCGCGACCTTGCCGCGGAACGGCCGGAACACCGGCGTGAATGCCGTGTCGATGCCGGTGAAGAGCACCACCGCGGCGCCCGTCGAGGAGAGTCTGGCCACGGCATCCTCCAGCTGCACGGCGATCTCGTCAGGGTCGGTTCCCGGTCGGATGACGTCGTTGCCTCCGGCGCAGATCGAGATCAGGTCGGGGTTCAGCGCGATGGCCGGCTCGATCTGGTCGGCCACGATCTGCGCGATGAGCTTGCCGCGCACGGCCAGGTTCGCGTAGGCGAAGTCGTCGACGTCCTGCGCGAGCACCTCGGCGACGCGGTCGGCCCAGCCGCGCAGCCCGCCGGGCAGGTCGGGAGCGGGATCGCCGACGCCCTCGGTGAAGGAGTCGCCCACGGCCACGAACCGGCGCCACGGGTGCGGGCCCTCGTTGACCACGAACGGGGTGCGGGACGATTCCTGGTCGACCATCGGGTTCTCCTTCGGCATTCCGGGTGCCCGGGGTGCGGGCGCCTGAGAGAGCCTACTCGCGGATCTGCGCTCGGACGCCGGCCGATGTCGGCAGGCTGGATTATCGTTGAACCGATGCTCTCTCCGTCCTTCCCCCAGCGCGCCCCGTGGGGGACGGCGGACAAGCTGAGGGCATGGCAGCGCGAGGCGCTGGAGGCGTACAACCTGGCCGACAAGCGCGACTTCCTCGTGGCGGCGACCCCCGGCGCGGGCAAGACGACTTTCGCCCTGACGCTGGCCGTCGAACTGATGCGCATGGGAGAGGTGAACCGCATCATCGTCGTCGCTCCCACCGAGCACCTGAAGACGCAGTGGGCCGACGCGGCGGCGCGTGTCAGCATCCGTCTGGACCCCCGCTTCCGCAACAGTCACTGGGCGCCGTCCCGCCAGTACCACGGCGTGGTCGTCACCTATGCGCAGGTCGCCGCGCGCTCCAGCGTGCACCGTCACCTCACCGAGAATGCGAACACCCTGGTCATCCTCGACGAGGTGCACCACGGCGGTGACGCGCTCAGCTGGGGCGATGCCATCCGCGATGCCTACGCCCCCGCCAAGCGCCGGCTGCTGCTCTCGGGCACGCCGTTCCGCAGCGACACCGCACCCATCCCGTTCGTCGAGTACCTGCCCGACGAGTCGGGCGCCCGCGTCTCCAGCACCGACTACAGCTACGGCTACGGCCGCGCCCTGGCCGACGGTGTGGTCCGCCCGGTGCTGTTCCACATGTACTCCGGCAAGATGCGGTGGCGCACCAGCGCGGGAGACGAGCTCGAGGCGCACCTCGGACAGGACAACACCAAGGACGTCACCTCGCAGGCCTGGCGCACGGCGCTGGACCCGGAGGGGGAGTGGATGCCTGCAGTGCTCTCTGCGGCCGACCGTCGGCTCACCGAGATCCGCCACCACATCCCGGATGCCGGCGGGCTGGTGCTGGCGACGGATCAGACCGTGGCCCGCGCCTATGCGAAGATCCTGCACAGTCTGACGGGGGAGCAGGCCACCGTCGTGCTCTCCGACGACGCGTCGGCATCCGAGCGCATCGACAGGTTCAGCGGCAGCACACGCCGGTGGATGGTGGCCGTGCGCATGGTGTCCGAAGGCGTGGACGTGCCGCGGCTGGCGGTCGGGGTGTACGCCACCTCATCGTCGACTCCGCTGTTCTTCGCACAGGCCATCGGGCGCTTCGTCCGTGCCAGGCGCCGCGGCGAGGCCGCCAGTGTGTTCCTGCCCAACGTGCCCGTGCTGATGACCCTTGCGAACGAGCTGGAGAAGCAGCGCGATCACGCGCTGGATCGGCAGGGCAAGGACGAGGACGGTCTCGAGGACTCGCTGCTGGATGCCGCCAACCGCGAGGAGGAGGCCTCCGACGCCCTCACTCAGGAATTCAGCTACAAGGCCATCTCATCGCTGGCGCACTTCGACCGCGTCGTGTTCGAAGGCCAGGAGTTCGGCCAGCTCGCCGAACCCGGCACGCCCGAGGAGGAGGAGTTCATCGGGTTCCCAGGGCTCCTCGAGCCCGAGCACGTGCACGAGCTGCTCATGCAGCGCCAGGCCAGGCAGTCCAAGCTCCGCCAGGCCCGGGAAGCCGCCACGCCCACCGCGACCACCACGCTCCCCGCGCCTCTGCACCGCACGCTGCGCGAGCAGCGGCAGCTGCTGAACAGCCTGGTCGGGCTCTACGCCCGCCAGAGCGGCGAGCCGCACGGCGCCGTGCACGCCGAGCTGCGCCGACTGTGCGGCGGACCTGCTGTGGCACAGGCCACGGTCGCGCAGCTGCAGGCGCGCATCGACCTGCTTCGCAAGCGCGTCCGCGCCTGACCCGGGCTCCCGTTAGGGCATCCGAAATCCTGTCAATCCGCGTTCTGACGCGGGTTTGAGCGCGCGCTCTCGATAGCGTTGGACGTTGATCTACTCACGGAGGATGCATGACGACCCCCGCCCATCACACTGCTGCGGACCGCAGGCAGTGGGCTCGCTATCTGGTCGAGGAACGCGCAGAGGGAGCCGTGTACTCGCGTCTCGCCGCGCGTCGCGGGGGAGAGGAGCGCGACATCCTGCTCTCTCTCGCCGAGGCCGAGAAGAGGCACGAGCAGCACTGGCTCGACCTGTTGGGCGGTGAGGAGCCCGCGAAGCTGCCGAAGGCGGGTCTGCGCTCCCGGATGCTGGGCTGGATGGCCGGCCGGTTCGGCTCGATCTTCGTGCTCGCGCTCGCGCAGAGCGCCGAGGCGAGATCGCCCTACGATGCGGAGAAGTTCGCCACGCCCGCTATGCGCGCCGACGAGAAGGTGCATCACGAGGTGGTCCGCGGACTCGCCGCCCGGGGTCGTCGACGACTGTCGGGGTCCTTCCGCGCGGCCGTGTTCGGCGCGAACGACGGCCTGGTCTCCAATCTCGCCCTGGTGCTCGGGATCGGCGCGACCGGGGTCAGCTCCGGGCTCGTGCTGTTCAGCGGCATCGCGGGTCTCCTGGCCGGCGCGCTCTCGATGGGCGCCGGGGAGTTCGTCTCGGTCCGGTCGCAGCGCGAGCTGCTGGCGGCCACCGAGGAGAGCACCGACGCGGACGAGACCGCCGGCGACCTGGACATAGACGCCAACGAGTTGGCGCTGGTCTACCGCGCCCGCGGCATGAGCGAGGCCGAGTCGCTGGCGCGCGCGGGCCGCGTGGTGCGAGCCGCGCAGGCGGGCATCCGCCGTACGGCCACCGGCCCGATCGGCGTTCCCGACGATCACGAGATCGTCGGCAGCGACTGGACCGCCGCCATCTCCAGCTTCCTCCTCTTCGCCTCCGGTGCCATCGTGCCCGTGCTGCCCTGGATCTTCGGCCTCACCGGCATCACCGCCATCGTCGTGGCCCTGATCCTCGTGGGCATCGCCCTGCTGAGCACGGGCGCCATGGTCGGCATCCTGTCCGGCGGCCCACCGCTGAAGCGCGCGCTGCGGCAGCTGGTGATCGGCTTCGGCGCCGCCGCCATCACGTACGTGCTGGGCCTGGTGTTCGGAGGCGGTGCGGTCTGATCGCAAGGCATGCCACGCCCGGGGCGCAGGGCGGTTCGTGGCGCACTCCACGCCGTGCTAGAGTCATTCTTCGGTCGGCAACGATCATCCAACACTCTGCGCGGGTGGCGGAATAGGTAGACGCGCTAGCTTGAGGTGCTAGTGCCCGCATAGGGCGTGGGGGTTCAAGTCCCCCCTCGCGCACAGAACGACGAAGGCCCCGGATCCGAGATCCGGGGCCTTCGTCGTGTCGATAGCCTGGAGTCATGTCCGATGAGTCCCTGCCCGAGGTCGCGCGGATCGCGCGCGACCTGATCCGCATCGACACCTCCAACTACGGGGGTGGCAGGGCCAACGGCGAGCGCGAGGCCGCCGAGTACGTCGGCGACAAGCTGGCATCGCTCGGTCTGAAGCCCGAGTTCTACGAACCCGTCCCGCGGCGCACCAATGTCATCGCGCGGGTGCCCGGTCGCAATCCCGATCGGCCCGCACTGGTCGTGCACGGCCACCTGGACGTGGTCCCGGCCATGGCGGAGGACTGGAGCGTCGACCCGTTCGAGGGCGTCGTCCGCGACGGGATGCTGTGGGGCCGCGGCGCCGTGGACATGAAGAACATGGACGCCATGATCCTGACCGCGGTCGCCGACCTGCAGAGGTCGGGCAGGCAGCCCGAGCGCGACCTGATCCTGACATTCTTCGCCGACGAGGAGAACGGCGGCGTCGAGGGCTCGACTCTGGTGGTCCGGGACCGGCCGGAGTGGTTCGCGGGCGCCACCGAGGCCATCAGCGAGGTCGGCGGCTACTCGATCACCGTGGACGACCACCGCGCCTACCTGCTGCAGGTGGGGGAGAAGGCCCTGATGTGGCTGAGACTGGTCGCGAAGGGGCGTGCGGGGCACGGCAGCCGATACCACGAGGACAACGCCATCACCCGGCTCTCCGAGGCCGTGGCGGCCATCGGCCGCACGCGCTGGCCCATCCGGCTCACGCCCACCACACGGGCGCTGCTGCAGGGCCTCGGCGACCTCACCGGCCGTCCTGTCGATGACCCGGATGCCCTGGCCGCAGCCGCCGGCCCCGCCGAAGCCTTCCTGCGCTCCACGTTCCGCACCACGGCCAACCCGACGATGCTGAACGCGGGCTACAAGCACAACGTCATCCCCGGGACGGCCGAGGCGATCATCGATGTGCGCGTGATCCCCGGCACGGAGGACGACGTGCTGGCCGAGCTGCAGCGCATCGCGGGCGACGGCATCGGAATCGAGACGGTCGTGCGCGACATCGGCATGGAGACGCCGTTCGAAGGGGACCTGGTGGACGCCATGGTGTCCTTGCTCGGCCGGCACGATCCCGGTGTTCCGGTCATTCCGTACCTGCTGGGCGCGGGCACGGACAACAAGGCGCTGGCCTCGATCGGCATCACCGGCTACGGGTTCGCCCCGCTGCGGCTGCCGGCCGATCTGGACTTCACGGGGATGTTCCACGGAGTCGACGAGCGCGTCCCGATAGAATCACTTGTCTTCGGCCAGCGCGTGCTGGCCGATCTGCTGAGCACCTGCTGACAGTCATCCGACGCCGACGCAGGTCCGCTCCACACTCTCAGAAAGCACCGCATGAACCTGCTCGAAGCGCTCTTCCTCGGCGTCATCCAGGGACTCACGGAGTTCCTGCCGATCTCCTCCAGTGCGCACCTGCGCATCGTGGGCGCGCTGCTGCCCTCGGGCGAGGACCCGGGAGCTGCCTTCACCGCCATCACCCAGATCGGCACCGAGGCCGCCGTGGTCGTGTTCTTCTGGCGCGACATCGTGCGCATCATCGGGCAGTGGTTCCGCTCGCTCACCGGCAAGGCGCCCCGCAACGACCCCGACGCGAAGATGGGCTGGCTGATCATCATCGGCAGCATCCCCATCGTCGTCCTCGGACTCCTGTTCCAGGACAAGATCGAGACCACGCTGCGGTCGCTGTGGATCGTCGCGATCATGCTGATCGGCTTCGGCCTGCTGCTGGGCATCGCCGACTACGTCGGTGCGAAGCGTCGCAAGCTCGACGAGCTCACCTACCCGCACGGCATCGCCTACGGCGTGGCGCAGGCCTTCGCCCTGGTGCCGGGCGTGTCCCGGTCCGGCGGCACGATCACCATGGGGCTGCTCCTCGGCTACTCCCGCGAAGCGGCAGCGCGCTACGCGTTCCTGCTGGCCATCCCGGCGGTCTTCGGCAGCGGCTTCTACCAGTTGTTCAAGCACGGGCGGGATGCCGGGCAGTACTTCAGCCTGGGTGAGACCTTCGCCGCCACCGGCATCGCGTTCGTGGTCGCACTGGGCGTGATCGCGTTCTTCATGAACTGGATCTCGAAGCGCAGCTTCCTGCCGTTCGTGATCTACCGCGTGCTGCTCGGCGCTGCACTGATCGTGCTGCTGTCGATGGGCGTGCTCTCGCCGCGCTGACCTACTTCTTGTCCGGACCGTCGCCGCGGCGGCGCAGGTAGCGCTCGAAGGCCTGCGCGATGGCGTCGCCGGAGGCGTCGGGGGAGTCCCAGGTGTCGCGCGTGCGCTCCAGCTGGCGGATGTACTCGGTCATGTCCTCGTCGTCCGCGGCGGCTGCGTCGATGGACGCCTCCCAGGCCGCGGCCTCGGTGCGCAGGTGCTCCCTGGCCGGGCCCACGCCGGTCAGCTCCTCGAGCCGGTCCAGCAGGGCCAGCGTTGCCTTGGGCGAGGGCGCGGCGGTGGCCACGTAGTGCGGGACGCTGGCCCACAGACTGGCGGTGGGGATGCCCGCCTGCTCCGCGAAGTGCTCGAACACGCTGAGAATGCCGACGGGGCCCTCGTAGGTCGATTTCTCCAGCCCGTGCGCGGCGCGCATGCGATCGTTCTGGCTCGCCGCGAAAATCGAGATCGGCCGGGTGTGCGGCACGTCCGAGAGCATCGCCCCGATCGTGATGAATCCGGTGATGTCCTCGCGCAGCGCCACATCGATGAACTCGGTGGCGAAGGCCTGCCAGGCACGCGCGGGCTCCGACCCTGTCAGCAGCCAGAGCTCTGGGCCCTCTGCGGCGTTCAGCGGCCGCCACAGCGTGGCATCCGGCCATTTCAGGATCCGGCGACCCTCGGCATCCACGCGCGAGGACGGACGCGTGTACTGGTAGTCGAAATACAGCTCGGGGTCGACCGCGTGCACCGCCTCGTAATCGCCGGCATCTCGGAGCGCGCTGATGGCGCCGCTGGCGGCCTCGCCGGCGTCGTTCCAGCCGTCGAAAGCGGCGACGATGATTCGTGAGCCGAGAACGTCCACCGTTCCCCTTCCTGTGCGCCCGCGAGCGGATGCCGCGAGGTCATCCCTCCAGGCTAGCGCCCGGGACGGTGCCCGCGTCGGCGTCCCGGCTAGCATGGTCGGGTGAGCATGAAGCCCAGCGCAGTCCTGTGGGACATGGACGGAACACTCGTCGACACCGAGCCGTACTGGATGCACGTGGAGACGCTGCTGGTGGAGTCGTACGGCGGGACCTGGACGCATGAGGACGCGCTGCAGCTGGTCGGCAACGGCCTGATCGACAGTGCGCTCGTGCTCCAGCGGTACGGCGTCGACATGGAGGCCCAGGCCATCGTGGACCACCTCACCGATGCCGTGGCCCACCGTCTGCGCACCGACGGGGTGCCCTTCCGCCCGGGTGCACGCGAACTGCTCGCGGACCTCCGCGCCGCCGGCATCCGCACTGCCCTGGTCACCATGTCCATGCGGCGGATGGCGATGGAGGTGGTGGATCTCATCGACTTCGCCGCGTTCGACCTCGTCGTCGCCGGCGACGACGTGGCGCGTCCGAAGCCGTTCCCGGACGCCTATCTGCGCGCGGCGGAGCTGCTGAGCGTCGACATCGCGGACGCCGTGGTGATCGAGGACTCGCCGACGGGCATCGCCGCCGGCCGCGCCGCCGGGGCGGTCGTCCTGGGCGTGCCCCACATCGTCTCGCTGGACGACGCCGATGCGCACGACCTGTGGCCGACTCTGGCGGGCCGCACGGCCACGGACATCATCGATCTGCATGCGCGCCTCGCGAAGGAGGTCACCCGATGACCGCCCAGCGACCCAGTGGACCGTTCCGCGTCGGCGACCGAGTGCAGCTGACCGATTCCAAGGGGCGGATGCACACCATCACGCTCCGCGACGGCGGCGAACTGCACACGCAGCACGGGGTTCTCAGGCACAGCGAGCTCGTCGGCAGTCCCGACGGCTCCGTCGTCGTGAACAGCCTCGGACACGACTACCTCGCGCTGCGGCCTCTGCTGCGCGACTTCGCCATGTCGATGCCGCGGGGAGCCGCGATCGTTTATCCCAAGGACTCCGCGCAGATCGTGATGCAGGCCGACGTCTTCCCCGGCGCGGTCGTCGTCGAGGCCGGTGTCGGGTCGGGAGCGCTCTCGCTCGCACTGCTGCGCGCGATCGGCCCGGACGGGCGCCTGACCTCTTTCGAGCGCCGGGAGGACTTCGCCGACGTGGCGAAGGCCAACGTGGAGACCTTCTTCGGCGAAGTCCCCGACAGCTGGAACGTGGTGGTGGGCGATCTCGCAGAGCAGCTGCCCGCGCAGTTCGAGCCCGGTACCGTCGACAGAGCGGTGCTGGACATGCTGGCACCCTGGGAGTGTCTGGACGTCGTGGCCGATGCGCTCACCGCGGGCGGCGTGGTGATCTGCTATGTCGCGACGGCCACCCAGCTCTCGCGCGTCGCGGAGTACCTGCGTGCGACGGGTCTGTTCACTGAGCCGGACGCGTCCGAGACGATGGTGCGCGGCTGGCACGTCGAGGGCCTGGCCGTGCGGCCGGATCACCGGATGGTCGCGCACACCGGTTTCCTCATCACCGCGCGCCGACTGGCGCCCGGTGCGGTGCCTCCCGAGGTGCGCCGCCGCGCGTCCAAGACCAGTTACACGGATGCCGACGTCGAGCTGTGGACCCCCGGAGCGGTCGGCGATCGCGAGATCACGGACAAGAACCTGCGCAAGCGGGTGCGAGACGCGCAGAAGGCCGCCGCCGGTGCCCGGGAAGCGGCCACGTCGCGCGAGGGGGACGCGGCATCGGAATAGACTGGGGCGCGTGCGTAAAACGACCGCAGCCATCTCGGCCCTCGCCCTGTCCGCCATCGCCCTGACCGGGTGCTCCACCGCGCCGGGGTCCAGTGCGGGATGCGAGCGCGGCGACTCGGCGCTGCTGACGAATGCGATGAAGGTCACCGGTGATCTGGGCGCGGCGAAGGTCTCGCTCACCACGCCGGTGCGCACCTCGAAGATCCTCTCGGACGACCTCATCACGGGTCACGGGCTGGCCGTCACCGAATCCGAGCAGAATGCGGTCGGAACGATCACGTTCCTCAACGGCGCCACCGGCCAGGTGCTGCAGAACGGCGCCGGAGTCTGGTCGCCGAAGAACCTCGACCAGCAGTTCGCGGGCCTCGGCGACGCCCTCCAGTGCGCGACCCAGGGCAGCCGCATCGCCTTCGCCGTTCCCGCCAAGAGCCTCCCGCAGGGCCTCGCCGATCAGGTGGGCATGAGCGGTGACGACAGCCTGGTCGGCATCATCGATCTGCAGGAGGTCCTGCTGCCCAAGGCCACCGGCACTGACGTGTTCAACGATGCCCAGGGGCTGCCCAGCGTCGTGCGGGCGCCGGGCGGACAGCCCGGCATCATCATCCCCGACGGCGCGGCTCCGACCAAGACCGTCACGCAGACGCTGATCAGGGGCGAGGGCGCGAAGGTCGGCGACGGTCTCGCGATGTTCCAGTACACGTCGGTCGGCTGGGCCGATCGCAAGGAGATCGACTCGTCCTGGACGAAGGGCGTGGTGACCGACACGACGACGCTCCCCAAGGAGGTCATGGCCCAGGTGCAGAAGGCCACCGTCGGATCGCAGCTGATGGTCGTCGTCCCCGGCAAGTCCGGCGATGCGACGGTCTACGTGGTCGACGTGCTCGGCATCGTTCCCCCGGAGTTGACGGGCAAGTGACGCCGGCACAGATCCCCGCGGAGGAGCGCCTGACGAATCTCGTCGTGGCGCTGATGGCCACGGAGATCGGCCTGACCAAGCAGCAGATCCTCGACAACGTCTCCGGCTACCGTCAGCGGATCGAGGCGGGTGCCAAGCCCGACTCGCTGGAGAAGATGTTCGAGCGCGACAAGGACGAGCTGCGCGCGCTCGGGATGCCGGTGGAGACCATCGGGGATCCGCTCGACCCGCAGGATCTGCGCGAGGCGCGCTACCGCATCCCGCAGACGGAGTACGACCTGCCGGCGGACATCGAGTTCTCGGATGCGGAGCTCGCCGTGCTGCGCCTGGCGGGCAGCGTGTGGAGCAGCGAATCCGTGTCGGCGGACGCGCAGTCGGGGGTGCGCAAGATCCGCGCACTGGGCATCGACGGCGACGAGCCGATCATCGGCTTCGCGCCGCGGATCGCCGTCCGCGACGCGGCGTTCCCCGCCCTGCAGGAGGGCATCGAGCGCAACCGTGTGGTCGTGTTCGAATACCTCAAGCCCGGCGAGGACGCACCGACCCGCCGCCGCGTGCGCCCGCTCGCGCAGGTCGAGTACGAGGCACGGTGGCATCTGTTCGGCATCGACCTGGATGCCGACGGCGAGCGCACCTTCCTGCTCAGCCGGATCGTCGGAGACGTGAAGGTGACGGGTCAGACGTTCGACTCCGCGCTGCGCGACGGCGCGGCCGAGCGCGCCCTGGCCGGGCTCGCAGCGGTCGCCGCATCGCAGCATGCGCTGCTGGAGATCACTCCCGGTACCGAGGCCGCGCTGCGGCTGAGCAGGCGCGGCGCGCCGGCCGTGCAGGGGATCCTCGTGCCCTACGTCGACAAGCACATCTTCGCCGACGAGCTCGCCACCTACGGTCCGGAGGTGCGGGTGGTCGAGCCCGCCGACCTGCGGCATGCCGTGATCGAGCGGCTGCGGGCCATCGTCGCCGCGCACGGGGGAGGGGTCGAGGCATCATGAGCTCCGCACCGCTGCTGGCGGCGGACCGCGTCCGCCTCTACCTCACGCTCGTGCCCTACCTGCTCGAGCGCGGCCAGGTCACTCTCGAAGAGGCGGCCGCCGAGTTCGGAGTGACCACTGCGCAGATGCGCGCGATGGTGGAGAAGCTCACGGTGATCGGTCTGCCCGGCGACTCCGGCTACTGGCAGCTGCCCCAGGAGATGTTCGACATCGACTGGGATCTGCTCGAACAACACGGTGTGATCGAGATCACCAACGATGTCGCGTTGCGCCGGGTGCCGCGGTTCACCGCGCGCGAGGCCGCTGCCCTGCTGGCGGGGCTGCAGCTGGTGGCTGCCGTGCCGGCTGTGGCCGATTCGGGCCTCGTGCACGGGCTGATGGCCAAGCTGTCGCGAGGATCTTCGGATGCCCCGCTTGACCTGCTGGTCGCGCCCGTCGACGTCACCGAGGTGCAGCAGGTCGTCTCGCGCGCCCTGCACGACGGCGTGGCGGTCGCGTTCCGCTATCAGGCGCCGGATGCCGCACCCACGACGCGGACCGTGGACCCACGTCAGATCCTGATGGCAGACGGGCAGTGGTACCTGCAGGGGTGGTGCCACCTCCGGCAGGCCATGCGCACCTTCCACCTCGACCGGGTCAGCGAGGCTCGCCTGACGGAGATCCCGATCACGCACGGCGACGCACCTGTCTCCGCTTCCTTCGGGGGAGCGACGGATGTCGGTCACGTGACGGTGCGGCTGCCCGAGCGCCTGCTGTCGCTGCTGGGCGCGTTCCCGCACGAGGAGATCGATCGGGCGGATGGGGTGGTCACGGTTCGTCTGAGCATGGCGGACCCCCGGGGCATCAAGCGGATCGCCGGCCGGTTCGGGGGTGCGCTCGAGGTGCTGGAGCCGTCGGTGGCGCACGTCGCCACGCGTGACTGGGCATCCGCCGCGCTCGACCTGTACAACGTCCCCGAGTCCCGTTCTGCACGGGTAGACTGAACCAACCCAGACCCACTAGAGGAGAACTCCATGGGCAATCTTTTCGCAGGGCCGCACCTGTGGATCATCCTGATCATCATCCTGCTGCTGTTCGGCGCGGCGAAGCTGCCTGCTCTGGCGAAGAGTCTCGGACAGTCCGCCCGCGTGTTCAAGGGCGAGATGAAGGCGATGAAGGAAGACGGTGCGGCCGAGACGCCCGCCGACGGCTCGGCATCGACGCAGACCGGCACCGCAGCATCCTCCGCGCCTGAGCGTCCTGCCGACCAGGACACGCCACCTCGCGCCTCGTAGGCCGTGACGGAACTGAGCGTCGACGCGCCTTCCGAGGGAAGCCACGATCGGCGGATGTCGCTCGGTGAGCACCTTCGTGAGGCTCGTCGGCGCCTGATCATCGCGGTGATCGGTTTCGTCATCGGCATGGTCATCGCGGCCATCGTCACCACGCCGGTGATCAATTTCCTCACGGAGCCGATCAACGCCATCAACGCGCAGCGCGGAGCGCACTTCGCGGAACTGGTCTTCGCCAAGATCTCCTCGGGTTTCAATCTGCGCCTGCGCATGGCGATGTCCATCGGCCTGCTGCTGTCCGCACCGGTGTGGCTGTGGCAGATCTGGGCGTTCATCATGCCCGGGCTCACGAAGAAGGAGATCAAGTACACGATCGGGTTCGTGTGCGCGGCCATCCCGCTGTTCTTCGCCGGCGGCTACGTCGCCGTCCTCGTCGCACCTCACGTCATCGAGGTCATGAGCAACTTCGTCCCGGATGTCGGCAAGAACTTCCTCGACTCCGACTACTACTACGACTTCATCCTCAAGTTCGTGCTGGTCATCGGGATATCCTTCGTGCTGCCGGTCTTCATGGTGGCTCTGAACCTCGCGGGGATCATGACCGGCAAGGCCATGGTCAAGGGCTGGCGCGTCGCGGTCCTCGTCGCCGCGCTGTTCGCCGCGATCGCCACGCCGGCCGCCGACATCGGCTCGATGTTCCTGCTGGGCGGCATCCTCATCGTGCTGTACTTCGCCGCGGCGTTCCTGTCGCTGTTCTTCGATCGTCGCAAGCGCAAGCGACAGGTCTCCGAAGGCCTCGACCCCGACGCAGACGCCGTATGAGCTCGCCGTCCGACCGCTACGCGGCCGCGCAACTGGCATCGCAGCATCCGCAGACCACAGCCTTCGCCGCGGCCCAGCGCTTCGAACTGGATCCGTTCCAGGTGGAGGCGTGCCAGGCTCTGGAACGCGGTCGAAGCGTGCTGGTGGCCGCTCCCACCGGCGCGGGCAAGACCATCGTGGGCGAGTTCGCCATCCACCTCGCCATGCAGACGGCGAACGACAAGGCGTTCTACACGACGCCCATGAAGGCGCTGTCGAACCAGAAGTTCCGCGAGCTGGTCGACGTCTACGGCGCGGACGAGGTCGGCCTGCTCACCGGTGACACCAACATCAACGGCAATGCCCGCATCGTGGTGATGACCACCGAGGTGCTGCGCAACATGCTGTACGCCGGGTCGGACGCGCTCCGCGGCCTGCGCTACGTCGTCATGGACGAGGTCCACTATCTGGCCGACCGCTTCCGCGGTGCGGTGTGGGAGGAGGTCATCCTGCATCTCGCGCAGGATGTGCGCCTCATCTCGCTGAGCGCCACGGTCTCCAACGCCGAGGAGTTCGGCGACTGGCTGGACACCGTGCGCGGGGACACCGACGTGATCGTGTCGGAGATCCGCCCGGTGCCGCTGGAGCAGCACGTGCTCGTGCGCGACGACCTGCTGCCGCTGTTCGACGACCGTGCCGGCTTCGCCACCGCGCAGGTCAACCAGGAGCTGTTCCGCATCCGCTCGGCCGGCGGGCCTCGCTATGAGAGCAACCGCCGTGCGCAGGAGTACCGCGGCAGCCGGCATGCCGGCAGGGAGGCCAAGCGGCCGCCGCGCGGTGGGAGGCGCCCGGTGCGCAACGGCAACATGCACCGCATCGAGCGGATGGACCGCGCCGAGGTCGTGCGACTGCTGGAGCGCTCCAGCCTGCTCCCGGCCATCTTCTTCATCTTCAGCCGTGTGGGCTGCGACGCCGCGGTGCAGCAGATCCGGCGCGCCGGCATCCGACTCACCACGCACGAGGAGCGGACCGAGATCCGCGAGATCGTGAACGACCGCACCCGCTCGCTGCAGGACGAGGATCTCGATGTCCTGGGCTTCTGGGAGTGGCGCGACAACCTCGAACGCGGTGTCGCCGCGCACCATGCGGGTCTTCTGCCGGCGTTCAAGGAGGTGGTCGAGGAGCTCTTCCAGCGCAAGCTGGTGAAGGCGGTCTTCGCCACCGAGACGCTGGCGCTGGGCATCAACATGCCCGCCCGCACCGTGGTGCTGGAGAAGATGGAGAAGTTCAACGGCGAAGCGCGCGTGGCCATCACCTCCGGCGAGTACACGCAGCTCACCGGGCGTGCCGGCCGCCGCGGCATCGACGTCGAGGGGCACGCCGTCGTGCAGTGGACCCAGGGCATGGACCCGCAGGCCGTCGCAGCCCTGGCATCCCGCCGCACCTACCCGCTGAACTCCAGCTTCCGCCCCACGTACAACATGGCGGTCAACCTCATCGACCGCTTCGGGCGCGCGCGTGCGCGCGAGATCCTGGAATCGTCCTTCGCGCAGTTCCAGGCCGACCGGGCCGTCGTGGGGCTCGCCCGCAAGGTCAAGGATGCCGAGGGGTCGCTGGCGGGCTATGAGAAGGCCATGACCTGCGAGCACGGCGACTTCATGGAGTACGCCGCCATCCGGCGAGAGCTCAGCGACCTCGAGAAGAAGAACCGGCGGGATGCCGCGGGCCCGCGCGCGGCGCGCGACAAGCGGATGAAGAAGATCCAGTCGCTGCGCACGCGCATGCAACGGCATCCCTGCCACGGATGCCCGGATCGCGAAGCGCACGCTCGCTGGGCGGAGCGCTATTTCAGCCTGAAGCGCGACACCGACCGCATCCGCCGTCAGATCGAGAACCGCACCGGTTCGGTCGCGCGGACCTTCGACCGTGTGATCGACGTGCTGCGCACGGTCGAGTACCTCGAGGGCGACGGTGACCGGGTCGTGCTGACCGAGGCGGGCAGCACCATGAAGCGCATCTACGGCGAGCGGGACCTGCTGGTGGCCGAGTCCCTGCGACTCGGACTGTGGCGCAATCTGGATGCTCCCTCGCTGGCGGCCATGGCGTGCTGCCTGGTCTACGAGCCGCGGCGCGACGAGCAGAACGCGGGGGAGCGGGGGCTGCCCCGCGGCGCGTTCCGGATCGCCTACGACGCCACGACGAAACTGTGGGCCGACCTCGACGACCTCGAGCACGACTACTCCCTGCCCCGTACCGAGCCGCTGGCTCCGGGCCTTGCCGCCGCGATGCACGCCTGGGCGAGAGGCGGCTCTCTGGATCGCGTGCTCATCGATGCCGACATGGCCGCAGGCGACTTCGTGCGCTGGGCCAAGCAGACCATCGACCTGCTGGACCAGCTGTCGATCGTCGCCGAGGACGGCGAGCTCGCACGCACCGCGCGACGGGCGCTCGACGGCGTGCGACGCGGCATCGTCGCCTACGCGGGGGTGTGAGCGCCGTGGGGAAGAAGCACTCACCGGCATCGGTGCGCCCGCCGGTGCCGCTGTGGATCGCCGTCTGGATGTCCGCCGTGGCCGGTCTCCTGATGAGCCTCGCCTTCCCCTCGTTCGGGATCTGGCCGCTGGCGCTGGTCGCGATCGCCATGATGCTGGTCTGCCTGGACGGTCGGCGCGTGTGGTCGGCGCTGTTGGTGGGCAGCGTGTACGGCATCGCCTTCTTCTCGCTGCTGGTGTCGTGGACGGCCCGTTACCTCGGCCCTGTGCCCTGGATCGCCCTGACGGTCGTGGAGGGCGTGCTGACCGGGGTGGCACTGCTGCTGGTGTCCCTGGCGCACCGCTGGGTTCCGCGCGCCTGGCCTCGCGCGAGGCCGGTGCTGCTGCCGGTGGTCGTGGCGGCGCTGTGGACCGTGCACGAGCTGTTCCTCGGCAACTGGCCGTACGGCGGGTTCCCCTGGGCTCGGCTGGGCATGACGCAGGCCGACGGGCCGTTCGCGCAGGTGTCGTCATGGATCGGCGTCAGCGGGCTGAGCTTCCTGCTGGTGCTCGTGGTAGCGCTGCTGGCGGAGGCCGTGCGGCTGCGATTCTGGCGTCGTCCTGCGGTGTTGGTGCTCCCGGTGGTCACCGCGCTGGTGCTGCTCCTGCTGCCGCAGTTCCCGACGACGCATTCCGGCAGCATGCGCATCGCGGCCGTGCAGGGCAATGGACCCACCGGTTACTTCGACACCCGCGAGCAGTACAGCGTGATCGACGCACAGCTGAAGGCCACCGAACCGCTGGAGGGCGAGAAGGCCGACCTGGTCGTCTGGCCGGAGGGCGGTGTCGACTACGATCCGTTCCAGGATGCGTTGACGGCCCGCCGCCTGACCCGGGTGGTCTCCTGGCTGGATGCCCCGCTGCTGGCCAACACCGCCACAGAACGCGGGAAGGACATCTTCAACACCTCGTTCCTGTGGACGGACGAGGGCACGGCCACGCAGCTCAGCGACAAGCGGCATCCGGTGCCGTTCGGCGAGTACGTGCCCGACCGCGCGTTCTTCAATGCCCTGGCACCCGATCTGATCGGGCTGATCGGCAGGGAGTACACGCCTGGTACCAATCCGCCCTACGTGAAGGTCGGCGACGTGGGGGTGGGGCTCGCGATCTGCTTCGACGTGATCTACGACGAGGTCATCCGCGAAGGCATCCAGGACGGCGCGCAGGTGCTGGTGTTCCAGACCAACAACGCCGACTTCCGCGGCACCGACGAGAACCTGCAGCAGCTGGCGTTCGCGCGGATGCGTGCGATCGAGACCGGGCGCAGCGTCGTGAACATCTCCACGGTGGGCACCAGCCAGATCATGCGGCCGGACGGCAGCACGACAGCGACGCTGAACGCAGATGAGGCCGGAGCGCTGCTCGAGGATGTCGAACTGCGTTCCGGCCTCACGGCTGGTGTGCTGCTGGGGCCGTGGATCCAGCTGGCGCTGGTGGTCTTCGGCCTCGGAGCACTGGTCGCCGCCGGCGCGATGGCGCGGCGGCGACGCTGAATCAGGCCCCGATGCGCTCCCGCGTCGGGTCGTCGCCCGCACCGCGGCGCGCGCGGATGAAGGCGAGTCGATCCTCGAGAAGCTCCTCGAGCTCCTTGATCGTGCGGCGCTCCAGGAGCATGTCCCAGTGCGTGCGAGCCGCCTTCCCATCGGTCTCCTCGAGCTTCACGGAAGCTCCGTCGACCTGCAGCACGGCCTCGGCGCCGCAGCTGCGGCACTCCCAGGTCTGCGGCGGCTCCGCCTCGGCGGAGAACATCAGCGTGGTCTCGTGGCCGCACGTCTCGCACTTGTAGGTGGTGGCGCGGCGCTCCATGAACACGACGCCCTCTTCACTCTGAAGGCTCTGGGCACCCAACCGGATGCCGCGAAGGCTGCGATCTGCCATTGTGTGGTCCTCTCGTCGCTGTCAGGTATAACGGTCGCGCCTGTGCGCTTCATCCACAGTCCCGGCATCCCGGCGGAACTCACAGGGGAATCCCAGGGCGTTCCGGCGCTGCGATCTCAGAGCACGGCGAGCGCGAGGTCGGCCCGGTCGGTGACGATCCCGTCGACACCTGCGGCGACGAGCCGAGCCATGTCGTCGGGGTCGTTGACGGTCCACACATGCACCTCGGTGCCGCACTCATGCGCTGCGCGGATCAGCGCGGGCGTGACGATCCGGATGCCGCGATGCCGCTCGGGGATCTGCACGGCGTCGATGCCGGCGAGTACGCGCGCGGGGGAGAGGCGCAGCGCCGACAGCGCTCTCAGCCGGAGGATGATCGCGCTTCCCCCGGAGGTGGCGGGACGGATGCTCGCGCCGGCCCGCATGACGGATGCCAGTGCCGCTCGTCGATTCGACTCCGAGAAGCTCGTGAGCAGCACGCGGTGCGCGTGCGGGGCGATCATCGCGCCGACGGGCACGGCGGCGGCCGCGGTCTTCACGTCGATGTTGAAGCGGGTGTCGGGGAAGGCATCCAGGGCCTCTGTGACGGTCATCAGGCCGCCGTGCTCGGCGAACAGCGCGGTCAGTTCGCGTGTGCTCACCTCCGAGACGGCACGCGGGTCGCCGGTGAGCCGCTCGAGCGTGGAGTCGTGGAACAGCACCACGTCGCCGTCGGCCGTGACCTGGCAGTCGGATTCGATGTACTCGGCACCCGCGGCGTGCGCGGCGGCGAATGCTCCGGCGGTGTTCTCCCACAGCGACGAGTCCTCGCCGGCCGCGGTCAATCCGCGGTGGGCGAGGACTCGAGGGTGCCGGGCGCCGGCGAGGTACGGGTGCGTCACGCGCCGGGCTGCGAGCCGTCGGTCCCGTTGCCGGGACGCGGCATGAAGCCCGCTCCGATGGTCTTCAGCGCCTCGGTGAGCTCGCTGGGGATGATCCACAGCTTGCTGGATGCGCTCTCGCTGATCTTCGGAAGGATCTGCAGGTACTGGTAGGCCAGCAGCTTGTCATCCGGACGGCCTTCGTGAATCGACGCGAACACGTTCTGGATGGCCTCCGCCTCACCCTGCGCGCGCAGGACCGCGGCCTGCTTGTCACCCTCGGCCATGAGGATGGCCGCCTGCCGCTGACCCTCGGCCTCGAGGATCTGCGACTGCTTGGAGCCCTCGGCGGTCAGGATCGCGGCGCGGCGATCGCGCTCCGCGCGCATCTGCTTCTCCATGGAGTCCTGGATGGACACCGGCGGGTCGATGGCCTTCAGCTCCACGCGCGAGACGCGGATGCCCCACTTGCCGGTGGCCTCGTCGAGGACCACGCGCAGTTGGCCGTTGATCTCGTCGCGGCTGGTCAGCGCCTCTTCGAGGTTCAGACCGCCGACCACGTTGCGCAGGGTCGTGGTCGTGAGCTGCTCGACGGCACCCAGGTAGTTCGCGATCTCATAGGTCGCGGCCCTGGCATCCGTCACCTGGAAGTAGACGACCGTGTCGATCGAGACGACGAGGTTGTCCTCGGTGATCACCGGCTGCGGCGGGAACGAGACGACCTGCTCGCGCATGTCGATGAGCGGTCGCAGGCGGTCGATGAACGGCACCAGCAGGTTCAGTCCGGGCTCGAGGGTCTTGTGATAGCGCCCGAGGCGCTCGACGATCCCCGCGGTGGCCTGCGGGATGATCCGGATGGACCGGGCGATCGTGACCAGCACGAAGATGATGACCGCGATCGCGAGGATCCATGCGATCGCGCTGGGAATGAACGAGGAGTCGCTCATCAGTGCTCCTATTCGGTGACGGGGCGGACGATGGCGGTGGCGCCGCTGATCTCCGAGACGGCCACGCGGCTGCCCTGGATGATCGGCGTGCCGTCGAGACTGCGTGCGGTCCAGGTGTCGCCGTTGCTGAGCTTGACCTGGCCGGAGACCTTGGTGACGTCCTGGATCGCGGTGCCGCGCAGGTCGATGAGTGCGGCGACGTTGGAGGGGGTGGGATCCTCGCCGCGCCGCAGCCTGTGCAGCAGCGGCGGTCGCAGGAAGAAGATGAACAGTGCGGCTGCGGCGGCGGCGATGATGACCTGGGCCCAGACGGGCAGGCCCACCAGGTCGGACACCAGGCCCAGCACGCTGCCGAAGGACAGCATCAGGAAGGTGAAGTCCAGGGTCATCATCTCGATGACCAGGAACAGGGCGATCAGGACCAGCCAGCCGATCCAGGCCCACTGCTCGATACCCGCGATGAAGTCCATGCGCCCTCCTGCGGTCAACCTATCACGCAGGTTATAGGGTTGGGAGGTCGCCGTACGGGCGATTTCCCGCGCATCACGAGGAGTCAGAAATGACCCAGGTCCTTCCGGCCGGATCCCTCGACGGCAAGGTGGCGCTCGTCACCGGATCGTCCCGTGGCATCGGCGCCGACACCGTCCGCTACTTCGCCGAGGCCGGCGCGGACGTCGTCATCAACTACCGCAATAAGGCATCCCGCGCAGAGAAGCTCGCGGCGCAGCTGCGCGAGCTGGGCCGGCGCGTGCTGGTCGTGGGTGCGGACCTCACCGACCCGGAGTCCGTCGACGGGATGTTCGCGCAGGTGCGCGAGGAGTTCGGCCGCCTGGACATCCTGGTTCTGAACGCCTCCGGAGGCATGGAGTCCGGCATGGCCGAGGACTACGCGCTGAAGCTCAACCGCGATGCGCAGGTCGGCGTGCTGCGGGCCGCCGAGCCGCTGCTGGGCGACGGATCGCGCGTGGTGTTCGTCACCAGCCACCAGGCGCATTTCATCCGCACCACGCCCACCATGCCGGAGTACGAGCCGGTGGCGCGCTCCAAGCGGGCCGGCGAGGACGCCCTGCGCGAACTCATCCCCGGCCTCGCCGAGAAGGGCATCGGGTTCACGGTGGTCTCCGGCGACATGATCGAGGGCACGATCACGGCCACACTGCTGAACCGGTTGAACCCCGAGGCCATCGCCGAGCGCCGTGAGTCGGCCGGCAAGCTGTACAACGTCGCGGAGTTCGCCGCGGAGATCGCGCAGGCGGCGCTGGACCCGGTTCCCGCGGACAACACCAGGCTCGTGGGGGACACCTCGGACTTCGCCGCCGAGTAGTCCCACTGTCGCGCACGAAGTCCCCGTCCGCTGGACGGGGACTTCGTGCGTGCGGATGCTGTGCTCAGCCGGCCTGGACCGCATCGGCCAGAGCTGCGGCATCCTTCTTGAGAGTGATCGCGCGGACGATCTGCAGGATGCCGAGCACGACCAGCGAGATGCCGAGGACCGTCCACAGCACTGCGGCGAGGAACAGCGGAGCGAACAGCACCAGGACTCCGGCGATGAGGCTGAGGATGGCGTAGACCACCGTCAGGCCCTTGGACTTCGAAACGCTGAGAAGGCTCAGCGACACGACGCCGTCGACGATCCAGGAGATGCCGATGAAGATGCCGACGATCAGCGCGAGCGAGACGGTGGTCGCCGCGAGGTTCGAGAACGCGATGACGCCGGCGACGATGTACAGCAGGCCCAGCAGCGCATGGCCGAGGCGGGACCAGCCGGTCTTCTCCTTGGAGAAGACGGAGAGCGCGAGGTACACGAGGCCGCCGATGATGAGATAGCTCGCGAAGATCGCCGTCACGATGAAGGCGGACTTGATCGGCCATACCAGCAGCACGATCCCGGCGATGAGGGTGATGACGCCCGAGACGGCGAGCGTGGTGCGGACAGCGGAGAAGAAGCCCCTCTCCTCGGATGACACGTCAGACATGAGATCTCCCGTTCTGAGCATTACCTGTGGGCACTGCCGTCATGCTAACTCGTGCAACCATCGACAGGTGGATCAGAACCAGACGCACGCCGAGGAGCGCCTCGGTGAGCTCGTCACCCTGCGCCGCGTTCGCGACCGCATCGACCGCGACTACGCGCAGCCGTTGGATGTCGAGGCACTGGCGCGCGGAGCGCATATGTCGGCGGGGCATCTGAGCCGGCGGTTCAAGCAGGTCTTCGGGGAGTCGCCTTACTCCTATCTCATGACTCGGCGCATCGAGCGCGCGATGGCGCTGCTGCGCCGGGGCGACCTGTCCGTCACCGATGTGTGCTTCCAGGTGGGGTTCTCGTCGCTGGGCACGTTCAGCACGCGATTCGCCGAGCTCGTGGGGATGCCGCCGAGCGCGTACCGTGCCGACCACGGTCACGGTCCCGGCATCCCGACCTTCCTGGAGAAGCAGGCGCTGAGACCGATCAGGAATCGAGAAGCGCGCCCGGATGCCGATCAGTAGCGTCAATGGCATGAACATCACCATCCACGCCAGCTTCATTCCGCACCTGGATGCCGAGGCGTCCGCCGTCTTCTACCGCGACGTCCTGGGCTTCGAGATCCGCATGGACGTCGGAGGCGGGCGGATGCGCTGGATCACTGTCGGGCCCGAGGGGCAGCCCGACACCGCCATCGTGCTCACCCCGCCTGCGGTGGATCCCGGCATCAGCGAGGACGAGCGCGCCACCATCCTCGAGCTGATGGCCAAGGGCAGCTTCGGCGGCATCGTGCTGTCCACCCCCGACGTCGACGCGGCCTTCGCGGAGATCGAGGGGAGGGGAGCGGATGTCGTGCAGGAGCCGATCGATCAGCCCTACGGCATCCGGGACTGCGCCTTCCGCGATCCGGCAGGCAATATGATCCGACTGCAGCAGATCGCCTGACCGACCGCACCGCCTGACCGACCGCACCGCCTGACCGACCGCGAAGGAGACGCCGATGGCCCACCCCGCCGACGCGCACGACAGCATCCGCATCGAGGGAGCGCGCGAGAACAATCTCAAGAACGTCAGTGTGGTGCTGCCCAAGCGCCGACTGACGGTGTTCACGGGCGTGTCCGGCTCCGGCAAGAGCTCGCTGGTGTTCGACACGATCGCCGCCGAGTCCAGGCGGATGATCGACGAGACCTACAGTGCGTTCGTGCAGGGCTTCATGCCCTCCGTGCCCCGCCCCGATGTCGACGTGCTCGAGGGGCTGACAACGGCCATCATCGTCGACCAGGAGCGGCTCGGCGCCAACCCGCGGTCGACGGTCGGCACGGTCACGGATGCCAACGCGATGCTGCGCATCCTGTTCTCCAAGCTCGGCACGCCGTACATCGGCGGACCCACCGCCTTCTCGTTCAACATCCCCACGCAGAAGGCCAGTGGTGTGATGACGGGGCCGGGTGGCGAGAAGAAGATCGTGAAGGATGCCATCTACCTGGGCGGCATGTGCCCGCGGTGCGAGGGCAGGGGATCGGTGTCGGACCTGGATCTGGCGCAGATCGTCGACGAGTCGAAGTCGCTGCGGGACGGCGCCATCCAGGTGCCGGGGTACACGGCCGACGGCTGGATGGTGAAGCAGTTCGCGGAGTCGGGGTTCTATCCGGGCGACAAGCCCGTCGAAGACTTCACGGAGAAGCAGCGGCAGCTGTTCCTCTACGGCGAGGTGACCAAGGTGAAGATCAACGGGATCAACATCACCTACGAGGGGCTGATCCCGAAGATCACCAAGTCGATCCTCTCCAAGGACCTCGATCGACTGCAGCCGCACATGCGCAGGTTCGTCGAGCAGGTAGCGACTTTCGCGGTGTGCCCGGAATGCGACGGCACGCGACTGACAGAGGGCGCACGGTCCTCGAAGATCGAGGGCGTCAGCATCGCCGACGCCTGCAGGATGCAGGTGACGGATCTCGCCGACTGGGTTCGAGGCCTCTCTCTGCCGGGCGCGGGGCCGCTGCTCGCGGCGCTCAGTGCCAACCTGGACTCGTTCGTCGCGTTGGGGCTGGGGTATCTGAGCCTGGACCGCCCCTCGGGAACGCTGAGCGGGGGAGAGGCGCAGCGCATCAAGCTGCTGCGGCACCTCGGGTCGTCTCTGACGGATGTCACCTACGTGTTCGATGAGCCGACCATCGGCCTGCATCCGCATGACATCCAGCGCATGAACTCGCTGCTGCAGGAGTTGCGGGACAAGGGCAACACGGTGCTGGTGGTCGAGCACAAGCCGGAGACCATCGAGATCGCCGACCACGTCGTCGACCTGGGTCCCGGCGCGGGCACCGGCGGCGGTGAGATCTGCTTCGAGGGCACCGTGGACGAGCTGCGCGCCAGTGGCACTCTGACCGGACGGCACCTCGATGACCGGGCTTCTCTGAAGCCGGCCGTGCGCGTGCGCACCGGTGCCATCGAAGTGCGCGGCGCGAGCGCCAACAACCTCAAGGACGTCGACGTCGACATCCCCACCGGCGTGCTGACGGTCGTCACGGGGGTGGCCGGCTCGGGCAAGAGCTCGCTGATCCACGGCTCGGTCTCGCCGCGCGAGGGCGTGGTCTCGATCGACCAGAGCGCCATCAAGGGGTCCCGTCGCAGCAACCCCGCCACCTACACCGGGATGCTCGACCCGATCCGCAAGGCGTTCGCGAAGGCCAACGACGTCAAGCCCGCGCTGTTCAGCGCCAACAGCGAGGGCGCCTGCCCCAGATGCAAGGGCTCGGGCGTGATCGTCACCGAGCTCGGGTTCATGGACACCATCGAGACGCCGTGCGAGGACTGCGGCGGCAAGCGCTTCCAGGCGACCGTGCTGGACTACAAGCTGGGCGGGCTGGACATCACCGAAGTGCTGGAACTGCCGGTGTCGGCCGCGCGCGAGTTCTTCACGGCATCCGACACGAAGATCCCCGCCGTGGCGGCCGTGCTCTCACGGCTCGAGGACGTCGGTCTCGGGTATCTGACGCTCGGCCAGCCTCTGTCCACGCTGTCGGGTGGCGAGCGTCAGCGCGTGAAGCTGGCCATCCAGATGGGGGAGAAGGGCGACGTCTACGTGCTCGACGAGCCCACGACCGGCCTGCACTTGGCCGACGTGCAGCAGATCCTGGGGCTGCTGGACAGGCTGGTGGATGCCGGCAAGACCGTCATCGTGATCGAGCACCACCAGGCCGTGATGGCCCACGCCGACTGGATCATCGACATCGGACCGGGGGCGGGTCACGACGGCGGGCAGATCGTGTTCGAGGGGACGCCGGCGGAGCTGGTGGCGGAGAGGTCGACGCTGACAGGTGAGCACCTCGCGAGGTACGTCGGGGTCTGACGACTGGTAGCGTCGCCGTCGCGCGCGTGCCCGGCTGATCCCGACCGCGAATCCCACTGTCGGACAGGTCGCGGCAGGCGTAGCGTCCGGAATATGGAGAACACGAAGGCCGGGCTCCTCGAGACGCTCGACACACGCGACATCGGCCGGTTCTACATCTACCTGGCGGTGCTGGCCACCATCGGCGGGTTCCTGTTCGGATTCGACTCATCCAACATCGGCTCGGCGCTGGTGTTCCTGCCGTTCGAGCTGGGGCCGCTGGCCATCGGCATCATCGTCGGCGGGGCATCCCTCGGCTCGTTCGTCGGAGCACTCGCGGCGGGGCCGCTGACCGACAGATTCGGGCGCAAATCGCTGCTGCTGGCGGACTCGGCCCTGTTCGCCGTCGGGTCGCTGGTCTCGGCGCTGGCCTTCGAACCGACGACGCTGACGATCGGACGCCTGATCATCGGCATCGCGATCGGAGCCGACTCGGCGATCGCGACCGCGTACATCTCGGAGTTCGCACCGAAGAAGCGGCGTGGTTCGCTGGCCATCATCCAGCAGTGGATGATCACCATCGGCATCCTCGCCGCCTACGTCATCGCGGTGATCGTGCTGAGCATCGCTCCGGGCGCAGCGAAGACCGTCGACTGGCGCATCCTGCTCGGCATCGGCTTCATCCCGGCGATCATCTCGCTGCTGATGCGCGCGCGGATGCCGGAGTCCCCGCGCTGGCTCCTCGAGCACGGCAAGGAGGACAAGGCGCTGAAGGCCTTCCGCACGCTGGGCCTGGAGGCCACGGCAGACCAGGTGCGTGCGGAGGCCGAGCTGGTCCGGATCCAGAACCAGCAGGCGGCGGCCAGGACGCAGTGGACGCGGCCGGTGAAGCGGGCCCTCGTCATCGTCTGCGTCTTCTTCATCCTGCAGCAGATCACCGGCATCAACGTCGCGTTCTACTACGGTCCGCATCTTCTCGAGCCGTATTTCGCGGGCCCGGGGACGACCGCCGTGCAGGCGGAGATCTACGGCGTGTTCGCCGCAGGAATCCTCGCCGTGGTCAACGTGGTGGCGACGTACTTCGCCTATCGCTTCATCGACAGCATCGGCCGGCGCAGGCTCGCGATCAGCGCATACGTCGGCATGACGGTGTTCCTGCTGGTGGGCGCGTATGGAGCATCCTTCATGGATGGCATCCCGCAGCTGATCGTCATCATGGTCGGGTTCTCGCTGTTCATCGCCTGCTTCGCCATCGGCATCGGCGGCACCGGCTGGCTGCTGCAGGGCGAGGTGTTCCCGACGGCGGTGCGCGGCCGGGCATCCGGCATCGGAGCGGCCGTGGACTGGCTGGCCAACTACGGCCTGGTGCTGGCGTTCCCGATCCTGCAGGTCGGCATCGGCCTGGGCTGGGTGATGATCCTGTTCGCGATCCTGTGCGTCATCGGCGTGATCTTCGTCTACTTCTTCGTCCCCGAGACGAAGGGGAAGTCGGTCGAGGAGATCGGTCGGCTGTTCGAGGGACCGGTGAACAGGAAGGATCCGTCACAGCCGTCAGCGGTTCGCTGAGCGCAGGGGCTGTGGTCGTGCCGCGAGAACTCACGGAGGCACGCCGATAATGCACATTATGTCAGTTACCCGAATCGCAGGGCGATACTCCGCTCCCCAGTTCGTCGTGCGCGAAGTGCGCCACCGCTGCCGCTATGACCCAGCGTGCCAGAGTGGAGCACATGGCCATCGACGAGCTGGATCTCCCCTTTGCCGTGACTCAGATCGGCGCCGGGGACGGAGAACCCGTCATCGTCCTGCCTGGCGGTCCCTGCCGTGGAGTCGAGTACCTGGGCGACCTCGCGGGCCTGACCGATAGGTGCAACCTGGTGGTGCTCCATCCACGCGGCACTCCCCTGTCGGGCGGACTTTCACGCGGCTGGTGGGCGGATGCCGATGATGTGGTGGCGCTCGCAGACGCACTGGGGCTGGAGCGAGTGAGAGCGGTCGCGCATTCAGCGGCCACGCGGCTTGCGCTGGCCATGGCCGTGCGTTTCCCCGACCGTGTGCAGTCCCTGGCGCTCGTGACCCCTCCCGCATCCTGGCTGACCGGCACGATCGAGGATGCCGGGGTGATCGAGCTCGATCGTGACGACCCAGAGGTGGCTGACGCACTCGAAGCTCTGGAGCTCGAGGACCCTGATACCGACGAGGCCTTCGTCAGACTGTTCCGTCGGCAAGCAGCCGCCACGTATGCGCACTGGACTCGTCGCGAGCGGGCGCATGCGAGGCTCGGCAGGATGAATCTGGCTGCCGCGTCGGCATGGTTCGCCAACATTCCCGTCGATGTCGTCTCACGGATCCGCGTCGCTGTCATGCCGCCGACGCTCGTGATCGGCGGCGGCAATGATGTGTTGACCGGTAGGCAGGCCGTCGTCGACTACGCCCGCGCACTTCATGCGCACCTTGAGGTGATCGATGACTGCGGCCACTACCCGTGGGTCGAGCAGCCTGAAGCCTTCTACCGGATCGTGGACGGTTGGCTGGATGCTGGGGCCGCTCATTCCCGACCGACGGCTCGCAGCGCAGTCGGCGCGGCATTGCCTGATTGAAGCTCGCCTGGAAAGTGGTGGCCACTCCCCTATCCTTCGCCAGGCGGACGAATTCGGGAGAATCCAGTTCACTGGTGGAAAAGATCGTTTGATTCTCTTCTCATATTCGAACATGTGTACTACACTGGAGGCATGGTTCCCGACGTCGAGGCTCTCCTCCAGCAGCGCATCGCGCTGCTGGAGGCGTGGGTGTCGAAGCAGCGTGAGATCGCCCGGTTGCAGGCCGAGGCTACTGGTCTGCTGGCGGAACGGTGGGTGCTGTTCGAAGAGGAAACCCGGGTGGAGCCCGGACACTCGCAGTCGATCGAGAAGTCGATGATCGCGGAGTACGCGGCCGCCGGACACGTCTCGCAGGGGTCGATGGTGTTCGCGTTCACGGATGCGCGGATGATGGCACAGTTCCCCGCCGTGCACGCCGCGTTCCGTGATGGGCGAGTCACAGGCTCGCATGTGCGGGAGATTCTGCGGGAGTCCCAGCCTGTGCGCGAGGCTGTCGATGCCGGTGAGGTCGCCCCGAACACGCTGGGACTGTTCGAGCAGGCGTGCCTGGAAGTCGCCGAACGCGACACCGCCCCGCGCACGAAGACCCACGCCCGGCGGGTCGCCGCAGCCCTGGCAGGGCTGACCGTGACCCGGCAGCACGAGAACGCGTTCGAAGAGCGGTCCGTGACGGTCAGGTCCGTCGGGGACGGGCTCGCGCTGCTGCAGGCCGTTCTCCCCGAGCACCTGGCAGTCGCGATCCATGACCGGCTGACCCGGATGGCCCAGCACCTGGCCGGGCATCCCGAAGACCGCGACACCCCACCCTCGGAACCCTCGGGGGCGGAATGGGAGGCGTGGGAAGCCGAGTGGGACGCCGCCGACCGCGCCGAGCAGGCCCTGTATGAGCGCATCATGCGCGATGCCGCCGCACGCCACGCAGCGCAGACCGCGGCCACGCAGACCGCTGCCCCGGCCGGCGCGGACGCTGCAGAGGCCGCGGACGCTGCAGAGGCCGCGGACGGGCAGACGCTGGGCGGGCAGACTTCGATGCGCGACGAGCCCGCAGACGCAGACGGCACCAGCACCACCGACACCGCTTCCGCCAGTGACGCCAGCGCGAACGCGAGCGCCGATCTCGACGACGCGAACTCCGGCACCAACAGCGACGCAAACATGAGCGCCGCTGCGGCCACCGCTACCACTGAGGCTGAGGCGAGCGTCGAGGCTCAATATCGGGAGTTGATCGCCCGTCATCTGGATGCGGACGGGTTCTGGATCGACGACGACACCGAACCGGAACCGCCCGGTCCTCCGCGGGAAGTGGATCTGACGTATTGGACGGACCCGCAGATCGACCCGCTCAGTCCGTGCATCATCCACCTGCCCGACGAGGCCCGCACCTTCGATCAGCTGCGCGCGGATCTGCTGTCCGACCTGCTCCTGACCTGCAGCCCGTCTGACGCGCACGGGACCGGACTGGTCGGCATCCGTCCGACCATCCAGGTGACCGTGTCCGCGACCACGCTTCTCGGCGCTGACGACCGGCCCGCCGAACTCGACGGGCACGGCCCGATCCGTGCCGGCGTCGCCCGCGCCCTCGCCGGAAGCACGAAGGGCTGGACCCGGCTGTTCCTGGACCCGAAAGGGTTCCTCACCCGCACCGACACCTACACGCCCACCGAGGGCATGGTCCGGTACCTGAAAGCCCGCGACCAGCACTGCCGGTTCCCCGGCTGCCGCCGCCCCGTGCACCGGTGCGAACACGACCACAACCGAGACTGGGCCCAAGGCGGCGAAACCAGCATCGACAACCTCGAGTACTTCTGCAAGACCCACCACGACCTCAAACACCCCACCGTGCCCGACACCTCCCGCTGGACCGCCCGGCAGACCCCCGACCGGGCCGTGCAATGGACCAGCCCCACCGGCCGCACCTACCCCGACCATGAGCAGCCGCGCGTCATGTTCATGCCATCCGACACCCTCCGCACGTCGATCACCTGGCCCGACACACCGCTCACCGCCCAACAAGCCGGAACACCCTTCTGAACCAGCCAGCGCTCCCGGGTGCCCGCCACTCCCCCGACAACGATTCTCTGTCCGCGGGCGGATATGCGCCCTAGCATCGCGATATGAGTGACGGCACAGCCCAGATCGAAGGGGGCCGTGTGCTGCGGAGCCGTGTGCTGGATCGCACCGCGATGACGGCGATGGAGCCGGACGTCAGCCGGCGATCAGCGCCATGAACTTCACCGGCTCGGCGATCGGCTCGAAACCGAACTGGGCGTACAACTCGTGTGCGTCCCCAGTGGACAGCAGCATCCGCCTCAGCCTCATAGATCGAGTCACCTCGACGACCGCAGCCACCAGCGCCTTTCCCGCGCCCAGACCTCGCACTGCTGGATCCACGAAAACATCGCACAGCCACGCGAACGTCACCTGATCGCTCCCGACGCGCGCGTAGCCGACGAGCCTGCCCTCGGCATCCACAGCGCCGAAGTTGAGCGAAGCCCGCGCGGCCTTCTCCACGACGTCACGCGATCTGCCCCGTGCCCAGTACGAGTGCTCCGAGAGCCACCGATGCACGAAGTCGAGGTCGATGTCGGCGAGGTCCATCGTCACGCGCACGTCGGGCATGCCGTGATCCTACGGACTGATCCGTCAAGATGGAGACATGCCGTTCTTCCCCGACGTGGCGCTCGAAGCACCTCTCAGCCTCACGATCGACGCGCTGACGGCCGCCGACGCCCCGGCGCTCGTCGACGCATTCTCGGACGAGCGACTGCGCAGATGGCTGCCGCTCCCCTCTCCTTACACGCTGGAGACCGCGACGCGGTGGTGCACGACGTCGAGCCACGAGATGCGTCAATCCGGCCGCGGGTTCGTGCTCGGCATCCGGCATGCCGGCCGCGGTCCGGCGGGTCGCCGAGTGGATGCTGACCGACCAGGCCTTCGAGCGCATCGAACTGCGCATCGCCCCGGTCAACTCAGCTTCTCAGCGCGTCGCGGAGAAGGCCGGCTTCCAGAGGGAGGGCACGGCTCGCAACGCCGGATTCACAGACGCGAGTCGCGTCGACCTCGTCGTCTTCTCGCTGATCCCGACCGACCTCGACAGCGTAGAGCGCGGCTTCGCCCAGGAGGAGCATATGAGTGACCCGATCTTCCCGCCGAACGAGCACGCACGGCAGGTGCTGGAGTGGCTCGCGCGGCATCCGCTCGACGCCGACTAACCTGGGACGGTGACAGCCGCTCCCCTCCCCCGTCTGAGTCCGGGCTGGCGCGCCTGGCTGATCTGGACCGTCGCCGTCGCCGCATACGTCCTCGCGATCGTCAACCGCAGCTCCCTGAGTGCGGTCGGCGTCGACACCGCAGAGCGGTTCCATGCGGATGCCGCGACGCTGTCGCTGTTCGCCGTGGTGCAACTGGCCGTGTACGGAGGGATGCAGATCCCGATCGGCATCCTGCTCGACAAGTACGGCTCCCGTCCGATCATGGTGATCGGGATGCTGCTGATGAGCGTCGGCCAGTTCGTCATGGCCATCTCCCCCTCGATCGGCGTCGCCATCATCGCACGCGTCCTTCTCGGCGCCGGCGACGCCGCGATCTTCCCGGCCGTGATCCGGCTCATCGCCACCTGGTTCCCCGCGCAGCGGGCGCCCATCATGGTGCAGATGACCGGCATCGCGGGGCAGTGCGGGCAGCTCGTCGCACTTCTCCCCCTCGCAGCTCTCCTGCACTCCACCACCTGGACCATCACGTTCGGCAGCGTCGCCGGCCTGGGCGTGCTGTTCGCGGTGCTGCTGTGGGCCATCGTGCGCAACCGCCCCGCGCACCGCGACGAGGACGTGTCCGTCAACACCGAGACCGGTGTCATCCGCGTGGTCACCTCCGCCATCGACACCGGCGTCGGCATCCGCGCAGCCTGGGCGCACCCGGGCACGCGACTGGCCTTCTGGACGCACTTCACCACACCGTTCGCCGGCACAGCGTTCCTGCTGCTGTGGGGCATGCCGTATCTCACCGAGGGCGAGGGCCTGTCGAAGGCCGCGGCGGCGGGGCTGCTCTCGCTGAACGTCATCGTCGCGATGGTGCTGGGGCCCATCCTGGGCGAGCTGTCCCGGCGCGTCCCCACCCGCCGTTCACTGGCACTCGTGCTGCCGAGCATCGGCGTGCAGGTCGTCGCCTGGATCGCCGTCGCCGTCTGGCCGGGTCCCGCGCCGGTGTGGCTGCTGGCCGTGCTGGTGGTGTGCCTGGGTGCGGGAGGCCCGGCATCCATGATCGCGTTCGATCACGCGCGCACCCACAATCCGGTGCACCGCCTCAGCACCGCCACCGGCGTGACCAACTCGGGCGGGTTCCTTGCGGCACTCACCGCGATCTTCCTCATCGGACTCACCCTCGACCTGCAGGGCGCCGGCACGCCGGCCACCTACGCGCTGGAGCCGTTCCGCTGGGCGTTCATCACCCAGCTCCCGCTGTGGATCCTGGGCATCACGATGATCGTGGTCGAGCGCAAGCACACCCGCATCCGCATGGGACTCGACCCGGAGCGCAACAGCCGCAGCTGAACCTGCTCACCCCTCCACGGCGTCGGTGCGCGGCTGGAGCGGCTTCTCCCCCTGCGGCACCACGTCGAAGATGCGCATGAAGTACTGGCACAGCGGTCCCACCAGCAGCGCGAAGGCGACGGTCCCGATGCCCACGTTGCCGCCCAGCAGCCAGCCGATCGCGACCACGGTCACCTCCAGCGCCGTGCGGACCACCCAGATGGGGCGTCCTGTCACCCGGTGCAGTCCGGTCATCAGACCATCGCGCGGACCGGGCCCGAAGCGCGCGCCGATGTACAGCCCCGTCGCCGCGCCGACGGCGGTGAGCCCGAGAGCGAAGTAGATCACGCGGATCCACAGCACGTCGGTGACCGGGATGATCAGGAACCCGACGTCGGCAGAGGGCCCGACCAGCAGCGCATTGAGGATCGTGCCGATGCCCATCCGCTGCCGCAGCGGGATCCACATCAGCAGCACGATGCCACTGACGATGACCGTGATCGTGCCGAAGGTGAGCGGGATGTGCGTGGCCAGTCCCTGCGAGAGGACGTCCCACGGGGCGGCGCCGATGATCCCGCGGATCATCAGCGCGATGCCGAGGCCGTACAGGAACAGGCCGATCATCAGCTGCGGGATGCGACGCCACAGCCGCCTGCCCGACAGGTCCCTCACCGCGGGTCCCGCTGCGACCAGGTGCCGAACTTGGCGGTGCGGCCATCTCCCGACGACGTGCCGGTGAGGCGTCGCTTGATCCAGGGGCCGACGAACTGCCGGTAGTAGGCGTAGCCGCTGGGCCCCATCGGCGGCGTCCGCAGCGGTTCCCACCATTCCTGCGGAGGCATATATCCCAGTGCGTCCAGCACGCGGGCCGCCACGCGGTGATGGCCGTGCGCGTTCATGTGCAGCCGGTCCTCGGACCAGTACGGGGCGCGCGACAGCTCGGTGTCGGGCCAGTTCAGGGCGCGCAGCACGTCGGGGCGGTCCTCGATGCGCCGCATCACGGCGGCGGAGAGCTCGTCGCCGCGGCGCTGCACCATCCGTCCCATCGGCAGGCGGCCGCTGGGGTTCGCGCCGGAGAGCACGATCAGTGTCACGCCTTCCTCATCACAGCGTCGAAGGACGCGGGTGAACGAGTCGGCGATGTGCTCGATGTCGGCGTTCGGGCGCAGCATGTCGTTGCCGCCGGCGTTGAACGACAGATGCGTGGGTTTCAGTGCGAGCGCGGGCTCCAGCTGCTGCTCGACGATGGGCCAGGCCAGCTTGCCGCGGATCGCGAGATTCGCATACTGGATGCTGTCGCCCGAGGCATCCGCCCAGCCCTGCGCGGCGATGTCGGCCCAGCCTCGGACGCTGCCGTCCGGCAGCTCGTCGCCCACGCCCTCGGTGAACGAGTCACCGATCGCCACGAAACGCACTTCTGCCATCACACCAGCCTAGAACCCAGCGGATGCCGCAGGCGCCGCGTCACCGGTCGTCCAGAGCGGCCCCGCGGCGGTCCACCAAGCCCCACGCGGCCGCCGTGGCGATGGCGAAGAACACCGAGAACACGACGAAGGCCAGCAGCGCGCCGCCCTTCGCGAGCATCACCGGGACGAGCAGAGGTGCGATGATCGAGGCGATGCGCCCGATCCCGGCTGCCCATCCCGCGCCGGTTCCGCGGAGCGAGGTCGGGTAGATCTCCGGCGTGACGGCGTACAGCGCGCCCCAGGCGCCGAGGTTGAAGAACGACAGCGCCATGCCTGCGCCGATCACCATGGCCTGCGAGTCCGCCAAGCCGAAGACGATCGCCGAGATCGCCGACCCTGCCAGGAACACCGACAGGGTGACCCTCCTCCCCCACACCTCGATGAGCCACGCCGCCGCCGCGTAGCCCGGCAACTGCGCGAGCGTGATCAGCAGAGTGAACCCGAACGAGCGAATCAGGTCGTACCCGGCCGCGACGAGGATCGACGGGATCCAGATGAACGCACCGTAATAGGCGAAGTTCACGCAGAACCACACCGTCCACACGCTCAGCGTGCGCAGGCGGAACTCCGGCGCCCACAGCATCCCGATCCGCCCGCGACCGACGACGAGTGCCACCTGCGCGGGGTCCTTGCGGATGGCCGACGTGCGCTGCAGCGCGGCATCCGTCTCCAGCTTCGAGACGATCCGGTCGGCCTCTCCGGCGCGACCGCGCGAAGCCAGCCAGCGCGGCGACTCCGGCAGGCCCCAGCGGATGAACAGGGCGTAGGCAGCGGGGATCGCACCCAGTGCGAACGCCCACCGCCACCCGTTCTCGGACGCGGGGATCACGAAGTAGCCGATCAGGGCGGATGCCGTCCAGCCGACAGCCCAGAACGCCTCGAGGATCACGATCAGGCGTCCGCGGATCCTGGCGGGCGCGAATTCGCTGACATAGGTCGACGCGACCGGCAGCTCGGCGCCGAGTCCGAGCCCGACGAAGAAGCGCAGCACCAGCAGCAGCGCCACGCCGCCGACGAGCGCGCTGGCGCCGGTGGCGACGCCGTAGATCAGCAGCGTGATGGCGAACACGTACCTGCGGCCCAGTCGGTCCGCCAGCAGCCCTCCCACGCTCGCGCCGACGGCCATGCCGATGAACCCCACCGACGCGATCCAGCCGGCAGTTGCAGGGCTGAGCGACCACTGGTCGGCCAGCACCGCGATGATGAAGGAGATCAGGCCGACGTCCATCGCGTCCAGCGCCCAGCCCACGCCCGATCCGGTCAGCACGCGCAGGTGCGAGCGGGTGAACGGGAGCGCATCCAGGCGCGCGGACAGGGAGGAGCGGGTCGTCGATGAGGGTTCGGGCATGCTCTCATCGTAGGGGGTGTGGTCATCATGACCACACCATTGCGCCGCTGAGAGTCGTGCGCCGCGATCAGCCGAGGAACACCGAGCGCAGGGTGTCCAGACCCACGCCGCCCAGGTCGAGGGCGCGCTTGTGGAAGTCCTTGAACGAGAACGCCTCGCCCTGCTGCTCGCGCACGGCGTCGCGCACCTGCTCCCAGATGCGCTGTCCGACCTTGTACGAGGGCGCCTGACCCGGCCATCCCAGGTAGCGGTTCACCTCGAACTGGCGGAACTCGTCGGGCATGTTCACGTTGCGGCGCATCATGTCCAACGCGTAGTCGTGGTCCCAGACGCCGTCGCCGTCCAGACGCGGCTTGCCCAGGTGCACGCCGATGTCCAGCACCACGCGCAGCGCGCGCATGCGCTGGCCGTCCAGCATCCCGAGCCGATCGGCCGGGTCGTCCAGGTAGCCCAACTGCTCCATGAGGCGTTCGGCGTACAGCGCCCATCCCTCGGCGTGGCCCGAGGTCCCCGCCAGCACGCGCCGCCAGGTGTTCAGCTCGGCGCGGTTGTAGGTGGCCTGCGCGATCTGCAGATGGTGGCCGGGAACGCCCTCGTGGTAGACCGTGGTCAGCTCGCGCCAGGTGTCGAACTCGGTCACGCCCTCGGGCACGGACCACCACATGCGTCCAGGGCGGGAGAAGTCGTCGGTGGGGCCGGTGTAGTAGATCCCGCCCTCCTGCGTGGGGGCGATCATGCACTCCAGTTCGCGGATCTGCTCCGGGATGTCGAAGTGGCTGGCGCCCAGGTCGGCGATGGCCTTGTCGCTGGTCTCCTGCATCCAGCGCTGCAGTGCCTCGGTGCCGTGCAGCTTGCGCGACGTGTCGGCCTCGAGATGTGCGACGGCTTCCTCGACGCTCGCGCCGGGGAGGATCTCATTCGCGATCGACTCCTGCTCCGCGATCATGCGGGCCAGCTCCTCACGGCCCCACTCGTATGTCTCGTCAAGATCGATCGTGGCGCCCAGGAAGCGTCGTGAGTTCAGCGCGTACAGCTCGCGGCCCACAGCATCCTGCTCGGATGCGGCAGGCGCCAGCTCACCGGTGAGGAAATCGCGCAGCTCGTCGTACGCCACCCGCGCCGCGCCGGAGCGGTCGGCGAGCTCCTTCGCGAGGGATGCCGGCAGCTGGCCCTCCTCGGGAGCGGCGTCGGCGACGAACGAGGCGAAGAAGCCGTCGTCGGCGGTGTAGCGGGCGATCTGCGTGGCGACCTCGGTGACCTGGCGCCGGGCGGGCACGACGCCCTGGCGGATGCCCTCGCGCAGTGTCTGCGTGTAGCCCTTCAGCGCCGCGGGGATCGCCGACAACCGCTCGGCGACGACGCTCCAGTCGTCGACGCTCGCGGTCGGCATGAGGTCGAACGCCTGGCGGAAGTCCTGCGGTGCGGAGGCGATGACATTGAGCTCGCGCAGGTGCCAGTTCGCCTCATGCAACTCGATCTGCAGCCGCAGCTCGGCCGACAGGTCGGTCTTGGTCACGCGGTCGATCTCGTCCGCCGGCTCCAGCGCGTCCAGCTCTGCGAGGGCCGCACGGGCGGCGTCGACCGAGCGCTCCTGACCCTCCAGGCTGAGATCGTCGAGCCTTCCGTTCGCCTCGTTGCGGCCGATGTAGGTCGCCAGCGTCGGAGACAGATCGACGAGGGTGTCCACCCAGCGCTCGGCGACCTGGTCGATCGCGGAGGGGGTGCGGCGTTCAGCAGTCATGGACTCGAGCCTAGCGCCGCGCCCTTCGACGAGCCCAGAGACCCAGGCAGAGGATCGGCTCAGTGCGCCGCCTCGTTCCAATCGCGCCCGCGGCCGACCTGCACGTCCAGCGGCACCGTGAGATCCGCCGCACCGGACATCCGATCGCGGACGATGCGCTCGGTGGCATCCCACTCCCCCGGCGCGATCTCGACGACCAGCTCGTCGTGGATCTGCAGCAGCACGCGTGATCGGAGACCCGCCTCGCGCAGGTCGGAGTGGATGCGGAACAGAGCGATCTTCATGATGTCTGCGGCGCTGCCCTGTATGGGGGCGTTCAGCGCCGCACGCTCGGCGTTCTCCCGCAGCACGCGGTTGGGGCTGGTGAGGTCGGGGAACGGACGGCGGCGGCCGAAGATGGTCTCGGTGTAGCCGTCCTCCTTGGCCTGCAGCACCGAGGCGCGCAGGTAGTCGCGCACGGCACCGAAGCGGGCGAAGTACTCGACCATGAGCTGCTTGGCCTCGGACTGCTCGATGCGCAGCTGCTTGGACAGGCCGAACGCCGACAGTCCGTAGACCAGGCCGTACGACATCGCCTTGACCTTGGTGCGCATGTGAGCGGTGACCTCGGACGGCTCGACGCCGAACACGCGGGAACCCACGAAGCGGTGCAGGTCCTCACCGGTGTTGAACGCCTCGATCAGGCCCTCATCACCCGACAGGTGCGCCATGATGCGCATCTCGATCTGCGAGTAGTCGGCGGTCAGGAGGGTCTCGTACCCCTCGCCCACCTGGAACGCGCTGCGGATGCGGCGGGACTCCTCGGTGCGCACGGGGATGTTCTGCAGGTTCGGGTCGGTGCTGGACAGGCGCCCCGTCTGGCTGCCGGTCTGCACGTAGGTGGTGTGGATCCGCCCCTCCGCGCCGATCGCGACGTCCAGCGATTCGATGATCTGACGCAGCTTGGTGGCCTCGCGATGCTGCGAGAGCAGCTCGAGGAACGGATGCGGGTCCGCGGACTTCTCCTGCAGGTCGGCGAGGGATGCCGCGTCCGTGGAGTACCCGGTCTTGGTCTTGCGGGTCTTCGGCAGCTGCAGGTCCTCGAACAGCACCTCCTGGAGCTGCTTCGGCGAGCCCATGTTGAACTCGCGCCCGACGAGCTGGAACGAGGCGGCGGCGAGAGCATCGGCGCGCGCGAGCAGCTCGCCCGAGAAGCCGGTGAGCACCTCGTGCGAGACGGCCACGCCCGCCACCTCCATGTCGGCGAGGGCCGCCAGGGTCGGGAGCTCGATGTCGACCAGCACCCCCGCCACCGGCTCGGGCATGGCGTCGCGGATGGCAGCGGCGGTGCGGAGGGTGAACCACGACTCCTGAGCGGGCGTGGCGCCGTCGTGCTCGGGGACCAGCTGTGTCGGGTCGGCCTCGGGGAGCTTCTCGTCGAGGTAGCGGGTCACCAGGTGCGCGAGCGTCTTGTCGGGGAAGCTCGGGCGGATCAGCCAGCCGGCCAGCAGCGTGTCATAGGCCAGGCCGCCCAGGCGGATGCCGGCGTGCAGCAGCGCCTTCACCTGCGGTTTGGCGTCGTTGAGCACCTTGGCAGCATCCGACTCCAGCCAGGGTCGCAGTGCCGCGGCCATCTCATCGTTCCAGTCGCCCTCCCGCAGCTCGGCGACGGTGGCGGCGCCCACGCGTGTGATCGCGTTTCCGTTGCGCACCAGCGTGAGACCGACCTCGCCGGCCTGCGCGGCCAGCCACGCGGCCAGTTCGGATGCGGCCGACTCGACGGCATCCGGCAGTGCGACGGCGGGCTCATCGTGCACGGGCTCGTCACCGGCGCCCACAGCGTCGAACACGCGCGGCAGGAGCGTGCGGAACTCCAGGCGCGCGAAGATGTCGCGCACGGCCTGCGCATCGATGGGGGCGACGGCCAGGTCGGCGGGTCCGACGGGAAGCTCGACATCGGTGAGCAGGCGGTTCAGGCGCCGGTTGCGCCTGACATCCTCGATGTGCTCGCGGAGGTTGCCGCCGACGACGCCCTTGATCTCGTCGGCGCGCTCCAGCAGCTCGTCGAGCGTGCCGAACTGGGTGAGCCACTTCACGGCGGTCTTCTCGCCCACCTTCGGCACCCCGGGGAGGTTGTCACTGGTCTCGCCGACGAGCGCGGCGACGTCGGGGTACTGCGCGGGCTGCACGCCATAGCGCTCCTGCACCGCGGCGGGGTCGTAGCGCTTGAGCTGGGAGACGCCCTGCACCGAGGGGTACAGCAGCGTGACCTCGTCGTTGACCAGCTGGATCGAGTCGCGGTCGCCGGAGACGACCAGCACGTCGAACCCCTGCGCGGCGCCCTGAGACGACAGTGTCGCGAGGATGTCGTCGGCCTCGATGCCCTCCTTCGTGAGCACGGGGATCGACATGGCGGCCAGGCACTCCTGCAGCAGCGGGATCTGGCCGCGGAACTCCTGCGGGGTCTCCGACCGGGTGCCCTTGTACTCGGGGTACTCATCGGTGCGGAACGAGTGCCGCGACGTGTCGAACGCGATGGCCATATGAGTGGGCTTCTCGGCCTTGATGAGATTGACCAGCATGGACAGGAAGCCGTAGATGGCGTTGGTGTGCTGATCGTCCCTGGTCGTGAAGTTCTCGACCGGAAGGGCGAAGAACGCCCGGTACGCGAGCGAGTGGCCGTCGACGACCATGAGGGTAGGCTTTGCGGAGTCCGTCACCCTGCCAGCCTAACGAGCACGACGGACACTCGCCGAGGAGGACGCATGACGGACCAGGCCCAGAGCACGGACCAGGCTCAGATGACCAGCATGGAGTGGGCCACGCAGCGCGGAATGGGCGCGCTGGCCTCGAAGATGGGCATCGTCTTCACCGAGCTCTCGGTCGAGCGGTGCGTGGGCACCATGCCCGTCGAGGGCAACACCCAGCCGGTCGGGCTGCTGCACGGCGGCGCCTACGTGGTGCTGGGCGAGTCGCTGGGCTCCACCGCCGCGAGTCTGCACGCCGGTGCGGGGCGGCTGGCGGTGGGCGTGGACATCAACGCCACGCACACCCGTTCCGCCACCTCCGGCATCGTCACCGCGGTGTGCACGCCGATCCACCTCGGCCGCACCATGACCGTGCACGAGATCGCCGTCAGCGACGATCAGGGGCGTCGCTGCTCGACGATCCGCATCACGAACCTCATCAAGACTCTTCCGGCCTGAACGGAGAAGGCCCTGCCGCGTGGCAGGGCCTTCCAGGTCAGTGGATCGCGCTCACTTCTTGGGCGCGAGCTGCTCGATGATCGCCTTGGCGACATCCTGCATGGTCAGGCGGCGGTCCATCGACGCCTTCTGGATCCAGCGGAACGCCTCGGGCTCGGACAGGCCCATCTTCTCGTTCAGCAGCCCCTTGGCGCGGTCGACGAGCTTGCGGGTCTCGAAGCGCTCGACCATGTCGGCGACCTCGGCCTCCAGCGTGATGATCTGCTCGTGACGGGCCAGTGCGATCTCGATCGCGGGCAGCAGGTCATTGGGCGTGAACGGCTTGACCACGTACGCCAGGGCGCCGGCCTCGCTGGCGCGCTCGACGAGCTCCTTCTGGCTGAACGCGGTCAGGAGCACCACGGGCGCGATGTTGGCCTTGTGCAGCTTCTCGGCGGCGCTGATGCCGTCCAGCTGGGGCATCTTCACGTCCATGACGACCAGGTCGGGGCGCAGTTCGGTGGCCAGCTGCACGGCGGTCTCGCCGTCGCCGGCCTCGCCGACGACATCGAAGCCGTTGTCGCGGAGGATCTCGACGATGTCGAGGCGGATCAGCGACTCATCCTCGGCGACGACGACGCGTCGCGGAGCGGATGCCGTGGGCTGTTCAGGCTGTTCTACGTCAGTCACGGGATAAATCCTATCTGTTCACCTGGTGCCGGCGGCGGGACTCGAACCCGCACGTCTTTCGACAAAGCATTTTGAGTGCTCCGCGTCTGCCATTCCGCCACGCCGGCCCGGATCGACTTTAGCGCACGCGAAAGGGGCGAGCCCGCAGGCCCGCCCCTTTCCGAACGTCTCAGGCGCGGGTCTTGTAAACCGGCGCCGCTCCGCCGACGGCATCCCCGACCTTGTGGACGCGGATGTCGTTGGTGGAGCCGACGATCCCGGGAGGGGAACCCGAGATCACGACGACCTTGTCGCCTTCTGCGGCGAGGCCCGTCCCGAGCAGGTAGTCGTCCACCTGGTGGAACATCGAGTCGGTGTGCTGCACCATCTCGACCAGCGTCGAGCGGATGCCCCAGGTCAGCGCCATGCGGCGCTGGATGCCGGGCTCGGGCGTGAACGCCAGCATCGGGATGCGCGAGCGCAGCCGCGACAGGCGCCGAGCCGAGTCGCCGGACTGGGTGAACACGCAGAGGAACTTCGCGTCCACGAACTCGGCGACCTCGAGGGCCGCGAGAGTGATGGCGCCGCCCTGCGTGCGGGGCTTGTTCTTCAGCGGTGCGATGCGCTCGAGTCCGTGCTCCTCCGTGGACTCGATGATGCGCGCCATGGTCTCCACGACCACCACCGGGTACTCCCCCACGCTGGTCTCGCCGGAGAGCATCACGGCGTCGGCGCCGTCGAGGACGGCGTTGGCGACATCCGAGGTCTCGGCGCGCGTGGGGACCGGGCTGGAGATCATCGACTCGAGCATCTGCGTGGCGACGATGACAGGCTTGGCGTTGCGGCGGGCCAGCTCGATCGCGCGCTTCTGCACGATCGGCACGGCCTCCAGCGGCAGCTCCACGCCCAGGTCGCCGCGGGCGACCATGATCGCGTCGAACGCGTTCACGATCTCCTCGAGCGCGTCGACGGCCTGCGGCTTCTCGACCTTGGCGATCACGGGGACGCGCACGCCCTCCTCAGCCATGATCTCGTGCACACGGTCGACATCGGCGGCGTTGCGCACGAACGACAGCGCGATCAGGTCGGCGCCGGCGCGCAGGCCCCAGCGCAGGTCGGCCTCGTCCTTCTCACTGAGCGCCGGGACGTTGACCGCGACGCCGGGCAGGTTGATGCCCTTGTTGTTGGAGACGGCGCCGGCGACGACGACCCTCGTGGTCACGACGGTGCCGTCGGTGGACACCACCTCCACGCGCACCTTGCCGTCGTCGATCAGGAGGAAGTCGCCGGGCTTGACGTCCTGCGGCAGGCCCTTGAACGTCGTGCCGGAGATCTCCTTGTTGCCGAGGATCTCCTCGGTGGTGATCTTGAAGATGTCGCCGACGGCCAGCTCGTACGGCCCGTTCTCGAACTTGCCCAGACGGATCTTCGGCCCCTGCAGGTCGACCAGCACGGCCACCGCGCGTCCGGCATCCTCCGCCGCTCTGCGCACGTTGGCGTAGTTGGTCTCGTGCACGGAGTAGTCCCCGTGGCTGAGGTTGAGTCGCGCGACGTCGACTCCGGCCTCGATCAGTGCACGGACCGTTTCATAGGTCGAGGTTGCAGGCCCGAGGGTGGCCACGATTTTGGCGCGTCTCAACGGCATCTCCAGGGTGAGAGGAACAGGGGGATCATGGCGACGTTGCCGCGCTCAGCCTACGCGGGCTGGACACGGAGCGCGACATCCGTTGCACTCACGGGTGTCGGCAGCGCGGTGTCGCCCATCAGGTCGTGGTCGATCGATGCGGCCGCGGCGCGGCCCTCGGCGATCGCCCACACGATGAGGGACTGTCCGCGTCCGGCGTCGCCGGCGATGTACACGCCGGGCTCCGAGGTCGCGAACCGGCCGTCACGGCGCAGTCGGCCGCCCGCACTGACGTGAGCGGCGCCCTCGTGGGCGATCGTGCCGGTCTCCGGTCCCGTGAAGCCCATCGCCAGCAGCACGAGCTCGGCGGGGATCTCCCGCTCCGTCCCGCTCTGCGGCACGCGGCGGCCGTCGACGAATGCCGTCTCCGCCACGCGCAGGGCGCGCAGCGCACCGTGCTCATCGGAGAGGAATTCGACCGTGGACGCCAGGTAGGTGCGCTCCCCGCCCTCCTCGTGCGAGGACTGCACCTCGAACAGTGTCGGCTGGGTGGGCCACGGCTGGTCGTCGCTGCGCTCATCGCCCGGGCGCCTGCCGATGGCGAGGCTGGTGACGCTCAGGGCGCCCTGGCGGTGCGCGGTGCCGATGCAGTCGGATCCGGTGTCGCCGCCGCCGATGACGACGACGTGCTTGCCCTCGGCGGTGAGCTGATCCGGGACCGCATCTCCGGCGACGGCGCGATTGGACTGCACCAGGTAGTCCATGGCGAAGTGCACGCCGGGGAGGTCGCGGCCCGGGATGGGCAGGTCGCGCGGCACCGTCGCACCCGTGGCGATCAGCACGGCGTCATAGCGGGCGCGCAGGTCGCTCCACGACAGGTCGACGCCGATCTCCACGCCGGGGCGGAAGCGCGTGCCCTCCGCCTCCAGCTGCGCCACGCGGCGGTCGACGAGGTGCTTCTCCATCTTGAAGTCGGGGATGCCGTAGCGCAGCAGTCCGCCGATGCGGTCGTCCCGCTCGTACACCACCACGGTGTGCCCCGCCCGGGTCAGCTGCTGGGCGGCGGCGAGTCCGGCGGGACCGGACCCGACCACGGCGACGGTCCTGCCGGTCAGCCGCTGCGGGGGCTGCGGGGTGATCCAGCCGTTCTCGAAGGCGTAGTCGGCGATGGACTGCTCGATGTGCTTGATCGTCACCGGCGGCTGATTGATCCCCAGCACGCAGGCGCTCTCGCAGGGAGCGGGGCACAGCCGCCCGGTGAACTCCGGGAAGTTGTTCGTGGAGTGCAGCCGCTCGATGGCGGCCTCCCCCTCGTCGCGCCAGGTGAGGTCGTTCCACTCCGGGATCAGGTTGTGCAGCGGGCACCCGGAGTGGCAGAACGGCACACCGCAGTCCATGCAGCGGCTCGCCTGCCGGCGCAGCACCGTGCGGTCGGTGTCCTCGTAGACCTCTTTCCAGTCCATGATCCGGACGGGAACGGGTCGGCGAGCCGGAAGCTCGCGCTGGGTGGTCTTCAGAAAACCCCTCGGGTCAGCCACGGGTCACCTCCAGGATCCGGGTCCAGATCTCCTCGCCGTCGGGGTTCTCCCCGGCGGTGCGCGCATCGCTGCGCAACTGCTGCACGGCCGCGTAGTCGCGAGGCAGCAGCTTGACGAACGCGGTGCTCATTCCGTCGGCATCCGCGAGCAGAGCGGATGCCAGAGCCGACCCGGTCCGCTCGGCGTGCTCGGTGAGCAGGTGGGTGAGCAGCTCCACGTCCTCGGCATCCGGCGCAGACAGCAGCAGCTCCCCGCTCGCCAGCGCCGCCGTGTTCAGCTGCGACTCCTGCAGGTTCCGCACGTAGGCCACGCCACCGGACATCCCGGCGCCGATGTTGCGCCCGCTGGTGCCGAGGATCACCGCGACGCCGCCGGTCATGTACTCCAGCGCGTGGTCGCCCACGCCCTCGACGACGGCGGTGGCGCCGGAGTTGCGCACCAGGAAGCGCTCCCCCACGACGCCGGAGATGAACAGCGAGCCGCTGGTCGCGCCGTAGCCGATGACATTCCCCGCGATGACGTTGGACTCCGGCTCGAAGACGGCATCCCGCGGCGGCCGGATCACGATGTCACCTCCGGAGAGGCCCTTGCCCACGTAGTCGTTCGCGTCGCCTTCCAGGCGCAGCGTGATACCGGCGGGCAGGAAGGCGCCCAACGACTGCCCCGCGGTGCCGCGCAGCGTGATGTCGATGGTCTCCGACGGCAGGCCGGCTCCCCCGTACCGGGCGGTCACGTGATGCCCGAGCATGGTTCCCACCGCGCGTTCGGTGTTGTGGATGGGCAGGTCGATGCGCACCGGGTCGCCGTGCTCGAGCGCGTCGCCGCTGAGGGCGATGAGCTGAGTGTCGAAGTGCCGGTGCAGCTCGTGATCCTGGGCGCGGCCGCTCTTGCGGGGCTCACCGGCGGGGAACGCCGGTCCCTCGAGGATGGGCGACAGGTCCAGGCCGCTCGCCTTGCCGTGCCGGATGGCCGCATCCGCGCGCAGCAGCTCGGTGTGCCCGATGATCTCGTCCAGAGAGCGGAATCCGAGAGCCGCGAGATGCTCGCGCACCTCCTCGGCGATGAACTCCATGAAGTTGACCACGAACTCCGGCTTGCCGGTGAAGCGGGAGCGCAGCAGCGGATTCTGCGTGGCGACGCCCACCGGGCAGGTGTCCAGGTGGCAGGCGCGCATCATGATGCAGCCTGAGACCACCAGGGGCGCCGTCGCGAAACCGAACTCCTCCGCGCCCAGCAACGCGCCGATGATCACGTCGCGGCCGGTCTTCAGCTGCCCGTCGACCTGCACCACCACGCGGTCGCGCATGCCGTTGAGCATGAGCGTCTGCTGGGTCTCGGCCAGCCCCAGCTCCCACGGCGTGCCGGCGTGCTTGAGCGAGTTCAGCGGGCTCGCGCCGGTGCCGCCGTCGTGCCCGGCGACGAGGATGACGTCGCTGAGGGCCTTGGCCACACCGGCCGCCACCGCACCGATGCCGGACTGGCTCACCAGCTTCGTGTGGATCCTGGCGGCGGGATTGGCGCGCTTGAGGTCGTAGATGAGCTGCTTGAGGTCCTCGATCGAGTAGATGTCGTGGTGCGGCGGCGGGGAGATGAGACCCACTCCGGGCGTCGCGTGCCGGGTCTGGGCGATCCACGGGTACACCTTCTGCGGCGGCAGCTGCCCGCCCTCGCCGGGTTTGGCCCCCTGTGCGAGCTTGATCTGCAGGTCGGTCGCCTCGGTGAGGTACTGGCTGGTGACGCCGAACCTGCCGGAGGCGACCTGCTTGATGGCGCTGCGGCGCTCGGGGTCGACCAGGCGGTCGGGATCCTCGCCGCCCTCCCCGGTGTTGGACTTGCCACCCAGGCGGTTCATCGCGATGGCGAGGGTCTCGTGGGCCTCCTGGGAGATCGAGCCGTAGCTCATCGCCCCGGTCGAGAACCGCTTGACGATCGCGCTGACGGGTTCGACCTCGTCGAGGGGCACGGCGGGCCGCTCCCCCGTGCGCAGCTCGAACAGACCGCGGATGGTCTTCAGCTCATGCGACTGGTCGTCGACGAGCTTCGTGTACTCGCGGAAGATGTCGTAGCGGCGCGTGCGCGTGGAATGCTGCAGGCGGAACACCGTCTCGGGGTTGAACAGGTGCGGTGAGCCGTCTTGGCGCCACTGGTACTCGCCGCCCGTCCACAGCCGTTCGTGGGCGCGCGGAGCGGAGTCCTCGGGATAGGCGAAGTCGTGCCGCGCCTGGTTCTCGGCGAACACGTCCTCGATCCCGATGCCGCCGAGCTTGGTCTCGGTGCCGGTGAAGTAGGTGTCGACGAGCTCCTGGCTGAGGCCGAGCGCCTCGAACACCTGGGCGCCCGCATAGGAGGACACCGTGGAGATGCCCATCTTCGACATGATCTTCAGCACGCCCTTGCCCAGCGCGTGGATGACGTTGTGCACGGCCTGCTCGGGCGTGATGCCGGTGATGTAGCCGGTGCGCACCAGGTGCTCCACGGTCTCCATCGCCAGGTACGGATTCACCGCGGAGGCGCCGTAGCCGATGAGGGTTGCCACGTGGTGCACCTCGCGCACATCGCCGGCTTCGACGATGAGTCCCACCTTCATGCGGTTCTCGCGACGGATCAGGTGGTGGTGGACGGCGGCGACCATGAGCAGCGACGGGATCGGGACCAGGTCCTTGTTGGAGTCCCGGTCGGAGAGGATCAGCAGTTCTGCACCGCGCGCGATGGCGGCATCCGCCTCGGCGCACATCTGATCGAGCCGCTCCGCGAGCGTCTGCGGGCCGGCGTCGAAGTGGTAGAGACCGCGGATGACCGCACTGGAACGGCCGGGCAGCGCCCGGTCGATGTGGCGGATCTTGGCGAGCTCGTCGTTGTCGATGACCGGGAAGTCCAGGCTCACCGTCCGCGCGTGGTCCGGCCCCCACTCCAGCAGGTTGCGCTCCGGGCCGAGGCCCAGGCGCAGGCTGGTGACGACCTCCTCGCGGATGGCGTCCAACGGCGGGTTGGTGACCTGCGCGAACTGCTGCACGAAGTAGTCGAACAGGAGCCGCGGACGGTCGGCGAGAGCGGCGATCGGCGTGTCGGTGCCCATCGCGCCGAGGGGCTCGGCGCCGTTCTGGCCCATCGGCGTGAGAAGGATGCGCACCTCCTCCTCGGTGTAGCCGAAGGTGCGCTGACGGCGGGTGATGGATGCCGCCGGATGCACGATGTGCTCGCGCTCGGGCAGATCCGCCAGGCGCACGGCGCCCTCGTCGAGCCATTCCTGCCACGGGTGCAGGGCGGCTAGATCGCGCTTGATCTCGGCGTCCTCGACGATGCGGTGCTGCTCCATGTCGACGAGGAACATGTGGCCGGGGCGCAGCCGGCCGCGGCGCTTGATGCGCTCGGGGGCGAACTCCAGCACCCCGGTCTCGCTGCCGATCACGACGAGTCCATCGGTGGTCTCGGTCCAGCGCCCGGGGCGCAGGCCGTTGCGGTCGAGGGTGGCGCCCACTTGCGTGCCGTCGGTGAAGATGAGCGCCGCGGGGCCGTCCCACGGCTCCATCTGACCTGCGTGGTACTCGTAGAACGCACGCAGGTCGGGGTCGAGGCCGGTCTGCTTCTCCCAGGCCTCCGGCACCATCATCATGACGGCGTGCGGCAGGCTGCGCCCGGTGAGCGTCAGCAGCTCGAGCACCTCATCGAAGGAGGCCGAGTCGCTCTCGCCCTCGGTGCAGATCGGCAGCAGCGGAGCGATCTCGCCGAGCAGCTCCGAACCCAGCTGGGACTGCCGGGCGCGCATCCAATTGCGGTTGCCGCCGATCGTGTTGATCTCGCCGTTGTGCGCCAGCAGACGCAGCGGCTGCGCGAGCGGCCAGGACGGGAACGTGTTGGTCGAGTAGCGCGAGTGCACGACGGCCAGCTCCGAGGCGAACAGCTCGTCCTGCAGATCGGGGTAGAACGGCTCCAGCTGCAGCGTGGTGACCATGCCCTTGTACCCGAGAGTGCGCGAGGACAGCGAGACGAAGTAGGCGTCGAGCTCGTGGGCCGCACGCTTGCGCAGCCGGTAGGCGACGCGGTCCAGCGCCAGACCGGACAGATGGCCGGGCGCGGTCAGGAACAGCTGCTCGAAGGCGGGGCGCGCCTCGTCGGCCAGCTTGCCCAGGTGCTCGTTGACGGTGGGCACCTCGCGCCAGCCGAGGACCGTGATGCCCTCGTCGGCGGCGATGCGCTCGATGCCGGCCTTCTGCTCGCGGCGTGCGCTCGACTCCCTGGGGAGGAACGCGAGGCCCGCGGCGTACTCGCCGAGCGGGGGGAGCTCGAAATCTGTGACCGAGCGGAGGAACTCGTCCGGCATCTGGGTGAGGATGCCGGCTCCGTCGCCGGTGCCGGCGTCAGAGCCGATCGCACCGCGGTGCTCCAGGTTGCGCAGCGCCTGAAGCGCCAGCGCGATGATGTCGTGGCCTGGTTCCCCGCGGAGCGTCGCGACCATGGCCAGGCCGCAGGCGTCCTTCTCGAACGCGGGGTTGTACATCCCCTGCTTCGGGGGGTAAGCGCCGGAGGCGCCGTAGGGAGGCTGGAAGTACACCAGTCACCGTCCTCAGTGTCGAGTGAAACCGGGGACAGCGCTGGCCCGCTCGTTCAGTGTGAAGTGATCACACGCTGCGAGGTGACGTGTCGCGTGACGCGCCCGCCTCAGGGAGCCGTGCTTGTGGCGGGTGCTCCTGCGTCGATCTCGTCGGTCGGAGGCTCACTCAGATCGACGTAATCGTTCGAATCGTGATCAGAGTCTACAACCGCATCCGGGCTCTTCCGACCATCTGTGTACGGCGAGGGCTCCAGGCCGGGGTGACGACGCGTCTGGACGATCAGGATGACGATTCCGACGAGCACGCCGATGATGGCGGCCCACACGTTGCTGCGCAGTCCCAGGAAGACCTCGCTGGGATCGATGCGGATGCTCTCCCACACGATGCGGCCGGCGCTGTACCAGATCAGGTAGCAGGCGAACAGCTTGCCCCACTGCAGGCCCAGACGGCGGCCGAGCCACAGGAGCACCAGCACGCCGAGGCTGTTCCAGATGACCTCGTACAGGAAGGTGGGGTGGAACAGCGTCCCGTCGGGCAGTCCCGCGGGGAATGCCGGGTTGCTGGACTCGATCTGCAGGCCCCACGGCAGGTCGGTCGGCAGACCGAACAGCTCGTGGTTGAACCAGTTGCCGAAGCGGCCCATGGCCTGCGCCAGCAGCAGCCCCGGTGCGAGGGCGTCGGCGAAGCTCCAGAACCGGATGCCCGTCCACCGGCAGCCCAGGTAGGCGCCGATGGCGCCGCCGATGAGCGCGCCGAAGATGGCGATGCCGCCCTCCCAGATCGCCCAGACGGAGCCGGGCTCGAAGGGGTTCCAGGTGTTCTTGCCCGGACCGAAGTAGAAGTTGAAATGCGTGAGCACGTGGAAGATGCGCGCGCCGATGATGGCCAGCGGCACCGCGATGATGGCGATGTCGATGACGACCCACTTCTCCGCACCGCGCCGGGTGAGGCGGTGGTTGGTGATCAGCGTGGCGGCGATGATGCCCGCGATGATGCACAGCGCGTAGTAGTGGATCGTGATCCCGAAGATCTGGAACGTGCTGACCGGGGGGCTCGGGATGCTGACGGGCACACTCGAGGCAAGGCTGTGAAGCGCAAGGGACATGAGAGAGAGTCTAGCTTCCTGTCGAGAATCGCGCCGACGGCGTGCCGCCGACAAGGGCTCGGGTGGTCTCGGCGAGCTGCTCGAGCCCGCCGTCGCGGAGGGCCTTCACCAGCGCCGTGCCGACGATGGCGCCGTCGGCGTAGTCCACGACCACGGCGACCTGCTCGGGGTTGGAGATCCCGATGCCGACGCAGGCGTAGCCCGCGCCGTGCTCGCGGAGCCGCCCGACGAGGGTGCGGGCGGCGCGGTCGAGTGCGGCGCGCTCCCCCGTGATGCCCATGGTGGAGACGGTGTACACGAAACCGGTGGATGCGCTCGTCACGAGCTCCAGCCGGGTGTCCGTGGACGTCGGGGCGGCGAGGAAGATGCGGTCCAGCCCGGTACGGGTGCTGGCCGCGATCCACTCCGCGGCGGAATCGGGGGTGATGTCGGGGGTGATGAGCCCCGCACCGCCGGCGGCCAGCAGGTCGTCCGCGTACTGCCCCACCCCGTGCTGCAGCACGGGGTTCCAGTACGTCATGACGACGACGGGCACGTCGGTGCGGGAGGTGATCTCCTTCAGCACCGTGAACAGGTCGCGGGTGCGGTAGCCGTTCGCCAGCGCCAGCTGCGTGGCCTGCTGGATGACCTCGCCGTCCATGACCGGGTCGGAGTAGGGCGGGCCCAGCTCGATGACGTCGACGCCGTTGTCCGCCAGCGTCAGCGCTGCGTCGATGCTGGTCTGCAGATCGGGGAATCCGATGGGCAGGTAGCCGATGAATGCGCCACGACCGGCATCGTGCGCCTTGCGGATGGCATCCTCGACGCGGCTCACGATGCGTCCTCCCGGTCGTACAGGTCGAAGTACCGTGCGGCGGTGTCCATGTCCTTGTCGCCGCGGCCGGACAGCGAGACGGCGATGATGGCGTCCGGCCCCAGCTCGCGGCCGAGGCGGAGTGCACCGGCGAGGGCGTGCGCGGACTCGATGGCCGGGATGATGCCCTCGGTGCGGCTCAGCAGGCGCAGCGCCTGCATGGCCTCGTCGTCGGTGGCGGGGACGTACGTCGCGCGCCCGATGTCGCTGAGCCAGGCATGCTCGGGCCCGACGCCCGGGTAGTCGAGGCCGGCGGAGATGGAGTGCGACTCGATGGTCTGGCCGTCCTCGTCCTGCAGCACGTACGTCTTCGCGCCATGGAGCACGCCGGGCCGACCGCGCTCGATGGACGCCGCATGCTTGGGCGTGTCGACGCCGTCGCCGGCGGCTTCCACGCCGTAGAGCCTCACGCCCTCGTCATCCAGGAACGCGTCGAACATGCCGATGGCGTTCGACCCGCCGCCGACGCAGGCGACGACCGCATCCGGGAGTCGGCCGGCCTGCGCGAGCAGCTGCTCGCGCGCCTCTTCGCCGATGATCTTCTGGAAGTCGCGCACCATGGCGGGGAACGGATGCGGCCCCGCGGCGGTGCCGAAGATGTAGTTGGTGGTCTCTACCGTGGCCACCCAGTCGCGGTACGCGTCGTTGATCGCGTCCTTCAGGGTGCGCGAACCCGTCTTCACCGGCACGACCTCGGCGCCCAGCAGGCGCATGCGCGCGACGTTGAGGGCCTGGCGCGCGGTGTCGACCTCGCCCATGTAGATGGTGCAGTCCAGACCGAACAGCGCAGCGGCGGTGGCGGTCGCCACGCCGTGCTGCCCGGCACCGGTCTCCGCGATGACGCGTGTCTTGCCCAGGCGCCTGGTCAGCAGCGCCTGCCCCAGCACGTTGTTGATCTTGTGCGAGCCGGTGTGGTTGAGATCCTCGCGCTTGAGGAACACCCTGGCACCGCCGGCGTGCTCGGCGAACCGGGGCACCTCGGTGATGGGCGACGGCCTTCCGGCATAGGAGTGCAGCAGCCTCGCCAGCTCGGCCTGGAAGGCCGGGTCGACGATGGCGGCCTCGTACGCCTCGGTGAGCTCGTCGATGGCGGCGATGAGCGACTCGGGCATGTACCGGCCGCCGTACTCGCCGAAGAACGGACCGTGCTGGTCGCGGAGTCCCATCTCAGCCTCTCCCCTGCCGGACCGGCATGTCGCCGGCCTGCAGGAACGCGTTCAGTGTGGCGACGGGGTCGCCGGTGACCAGCGCCTCGCCGATGAGCACGACATCCGCACCCGCCTCGCGGTAGTGCCGGACGTCGTCGGGCGCGAGGACCGCCGACTCGGCGACGCGGATGGCGGTGTCGGGGATGCGCTCGGAGAGCCGGCCGAACAGGTCGCGGTCCAGCTCCAAGGTCTTCAGGTTGCGGGCGTTGATGCCGATGAGCTCGGCACCGAGTTCGAGCGCCACGTCGAGCTCTTCGGCGGTGTGCGTCTCGATGAGCGGAGTCATGCCCAGCTCGCGGACCAGCGCGTAGAGCTCGTCCAGCACGGTGCGGTCCAGGCCCGCGACGATGAGCAGGGCGAGGTCGGCGCCCGCGGCGCGCGCCTCGAAGACCTGGTACGGCGTGGCGAGGAAGTCCTTGCGCAGCACGGGCAGGTCCACTCGCGACGTGACGGCCTCGAGGTCGGCCAGGCTGCCGCCGAAGCGGCGCTCCTCGGTCAGGACGCTGATCGCGGAGGCTCCGCCCTGCTCGTACAGCGAGGCCTGCAACGCCGGGTCGGGGATCTCCGCCAGGGCCCCGCGCGAAGGGCTCGCACGCTTGACCTCGGCGATGATCTTCACCCGGTCGGCGGGGGCCAGGGCTGCCAGTGCGTCGCGGGCGGCAGGGCGTGCGAGAGCGTCGCGCTCCACATCGGCCAGCGGTCGCGACAGCGCGCGGCGCTCGGCGTCCTCGACAGCGCCGGCCGTGAGGTCGGCGAGGATCATCAGTGCGCCTTGGGCGTGTACTTCGGGCCCTTCACGCCCCAACCGGCCTTGGAGAGCACCCAGCCGGTGATGACGCCGATGATGATGATGGCCACGCCGACGTAGACGCCGACCGGCAGACCGGCGCAGAAGAAGACGGTGCCGGTGGCGAAGCCGAGGAGCATGATCACGACCATCGTCCAGGCTGCAGGCGAGTGTCCGTGGCCGGGGTCGGCGATCGGGTTGGTCATGTTCTCCTCCGGGAGGGTCGGCGATGTGATCATTCTATCGGGAAGGGCCGGTGGGATCCGTGCCATGGGACAGCTCGTCCCAGGAATCGACGGCATCCAGCGGCCCGGCGTCCGTGTGGTGGCCGTCGGAGATCTGCTCGTACCGGCGGCTGCCGGCCTTCCAGCGGCGCGCGGTGGCCAGCACGAAGACACAGGCGAGCGCCAGCAGCACCCACGCGCACAGCGCGGCGATCGGCCATCCGCCGGTGTGGAGCGCGCTCACCATGGCGTGCAGGGTCTTGTCCCCGCTGAGCCCGGTGGCCTTGGTCAGTGCGGGGGCCACCACGCTCAGCGGCGGATCGAGCACGATGGGCAGAGTCCCGAGGAACAGGACGATCGCACCGGCGAGGCCCAGCACGGCGAAGGCGTAGCGCAGCGCCACTCCGGCGATCGACAGCGCCGCGCCCAGCGCGAGCACGGCCAGTGACAGCGGCGCCAGCAGCGCCATGGCGTCGGCACCCGACACCGGCAGCGGCTCTGCGGCATCCGTTCTCGTGGCGGTGATCCAGGTCTGCGTGGACGAGATGATGCCGATGCCGCCCGCGAGGAGGAAGGCGAGAACCGAGTACATGCGTGCGCGTGCGAGCACGATCACTCCCCCGCTTCTGTCGACAGCGTCAGCTCGCGGCCGTCGAAGCACGTGCGCGTGCCGGTGTGGCAGGCGGGCCCGTGCTGGTCGACGGTGAGCAGGATCGTGTCGGCGTCGCAGTCGACGGCCACGGCGTGCACTCTCTGCGTGTTGCCGGAGGTGTCGCCCTTGCGCCAGTACTCCTGACGGGAGCGCGACCAGTACACCGCGCGGCCGCCGGTGAGCGTGCGACGCAATGCCTCGGCATCCATCCACGCCAGCATGAGCACCTCGCGGGAGTCGAACTGCTGCACGACCACCGGGGCGAGCCCGTCGGCGTTCCAGCTGACCCGGGCGATGTCGGTCTCGACGGTCATCGGACCACCACTCCTTCCGCGCGCAGTGCGTCCTTCACATCGCCGACGGTCAGCCGACCACTGTGGAACACGCTGGCCGCGAGCACGGCATCCGCTCCTGCCTCGATGGCGGGTGGGAAGTCGGCTGCCGACCCTGCGCCGCCGGAGGCGATGACGGGGACGGCAGCGACTTCGCGCATGAGCCGGACCAGTTCCAGGTCGAAGCCGTCCTCGGTGCCGTCGGCGTCGATGGAGTTGACCAGCAGCTCGCCCGCGCCGCGTTCGATGGCCTCGCGCGCCCAGTCCAGCGCGTCCAGCGTGGTCTGGGTGCGTCCGCCGTGGGTGGTGACGACGAAGCCGGATGCCGTGGTCGGCGCGCGCGTGACGTCGAGCGAGAGCACCAGCACCTGCGCGCCGAAGCGGTCGGCGATCTCATCGATGAGGGCGGGACGGGCGATGGCGGCGGAGTTCACGCCGATCTTGTCCGCTCCGACGGCCAGCAGTCGCGCCACGTCCTCGACGCTGCGCACCCCGCCGCCCACGGTCAGCGGCACGAACACCTGCTCGGCGGTGCGCTGCACCACCTCGTACGTGGTGGAGCGGTCATCGACCGTCGCCGTGACATCGAGGAACGTGATCTCGTCGGCGCCCTGCGCGGCGTAGTGCGCGGCCAGCTCGACGGGATCACCCATGTCGCGGAGATCCTTGAAGTTGACGCCCTTGACGACGCGCCCGGCCGCCACGTCCAGGCACGGGATGACGCGCGCGGCGAGCGTCATCACAGCCTCGCGGCGTGGATCGCGGTGACGAGGATGGCGCGGGCGCCCAGCGCGTAGAGGTCGTCCATCAGCTGGTTCATGCCCTTGCGCGGGATCATCACCCGCACGGCCACCCACTCGGGGTCGCGCAGCGGCGAGATGGTCGGCGACTCGCGCCCGGGTGAGAGCGCGGTGGCCTTGTCCACCATGTTCGCCGGAAGGTCGTAGTCCAGCAGCACGTAGCGGCGGGCGACCATCACGCCGCGCAGGCGGCGCAGCAGGCGCGCCGTACCGGGCACATCGCCGGGGCGGCTGATCAGCACGGCCTCCGACTCGATGATCACGGGACCGAAGATCTCCAGGCCCGCCTGCCGCAGCGTGGTGCCGGTCTCCACGACGTCGGCGATCACGTCGGCGACACCGAGCTGCACGGCCGACTCCACGGCGCCGTCCAGCGGCACCAGCGTGGCGTTCACACCGTGCTCGCGCAGGAAGTCGTCCACGAGCCCCGGGTAGGCGGACGCCACCCGGACGCCCTCCAGCTGCTCGATCGAGGAGTACTTCCCGGGAGGGGCCGCGAAGCGGAACGTGGAGCGGGCGAAGCCCAGCTGCTCGATCTCGCGGGCGTCGTGCTGACGCACGTCCAACAGCAGGTCGCGGCCGGTGATGCCGACGTCCAGTGCGCCGGAGGCCACGTAGGTGGCGATGTCGCGGGGCCGGAGGTAGAACAGTTCGACGTCGCTGTCGGCGTCGATGACGTGCAGGGTCTTGGCGTCGCGGCGGCCGGTGTATCCGGCCTCCGCGAGCATCTCGGCGGCTGTCTCGGACAGCGAGCCCTTGTTGGGTACGGCGATGCGCAGCATGGATGTCCTTCTGTGTGAGCGAGAGGTCTTCAGACGCGCTCACAGATGTCGGTAGACGTCCTCCAGTGTGAGGCCCTTGGCGATCATCATCACCTGCAGGTGGTACAGCAGCTGGGAGATCTCCTCCGCCGCGTTGTCCAGCGTCTCGTACTCAGCGGCCATCCACACCTCGGCGGCCTCTTCGACGATCTTCTTGCCGATCGCGTGCACGCCCCGGTCCAGCTCTGCCACGGTGCCCGATCCCTCGGGGCGGGTCGCGACGGTGTGCTGGAGCTCGGCGAACAGCTCGTCGAATGTCTTCACTGTTCCAGGCTAGCCGCTCGAGCGAGCTCGCGAAGCCGGGTGACGGCCGCAGCGACGTCATCCGCGCCGTACACGGCGGAACCCGCGACGAAGGTGTCGGCCCCGGCCTCGGCGGCCTGCGCGATGGTGGCGTCGGAGATGCCGCCGTCGACCTGGAACCACACATCCGACCCGCGCCGGCGCGCTTCGTCGTGCAGTGCGCGCAGCTTGGGCATGGTCTCGGCCATGAAGCCCTGCCCGCCGAAGCCGGGTTCGACCGTCATCACGAGGATCTGGTCGAACTCGTCGAGGATGTCGTACAGCGACTCCCCCGCCGTGCCGGGCTTGATGGCCACGCCGGCCCGCGCGCCGATGCTCCGCAGCCGGCGCGCGAGAGCCACGGGGTCGGCGGCGGCCTCGAGGTGGAAGGTGACGCTGGCCGCCCCCAGCTCGGCGTAGCCGGGCGCCCAGCGATCAGGGTCGGAGATCATCAGGTGCACGTCCAGCGGGATGGGACTGGTCTCCTGGATGCGCTGGACCATCTGCGGCCCGAACGTGAGGTTGGGCACGAAGTGGTTGTCCATGACGTCGACGTGCGCGAAGTCGGCCGTCGCGATGCGCGCGAGATCGGACTGCATGTTGACGAAGTCGGCGGCGAGGATGCTGGGGTTGATGCGCGGTGCGTCGGGGAGGTTCATGGGTCATCCTTGCTTGTCGTTGCGCTGGATCAGCGCGAGGAACATGGCGTCGGTGCCGTGCCGATGCGGCCACAGCTGCACCTGCTCGGGACCGGCATCGGAGCGGAGGTCGATGGGCGACGCGGAGACCGCGGTCACCACGGCGCGGGTGTCCAGCCGTGCGACGTCGGAGCGCCCGCGCAGCACCTCTTCGACGACCCCGCCGGTCTCGGCCAGATGCGGCGAGCAGGTGACGTAGGCGACGATGCCTCCGGGCGCGAGCGCGTCGATGGCGGCATCCAGCAGCTGCGTCTGCAGCGCGACCAGGTCGGCGACGTCGGCGGGCGTCTTGCGCCAGCGCGCCTCGGGACGGCGGCGCAGTGCGCCGAGGCCCGTGCACGGCGCGTCGACGAGGATGCGGTCGAAGGTCGACGGATGCCGGGCGGCGAACTCCCTGCCGTCCTCCTCGTGCACGGGCACGTCGACCGGCAGCGGCTTCAGCGCATGGCGGACGAGCCCCGCGCGGGCGTGCACGACCTCATTGGCCTCCAGCCGCGCGCCGTCGCGGTGGGCGACGGCGGCCAGCAGGGCGGTCTTGCCGCCGGGGCCTGCGCACAGGTCCAGCCAGCGCTCCCCCGCGCGCACGGGGGCGGCCGCGGCCAGCGCGAGCGCGACCAGCTGCGAGCCCTCGTCCTGCACGCGGATGCGTCCTGCGGCATCCGCGATGGCGGCATGCGGGTCGCCGCCGGGCGAGGCGAACGCCGTGGGCGCGTAGGGGCGAGCGGGCTCGCCGCGCTCCGCGAGGCCCGGCAGGGCGACCAGGGTGACCTCGGGCGAGGCGTTGTCGGCTTCCAGCAGGGCGTCGAGTTCGTCGGCGCGTCCCTCGGCAGCCAGCGCGCGCCGCAGCGCGCGGATCACCCACACCGGGTGCGCCGTGCGCAGCGACAGCCGCTCATCGTCAGAGCGCGCCCCGTCCTCGATGCGCTGCTGCCAGGTCTCGGCGTCGTCGCGGCTGATGCGACGCAGCACGGCGTTCGTGAACCCGGCGGCGCCGCGGCCCACCTCGGCGGCGACGAGGTTGACCGACTCGTTCACCGCCGCATGCGGGGCGACACGCGTGGCCAGCAGCTGGTGGACGCCCAGGCGCAGGGCATCCAGCACCGCGGGGTCGATGGTGTCGATCCTGCGGCCCGCGGCGCTCGCGATGACGGCGTCGTAGGTGCCGAGACGGCGCAGCGTGCCGTAGGCCAGCTCGGTGGCCAGGGCCGCATCCTGGGTGTCCAGGCCGGCGTCGGAGATCAGGCGTGGAAGCAGCAGGTTCGCGTACGCGTCGTCCTGCGAGACCGCTCGCAGCACGTCGTAGGCCACCCAACGGGCGGGCTGGATGCCGGGCTTCCGCTGTGCACCGCTCATGCGCCCACCCGCAGATCGTGCTCGGCATGCAGCCCGCGCCACCAGTCCCCCGCGTTCATGGCGCCCTTGCCTGCGGGCTGCACGCGCGTGACTTCGAGCGCGCCGTCGGCTGTGCCGATGAGCACCGAGGTCTTCGTTCCGTGCAGCGTGCCGGGCTCCAGAGCGGGAGCATCCGAGGCGGGAACGGCGGTCAGGATCTTCAGCCGTGCGCCGTCGAGTGTGCTGTGCGCGCCGGGTTCGGGAGTCACGCCGCGATAGCGCGCGAAGACCGCGTCGGTCGGCTGCGTGAAGTCCAGCAGTCCGTCGGCCAGCGTCAGCTTGGGTGCAAGGCTGGGCTCCCCCACCTGTGGGACGGCGGATGCCGTTCCTGCGGCGATCCCCGCGACCACCTCACGAGTGAGGTCGGCGCCGTCGGCGGCGAGCACGTCGAGGGCGACCTCGGCGGTCGCCCCGTCCGGCAGCGCGACGGCGCGCATGGCGAACACGTCGCCGGCATCCAGCGCCGGCACCAGCTGGAAGACGCTGACGCCCAGTTCCGCATCGCCGGCGATCAGCGCGCGCTGCACGGGAGCAGCTCCGCGCCAGGCCGGCAGCAGCGAGAAGTGCAGGTTGATCCAGCCGTGCGCGGGCGCCGAGAGCAGGGGCTCCCGAACGATGCCGCCATAGGCGACGATCACGCCCAGTTCGGCATCGAGGGCGGTGATCTGCGCGGTGGCGTCCTCGTCCAGGCGCGCCGTCTTCATGACGGACAGACCCAGGTCGTCGGCTGCGGCAGCCACCGGGGAGGGCGTGAGCACGCGTTTGCGGCCCAGCGGGGCGTCGGGCCGGGTCACGACGCCGACGATCTCGTGCTCGGCGGCGAGAGCGTGCAGGGTCGGCACGGCGACGGCGGGTGTTCCCGCGAAGACGAGGCGCATGAAGGTTCTCCGGATGGATGACGATCCGACGGTCCGTCAGATCTCTGGTTCGAGGATATCGAGGTGCACCGAGAGCAGGACACGAGCTCTGCCGCGGCCACGGCGGCTCTGTGCGGCATCCGCCACGACCACCCCGCGCAGTGCCGCGGCCACCGCCTGCCCCGAGGCGTAGCTGAACCGCACCAGGGTGCGCACCCGCCCGTCGTCGTCGACCGGCAACGGGCCCAGCACGGACTCCCCCGAGATCCCCAGTGGCACCAGCGCATCCAGGGCGCGGCGCACGGAGGGTGCGAGGCCCTCGATCTGCGCGACGCGCGCCGTCGGCGGCATCTTCAACGGCATCCGCGCCTCCAGCTCGCTGCGGGCGTACGCGGCGGGCGTCCAGGTGGCCAGCGCCCGCGCTACGGGGCCGTCCACGCCGACGAGATGGATGGGCGCGCCGGGGGCGGCAAGGGCTGCGGCGTTCGTCCACCAGCGCAGGCAGGACTCGCCGATGCGCAGCTCGGGTGCCTGCAGCATGCGGGCGCCGTCCAGCAGGATGACCGCCCGGTACCCCCCTGCCGCGACGGGTTCCGCGCCGCGCGTCGCGACGACCAGCGCAGGCTTGTCGTCGACGTGCTGCACCGGGTGGGTGCCGTCCGACACGATGACACGAACGCCGGGGAACGCGCGTCCGAGCTCGTCGGCGGTGCGCTCGGTGCCGGAAGATGCCAGACGCACCTGATCCGAGGAGCAGTGCGAGCAGTGCCAGGAGTTCGCCGCTCGCCCGCACCAGCCGCACACCGGCACCGCGCCCCGGCGGCGGGCGCCCAGCGGTCCTCCGCAGTGCAGGCAGCGGGCGGGCGCACGGCAGCTCGCGCAGACGAGGGTCGGGGCGAACCCCGGCCGTGCCACCTGGATGAGCACAGGTCCTTCGGCACTCGCCGTCCGGGCCGTCGCGAACGCGCTGGACGGCACGCGCTGCCGACCGAGCTGCTCGAGCTCCTGCGGAGTGCTCAGTCGCACCTGCGGCGTGATCCGGCGCGCGGCGGTGATGTCGGCCATCCAGCCGCGCTCCACCAGACGCTGCGCGTCGGTGGAGCGGGTGTGCCCTGCCAGCAGCAGCGTGCTGCCCTCGTCCTCGTGGCGCAGCAGGGCGGCATCCCGCGCGTGCACGTACGGGGCGAGCGGCTCCGACAGCAGCGGATCCCCGTCGTCCCACAGCGCGACGAGGCCGGCGCGGACCGGCGCGTACACGGTGGAGCGGTTGCCGACCACGACGCAGGGAGCGTCGTCGAGCGTGCGCAGGAACGCGCGGTAGCGGTCGGGATTGCTCTGCCTGGCGTCGCTGCGCACCACGGCCTCATCGGGCAGCAGCAGCGCCAGCGCCTGGAGCAGCAGCTCCTGGTCGCGGTAGTCCGGTACGACGAGGATGCTGGAGCGCCCTTCGGCCAGCTGCACGGTGGCGGCGGAGGCCAGCAGCAGGGCCCATCCGGGCACGCCGTCCTGCGGCACCGGAATGGCCTCCACAGCGGCGCGGCCGGCATCGCGGAGGACGTCCGCCAGCCCCCGGTACTCGTCGATGACGGCGCGCGCCCTGGCCACGGCGTCCGAGTCGACCTCGGGCACGGACTCGGGAGCGTGCCAGGACTTCTCCACGCGCACCTGCCGCTTGGGGACGGCAAGGCGCAGGATGTCGGACGCTGAGCCCGCAGCCCTGTCTGCGGCCCTCCGCGCGAGACGGTACAGCCGGTCGGGTAGGACCTGGACGGGTGAGACGACGCTCTCCACCTCGGACAACGCGCGGGCGTCGTCCGGCTCGAAGGCGACCTCGACGACGAAGCCATCGACCACTCGTCCGGCGGTGCGCAGCGGGGCCTTGACGCGCACCCCCGGCACCACCTCTCCGAGTTCGGCCGGCAGGGCGTAGTCGAACAGCCGATCCAGCTGCGGAAGCGGCGAGTCGATGAGCACGCGCGCGATGCGCCGCCCGCCCCCGTTCCCGGGTGGCGCTGGTTCGGGAACCGGCGTCACGATGGCCTCAGACTCCGGCGGCGCGGCGCAGCTCCTCTGCGCGGTCGGTGCGCTCCCAGGTGAACTCCGGCAGCTCCCGGCCGAAGTGGCCGTAGGCCGCGGTCTGCGCGTAGATGGGGCGCAGCAGGTCGAGCTCCTCGATGATGGCCTGCGGACGCAGGTCGAACACGCTGTCGATGGCCCGGGTGACCACGTCGTCGGAGACGGTGCCGGTACCGAAGGTCTCGACGTACAGGCCCACCGGGCGGGCCACGCCGATCGCATACGCGACCTGCACCTCGGCGCGCTGCGCGAGCCCTGCGGCGACGACGTTCTTGGCCACCCAGCGCATCGCGTAGGCGCCGGAGCGGTCGACCTTGGACGGGTCCTTGCCGCTGAACGCCCCACCGCCGTGGCGGGCCGCCCCGCCGTAGGTGTCGATGATGATCTTGCGGCCGGTGAGACCGGCATCGCCCTTGGGCCCGCCGGTGACGAAAGGGCCGGCCGGGTTGATGTAGTACTTCAGGTCGGCGGGCAGGTCGAGCCCGGTCTGCGCGAGCACCGGGTCGATGACGTGCGCCTTCACGAGCGCCTTGAGCTCGTCCTGCGAGATGTCGGGGTGATGCTGAGTGGAGAGGACCACGGCATCCACCGTCTTGGGCGTGTACCCGTCGTAGCCCAGCGTCACCTGGGTCTTGCCGTCGGGGCGCAGGAACGGCAGCTCGCCGGAGCGGCGCACCTCGGTGAGGCGCTCCGCGATGCGGTGCGCGGTCCACGCCGCCATCGGCATGAGCTGAGGGGTCTCGTCGGTCGCGAAGCCGAACATGATGCCCTGATCGCCGGCGCCGAGTTCGTCGCGTGGGTCGGTGGAGCCCCCGTCGCGGTGCTCCTGCGCGTTGTCGACTCCGTGGGCGATGTCCATGGACTGCTCGCCCACCGACACGGTCACGCCGCACGAGGAGCCGTCGAACCCGGTCTCGCTGGAGGTGTAGCCGATGCGGTTGACGACATCGCGCACGATCGTGGGGATGTCCACGTACCCGTCGGTGCGGATCTCCCCCGCCACGTGCACGAGGCCGGTCGTCACCAGCGTCTCCACGGCCACGCGGGAGCCGGTGTCGACGCTCAGCAGCGCGTCGAGCACGCTGTCGGAGATCTGATCGCAGATCTTGTCCGGGTGGCCTTCCGTGACGGATTCCGACGTGAACAGGCGCAGCGCGCTCATCTGTGCTCCAAAGCGGGGTTGAAATGCGGTGCCGTTGCCGGCTCCACGCCATTCTGCATGGAGCCGCCGACATCCGGATGCGGACGTCGGCGGCTCACAGGGTCTGGAAGAGGGTCACTCGGCGTGACGGATGCGGAGCTTGTCCTCGTGGATCTCGTGCAGCGCGATGGTGAGCGGCTTGTCCTCCACGGACGAGTCCACCAGCGGGCCCACGTTGTCGAAGAGGTTGCCCTCGTGCAGGTCGGAGTAGTAGTCGTTGATCTGGCGCGCGCGCTTGGATGCGTAGATCACCAGCTCGTACTTCGACTCGACGCGCTCCAGAAGGCTGTCGATGGGCGGGTCGATGATGCCCTTGTTCTCTGCGGCCATGGTGGACCTCCTGCTCAGGCGGCGGTCATCGGATGATGGCATGCCGCGAAGACGTTTATAGGCGCGCGCGAACGCTCAGCGCACAAGCCCTGTCGACAATTCTACGACCTCCCGCGCCGCGGTCGCGACGTCGGCGTTCACGACGAGGTAATCGAACTCGTTCTGCGCCGCCAGTTCGGTGCGCGCGGTGCGCAGCCGGCGGGCCTGCTCCTCGGCGTCCTCGGTGCCGCGGCCGATCAGTCGGTGGACCAGCTCGTCCCAGGACGGCGGCAGCAGGAACACCAGCGTCGCGGACGGATCGGCGGTGCGCACCTGCCTGGCGCCCTGCAGGTCGATCTCCAGCAGCACCGTGCGCCCCTCGGCCAGTGCCGCATCGACGGGGCCGCGCGGAGTGCCGTAGCGGTGCCTGTTGTGCACGGTGGCGTGTTCGAGAAGCTCGCCGGCGGCGATCATCCGGTCGAACTCGGCGTCGTCGACGAAGTAGTAGTGCACGCCGTCGACCTCGCCGGGGCGCGGCGCGCGCGTGGTGGCCGAGACCGACAGGTGGATGTCGGGGTGGTTCTCCCGGATGTGCGCCGCGACCGTGCCCTTGCCCACGGCCGTGGGGCCCGCCAGCACCAGCAGACGGCTGCGCCCTGCACGTGCGCGGTGCGGCGGGAACCGTCCGTCCAGCCACTCCGACAGCGCCGCCAGCTGCCGCACGCCGAGGCCGCCGAGCCGCTTGACCGGCGAGATGTGCAGCTCCTCGAGGATGCGGTCGCGCTTGCCCGCGCCGATGGCGGGCAGCGCCATCAGGAAGTCCGTGATGCGCATGGTCGCGGCATCCGAGTCGCTGTCGGCCACCGCACGGCGCACGATCTCCTGCGGGGCGGTGACGCGGGTGGTCAGGTCGCGTTTCAGCGATGCCCGGCCCCGTCGGCGCGCCAGCGCGCGCTGCGACGCCGCGAAGCGATCGACCTCGGGGACGACACGACCTTCAACCACGGAGAACCTCCAGATACCGAGCGGCGTGCTCATCGATGGCCGCCGCGATGCCGTCCGGCCCGGCGCGCAGGATGCTGCGGCTCTCGCTCGCCAGCACCTGCGGCGCCACAGCGCCGAAACGGGTGACCAGGTCCGCGGCCACCGCACCCTGCGCCCCGAAACCGGGAGCGAGGATGGGCGTGCCGACGAGCACGTCGTCGCCGAGGCCCAGGTCACTCCTGTCCACGGTAGCGCCGATCACCAGGCCGACCGGTCCGAGTCCCCCGGAGAACGCCGGCGAGCCGTTGGCCCAGGTCACGTCGCGCGCGACGCGCTGAGCGACGGTCTGGTCATCGGATGCTGCGACATCGACCGTGCGCGCGGTCTGCAGGGATGGCGCCTCGGGGTTGCTCGTCGCCGCCAGGACGAACACGCCCTTGTCGGCGCGGATCGCCGTGGTGATCGTCTCGCGCAGCGACTCCGGCCCCAGGTACGGGCTGACGGTGACGGCATCCGACTCCAGCGGAGAACCCGGCTCGAGCCAGGCCGACGCGTAGCCGGCCATGGTGGAGCCGATGTCACCGCGCTTCGCGTCCGCGAGCACCAGCAGACCCGCCGCCCGTGCAGCCACCATCACATCCTCGAGCGCGGCGAAGCCCTTCGAGCCGAAGCGCTCGAAGAACGCCACCTGCGGCTTGACGACGCCGACGCGCCCTGCCGCCGCCTCGACGACGGCCAGGCCGAAGGCGCGAAGGCCGTCGGCATCCTGATTCAGACCCCACTGCTCGAGGAGCGCCGCGTGCGGGTCGATGCCCACGCACAGTGGCCCGTGCGCATCCATGGCCGCACGCAGGCGCGCCCCGAACGAGGTCACTTCGCGGCCTGCCGGTCCAGCTCGTACTCCTGCAGGCTGCGCACCGAGAAGCCCTCGCCGGCGGCATCCATCCCGCTCACGGCCGCGCCCAGCACAGCCATGGTCGTGAACAGCGCCTTGTCGGCCGCGACGGCCGCCGCGCGGATCTCGTAGCCGTCGACGCGGGCCGCTCCCCCGCCGGGGGTGTTGACGATGATGTCGATCTCGCCGTCGTTGATCATGTCGACGATGTTCCGCTCGCCGGACTCAGCCGTCTCGCTGAACTTGGACGCCAGCGCCACCTTGATGCCGTTGCGGGCGAGGATCTCGGCGGTGCCCTCGGTCGCGATGAGCGAGAAGCCCAGCTGCGCGAGGCGGTGCGCGGGCAGGATCACGTCGCGCTTGTCGGCGTCGGCCACCGAGATGAACACGGTCCCCGAGGTCGGCATCCCGCCGTAGGCCGCGGCCTGGCTCTTGGCGAACGCCGTCGGGAAGTCCGCGGCGATGCCCATGACCTCACCGGTGGAGCGCATCTCCGGGCCGAGCACGGAGTCGACGACCTTGCCCAGGTGCGTGCGGAACCGCTTGAACGGCAGCACGGCCTCCTTGACGGCGATCGGCGCGCTCAGCGGCACCCTCGAGCCGTCCTGCTCGGGGAGCATGCCCTCGGCCTTCAGCTCGGCGATGGTGGCGCCGGCCATGATGCGGCTGGCGGCCTTGGCCATCGGCACGCCGAGGGCCTTGGACACGAACGGCACGGTGCGGCTGGCGCGGGGGTTGGCTTCGATGACGTACAGCACGCCGGCGCTGATCGCGAACTGCACGTTCAGCAGGCCGCGCACGCCCACGCCCTCGGCGATGGCGAGTGTGGCCGTGCGGACGCGGTCGATCTCATTGCGCCCCAGCGAGATCGGCGGCAGGGTGCAGCTGGAGTCGCCGGAGTGGATGCCGGCCTCCTCCAGGTGCTCCATGATGCCGCCGATGTACATGTCGGTGCCGTCGTAGAGCGCGTCGACGTCCAGCTCGATGGCGTCGTCGAGGAAGCGGTCCACCAGCAGCGGCTTGCCCTCCTCGATGATCACGTTGCCGGCGGTGCGCACGAAGTAGTCCCGCAGCGACGGGGTGTCGTACACGATCTCCATGCCGCGGCCGCCGAGCACGAAGCTCGGGCGCACCAGCACCGGGTAGCCGATCTCCTCGGCGATGCGGACCGCGCCCTCCACGTCGATGGCCGTGCCGTTGCGCGGTGCGACCAGGCCTGCGTCGTCGAGCAGGCGCGAGAACAGCTCCCGCTCCTCGGCCAGGTCGATGGCGGCAGGGCTCGTGCCCAGCACCGTGTAGCCGGCCGCCTCGATGCCCTTGGCCAGGCCCAGCGGCGTCTGGCCGCCGAGCTGGCACACCACGCCGAGGATCTTCCCGCTGCGGGCCTCGGCGTCCAGCACCTCCAGCACGTCCTCGAGCGTGAGCGGCTCGAAGTACAGCCGGTCGGAGGTGTCGTAGTCGGTGGAGACCGTCTCGGGGTTGCAGTTCACCATGATGGTCTCGTATCCGGCATCCGACAGCGCGAACGACGCGTGCACGCAGGAGTAGTCGAACTCGACTCCCTGCCCGATGCGGTTCGGGCCCGAGCCGATGATGACCACCTTGGTGCGCTCCGAGGGGGCGACCTCGGTCTCGAAGTCGTAGCTCGAGTAGTGGTACGGCGTGAGCGCCGGGAACTCCCCCGCGCAGGTGTCCACGGTCTTGTAGACCGGGCGCACGTCGAGGGCATGGCGGATGCTGCGCACCTCGGCTTCCGTGATGCCGCGCAGCTGCGCGATCTGCACGTCGGAGAAGCCGTGCTCCTTCGCGTGCCGCAGCACGGACGCGTCGAGCTCAGGCGCCTCGGCGACGGCCTCGGCGACCTCGTTGATCAGCACGATCTGGTCAAGGAACCACGGGTCCATCGCGGTGGCCTCGAAGGCCTGCTCGATGGTGGCGCCCTTGCGCAGCGCCTGCTGCAGCACGACGATCCGGCCGTCGGTCGGCGTCTTCGCGATCTCCAGCAGCTCCGCGGCGGAGCGCTCCTCGGGACCCCAGTGGAAGGACGAACCGCGCTGCTCCAGCGACCGCAGCGCCTTCTGCAGCGCCGTGGTGTAGTTGCGGCCGATGGCCATGGCCTCACCCACCGACTTCATGGTGGTGGTGAGCGTGGTGTCGGCGGCCGGGAACTTCTCGAACGCGAAACGCGGGACCTTCACGACCACGTAGTCCAGCGTCGGCTCGAAGCTGGCCGGCGTCACGCCCGTGATGTCGTTGGGGATCTCATCGAGCCGGTAGCCCAGCGCGAGCTTGGCGGCGAGCTTGGCGATCGGGAAGCCGGTGGCCTTGGACGCCAGCGCCGACGAGCGCGAGACGCGCGGGTTCATCTCGATGACGATGATGCGGCCGTTGGTCGGGTCCACGGCGAACTGGATGTTGCAGCCGCCGGTGTCCACACCCACGGCGCGGATGATGTCGATCGAGATGTCGCGCATCTTCTGGTACTCGCGGTCGGTCAGTGTGAGCGCCGGTGCGACGGTGATGGAGTCGCCGGTGTGCACGCCGACCGGGTCGACGTTCTCGATGGAGCACACCACGACCGTGTTGTCGGCCGTGTCGCGCATGAGCTCGAGCTCGTACTCCTTCCAGCCCAGGATCGACTCCTCCAGCAGCACCTCGTGCGTGGGCGAGTCGTGCAGGCCGGCACCGGCGATGCGACGCAGATCCTCCTCGTCGTACGCGAAGCCGGAGCCCAGCCCGCCCATCGTGAACGAGGGGCGCACCACCAGCGGGTAGCCGAGCTTCTCGGCCCCGGCAAGGATCTCGTCCATGGTGTGGCAGATGACGGATGCTGCGACGTCGGCGCCGCACTCGATGACCAGCTCCTTGAAGATCTGGCGATCCTCGCCCTTGCGGATGGCGTCCACCTTGGCGCCGATGAGCTCGACGTCGTACTTCTCGAGGATGCCGCGCTCGTGCAGCGCCATGGCCGCGTTCAGCGCGGTCTGACCGCCGAGGGTCGGCAGGATGGCATCCGGCTTCTCCTTGGCGATGATCGTCTCGATGACCTCGGGGGTGATCGGCTCGATGTAGGTCGCGTCGGCGAAGTCGGGGTCGGTCATGATCGTGGCCGGGTTGGAGTTCACCAGGATGACGCGGATGCCCTCCTCGCGCAGCACCCGGCACGCCTGGGTGCCGGAGTAGTCGAACTCGCAGGCCTGGCCGATGACGATCGGGCCGGAGCCGATGACCAGAACGGATGTGATGTCGTCGCGCTTCGGCATTACTCAGCGTCCTTTCCAGCGATGTCGGCGAGGACCAGGTCGCGGAACCTGGTGAAGAGGTAGTGGGCGTCGTGCGGGCCGGCGGCGGCCTCGGGGTGGTATTGCACGGAGAAGGCCGGGATGTCGTGGGCCCGCAGGCCCTCGACCACCTGGTCGTTGAGATCCACGTGGCTGACCTCGATCGCACCGTAGCCGTTGGGGCTCTGGAAGATGCCCTCCAGCGGGGCCTCGACGGCGAAGCCGTGGTTGTGGGCGGTGATCTCCACGCGGCCTGTGGCCTTGTCGAGGACCGGCTGGTTGATGCCGCGATGGCCGAAGGTGAGCTTGTAGGTGCCCAGGCCCAGGGCGCGGCCGAACAGCTGGTTGCCGAAGCAGATGCCGAAGTACGGCAGCTTCGCGTCGAGCACCTGGCGCAGCACGGCGACCTGCTCGCCGGAGGCCGCCGGGTCACCCGGGCCGTTGGAGTAGAACACGCCCACGGGGTCCACGGCCTGGATGTCGGCGAAGCTCGCCGACTGCGGCAGCACGTGCACGTCGAAGCCCAGGTTCGCGAGGTTGTCCAGCGAGGACTGCTTGACGCCCAGGTCGAGCACGGCGAGGTTGCCGATCCGCTCCCCCTGCGCGGGCAGCACGCGCGGTTCGGTCACGGAGACCTCGGCGGACAGGTTCAGCCCCGACATCTCGGGTGCCGCGGTGACGCGGTTGAGCTGCTCGTCGGCGTCCAGCGCGGCATCCGCACCGGAGAAGATGCCGCCGCGCATGGATCCCTCCGAGCGGATGCGGCGGGTGAGCGCCCGCGTGTCGATGCCGCTGATGCCGACGATGCCGTCGCGGATCAGCGCGTCGTCGAGGGATTCCTCGGCACGCCAGTTGGAGACACGGCGGGCGGGGTCGCGGACGATGTACCCGGCGACCCAGATGCGGCTGGACTCGTCGTCCTCGCTGTTCATGCCGGTGTTGCCGATGTGCGGCGCGGTCTGCAGCACGATCTGCCCGGCGTAGGACGGGTCGGTGAGCGTCTCCTGGTAGCCGGACATGCCGGTGGCGAAGACGACCTCGCCGAGGGTGGTCCCGGTGGCGCCGTAGGCGCGACCGGTGAATCGGGTGCCGTCCTCGAGGACGAGCACGGCGGACTTCTCCAGAGCGGATGCCCCGGTGGTGGAACTGGTCAAAGCTGTTCTCCGTTCTCCGAGCCCGCGCACAGCGCTTCGAGCTCGGGGAGGATCTGCTGCGGTCCGCCGGAGGCGTGACGCAGGAAGGTGTCTACAAGGAGGTCGTCGGTGATCCGCCATACCAGGCGGATCAGCCCGTTCGGCTCTACGACGCGGTCGATGGCGACCGTCGCGAGGTCGGCTGTCACCAGCCGTGACGAGGCGATGAACACGGTGGGCGATCCGTCCAGGCTGAGGGCGGCGCCGCGGTCCGTGACCACCAGCTCACCACGAGCGCGGTAGGCCAGCGGTGTGATCGCGAGGCGCTCCAGCGGCTGATCGTGCTGGGTGGTCGCGACATACAGGATCTCGTGTCGCGCAGTGACTTCGGCATGCTCGGGCACGCCGAGTGGCGCGCTGAGGCCGGAGTCCCTGCGCAGCCTTCGTCGCCATCCGAGGTACATCGCCACGAGGATCATCACCGCGATGGCCGCGGTGATGAGCACGGCGCCCTCGCGGCTCACTTCTGCAGCTCCGTGACGAGACGGCCGTCCTCGACGGTCGTGATGCCGCCGTGGATCGTCCACTGCACGCGGCCCGGCAGCTCCCTGCCCAGGTAGGGCGAGTTGTGGCTGCGCCCGTGCAGATCCGCCTCCGTGAACACGCCCGGTGCGCTCGGATCGTACAGCGTGACATGAGCCGGTGAGCCGACTGCCAGCGAGCCGAAGCCCTCCAACTGCCCGATCCGTGCGGGAGCCGTGCTCATGACGCGGGCGACGTCGTCCCACTCGAGCAGGCCGGTCTGCACCATCGCCTGGTGCACCACGCGCAGCGCGCTCTCCAGCCCGACCATGCCGTTGGACGCGGCCTGCCACTCGCAGGCCTTGTTCTCGGCAGGGTGCGGGGCGTGATCGGTGGCGACGATGTCGATCGTGCCGTCGGCGAGGCCCTCGCACACGGCCTGCACATCCTCCGCGGTGCGCAGCGGCGGGTTGACCTTGTAGCGCGCGTCGTAGTCGCGCACCAGCTCGTCGGTCAGCAGCAGGTGGTGCGGGGTGACCTCGGCGGTCACCTGCACGCCGCGCTTCTTGGCCCAGCGGATCAGGTCCACGGAGCCCGCGGTGGACAGGTGGCAGACGTGCAGACGCGATCCGACATGCTCGGCCAGCAGCACGTCGCGGGCGATGATGGACTCCTCGGCGACGGCGGGCCAGCCGGCCAGGCCCAGTTCGGCGGACACGACGCCCTCGTTCATCTGGGCGTCCTGCGTGAGGCGCGGGTCCTGCGCGTGCTGCGCGATGACGCCGTCGAAGGACTTCACGTACTCCAGGGCGCGGCGCATGATCAGCGGGTCCCACACGCAGGAGCCGTCGTCGCTGAACACGCGGACGCGGGCGCGGGAGGCCGCCATGGCGCCGAGCTCGGCGAGGCGCTCGCCCTTCTGACCGATGGTGACGGCGCCGATGGGCTGCACCGTGGCGTAGCCGGAGGCCTCGCCGAGGGCGAGCTCCTGCTCCACCACGCCGGCGGTGTCGGCGACGGGCTGGGTGTTGGGCATCGCGAACACGGCGGTGAATCCGCCGGCTGCGGCGGCCCTGGTGCCGCTGAGCACGGTCTCGGACGTCTCGAAGCCCGGCTCGCGCAGGTGCGTGTGCAGGTCGACCAGGCCGGGAAGCGCGATCAGGCCGGCCGCATCGATGCTGCGCGCGCCGCTGCGGCTCAGGCCGGTGCCGATCTCGGCGATGACGCCGTTCTCGATCACGATGTCGGCGCTGTCGCCGCCGAGCAGCCGGGCGCCGCTGATGACGAGCGTCTCGGTCACTGTGCTTCTCCTCGTTCGTCGTTCCGCTCCCCTGCCAGCAGCAGGTACAGCACCGCCATGCGCACGGAGACTCCGTTGGTGACCTGCTCCAGCACGGTCGAGCGTGCGGAGTCGGCGGCTTCGGAGGAGATCTCCAGGCCGCGGTTCATGGGTCCGGGGTGCATCACGATGCTACTCTCCGGCAGCGCCGCCGCCCGCACTGCGTCAAGACCCCAGAGGCGGGAATACTCCCGCTCAGTGGGGAAGAACGCCGCGTGCATGCGCTCCATCTGGATGCGGAGCATCATGACGGCATCCGGCGCCTCGGCGAGGGCCTGGTCCAGGTCGTAAACCACCCGCACTGGCCACTGCGACACATTCTGCGGAATCAGCGTGGGCGGAGTCACCAGCGTCACCTCGGCGCCCAGCGTGGACAGCAGCCAGACGTTGGAGCGCGCGACGCGGGAGTGCAGGATGTCGCCCACGATCACAACGCGGAGGCCGTACAAGTCGCGGCCTCGGCTGTCAGCGCCGTACCGGCGCTTGCGGATCGTGTAGGCGTCCAGCAGTGCCTGCGTGGGGTGCTCATGCGTGCCGTCGCCCGCGTTCACGACGCCGGCCGAGATCCAGCCGCTGGTCGCGAGCGTGCGCGGGGCGCCGGATGCCGAGTGGCGGATCACCACGGCATCCGCTCCCATCGCCTGCAGGGTCTGCGCGGTGTCCTTCAGGCTCTCGCCCTTGGAGACGCTGGATCCCTTGGCTGAGAAGTTGATGACGTCGGCGGAGAGCCGCTTGGCGGCCGCCTCGAACGAGATTCGGGTACGGGTGGAGTCCTCGAAGAAGAGGTTCACGACCGTCTTGCCCAGCAGGGTCGGCAGCTTCTTGACCTGTCGGTACTGGGTGTCGGCCATGTCCTCGGCCACGTCGAGGATGCGCAACGCGTCCTCGCGGGACAGATTGCGGGTGTCGAGCAGGTGCCTCATGATTCGATCGTCACCTCGTCGGCGCCGTCCAGCTCCGCAAGGCGCACGTTGACGTGCTCGGTGCGGGAGGAGGGGATGTTCTTGCCGACGAAGTCGGGCCGGATGGGCAGCTCGCGGTGGCCGCGATCGACGAGGATCGCCAGCCGGACGACGGCGGGGCGTCCGATGGACTGGATGGCGTCGAGCGCCGCGCGGATGCTGCGGCCGGAGAAGAGCACGTCGTCGACGAGGACCACGGTCCTCCCGTCGATGCCGCCCTCGGGGATCGCGGTGCGCTTGGGCGAGCGGGTGGGGTGCTGGGACAGGTCGTCGCGGAAGAGCGTGATGTCCAGGGAGCCCACCGGGATCTCGGTGCCGGCGATGCCGGAGATGATGGGGCCCAGCCGATCGGCGAGCGTCACCCCGCGAGTCGGGATGCCGAGCAGGATGAGTCCCTCGGCGCCGCGGTTGGATTCGAGGATCTCATGGGCGATTCGCGTCAGCGCGCGTGCGATGTCGGCTTCCTGCAGCACTGTGCGTGCAGACAATGGCCACTTCCCTTCTCCGCCTCACAGGACGGGATTAAAGGACGGGTGATGCTTAGATTCTAATCGGTCGGTGAGCGGTGCGCTGGTATACCAGGGAGGCCCTCGACTCCGAGGAGAGCAAGCTGGCGCACCAGCTCTTGTTCCGGTTGTCCCGACCACTCCTCGGGTGACTGATCACTGACGCACGGAGCATTCGTCGGCGTGTCGGGCACGCGACGCGCCGACGTCGACCGCGGGCGTCAGTGATTCGTCACGCGATTCGCGCTCACGCGTCCGCGCGCAGCGCGGCATCCGTCAGCGGGCACTGCGAGACGCGGATGGGGTGCCCGGTGGTGGTCAGGCACTTGCCGGTCTTCAGATCCCACTTCCAGTCGTGCATGCTGCACGTCAGCACGCCGTCCTCATCGATCTTGCCGGTGCGGGTGAGATCCGCGCGCAGGTGCGGGCAGCGACGCTGCACGACCCAGTCGCCGATCTCGGCATCCTCGGTCTGGTCGGTCTGCTCCTGGTACCAGTTCTCGACGTACTCGATGCGGTCCACCGACAGGCACTTCAGGAACGTGGTGAGGAACTCGTTGAACTTGCCGCTGCGCCCCACGGAGAACTGCATGGACAGGAAGATCGAGTTCGACCAGTCGATCTCGTGGTCGCGGATGTTGGTGGAGACCAGGTCTGCGGGGATCGTGTACCAGTAGATGCACTCCTCCCCCGCGTACTCGCGCACCTTGGCGCGCGGGAAGTCGACGACCATGTCCAGCTCGCCGATCTTGAAGCGCACGTGCCCGCCCACGCCGAGGCGGATCGTGCGGGACTTCTTGATCAGCGGCTCCCACCACTCCTTGATGGCGCCCAGCATCTCCGCGGGCGGCAGCACCTCGGCTCGCGTCGCCTCCTCGTCGCGCAGCTCCTGCTGGCGCGAGGCGCGCTGCTCCTCGAGGTACTCCCACTTCTCGTCGAAGATGTGGTGGATCTCAGCATCCGTGTACAGGCTCTGCGAGACGGTCATCTCGCCGCCGTTCAGCTCCACGACCGTGCCCGGCACGAACAGCTGCCCGTCGTACTGCGGAGCCTTCTCCTTCAGGTGCGCCAGGAACTCCTTCTGATCCGTGAAGATGGCATCCCCGTCGCGACCGGTGCCGTTGTACTTGAAGATGTCGTCGCGCAGGAACATCGGCGGGCCGGCCATCGGGAAGACGTGCGGGGCGTCGACCTTCTCGATGTAGTACATGGCGCGCTTGTTCTGTGCCTCGCGCTTGAGCTTCGCGAAGTTCACCTTCGCATCCTGCGGCAGGTCGTAGACCATCGGCCACCAGATCGCGCCGGAGACCTGCGTGAAGTACGCCTCGGGCTTGCCGAACGACAGCAGCGCCTCCAGATCCAGCGGGTGCGAGTCGTTCTGGTTGAGGATGGATGCCGTGCCGTCGTCGATGCTCAGCGAGGAGTCGCCGATGGGTCCGTCGCTGGGGGCGCGCAGCGGCGTGATCATGAACTTGAGGTCACCGCGCTGGTCGACCTGGCCGGCCTGCGTGTACGTGATGTTGGTGTAGCCGAGCTTCCGGATGTCGTTCTCGAGGTCGTCGGTGACGTACTCGGGCAGCAGCACCTCAATGTCCTTGCGGATGTACTTCTCCAGCGCACGCGGGTCGAAGTGGTCGCGGTGCCGGTGCGAGATGTACAGGAAATCGGCCTCGCGGCCGTAGCGCTCCCAGTCGAGTCCTCGGTTGTCGGGGAACGGGAACCAGGAGCCGAAGAAGGAGGGTCCGAGCACGGGGTCGCAGATGAAGTTCCCGCCGACCGTCTCGATGAACATCCCGGCGTGGCCGAGTCCCGTGATCCGCATAACGCTCCTTCTGTGTGGACCTGTCGATTCTATCGAGCGGATGCTGTGCCCGGCCGCTGTCCGGCCGTCGATAAGCTCCCGCCGAGCCTGGTCAGGTCTCCAGCAGACCGCGGATGTCGTCGGCGGTGAGCGCCTTGGAGAACAGCTCGTCGTCGTCCATGACGGCCGTGAACAGCCGGGCCTTGCGCTGCTGCAGCGCGAGCACCTTCTCCTCGATGGTGCCGGAGGCGATCAGACGGTACACGAACACGCGGCGGGTCTGTCCGATGCGGTGCGTGCGGTCGATGGCCTGCGCCTCGGCTGCGGGATTCCACCAGGGGTCCAGCAGGAACACGTAGTCGGCCTCGGTGAGCGTGAGCCCGAACCCGCCGGCCTTCAGGCTGATCAGGAACACCGGCTGCTCGCCGTCCTTGAACGAGTCGATCACCTCGGTGCGGTGGCGCGTGGAGCCGTCCAGGTGCACGTGCTGGATCCCTGCGGCATCCAGCCGCTGCGCGGCCAGATCGAGGAAGCTCGTGAACTGGCTGAACACCAGGGCGCGGTGCCCCTCGGCACGCAGCTCCTGCACCTGCTCGATGAGGACGTCCAGCTTGCTGGAGGGGATGCCGGCGTCGGCCGGATCGATGAGCCCGGGCGCCAGCGCCAGCATCCGAAGCATGGTCAGCGACCGGAAGACGATGAACCTGTTGCGATCCAAATCGGCAAGCAGGCCCAGCAGCTTCTGCCGTTCGCGCTGCAGCACGGTGTCGTATCGCGCACGATGCGCGGGCGAGAGGTCGACGAAGACCTCCTGCACCTGCTTCTCGGGCAGGTCGGCGGCGACGAGCTCCTTGGTGCGGCGCAGCATGAGCGGGCGGATGCGGCGGCGCAGCCGCTCCAGCCTGCGGCGCCGGTACTCGCCGCCCTCCTCGTTCTCGGGCACCTTGCCCTTCTCTATCGGCTGCACGTACTCCTCGCGAAACTTCCGAGCGGACGGGAACAGGCCGGGAGCGGTGAGCGAGAACAGCGCCCACAGGTCGGTGAGGCTGTTCTCCAGCGGCGTGCCGGTCACGGCGATCTTCACCCGGGAGCGGAGGGCTGCGATGGCCTTGTGCGCCTTGGTCGCCGGGTTCTTCGCGAACTGCGCCTCGTCGAGGATCACGCCCGCCCACTCCAGGTGCGCGTACTCCTCGTCGTCGAGCCGCAGCAGCGTGTACGAGGTCACGATCACGTCGGCGTGCTCCACGGCAACCGCCAGCGAGTCGTCGCGACGCGAGGCCGTGCCCTCGATGATGCGCACGCGCAGGTCCGGCGCGAAGCGCGCGGCCTCGTTGCGCCAGGTGCCGAGAACGGATGTGGGCGCCACGACGAGGAACGGCTTGCGCTCCCCCGTCTCGCTGACGTGAACCATCAGCGACAGCAGCTGCAGGGTCTTGCCGAGGCCCATGTCGTCGGCGAGGATGCCGCCCAGCCCGTGCTCCCACAGGAACACCAGCCAGTCGAAGCCCTTCTTCTGGTAGGGCCGGAGCTGTGCGTTCAACCCTGCGGGCAGGAATGCCTCCGGCACGTTCTGCACATCGCGCAGCCCCTCGGCGAGGGCGCGCCAGGAGACCGCCGCCTCGGACTGGTCCGCCAGGTCCTCGAAGTCCTCCCACAGCGCCACCTGATGGCGGCTGATCCGCGGCCCGGTCTCCCATTCGGCCAGCGAAGCCGCCTCGTCGATGAGGTCCCGCAGCGTCTGCAGCGCAGGGTGCGCGAGTGAGAAGTAGCTGCCGTCGACCAGCATCAGCTTTGTGCGGCGCATGCTGAGGGCCTTGAACAGCGGGGTGAACGGGATCGAGACGCCGTCGATCTTCACGATCACGCCCAGGTCGAACCAGTCGGGGTCGGGCGAATCGACGGTCGACACGCTGATCTCGGGTGTGCCGGTGAGTTCACGGTACTTCTTGCGCCGCCCGGTGACGACAACGCGCACATCGCTGTCTTCGAACACCGGCAGCACCGTGGTCGCCCACTCCGCGGTGGCGACGCCGATGTGGGCCGCAGTCGCCTCGAACGGCAGGTCGGTGGCTGAAGCCCAGAGCCGCTCCAACTCGCGCAGCGCGAGGCGCTCGGCCTCGGCGTCCCGGAACGGGTGATCCGCGGGGATCGGCTCCCCCATCAGCAGCGGCACCGTGCCGTGCCCGGCGTACTCCCACTCGAAGCGGTGCTCCACGCGGTCGGCGGCGCCGAACCGCACCCGCATCACGGGCTCCGGCCGCACCGGTGCAGGCAGCTCGATGCCGGCAGGCGCGGTGACGGCCGACCGCCGCGCGATCGCGGGGTACGCCTCGTGGAGGAACAGCTCCCGATCCTCGGCCGAGACCTGGATCGGTTCGGTCGCCGTCAGCGCAGCCCGGACGGGCGCGCTCAGTGTGACCTGAGCGAGCGCCACCTCGATGGTCGTCCCCACGACCGCCCAGGTGTAGACGCCGGTGGTTCCGATCGGGCTGACGGACGCCGTCGGCACGCTCACCCCGTCGACGCGGACGTCAGCGTCGACCAGCAGTCCGCCGTCATCACCGGCGTCGATCCGGATGCCCGCCGTGGCCTGGTCCGCGAGCCGCACGATGGTGTGCTTCTGCGCGGCCACCAACGGGATGCCGAGCGCGGGAAGCGCGCGCAACTGCTGCCAGAGCAGCGGGGACTCGACACGGTCCAGCGGGATCCAGTCGGTCGCCATGCCCGAGAGCAGCGAGTCGCGCGCGATGGCGAGGAAGTCAGTGAACCACCGGGACTGGTCGGGGTCGAAGCGGAAGCCGGCGCGGCGCACGCCGTCCCAGGTGGCATCCCCCTGGATCCACTTCGACGTGGTCTCACTGCGCATCAGCGGACGGACGCTCAGCTGCACCTCGCCGTGTTCCCGGGTGAGCTCTCGGGGCGCAGCGGTCTTGGCGTGCGCGGCACCCCAACGATCGTGGGCGCGCGACGGGCGCACGCGCAGCTCGACGCCGAGCGCCAGTGGCGTGAGACTGCGAGAAGGAGCCACGCCCGGCATCAGCCGACGCCAGGACGCCCGCTGCGCGTCGATCCGACGCTCGGTCTCCACGCGCATCCGCGTCTCGCGCTCGGGGGCGACGAGCATCGCGGCCACCACGTGCTTGCACCCGCGCTGGACGGGGCACGAGCACGAGGTGCTGAGGATCTCGCCGCCGCGGAACCGCACACGGCATCGGTACGGTGATGGCTCGCTGCCGTACACCTCGGCCGACAGCGTCTCGGACGCGGCATCCCACGACGTCTGCTCCACGCGGCCGCGGCGCGCGTAGTCGAGGCCGCGCTGGTAGCCGCCGTCGCCCGCAAGACGTCGCAGCTGCTGGGCGCTGGGACGGGGAACAGTCATCTCAGCATCCTCTCGCAGGCCGCGGACATCCACAGCGATGCCCGTTCGTTACGCAATGCTTGTCGGATCGTGACCCCATCACCGCGCCCCCTTGCCTAGCCTGGGCGCATGAAGACCCTTGCCAGGCGCGCGACGGTCGCGCTGACTCTCTCCGCGGTACTCGCGCTGCTGGCCGGATGCTCGGCCGGCGGCGGGGGAAGCGTCCAGTCCGACAGCTCGGTGTCCCACGCCGGCGGCTCGGCGCCGGAGCAGGCGGTCGCACCGGACGACGCGCCGGATGCTGCGGTGGTGGTCACCGGCCGGATGACGCTCGAAGCCGACGACCCGATCGCCGTCGCCGACAAGGCGACCGCCCTGGTGAAGGATGCCGGCGGCCGCGTGGACGGCCGGACCGAGCAGGCGGCATCCGGGGCTGTCGCAGCGCGCGCCGAACTGGTGCTGCGCATCCCCTCGTCCGCTCTGGACGACACGCTGCTCGCGGTGCGCGAGCTCGGCACTCTGCGGGAGTCGTCGATGCAGACCAAGAAGGTCGATGCCGCGCAGCGCGACCTGGATGCCAGGATCGCCGCCCTGCGCACCTCGATCTCCCGCTACAGCGCGTGGCTCGCGGGAGCCTCGAAGACCCAGGACCTCATCGAGCTGGAGAAGTCGTTGTCCGACCGACAGAGCCAGCTCGAGAGCCTCGAGGCCGAGCAGCGCTCCCTGAGCGACCAGGTGGCGATGGCGACGATCACCACGGCGTTCGAGGCGCACTACGTTCCCGCGCCGACGGCGCCGCGCGATCTCGGCGAGGCCATCGTCGCGGGCTGGAACGGCTTCCTCGCGTTCTGGGCGGGAGTCGGCATCGCCCTGGGCGTGGGCCTGCCCTGGCTGGTGCTGATCGCCCTGGTCACGGCGGCCGTCATCTGGCTGGTGCGCCGGTCGCGCCGTCGCCGGCCGGGGCCGCTGCCCGCTCCGACGCTCCCTCCGGACTTCGGTGGTGAGCTGCTCGGGGCGAGGGCCGGTTCCGACGGTGCGGCCGCCTCGGATCCGCAGACGGCTCCCCCGCAGTCGCAGTGAGGCCGAGGCGCCTCTCAACGCTTCGGGCTCCTCACCGGGCGCGGTCGATGCGCGCGAGCACGCCGTGCACGAAGGCGCCGGAGTCCTCGGTCGAGAGCTCCTTGGCCAGCTCCACGGCCTCGTCGACGGCGACAGCGGTCGGTACCTCGTCGTTGAAGAGGATCTCCCAGGTGCCGATGCGCAGCAGGGCGCGGTCGACCGCCGGCATCCGCTCCAGCTTCCAGTCGCGGCTGTGCGTGGTGATCTGCTCGTCGATCTCGTCCTGGTGATCGATGATCCCGTCGACGATGTCGCGGGCGTACAGCCACGACGCCTGCCGTGCCGGCTCGCTGGCGGCGCGGGCGGCGGCGGCGGCGAGGGCGACGGAGACCTCTTCTCCGCGAACGTCGGCGGAGAAGAGGATGTCGAGGGCGCGCTTGCGCGCCTTGGTGCGTGCGCTCAAAGCCGGCCGTCAGTCGTTGACGCGGCCGAGGTAGTCGCCCGTGCGGGTGTCGACCTTGACCTTGGTGCCCTGCTCGAGGAACAGCGGGACCTGGATCTCGTAACCGGTCTCGAGCGTGGCGGGCTTGGTGCCGGCCGAAGAGCGGTCGCCCTGCAGACCGGGCTCGGTGTGCGTCACCTCGAGCACGACGGAAGCCGGAAGCTCGACGTACAGCGGGTTGCCGTTGTTCAGCGCGATCTGCACCTGCTGGTTCTCCAGCATGAAGTTGGCTGCGTCGCCGACGGTGGCGGCGGTGACGGTGAGCTGGTCGTAATCCTCCTGGTCCATGAACACGAAGCTGTCGCCGTCGTTGTACAGGTACTGGAAGTCGCGGCGGTCGACGTTCTCGATCTCGACCTTGGTGCCGGCGTTGTAGGTGCGGTCGACGGTCTTGCCCGAGACGACGTTCTTCAGCTTGGTGCGCACGAACGCACCGCCTTTGCCAGGCTTGACGTGCTGGAACTCCACAACGCTCCAGAGCTGTCCGTCGATCTTGAGGACGACGCCGTTCCTGATGTCTGCGGTGGATGCCATGCTGGTGCGAGTCCGTTCATGTAGAAGGTTCAATGGTCAGGCGCGGATGCGCGCAGAGAGTGACCGAGGATTCATCCTATCGGATGCGGGCTGGACGCCCGCCGCGGTGAGTCCAGTATCCGCTCGATATGCGGCCAGGCCTGCGTGCCCAGCTCGGCATCGGCATCCGGCGTACCGCCGCGCTGCATGGTGATTCCACCCGAAGCCCGACTCTCGCCCGGCAGCAGCAGGCGGTGACCGGCGCCGGGATGCGAGACGACCATCGTATGCAGTCCTGCCGCCCCGCGTGCGGCCTGGATCTCCGCGGCGAAGCGCACACTCGGCCACACCCGATCATCGCCGCCGGCGATCAGCAGCACGTCGCCGGCGATGTCTTCGACACGGATGCGCGCAGCCTCTGTCACCTCGGTATCCAGCTGCAGACTCGATCCGTACAGCGACAGGAACGCGGGCGGGTCGGCATCCGGCTCCCACTCCGCGTCGAACGGCACGAACGGTACAGGTGCGCCTTCGTACGTCCAGTGCGACGACCACGAGCCCGCGTGCAGCCCCGCCCACACGACAGATGACGGCGCCACAGCGACCACGCCATCGACATGATGCCTGCTCGCGACGGCCAGAGCTGCCTCCGCCCCGAACGACGTGCCGAACAGCACCACGCGGTCGGCATCCCTTCGAAGCACTTCGATCTGCTCGATGAACAGCTCGAGCGGCACCTCGTGCGGCGCCGGACGCTGTCCGATGCCGCCGAACCATCGGATGGCGCGCACACGAGCGCCGGTCGTCGAGAGCAGGTCGGCCCGTGCGGATTCGATCCGCCCGCTCGACCCGGCCAACAGCAACACCGCCGTGCCGTTCGATTCAGCGGGCTCTGCATCGTACAGGTCGGCGGGATTCAGCATTCGGCTACTCGCCGATCTTCGCGACCAGCTCCCGGACGGCCTCGGCGTAGCCGTCGATCCCATGGCCGACCACGCGCACGGCGGCGACGTCCTCCAGGTACGAGAAGTGCCGGAACGATTCCCGGGCGTACACGTCCGAGATGTGCACCTCGGCGAACGGCAGCCCGACACCGGTCAGCGCGTCGCGCAGCGACACCGAGGTATGCGTCAGCCCACCAGGGTTGATCACGATGCCCGCGCAGTCCTCCCGGGCTGCGTGGATCGCGTCGATGAGCACCCCCTCGTGGTTGCTCTGCAGCGCTCGGACCTCGTAACCGAGTTCGGCAGCCGTCGCGGCAGTCAGCTGCTCGGCATCCGCGAGCGTCGCCGTGCCGTACACCTCCGGCTCGCGTGTGCCCAGAAGGTTGAGGTTCGGACCGTTCAGAAGCATCAGGCGGCGCATATCACTCGGCGATCTCCTGGTAGGCCGCGAACATCAGCGACTCATCGGGAGCCTGAAGCACGGTCGGCTTGGCGATGTCGTCCAGCACGATGAAGCGCATCATCGACCCGCGGGCCTTCTTGTCGCGCTTCATGGTCGTCAACAGGCCCTTCCACGCGTTGCCGCGGTACGTGGTCGGCAGTCCCAGCGACTCCAGGACGCTGCGGTGACGGTCGACGGCCTCGTCCGAGAGCCGGCCCGCCAGCCTCGACAGTTCCGCGGCGTACATCATGCCGATGGAGACGGCCGCACCGTGTCTCCACTGGTAGCGCTCGGCGTGCTCGATGGCGTGACCGAGCGTATGTCCGTAGTTGAGGATCTCGCGCTGGCCCTGCTCGCGGAAGTCCTCCGAGACCACCCTGGCCTTCATGTCGATCGCCAACTCGACCATGCGCGCGAACTCATCGGTGGCGGTGTCGACCGCCCGCTCCGGTGAGGCCTCGATGATGTCCAGGATCTCCGGCGCCCAGATGAATCCGGCCTTGACGACCTCCGCGAACCCGGCGGTGGCCTCGTTCGCGCTGAGGCTGCCCAGCTCGTCCAGGTCGCCGATCACGGCGCGGGGAGCCCAGAACGCGCCGACCAGGTTCTTGCCCTCTGCGGTGTTCACCCCGGTCTTGCCTCCGACGGATGCGTCCACCAGTCCCAGCACGGTCGTGGGCACCTGCACGACCTGCACGCCGCGCAGCCACGTCGCGGCGACGAATCCCGCGACGTCGGTGACGGATCCGCCACCGTAGCCGATCACGGCATCAGTACGGGTGAAGTCGGCCTGGCCCATGATCTGCCAGCAGAACGCCGCGACCTCGATGCGCTTGCCTGCCTCGGCATCCGGGATCTCCGCCAGCAGCACCTGCAGCGTGCCGTCGGCCGTGAGCCGGTCACGCAGCTCGGCAGCACGGATGGCCAGCGTGGGCGCGTGCACGATGAGGACCTTGCGCACGGCGGGGTCCAGCGCCGTACGCACCTCGTCGAGGATGTCCCGCCCGAGGATGATGTCGTAGGCGGACGCTCCGGTCACGCTGATGGTCTTGAGGGTCATTCCTGTTCCTTCCTCCAGGCGGCGATCTGCTCCGCCAGCATCCGCATCGGCCGGCGCGAGGTGTCGACGGTCAGGTCCGCGACCTCCTCGTACCAGCCGAGTCGCTCCGCGAAGATCGTCCGCCAGCGTTCCACCGGATCGCCCTCCCCCGTCAGCAGCGGGCGCCCCGCACCGCGGATGCGCTGCGACACCGCCTCTGCGCTGACGGTCAGGAAGACCACCGGAAGCTGCGCCAGCAGCGCGCGCGTCGCGGTATCCGTCACGGCTCCGCCGCCCAGCGACACCACGCCGCCGGCCGCGACGGCCTCGGCGACCGCCGTGCGCTCCAGGTCGCGGAAGTACGGCTCGCCGTGCTCCGCGAAGATCTGAGGGATCGGGCCGTGCTCTGCCGCGATCCGCTTGTCGGTGTCCGTGAACGGCACCTCCAGCAGCCGGGACACCTTGCGCCCCACGCTGGTCTTCCCCGCCGCCATCGGGCCGACGAGCACGACGGTCAGCGGACGGTCGACCGTCTCAGGAGAGCTCATCATGGGCGAGCAGCGCCGCCTCGGATGCCGGCGCCGTGCGCAGCGCCTCGGGGATGCCCGCGAGGTATCCCTCCAGGTTGCGTCGCGTCTCGCGGATGCTGTCTCCGCCGAACTTCTCCAGCACGGAGTTCGCCAGTTCGATGGCCACCATGGCCTCGGCCACCACGCCCGCTGCCGGAACCGCGCACACATCCGAGCGCTGGTGGTGGGCTGTGGCGTCCTCGCCGGTCGCGACGTCGACGGTGTGCAGCGCGTGCGGCACGGTGGCGATGGGCTTCATACCGGCGCGCACGCGCAGCACGGTGCCGGTCGTCATGCCGCCTTCGGTGCCGCCCGCGCGGTCGGAGCTGCGGGTGATGCCGTCTTCGGTCTCGAACAGCTCATCGTGAGCGGCGGAGCCGCGACGGCGGGTGGTCTCGAAGCCGTCCCCGACCTCGACGCCCTTGATGGCCTGGATGCTCATCAGCGCCTGCGCGAGACGGCCGTCGAGTCGGCGGTCCCAGTGCACGTGCGACCCGACCCCCGGGGGCAGCCCGTACGCCAGCACCTCGACGATGCCGCCGAGGGTGTCGCCGTCCTTGCGGGCCGCGTCGACCTCGGCCACCATCAGCGCAGAGGTCGCGGTGTCGAAGCAGCGCAGCGGATCGGCGTCCAGGGCGTCCACGTCGTCGGGGGTCGGCAGCGGCGAGCCGTCGGGAACCCGCACCGGCCCGATGGACAGGGTGTGGCTGACCAGCCGGATGCCGAGCTCGCCGAGGAATGCGCGGGCGACTGCCCCGAGTGCGACGCGGGCTGCGGTCTCACGGGCGCTGGCGCGCTCGAGGATGGGGCGGGCCTCGTCGAAGTCGTACTTCTGCATGCCCACCAGGTCGGCGTGCCCGGGGCGGGGGCGCGTCAGCGCGGCGCCGCGACCACGCGACTTCTCGGTGAGCTCGGCGGGTGCCGGGTTCATGACCTCGGTCCATTTGGGCCACTCGGTGTTGCCGATGCGCAGCGCGACGGGGCTGCCGAGCGAGAGCCCGTGCCGCACGCCACCCGAGATCGTGAGCTCGTCCTGCTCGAACTTCATGCGCGAGCCGCGGCCGTAGCCGAGCTTGCGGCGCTGCAGGTCGGCCTGGATGGCCTCCGCCAGGACGGGGACGCCCGAGGGCAGGCCCTCCATGACGGCGATGAGTTCGGGGCCGTGCGATTCGCCGGCCGTGAGCACACGGAGCATGCCTCTAGTCTTCCATGGCTGCAGCGCGCATGATCGCCACGATGACGTCCTCGTCGTCAAGACGGCGGTCCTGGTCACCGTGCAGGAAGATGCGGATCTGCCGCACGGCCTGGTACAGCAGCATCTCGAACCCGGAGATCACCCGAGGATTCCGCCACTGAGAGGCCAGCGCAGACGGCCACGGCGCGTAGGCGGCTTCGAACAGCACGCCGCCGCTGTCCGCCAGGGGCGCGGAGATCCCGGCATCCAGCGCCGTGCCGCTGGGCAGCGTCGCGACGGTCGCATCGACGGCATCCACCGGTGCGTCGAACGGCACCACCGTGAGCGCCACGCCCAGCTGCTCGCCGATGCTCAGCATCCGCCCGGCCGACTCAGGGCGGCGCGCGCGCACCTCCACCGCTGTCGCGCCCAGCTCCCCCAGCGCGACCAGAGCGGATGCCGCCGTCGCGCCGGCGCCGAGGATACGAGCCGAGCGGATGCCGGTGACCCCGGCGTTCCTGAACGCGTCGACGATCCCGCCGACATCGGTGTTGAAACCGCGCAGTCGCTCGCCCAGCAGCAGTGTGTTCACGGCGCCGGTCAATCGCGCATGCGCGTCGATCTCATCGGCGGCCTCCAGCGCGGCTGCCTTCAGCGGCATGGTGAGCGACAGCCCCCGCCAGCTGTCGTCGAGACCGGCCAGCGCGGCGCCGAAGCCCGCTGCGTCGACCCGCTGACGTCCGTACTGCCAGTCCAGGCCCATCCGGCGGTAGGCGGCGCCGTGCAGCGCCGGTGAGCGGCTGTGGCCGATGGGGTCGCCCCACACCGCCAGCAGGGTTCGTGCGGTCACCTCAGCAACCCGTGCCCGGGTTGGCCTTGCACCACGCCTGCATCTTCTTGATGGCCTGCTGGTGCTCCTCGTACGTGGTGGAGAACTGCGTCTCGCCGGTGCTCATGTTCACGGTGACGAAGTACAGCCAGGGCCCGTCGGCGGGATGCATGGCCGCGTCGATCGCGGCATCCCCCGCGCTGGCGATGGGCGTGGCGGGCAGACCGGTGATGACGTACGTGTTCCACGCGTTGTCGTTGTTCTGCGCCTCCTTCGATGTGCTGGCCTTGCCCGCGTGGAGCTCGCCGAACCCGTACTGAGCCGTGGAGTCCATCTGCAGCTTCATGCCGTCGGCGAGCCGATTCTCGATCACCCGCGACACCTTCGCGAAGTCCGGCGTGCGCGCCTCGCGCTCGATGATCGACGCGATCGTCAGCACGCGCTGCGCGTCGGCATCCGGCACTCCCGCCTTCTGCAGCGACTCGCGAGTGCGATCCACCATCCGCTGGATGACGTCCTTCGCCGTCACGCCGGGATCGAACGTGTACGTGGCCGGGAACAGCCACCCCTCCAGCGACTTCGCCTGCACGCCGTAGACCGTCGGATCCTTGACAGCGGCCTGCAGGTCCTCGAGCTTCAGCCCGACGCCGTCGACGATCCGCGGCAGCGACGACGCCATGGTGCCGCCCTCCGCGATGCGCACGGTGTTCGCCATCCGATTCTTCGGATCCTGCAGCGCCGCCAGTGCTGCGGCGGCGGTCATCTTCTTCTGCAGCTTGTAGACGCCCGGATAGAACGTGACCGACTTGTTCTCCTGGATCAGGTAGTCGTAGAACGCGCGGTCGGTCTTCGTCACACCGGCCTTGTACAGCGCGGTCGAGACCGGGGAGCCGGTGTCGCCCTTCAGGATGGTGAGGGTCGCCTCGCCGGATGCCTGCCCTGCCGGGTAGTCCGCGGATTCGCCCCAGCCCATCACCTTGTCGATCTGCGGCTTGTACGTGCTGTACACCCACGCGCCGCCCGCCGCGATGGCGCCCAGCACGACCAGCAGGACGATCAGCCAGATCAGGCAGCCGCGACCGCGCTTCTTCGGCGGCACGGGCTTGTGGCGCTCGGGCGAGAACAGCGAATCCAGGCCGCCTTCCTGCCCGAAGGGTGCGCCCGCCGAGGACTCGGCTGGCAGGAGCGGTGCGACCTCGGAGGCGACCGTCAAGGGGTCCTTGGCCGACCGCTCGGGATCGGAGGCGGATGCCTGCGCTGTGACCGGCACGTAGGTGGAGCGGTGCGCGGGTGCCGCAGCCGGCGCAGGTGCGGGGGCAGCACCCCGTGCGCGCTCGTCACCCCGTGTGCGCTCGTCACCCTGCGCGCACTCGGCGGCCTCGCGAGCCTCGCGCATCGCACGGCGCGAACCCGGCGCCGCCCGCTCGCGCTGCTCGCGCTCCGGCAGCGGAGAGGATGCCGTGGGCAGATCGTCGAAGAGACCGTCCAGCCCCGGCACGGACGGGGACTCGTGTGAGTCAGGCATCGTGAGAGGGCTCCTCATCGAGTTCGATCAACGCGCCGGCGGGGTTCCCGGTGCTCTTCTCGGTATCGACCGCGTGCTGCAGGAGCACGACCGCGGCCACCTGATCCACAATGCTACGAGAGTTCTTCTGAGTCCTGCCCGAGGAATGCAGTGCCGTGTACGCGCTCACGGTGCTCAGCCGCTCGTCCACCATGCGCACGGCGATGCCGGTGCGACGGCCGAGCCGAGCGGCGAAATCGCGGGCATCCTTGGTGGACAGGGTCTCCTCGCCCCGCATGTTCACCGGCAGCCCCACGACGAACTCGATCGGCTCCCACTCCCGGGCGAGCTCGGCGATCCGGTCGACCGAGGCCTCCGACCTCGGCACGGTCTCCACCGGCACGGCGAGCATGCCGTCCGGATCGCAGCGCGCGACACCGACACGGGCCTTGCCCACGTCGATGCCGAGCCGGGCGCCGCGGCGGAATCCGGTCACGCTGCCGAGAGCTCCATGGTGACGGCAGCCAGCGCGGCATCCAGCGCCGAAGCATCCGTGCCCCCGCCCTGGGCGACATCGTCCTTGCCGCCGCCGCCGCCGCCGAGCACGCCGGCGGCGATGCGCACGAGCGCGCCCGCCTTCGCTCCGGCCTTGCGAGCGGCATCGTTCGTGGCGACCACGACGATCGGGCGGGAATTCACGATTCCGCCGAACGCGACGACCGCGGCATCCGAACCCAGCCGCTCGCGAACGCTCAGCGCGAGGGTGCGCACGTCGTCAGCCGAGCCGACCTCGCCGAGCGAGGTGGCGGCCACCCGGTACGAGCCCAACTGCTGCGCGGCCTCGGCCAGGGCCGGCACACGACCGGCGCGCTCCGCGGCCTCGAACTGGGTGATGCGCTTCTCGGCGGCCTTCAGGTTCGCCTGCAGCTCCTCGATACGGGCCGAGAGCTGATCGCGCGGCGCCTTCAGCGCGGCGGACAGCTGCGAGACCACCGTGCGCTCGGCAGCCAGCTCGCGGAAGGCGTCCTGGCCGACCAGCGCCTCGATGCGGCGGTTGGACGCGCCGACCGAGGACTCGCCGACGACGCTGACCAGGCCGATCTCGGCACTGGAGGAGACATGGGTGCCACCGCAGAGCTCACGCGACCAGGGTCCGCCGATGTCGACCATGCGCACGATGTCGCCGTACTTCTCGCCGAACAGCGCCATGGCGCCGGCCTCCTTGGCCTCGTCCAGCGAGATCACCCGGGTCGTCACCTCGAGCGCGTCATTGACAGCGCGGTTGGTGATGTCCTCGATCTCCGTGCGGGTCTCTGCCGACAGCGGCTGCGACCAGGCGAAGTCGAAGCGCATGTACCCGGCGCGGTTGAGCGAGCCCGCCTGCGTGGCCGTCTTGCCGAGCGTGTCGCGCAGAGCGGCGTGCACGAGGTGCGTGGCGGAGTGCGCCTGACGGGCGGCGTGCCTGTTCGCAGCGTCGACGACGGTGGTCGCGGGATCGTCGACGGCGACCGCGCCGGAATCCACGTGCACGGTGTGGCTGATCAGCCCGGGCACGGGCTTCTGCACGTCGAGGACATCCAGCTCGAAGCCCGCACCGACGATGGTGCCCTTGTCGGCCACCTGACCGCCGGACTCGGCGTACAGCGCGGTCTCGGCGAGGATGACCTCGGCGACCTGGCCTTCGGTCGCGGTCTGCACGGGCGCGCCGTCGACCAGGATGCCCAGCACGCGGGACTCGGTCTTCAGATCGTCGTAGCCGACGAACGAGGTCTCCCCCAGTGCACGGAAGTCGCGGTACACCGACACATCGGCGCGCTGGCGCTTGCGGCTGCGGGCGTCGGCCTTGGCGCGCTCGCGCTGTCCGCGCATGAGCTCATCGAACGCCGGGCGGTCCACGTCCAGCCCCGCCTCCTCGGCGACCTCCAGCGTGAGGTCGATCGGGAAGCCGTAGGTGTCGTGCAGCAGGAACGCCTGCGAGCCGCTGAGCGTGGATCCGCCGGCCTTGCGGGTCTCGTCCAGGGCCAGGTCGAGGATGGTCGATCCCTGCACCAGGGTGCGACGGAAGGTCTCCTCCTCGGCGAAGGCGGATGCCGACAGCATCGACCAGTCCTTCTCCAGCACCGGGTAGGCCGACTTCATGGCGTCCTTGGACACGGCGAACAGCTCGGGGAACGTCGGGTCCTCCACGCCCAGCAGGCGCATGGCGCGCACCGTGCGGCGCATCAGCCGGCGCAGGATGTACCCGCGGCCCTCGTTGGAGGGGCGGACGCCGTCGGAGAGGAGCATCAGCGAAGAGCGCACGTGGTCGGCGACCACGCGGAAGCGCACGTCGTCCTCGTGGACGGCGCCGTACTTCTTGCCGGACAGCTCGATGGCGCGGTCCAGCACGGGGCGCACCTGGTCGGTCTCGTACATGTTCTCGACGCCCTGCTTCAGGAACGCGACGCGCTCCAGGCCCATGCCGGTGTCGATGTTCTTCATGGGCAGGTCGCCGACGATGTCGAACTCGGTCTTGCCGCGGACGTTGTCGATGAAGTCCTGCATGAACACGAGATTCCAGATCTCCAGGAACCGGGTGTCGTCTGCGGCGGGCCCGCCGTCCTTGCCGTACGCCGGGCCGCGGTCGAAGAAGATCTCCGAGTCGGGGCCGCCGGGGCCGGGCTGACCGGTGTTCCAGTAGTTGTCCTCGCGGCCCAGCCGCTGGATGCGCTCGGGCTTGAGGCCGATGATGTCGCGCCAGATCGACTCCGCCTCGTCGTCGGTCTCGAAGACGGTGACCCAGAGGTCCTTCTCGTCGAAGCCCAGGCCGCCGTCGGCCTCGGATGAGGTCAGCAGCTCCCACGCGTAGCGGATGGCGCCTTCCTTGAAGTAGTCGCCGAAGGACCAGTTGCCGAGCATCTGGAAGAAGGTGCCGTGCCGCGCGGTGCGTCCGACCTCTTCGATGTCGTTGGTGCGGATGCACTTCTGCACGTCTGCGATGCGGGGATGCGGCGCGGGGACGACTCCGGTCAGGTACGGGATCATCGGGACCATGCCCGCGACCGTGAACAGCAGCGACGGGTCGTCGCTGACCAGCGATGCCGACGGGACGATGACGTGGTCGTTCTTCTCGAAGAAGTCGAGGTAGCGCTGCGCGATCTCCGCAGTTCTCATAGTGCTCTCAGGTGTCCTTGCATGGCTCGGTCGCGTCCCGCGGACGCGGAGGGATGAATCGTGGTCAGTCGTCTGCGGGGTCCGACAGGCGCGCCTCCTGCTGGCGGTACGCCTCACCGAGGATGCCGGTGAACTCCGAGATGCGCGCGTCGATGTCGGCGAAGATCTCCTGACCCCGAGGGTCCTTGTTCATGAAGTGCGCGGCGACGAAACCGCCGATCACACCGATCAGGAACCAGAGCAGATTCTTCATTCCGCCATCCTACGACGAGAGGCGCCGGGGAATCCCCCGACGCCTCTCGCACGGATGCTGTATCAGCGAGCCGCGTAGTACTCGACGACCAGCTGCACCTCACAGGTCACGGGGACCTCGACGCGCTTCGGACGACGGACCAGACGGGCCTGCAGCTTGTCCAGCTCGACCTCGAGGTAGCCGGGAACCGGGGGCAGGACCTCGGCGTGACCGCCGGCGGCTGCGACCTGGAAGGGCTCGAGAGCCTCCGACTTGGCCTTGACGTGGATGAGCTGACCCGGCTTCACGCGGAAGGACGGGCGGTCGACGAGCTGACCGTCGACCAGGATGTGACGGTGCACGACCAGCTGACGGGCCTGCGCGGTGGTGCGGGCGAAGCCGGCACGCAGCACGAGGGCGTCGAGACGCATCTCGAGCAGCTCGACCAGGTTCTCACCGGTCAGGCCGTCCTTGCGGCGGGCCTCGTTGAACGCGATGCGCAGCTGCTTCTCGCGGATGCCGTACTGCTCGCGCAGACGCTGCTTCTCGCGCAGACGGACGGCGTAGTCGCTGTCGGCCTTGCGCTTGGTGCGGCCGTGCTCACCGGGAGCGTAGGGACGCTTCTCGAGGTAGCGGGCGGCCTTCGGGGTGAGCGGGATGCCCAGCGCGCGGCTGAGGCGGACCTTGCGGCGGTCCTGAGACTTCGTGACCACGAAGTGCTCCTTCCATGACGCGGACGTGTCTTTCACGACTCGCGGGCGTATCTCCTCTGCTCCGCCTTTCCGCCGCGTACGCCGAGGCGCGCCGGGAAGTGCTTCAGGAATGGAGGGATGCCCGAAAACTGGGTTTCGAGCCAATCCATGCTATCAGACGAGCCCGGGCGTCTCAGCGGTCGCCGAGGATGCGGCGGATGCGCTCGAGCCGCGCGGAGACATCGCGCTCGGCGCCGAGGTTCTTCGGCTCGTAGTAGTGCCGGCCGACGAGCTCGTCGGGAAGGTACTGCTGCGGCAGGATGCCCGCATCGCTGTCGTGCGGGTAGCGATAGCCCTTGCCGTGGCCGAGCCGCTTCGCACCCGCATAGTGCGCGTCGCGCAGATGGATGGGCACGCGCCCGAAGCCGCCGCCGCGCACATCGGCGATCGCGGCGTCGATCGCCAGGTATGCGGCGTTCGACTTGGCCGTCGTGGCGAGGTAGATGGTCGCCTCGGCGAGCGGGATGCGGCCCTCCGGCATGCCGATGAACGCCACGGCATCCGCCGCGGCGGTGGCGATCGACAGCGCCTGCGGATCCGCCAGACCGATGTCCTCCGCCGCGGAGATGACCAGCCGGCGGGCGATGAAACGCGGGTCCTCCCCCGCCTCGATCATCCGCGCGAGGTAGTGCACCGCGGCATCCGGGTCCGACCCGCGGATGGACTTGATGAACGCGCTGATCACGTCGTAGTGCTCGTCGCCCTGGCGGTCGTAGCGCAGCAGCGCACGGTCCACGGCCTGAGCGACGTCGTCGGCCGTGATCTCCGCCTCGCCTCCGCGCGACAGCGCGACGGCGGCGGCCGCCTCGAGCCCGGTCAGCGCCCGGCGGGCATCCCCGGAGGCCAGCCTGATCAGCGCGGCGCGCGCATCGTCGGCCACCGTGACCGCGCCGGACAGACCGCGCGCATCCGTGATGGCGCGATCGACCAGAACGCCGATGTCGTCGTCGGTCAGCGGCTGGAGCGTGAGCAGCAGGGAACGCGACAGCAGCGGTGAGATGACCGAGAACGAGGGGTTCTCGGTGGTCGCGGCGATGAGGATCACCCAGCCGTTCTCGACACCCGGGAGCAGGGCGTCCTGCTGCGCCTTCGTGAAGCGGTGGATCTCATCCAGGAACAGGATCGTGGTCTGGCCGTAGAGGTCCCGCTGGGTGATGGCCTCCTGCATCACCTCGCGTACGTCCTTGACGCCCGCGGTGATCGCGGACAGCTCGACGAACCGTCGACCGGACGACCGCGCGATCGCCTGCGCGAGCGTCGTCTTGCCGGTGCCGGGCGGGCCCCACAGGATGATCGACACCGCGCCGGGTGCCTTGGCGTCAGGATCGGCGAGGGCCACGATGGGAGACCCCGAGCGCAGCAGGTGCGCCTGCCCCGCCACCTCGTCGAGCGAGACCGGCCGCATGCGCACGGCGAGCGGCGTCTGACCCGAGAGGAGCGGAGCGGAGGTCATGACTCCAGGCTACTGGGCGGCACCGACAGCGGAGGCGCGCGACTTCACAGCGCGCATGGCGGGAGGTGAGCTCTTCGTTCCACTGCCGTAACCCCATCCGCCATCCCCTGAAACGCGACCCGGCGACGCTGGACCCGAGCGAGCCCGTCGGGCTCCTGTCACTGGAGGTCCTCATGTCCTATGTCAAGCCCGCCGAGCTCGTCGAGCGCATGCTCGACGCCGGCGCCAGCAAGATGCAGCTCTCCGCACGCGACACCGTCGTGCGCGCCTTCATGGGCGCGGCCCTGCTCACGATGGGAGCGGCCTTCGCCGTGACCGTGTCGACGCAGACCGGCCAGCCCCTGCTGGGCGCCCTGCTCTTCCCCGTCGGCTTCGCCATCCTCTATCTGTTCGGATACGACCTGCTCACCGGCGTGTTCACCCTCGGCCCGTTGGCGGTGATCGCCCGAAGGCCCGGAGCGACCGTACCCGCCATGCTCCGGAACTGGGGCCTGGTGCTCCTCGGCAACGCGGGCGGCGCAGTCCTCGTCGCGGTGCTCATGGCGCTGTACTTCACGTACTCGTTCTCCTCCGAGCCCAGCGCCGTCGGGCAGGCGATCAGCGAGATCGGTCACGGCCGCACCGTGGGCTACGCCGAGCACGGCGCGGCCGGCATGCTGACGCTGTTCGTCCGCGGTGTGCTGTGCAACTGGCTGGTGTCCACCGGCGTCGTACTGGCGATGGCCTCGGACAGCATCACGGGGAAGGTCCTGGGCATGTGGCTGCCCATCATGCTCTTCTTCTACATGGGCTTCGAGCACTCCGTGGTCAACATGTTCCTGTTCCCCTCCGGCCTGCTGCTCGGGGCGGACTTCACGCTGTGGGACTACCTCATCTGGAACGAGTTCCCCACCCTGCTGGGCAACCTCGTGGGCGGTCTGCTGTTCGTCGGACTCCCGCTCTACCTGAGCCACGGCCGCACCCGCCCGCGCACGGCGGGCACGTCGGCGCCGCGCACCGTCGCCGCGGTCGAGGTCCCGGCCTCGTCATCCGTCTCCCCCGCCCCGGCGGAGCTCGATTCCGACGCCGGCGCCGAGTCGGTTCTCGCCGATGTCGAGCGCGAGCGGCAGCCCACGGCGGTCTGATGACCTGGCGGCTGAGGGGCGTGGCGCGGTCGGGAACGACCGCGCCACGCCCTGCGTGGTCAGGCTGTTCGGAAGCGCTCGACGATGACCTGGGCGATACGCGGATCCGCGCCGAGTGGCGCGGAGACCACATCGGCGCCGGCTTCGTGGACGAGGCCGGCGAAGAAGCCGGGCGCGAGCAGGTGGCTGGCCGCGATCACGCGCCCCGCTCCCTCCAGTCGCGAACCGGCGACGGCATCCGCGATCCGCGGCCGCATCGTCGAGACATAGCCGACCGACACCGGGGCGGGGATCAGCGCACGCAGGTGCTCGGCCGCCGTGTCCACATCGACCGCCGCGGCGGGATCGCTCGACCCCGCCGCAGCGAGCACCACCCGATCGCCGGCGCGCCAGGAACCGCTCACAGCGGCGCGCAGGCGCGTGGCGAGCACGTGCGCGACCAGCGGATGCGATCCCAACGGCTCGGTCCGGCGAGCACCGGGATGCCCTGCGATCGCGTCGGCGATGTCGACGGCGGTGTGGTGGCCCGCTGACAGCAGCAGGGGCACCACGACCAGGTCGTCCTCCGTGCTCTCCTCGACGACGACGTCGCGGATCGCGGGGGTCTGGACGTCGACGAAGGCCTGCACCACCCGCACGCCGGGCAGCAGCTCGCGCACCATCTCCACCAGCCGGACGATCGTCGCGCGCCCTGCGCCGGAATCCGTGCCGTGCGAGCAGGCGATCAGAGTGGTCACGCCGTCTCCGACACGGTCAGGCGGTATCCGCGCTTGACCACCGTCCTCACGGCATCCGCGCCACCGAGACCATCGCGCAGGCGCGCGATCGCCATCTCCACTGCGTGGGCGCTCTCGCCCCCGCGCGGAAGCGTTCGCCCCAGCTCCTCACGTGAGAGCACCCGCCCGCGCGCATCGAACAGTGCCCCGAGGATGCTCGCCGACGATGGGGAGAGCGGGGCGAAACGACCGTCCAGCAGTGCCCCGCCGCTGCGCACCTCGAGTTCCCCCGCCGCGGTCGTGGCGAACGGCGTGCCGCCCGCGGCGAAATGATCGACGACGCAGCGCACCAGCGATCCGAGCCTTCCCCGCACGGCCGTCTTCACGTTCAGAGCCGCCTCTGCGAAGGGAGCTGCGGTGATCGGGCCGACGGCCGCCAGCAGCAGCCGCCCGTTCGCCGCGCGCTCCCGGATGGCACGGATCGCTCCCGCGTCCTCTGCCACGCGGATCCAGGCTGCCGCACCCGGCGCCGAGGTGAACAGGACAGCGTCGACGGCTCCCGATGCGGCCTGCTGCGCGGAGCGCCGCACCACTTCCGGGTCCGGCGGAGGCCCCCAGCGGTACACGGTGAGCGGCACGACGTCGGCGCCGTGCTCGATGAGCAGGGAGTCGAGCCCATCGGCCCCGGCGCCGTGGTGCTGGACGGCGATGCGAAGCCCCTCGACACCGCCCGCGATCAAGTACTCTGCGACCTCAGCGGACGTCTCGGATGCGGCGACCCACCGCGCCGCGAAGCCGGCCTGCTGGACGGCGCCGTGCGCTTTGGGCCCACGGGCGATGAAGCGGGCGTCCTGCAGGGCGGTTGATAGGGGCTCGTGCAGTCCGCGCTCGTGCGCCGCGTCCATCCACCCCCGCAGGCCGATGCCGGTGGTGACCACGACCACGTCCGGCGGTTCCGCGATGAGCGCGCGCGACCGCTCGATGAGCTGCTCGTCATCGGCGGCATGAAGGATGCTCAGTGCCGGAGCCCGGTACACCGCGGCTCCGCGGCGCTCGAGCGCCTTGGCCAGGTCGCCCGCGCGCCGGTCGGCGGCGATGACGATCGTGCATCCGGTCAGGGCCTCGTCGGGCAGGGAGGCGGCCGTCATGCGAGCGCCACCCGCTGCGACGCGGGGGCGGGCAGAAGCAGATCTGCGCGTGCGACCTCGCCGATCACGATCACCGCGGGGTTGCTGAGGCCGATCTCCGCGGCGGCGGTCAGCGCGTGCGCCAGCGTGGTGCGGGTGGTGCGCTGCACTGCGCTGTGCCCGTTCTCGACGAACGCCATCGGACGCTCCCCCGGGATGCCGCTGCGCACCGCGGCCGAAACGAGCTGCGGGAGCGCGGCGACGCCCATGAGCACGATCGTCGTCACCGCGGGATCGCCCATCGCGGCCAGCGTCGAAGGCTCGAGTCCGCCCTGGCCGTTGACGACGTGGAAGGCGGCTGCGGTGCCACGGTGGGTGACCGGGATGCCCGCCGCCTGAGGCACAGCGATCGCGCTGGACACCCCTGGCGTGACCTCGACGGCGACACCGGCGGCGAGGCAGGCCCGCACCTCCTCACCACCGCGGCCGAACACGAACGGATCGCCGCCCTTGAGGCGGACCACACGATGCCCCGCGAGCGCATGCTCGACGAGGATGCTGTTGATCTCCTCCTGTGGCACCGGATGGGCCCCAGGGCGCTTTCCGACGTCGATCACCTGCACACCGGGGTCGAGTTCACGGACGACCTCCTGCGCGGGCCCGAGACGGTCGGTCACGATCACGTCCGCCTCGGCGATGAGGCGCCGGGCACGCACCGTCATCAGATCGGCGGGCCCTGGCCCTCCGCCGACGAGATCCACGCGGCCTGCCCCGCCTCGCCGGTTGCGGCGCAGCGGGAGGCGTCCGTTGGCCACGAGGTCTGCGATCGCATCCCGGATCGCCATCGTGCGCCTCGGGTCGGCGCCGTGGGTGCTGACGACGCCGAGTGTGACGTCACCCGCCTCCGTCTGAGCAGTCATCCGCGCTGAGCCGTGCGATCCGTCACCGGCCGCGACGCACAGGATCCGGCGTCGTTCGCAGAGTGCCACGACGCGGCGATCGACGTGCGCATCGCCGGTCGCGACGTGCACCATCCACACCCCTGCGAGGTCCGCGGCGCGGAACCGTCGCGCCCGCCAGTCCAGCGCATGCGTCCGGACGAGCCGAGCGGCGTCGGGATCCAGCTCCGGCGCGACGACCCGCACGATGGCGCCCTCATCGACGAACCGACGCAGCCGGCGCGCCGACACGGCGCCTCCCCCGACCAGCAGAACGTCGCGCCCGGCAAGTGAGACCCCCAGCATCAGCGTCATCCCTGCTCCTCGAAGTCGAGGTAGACGTCATCATCGCGGACGACGACCGGCCAGACCCGCAAGGACGCCGCAGGCCTGCCCTGCGTCGCCACGCACAGGCCGGTGCGCAGATCGAAGACCTGCTTGTGCATCGGAGAGGCGACCGTGGGCGACTGATCTCTGGTGCCGACGATGCCGCGGGACATCACGTGCGCTCCGCTGTACGGGTCGAGGTTCGACACGGCGTGCACCGTGCCGTCCGCGAGGAGGAACAGCGCGATCTGCGTGCTGCCGAGCAGCGCGGCGCGACCGCGTTCCACTTCCAGGTCCCGTATTGAGCACACGCGCACGAGCGTGTCGACGGCTGCTGCGATGGTCATCTGCGCACCTCCAAGGTGGTTCCGGCGATGAGGATGCTCTCGGCCGACCGCTCGTCCGCGGTCGCCGGCCGCACCTGTCCACGGACGGGCACGTACGCGAGCGAGGGATCGGGGGTGTCTGCGGCGTTCACGAAGGAGCCGAAGCGCCGCAGCTTCTCCGGGTCGCGGAGCGTCGCCGCCCACTCGTCCTCGTAGCGGTCGACGTGGCGCGCCATCGCGGCGTCGAGATCAGCGCAGATGCCGAGACTGTCATCGAAGATGACCTCGCGCAGGCCGTCCAGACCGCCCTCGAGTTCCTCACACCAGGGTGCCGTCCGCTGCAGCCGGTCGGCCGTGCGGATGTAGTACATGAAGAAGCGGTCGATCGCGCGGATCAGCCCCTCGTCGTCGAGCTCCGAGGCCAGCAGCTCGGCATGCCTCGGCGAGAATCCGCCGTTCCCGCCCACATACATGTTCCAGCCGGTCTCGGTGGCGATCACTCCGACGTCCTTGCTGCGGGCCTCTGCGCATTCGCGAGCGCATCCCGAGACGCCCACCTTGAGCTTGTGGGGCGCACGCAGCCCGCGGTAGCGCAGTTCGAGGCGCACCGCCATGCCCACCGAGTCGAGGACGCCGTATCGGCACCACGTGGAGCCCACGCACGACTTCACCGTGCGCAACGCCTTGCCGTACGCCTGCCCAGACTCGAATCCCGCCTCGACGAGGCGCCCCCAGATCGCGGGAAGCTGCTCGAGCCGGGCGCCGAACATGTCGATCCGCTGACCCCCGGTGATCTTCGTGTAGAGCCCGTAGTCGTCGGCGATCCGGCCGATCGCGATCAATCCGGCAGGTGTGACCTCGCCGCCGGGCATGCGCGGCACGACCGAATAGGTGCCGTCCTTCTGCATGTTCGCCATCACATGGTCGTTGGTGTCCTGCAGCGCGGCGTTCTCGCCGTCGAGCACGTGCTCCCCGACCAGCACGGAGAGAATGCTGGCCAGGGCGGGCTTGCAGATGTCGCAGCCCCGCCCGCGGCCGAAGCGCGCGATGATCGCGCTGAAGGTCGTGAGCTCCGACACGCGCACGGCGTCGAACAGCTGGCGTCGTGACATGTCGAAGTGCTCGCACAGAGCCGTGGAAGCCGTGCGACCGGACTTCGCGAGTTCCTTGGCGACGATCTTCGACACCATGAAGACGCAGGAACCGCAGGTGGCGCCCGCTCGTGTGCAGCTCTTCACGCCCGCCGCGTCCGCGCATCCCTCCTCGTGCACGGCGGTGCGGATGCGTCCCGCGGTGACGTTCGAGCACGAGCAGACGACAGCGTCGTCGGGCAGTTCGCGGGAGGGCGCCTCTATGCGGTCCTCCGGCAGCAGGTACGCCGCCGGGTCACCGCCCAGTGGGCCCCCGACGAGCGGCCGCAGTGCGCCGTACGCCGACGCGTCGCCGATCAGGATGCCGCCGAGGAGCGTCTTCGCATCGTCCGAGAGGACGAGTTTCTTGTAGACGCCCGCCACCGGGTCGGTGTAGACCACGTCGAGCGCGCCGGGAATCGTCGCCATCGCGTCCCCGAAGCTCGCCACGTCCACGCCGGACAGCTTCAGCTTCGTCGAGTCGTCGTAGCCGGGGAAGGACGCGTCCGCGCCGTTCAGCCGCGCCGCCGCCACTTCCGCCATCGCGTATCCCGGCGCGACCAGACCCACCGCGCGCCCCTCGAAGCTCGCGACCTCACCGACGGCGAGGATCCGAGGATCGTCCGTGCGGCATCCCTCGTCGATGATCACGCCTCCGTGCGGGTGGACCGCGAGTCCCGCCGCGCGGGCGAGCTCGTCGCGCGGGCGGACGCCGACGGTGAACACGACGACGTCGGCGGGCAGGCCGCCTCCGTCCTGGAACTCGACCGCGGCGACCGCGCCGGACTCGTCGGCGGCGAGCCGGCTGGTGCGGCTTCCGGTGCGCACCGAGATGCCTCGAGCCTCGATGAGACGCCGCAGCACGATCCCGCCCGCCGCGTCGAGCTGGGCGGACATGAGCCGATCCGAGGACTGCACCACCGTGCAGTCGACATCCATCCCCTGCAGCGCCCCGGCGGCCTCGAGCCCGAGCAGGCCACCGCCGATCACCGCGCCGCGTAGCGTCCGTCCCAGTCGCGCGCTCCGCTCCGCGACGTGCTCACGCAGCCGCGCCACGTCGTCGAGGGTGCGATAGACGAAGCATCCGTCGAGGTCGCGGCCCTCGACCGGAAGCCGCGGAGCATACGACCCGGTGGCCAGAACCAGCGTCTGGTAGGCGAGCACCGCGCCGGACAGCGTCTGCACCGTCTGCGCGGCACGGTCGACGTGCGTCACGGGATCGCCGCTCAGATGGGTCACCCGTGGATCGGCGAACACCCTGCGGTCCAGCGCGAGCTCGTCGGCGGTCGCGCCGGAGAAGAAGGACGTCAGGCCCACGCGGTCGTAGGGATCCCTCGCCTCCTCGCCGATCACGGTGACGGAGTGGCGGTCCTGACCGCCGCTGAGAAGACTGTCGACGAAGCGGTGCGCGACCATCCCCGCACCCACCACGAGCACATCCGCGGCGGCTCTGAGCTTTTCGGTCATCGCACCCTGTTCCATGCATCGAAGCTATGGAGCCCGTGTTTCGCGAACCGGCCGATCCACGTTACGCGCGTCGAACAGTTCGCTCACAAACGGGTAACGATGGTGTGAGCAGACCGGGCGATAGGGTTGCGATGGCGGGCCCACCGGTCCGGACGGAGGGAGAGGAACGCGATGGCGACACGCGGTTCCCGTGGCGCGCAGCAGCGCGCACGCACGGATGCGGAACGAGCACGTCTCTACGCGGCGCGCCGCGACTGGAACGACGGACTCGTCGCCCGCAGGCGCCGCGACACGGTGATCGCCGTGGTCGCGGGCGGACTCATCGTCATCGGGGCCGGAGTGAGCCAGGCGGTCCACGCGCAGGTCAGCGCACCCGCTCCGAAGCCGTCTCCCACGGCGACCGAGCCCGCGCCCGAACCGCTGCTGACCCCGCCCGCCGACGAGTCGCCCGCACCCACGCAGACTCCCGGCGAGTGAACTAGGCTGAGCGGAGCCCTTTCCCACTCCCGCGGGCAAGCCGCGCAAGGAGAACACCGTGTCTGACGACAACGCCCCCAAGCCCACCCCGCCGATCCCCGCGCCTCCGCGCCGTCCGATGCCTCGCGTCACCGCCGCGCCGGCCGCCGCGCCCGTGACATCCGCGCCGATCACCTCCGATGCCTCCGAGTGGGGTCGCGTCACCGAGGACGGCACCGTCGAGGTGCGCGAGGGCGACGCCTGGCGTCCGGTCGGCCAGTACCCCGACGGCACGCCCGATGAGGCGCTGGCATACTACGCCCGCAAGTTCGACGACTTCGCCGTGAAGTTCGGAACCCTGGAGACCCGTGCGCAGAGCGGCGGCAGTTCGGCATCCGATCTCACCAAGCAGGCGAACCGCCTTCTCAGCGAGGTGACGGATGCTGCGGCCGTCGGCGACCTCGCGGGCCTCCGCAGCCGCATCGAGGCCCTCGTGGCGAGTCTCTCCGAGGCCACCGCCAAGGAGGCCGAGGCGGCGAAGGCCGCCATGGACGCCGCCATCGCCGAGCGCACAGTGATCGTCGAGAAGGCCGAGGCCATCGCCGCCCGCGACCTGTCGAAGGTGCAGTGGAAGCAGGTCACGGTCGAGATGACCGAGCTGTTCGACGCCTGGCAGTCGCACCAGCAGAACGGACCGCGTCTGCCCAAGGGCGCCGCCCAGCAGCTCTGGAAGCGGTTCCGTGACGCCCGATCGAGCGTCGACAAGGCGCGTCGCGCGTTCTTCTCCGAGCTCGACGACGTGCACCGCAGCGCTCGCGACGCCAAGGCGCGCCTGGTCGAGCGGGCTGAGGCCCTCGCGCCACGCGGTGTGGACGGCATCCCCGCCTACCGCGACCTGCTGGACGCGTGGAAGGCCGCTGGCCGTGCCGGACGCAAGGCCGACGATGCGCTGTGGGCGAAGTTCAAGGCCGCGGGCGACGCGCTGTACTCGGCTCGTGCCGAGCAGGCCGCCGCGGATGAGGCCGAGTCCGCGCCGAAGATCGAGGCACGCCAGGCTCTGCTGGAGGAGGCCAAGGCCGTGGCCGACGAGCCGAACCTCAAGAAGGCGCGCGCCCTGCTCACCCGCATCCAGCGGCAGTGGGACGAGGTCGGACGCATCTTCCCGCGCGAGAAGGAGCGGGCGCTGGACGACCGCATGCGCACCATCGAGCAGGCTCTGAAGTCCCGCGAGGACGTGGACTGGAAGAAGAACAACCCCGAGACCAAGGCTCGTGCGAACGACATGAGCGCGCAGCTCAACGAGTCCATCGAGAAGCTCGAGCAGGAGCTGGCCGCCGCCGAGAAGGCCGGCGACGCGAAGGCCGTCAAGGAGGCGACCGAGGCGCTCGCCGCCCGGCGCTCCTGGCTGAACGCCCTGCGCGGCTGAGCACGCGTTATCCACAGCATGAGCCGTGCCCGCCCATCACCGGGCGGCACGGCTCATACTGTTGTGCATGCACTCCGCGCTGTTCTACCGCCCCGGTGACCGGCTGACCCTCGCGGAACTCGGCGCGGCCCGTCTCGACGGGGTCGTGATCGAGGTCGGCGAGGGATTCATGCCCGTCGACACGGTGGAGGAGGCGGATGCCAGGGCGCTCGGCGTCGCCATGCTCATCCCCCGAGGCACCGCGGCCTGCGGCCCGACCGCCGCCTGGATCCACGGCGCCGGTGACGCCCCGCCGGCCGTGCATCACATCCGCCGCGTCTCCGCAGCGCGCATGCGCGTCACGCCGCGGGCACGCGTGGTCTATCACGACCGTCGCGCCGCGCACGACGCCGTCGCCGACGTCGGAGGCATCCCCGTGACGACACCGGAGGCGACGGCCTCGGAGCTGCTGTACGCCGCGGCGCTCGACCAGGGCGACGATCACTGGCTGGGCGCGCTCCTTCAGGCCAGGCCGGAGCTGCTGGACTTTCTCGAGGGCGAGCTCGCGCGTGCGACCAGACGCCCGGGCCGACGCGCCGCCGCGCTGCTGCTGCAGGCCGAGAGAGCGGCTCAGGCTCTCAGGACGTCGTGACGCGGTAGACGTCGTACACGGCGTCGATGCGGCGGACGGCGTTGAGCACGCGGTCCAGGTGCACGGAGTCCCCCATCTCGAACACGAAGCGGCTCAGGGCCAGGCGCTCGTCGGTGGTGGACACCGACGCCGACAGGATGTTCACGTGGTGTTCGCTGAGCACGCGCGTGACGTCCGAGAGAAGGCCCGAGCGATCCAGCGCCTCCACCTGGATCTGGACGCGGAACACGCTCTTGGTGGTCGGCGCCCAGGACACCTCCACGAAGCGCTCGGAGTCCGCGCCCAGCGCCTTCACGTTCACGCAGTCCTTGCGGTGCACGGAGACGCCGCTGCCGCGCGTGACGAAGCCGACGATGGGGTCTCCCGGCACAGGCGTGCAGCACCGCGCCAGCTTGACGAGGATGTCGGATGCGCCGCGGACCAGGATGCCGGAGTCCGCCGCCTTGGCCTCGCGGCTGGGTGCATGCCCTGGCAGCTGGATGGCACCGGTGCTGGTGTCGGGCTCGGAGGCGACCAGCGCGGTGACCTTCTCCAGCACGGACTGCGTGGAGACGTGCCCCTCGCCGACCGCGGCGTACAGCGAGGTGACATCCTCGTAGCGCAGCTGTCGGGCGACCTCGGCGAACGACTCCTGGCTCATCAGGCGCTGCAGGGGCAGGTTCTGCTTGCGCATCGCGCGCGCGATGGACTCCTTGCCCTGCTCGATGGCCTCTTCGCGGCGCTCCTTGGTGAACCAGCCCTTGATCTTGTTGCGCGCCCTGGTGCTCTTGACGAAGCTCAGCCAGTCCTGGCTGGGGCCGGCATCCGGGTTCTTCGAGGTGAACACCTCGACCACGTCGCCGCTGCGCAGCTCGGACTCTAGCGGCACCAGGCGGCCGTTGACCTTGGCGCCCATCGTGCGGTGGCCGATCTCGGTGTGCACGGCGTACGCGAAGTCCACCGGGGTCGCCCCGGCGGGGAGTCCGATGACACGCCCCTTGGGCGTGAAGACGTACACCTCCTTCGCGCCGATCTCGAAACGGAGCGAATCCAGGAACTCGCTGGGATCGGCCGTCTCGGCCTGCCAGTCGGAGATGTGCGCGAGCCACGCCATGTCGGCGTCGGTCTTGCGGGTGTCGACCTTGCCGCCGTTCATCCGCTCCTTGTACATCCAGTGCGCGGCCACGCCGTACTCGGCCTGCTGATGCATCTCATGCGTGCGGATCTGGATCTCCACCGTGCGTCCGGACGGGCCGATCACGGTGGTGTGCAGCGACTGGTACAGGTTGAACTTCGGGGTGGCGATGTAGTCCTTGAAGCGGCCGGGCAGCGGGGTCCAGCGCGCATGGATGGCGCCCAGCACCGCGTAGCAGTCGCGCACGGAGTTCACCAGCACGCGAATGCCGATCAGGTCGTAGATGTCGTCGAACTCGCGGCCGCGCACCACCATCTTCTGGTACACGGAGTACAGCTGCTTCGGGCGCCCGAACACCTTGCCGCGGATGCGCAGCTCGTGCAGATCCTCGTCGATCTCTGCGATGACCTGCTTGAGGTACTTCTCGCGCTGCGGGGTGCGCTGCGCCACCAGGCTGGAGATCTCCGCGTAGATCTTCGGGTTCAGCACCGCGAAGGACAGGTCCTCCAGCTCGGACTTGATGGTCTGGATACCGAGGCGGTTGGCCAGCGGCGCGTAGATCTCCAACGTCTCCTTGGCCTTGCGCGCGGCCTTCTCGGGCGGCACGAAGCCCCAGGTGCGCGCGTTGTGCAGCCGGTCGGCCAGTTTGATCAGCAGCACGCGGATGTCCTTGGACATCGCGACGATCATCTTGCGGACGGTCTCGGCCTGCGCGCTCTCGCCGTACTTGACCTTGTCGAGCTTGGTGACGCCGTCGACGAGCATGGCGACCTCGTCGCCGAACTCCTCGGACAGCTCGGTGAGGGCGTAGCCGGTGTCCTCGACGGTGTCGTGCAGCAGTGCGGCGGCGACCGCACGAGGCCCGAGGCCCAGGTCGGCGAGGATCTTCGCGACGGCCAGCGGATGCGTGATGTACGGCTCCCCGCTCTGCCGGAACTGCCCCTCGTGCTTCTCCTTCGCGATGCGATAGGCGTGCTCGATGATGGGCAGATCGCCGCGGGGGTGATTGGCGCGGACCGTGCGGATCAGGTTGTCGAGGTCATTGACGCGGGGCGCACGGGAGAAGATGCGCGGCACCAGCCGACGCAGGCTGGATCCCTGCGATGTGACCTGCGAATCCGCCATCTGTGCTCCCGTCCCGGCGTTGTGCTCATCCTACGCGGGGACCGGCATGCCGATCCCCGCGCGGGGTGTCAGACCTCGACGGTGGCGGCGGCGCGCTCGCGCGCCTGCAGCACCTTCTTGTCATGCGCGAGGATGGCCGGCTCGTTCTGCCGGAACGCCGCGTACAGCGGCGCGGACACGAACAGCGTGGAGTACGTCGCGACCAGGATGCCGACGAAGATCGACAGCGAGATCGAGGACAGCGTCTCGGCGCCGAACCAGAACGCGCCGATGAAGAGGATCGCGCCGACCGGGAGCGCCGCCACGACGGACGTGTTGATCGAGCGCACCAGCGTCTGGTTGACGGCCAGGTTCACCGACTCCCCGAAGGTTCGCGACATCTGATCGGCATCCTCGGTGGTGTTCTCGCGCACCTTGTCGAACACGACCGTGGTGTCGTACAGCGAGTACGCCAGGATCGTCAGGAACCCGATCACCGCCGCCGGCGAGATCTCGAAGCCCGCGAGGGCGTAGACGCCGACCGTGATCACCAGCACGTCCAGCAGGCCCAGGATGGAGGCCGCGGACATCTTCCAGGTGCGGAAGTAGATGCCGAGGATCAGGAAGGTGAGCGCCAGGAAGATCGCCAGACCCCAGAGGGATTGCCGTGTGACGCCCTCGCCCCAGGCCGGGCCGATGAACGAGTCCGCGACCTCCTTCGGCTGCACCTTGTAGGCGTCCGCCAGGGCGTTCTTCACGTCCTGCGTCTGGTTGGGCGACATCTGGTCGGTCTGGACGCGGACGTCCTTGCCGTTGACGATGGCGACCCTGGTGGTGGCGTTCGGCACCACGCTGCGCACCGCATCGGATGCCAGGCCCTGGTTCGTCGAGGACGGGCCGACGATCATGAACTGCGAGCCGCCGGTGAACTCTATGGAGAACTGCACCGGGCGGATGAACGGCACCAGGATGGAGCCGAGCACCAGCAGCACGGCGATGATGAACCACAGCCTGCGCCTGCCGACGAAGGGGAAGGAGGTCTTCCCCGAGTAGAGGTTGTTGCCGAACTCGTTCATCGAGATCATGATGCGGAGGAGTCCTTCCCGGCATCCTGGGATCCCTGAGCGGCGAGTGCCTCAGCGCGCTTGCGCTCGGCGATGGTCTGGCGCCTCGCGGCTTCGCCGCTGGCGCCCTTGTTGCGTGCGGCGCGGCCGGTCGACCCGGTCTCCGCGGTGCGGTACTGCACGCGGTCGCTGTACATGGCGCCGAGGGACTCGGCGTTCAGGCCGGACAGCGGATGCCCGCCGCCGAAGAACTCCGTGCGGGCCAGGATCTGCATGACCGGGTGCGTGAAGATCACGAAGATGAACACGTCGATCAGGGTGGTCAGACCCAGCGTGAACGCGAAGCCCTTCACCGTGGCATCGGCCAGGATGAACAGCACCACGGCCGCGAGGATGTTGACCGCCTTGGCGATGTAGATCGTGCGCTTCGCGCGATCCCAGCCGTACTCGATCGAGCCGGTGATGGACTTGCCGTCGCGCAGCTCGTCTCGTATTCGCTCGAAGTAGACGATGAACGAGTCGGCCGTGAATCCGATCGACACGATCAGACCCGCGACGCCTGCCAGAGACAGCCGGAAGCCCATGCGCCAGGCCAGGATGGCGATGATGATGTACGTCAGCACGCCCATCACGCCGATGGATGCCATGATCACCCAGCCCAGGGCGCGATAGCTGAGCAGCGAGTAGATCGCCACCAGGCCGAGGCCGATGAGACCGGCGATGAGACCGTACTTCAGCTGCTGCGATCCGAGCGTGGCGGAGACCGTGTCGGAGCTCTGCACGGTGAAGCTCAGCGGCAGCGCGCCGTACTTGAGCTGATCGGCGAGGGCCTTGGCCGTCTCCTGCGTGAAGTTGCCCGAGATGCTGGGGCGGCCGTTGAGGATCGCGGCCTGCATGGTCGGCGCAGAGATGACCTCGCCGTCGAGCACGAAGGCGAACCTGTCCAGCGGCGCCTTGCCTGCGAGGCGGTTGGCATTCAGGCGCTGGCTGATCTCGCCGAAGACCTTGGTGCCTTTCGCGTTCATGGTCAGGTTGACGGTCCATTGACCGGACTGCTGCTCACGACCTGCCGTCGCGTCGGTGATGACCGTGCCGTCCAGCTCCATCGGGCCGAGGATGTACTTGGCCACGTACTGGCCGTTCTCCTGCTCGCAGGCGATCAGCGGCTGATCCTCGGGCTGATTGGTCGGTCGCTTCGCCGTGCAGTCGAAGGCGTCGAACTGCGCCTTCAGCTTGGGGGTGATCCACGCCGGATCGGACGCGTTGCTCGGCTTGACCGTGGGCGTGGCCTGCAGCGTGGGGTCGGGCGTCGGATACGGGGTCTGCTTGCCGTCTTCGCCGACGAAGGTGGTCCCCGGCGCGTCCGTGTACAGCACGGCGCGGAACTCGAGCTTGGCGCTCGCGGTGATGCGATCACGGTCGGCCTGCGAAGCCTGGCCGGGGATCTGGACGACGATGTTGCGTCCGCCCTCGGTGGTGATGTCCGCCTCCGACACACCCGATGCATCGACGCGCTGGCGGATGATCGAGACGGCCTGGTTCAGCTGGTCGGCCGAAGGCGCCGAGCCGTCCGGCGTGGCCGCCTGCAGGATGATCTGCGTTCCGCCCTGCAGGTCGAGGGCGAGTTCAGGCGTCCACGAGCTGGCCGGCTTGCCGTTGTCGGTCTTGAAGATGTACACGCCGAGAGAGTTGATGCCGAACAGCACCGCCGTGACGATGAGCAGGCCGAGGAGGACCCGCCAGGCATGGCGAGTCGGAGATGTGGATGCCACGTGATTGCTTTCCGCGAGAGGGACGCCGAGCGTCAGTTGTCGTTGTTGCGCTCGAGACGCGCCTTGGTCTCCTCAGGAGTCTCCACGGTGATCGACTCGATGCCGTCGTCAGCACCTTGGGCGGGCGTGGTGTCCGCGTCGACGTCGGCCGCGTCGTCATCGGCATCCTCGAACTCGCTGGGGTCGACCACGCGCAGGATGGACTGGCTGTGCACCTCGATGACGACGCCGGGGGCGAGCTCCACCTGAGCGGGCTTGTTGAGGTCGACCGGGTCGTAGGAGACGACGGTGCCGTACAGGCCGCCCTGCAGCAGCACCTTCGCGCCGGGGACCGTCTTCGCAGCCTTCTCCTCCTGCTGCGCCTTCATCTGCCTCTGGCGCTTGCGGGTGTTCATGAACATGAAGACGAGCATCACGGCGAGGAGGCCGAAGAGCATGAGGGACATGGGATCCATAGGAGCGGGAGCCTTTCAGATGCACGCCGGACGCGGCGTCGCGTATGGGGGGGGACCGGGATTCCGGCAAGCCTTCAGCGATTATAGGTCATCGAACAAGGCGGCACCCTCGGGATGGACCAGGCCCAGGTGCTGGTACGCCTCCGGCATGGCGATGCGCCCGCGAGGCGTGCGGCCGAGGAATCCGATGCGCACGAGGTACGGCTCGACGACGCTCTCGACGGTCTCCGCCTCCTCACCGACGGTGACCGCGAGCGTGCTCAGACCGACCGGACCGCCGCGGAATCTGCGCACGAGGGCATCCAGCACCGCCCTGTCCAACCGATCCAGGCCGATGGCGTCGACGTCGTACAGCTCCAGCGCCGCGCGCACGTCGTGAATGGAGGCCTCTCCCCCGCCGCCGTGGACCAGCGCGTAGTCGCGCACGCGGCGCAGCAGCCGGTTGGCGATGCGCGGGGTGCCCCGAGAGCGTCGCGCGATCTCCGAGAGCGAGTCGCCGGGAAGCGTCACGCCCAGCACGGATGCCGAGCGGGCGATGACCTGCTCGAGGTCGCTCTCGTCGTAGAACTCCAGGTGTCCGGTGAAGCCGAAGCGATCGCGCAGTGGGTTGGGCAGCAGCCCCGAGCGGGTGGTCGCGCCCACCAGTGTGAAGGGCGCCAGATCCAGCGGGATGCTGGTGGCGCCGGCTCCCTTGCCGACCATGATGTCGATGCGGAAGTCCTCCATCGCGAGGTACAGCATCTCCTCGGCGGAGCGCGCCATGCGGTGGATCTCGTCGATGAAGAGCACTTCGCCGGGCGTGAGGCTGGACAGCAGGGCCGCCAGGTCGCCGGCGTGCTGGATGGCCGGGCCGCTGGACAGGCGCAGCGGGCGTCCGCTCTCGTGCGCGACGATCATCGCCAGGGTGGTCTTGCCGAGCCCGGGAGGGCCGGCGAGCAGGATGTGGTCGGCGGGGCGCTCCTGGATGCGCGCGGCCTCCAGCAGCAGCTGCAGCTGGCCGCGCACCTTGGGCTGGCCGACGAACTCGCCCAGGCTCGTCGGCCGCAGTGCGCCCTCGATGGCCAGTTCGGTCTCGTCCAGCGCTTCGCCGGCGTCGCGGGGGTTCTCAGCCACGCTTGGCCCCCGGTCCCATGGCTGCCAGCGTGCGGCGCAGCAGCGCGGGCACGGATTCGCGCTCCGCATCCGTCGCCGTGTCGGCGGTGTCGGCCGCCGCCTCTGCGGCGACCTTCTCGGTCCAGCCCAGGCCCACCAGCGCGGCGGTGACCTGATCCACGACGGCCGTGGCGGCGACGGCCGCAGGTGTCGACGCCACCCGCGGCTGCACCTTGCCTGCCAGCTGCACGACGATGAGCTTGGCGGTCTTCGGCCCGATGCCGGAGACACGACGGAAAGGCGCATCGTCCTCGGCTGTGACGGCCTCGGCGATCTGGTCGACCGTCAGGTGCGAGAGCACACCCAGTGCCGACTTGGGGCCGACGCCGGTGACGCTCAGCAGCTGTCCGAAGATCTCCAGCTCGTCGCGGTCGCCGAACCCGTACAGGGTCAGCGCGTCCTCACGGACGATCAGGCTGGTGTGCAGCTGCAGCTGCTCCCCCACGACGGCGATGTGCGCGACATCCGCGGGAACGAACACCGAGAAGCCGACGCCGCCGGTCTCGATGACGACGCGGTCGGCGGCCGTGTGCAGCACGGTGCCGCGCAGCGAGGAGATCATGGTTCCACCCTATCGGGCCGCTCGTACATTCGTTCGAGCGACACGAGAGGTGCGCGAGTTCCGCTCGGCGTCTGCCCAGGCGCGCTGAGCGGGCGTCATGCCGCCGCCCGCAGCGGGGGCGGCGGGGCCGGTGCGCCAGGCGTGGCAGAGCGCGATGGCCAGCGCATCGGCGGCGTCGGCGGGCTGTGGCGGGGCATCCAGCCGCAGGATGCGGGCGATCATCGACTGCACCTGCTTCTTGTCGGCCGAGCCGTAGCCGGTGACGGCGGCCTTCACCTCGCTCGGGGTGTGCGTGGCCGCAGGAAGGCCCGCCTCGGCGGCGATGAGCAGTGCGACGCCGGATGCCTGGGCCGTGCCCATCACGGTCTGCACGTTGTGCTGCGCGAACACGCGCTCCACGGCGACGGCATCCGGGTGGTGCTCCTCGATGACGGCGCGGATGCCGGTGGCGACCGCGGCCAGGCGCACCGACAGGTCCGCGTCCAGCGGCGTGCGGACGACCCCGACGTGCACCAGCGTCGCCCGGCGGGAGCGGTCCACGTCGACGACGCCCACGCCGCAGCGGGTGAGGCCGGGGTCGATGCCGAGAACGCGCAGCGGGGAGGTCACTCCCCCAGGCTACGGGCGCACATCGGCCCCGGGCGCAGGCGCGCCCGGGGCCGATGCTTCGACGGGCTCAGCAACCCGTGAAAGGGTCAGTCCTCGTCGTCGTTCTCGAGCTCGGCCTGCACCTCGGCGGTCAGATCGAAGTTCGCGAACACGTTCTGCACGTCGTCGCTGTCCTCGAGGGCGTCGATCAGGCGGAAGATCTTGCGCGCGGTCTCGGCGTCGATCTCCACCTTGAGGTTCGGCACGAACTCCACATCGGCGGAGTCGTAGTCGATGCCGGCGTCCGCCAGCGCGGTGCGCACGGGCACGAGGTCGCTGGCGTCGGTGATGATCTGGAAGCCCTCGGCCTGCTGCTCGATCTCCTCGGCGCCCGCCTCGAGGGCGGCCATCATGAGGTCGTCCTCGGTGGTGCCCTCGGCGGTGACGACGATGACGCCCTTGCGGCTGAAGTTGTAGGCCACCGAGCCCGGGTCGGCCAGCGTTCCGCCGTTGCGGGTGAGCGCGGTGCGCACCTCGGCTGCCGCGCGGTTCTTGTTGTCGGTCAGACACTCGATCATGAGGGCGACGCCGCCGTGGCCGTAGCCCTCGTACATGATCGAGGAGTACTCCACCGACTCGCCGCCGATGCCCGCACCGCGCTTCACCGCGCGGTCGATGTTGTCCTTGGGGACGGAGGTCTTCTTGGCCTTCAGCACCGCGTCATACAGCGTCGGGTTGCCGGCGAGGTCGGCGCCGCCGAGCTTGGCCGCCACCTCGATGTTCTTGATGAGCTTGGCCCACGACTTGGCACGACGCGCGTCGATGACCGCCTTCTTGTGCTTGGTCGTGGCCCACTTGGAATGCCCGGACATATGTCTCCGCTCGTCTCGTATGCCCGGAGTCGCCTCCAGGGCATCGTCCATTCTAACGAATCGTGATCGAAGCGCCGTGTCAGCCTTCGAGGGAGGTGCTGCCCGACCGGCGCCGTGCATCGTCGATCGCCGGGATGTCGGGCAGTCGGACGGTGTCGTCCATCGTGGCATCGGGGCGCCAGGCATCCCATCCCTCATCGAGCGGCCACGTCCCCCGGGCGATGAACTCCTGCACGGCGTGGTCTGCGATGGCACGCACGGCCTCGGCCTGCTGCGGCGTGAGCCGGCCCTGATCGACGGCGGCGACCAGTTCGTCGGCATCCTTCAGCCAGACGTCCTCGCTGCCGGAGTGCTCGGCGTCGATCCACAGATCCAGCACGAGATCGCGCGAGAAGATCGCAGGCGCCGCACCGTCCGCTCTGCGGTGCGGCAGCTCCAGGTTCACGTAGGCTCCGGCCGGCGTCCCATCGGCACGGCGGAAGAACCATACGGACCACGGCCTCCCGGCCGGGGCGATGCGCACGACGCCGGGGCCGCGCCAGGTCGACTCCCGCATCACCCATGGCACGCTGAAGCGCTCGTCGAGCGGCACTTCCCGCGGAGCGCGGCCGTCAGCAGGCACTGGACCGAGCCGCTCGGACCCGGAGGGGATCCACACCACCAGCCCGCAGTCGTCGTCCCGGATCACGCGGGCGGTCTCGATATAGCGACCGTAGCGCCAGAGGATCGCCTGTCCCGGTGCGAAGCGCGGAGCGTCGGGCGAGTCCGAGAGCACGGCCTCGTCGAAGACGGGATCCGCATGCGTGCGACGCTGCTCGCCGTCATCCAGCAGGCGCAGCGCCTCGTCCAGTGCCATCGGATGCGCGGCGACGGGAATCCATTCGGCTCCCGTGCGGCTCACGAGGGTGACCGTCCCGCCGCTCTCACTGACATCGGTCGAACCCAGGGGCAGTCGCATCCGTCCACGCTACCGCTGCTAGCTTCGTCAGCATGAGAGCAGGCGCCGACCGTCTCCGGCCCGAGTGGGGTTCGCTGCCGGCGAGCCTGCGCGCCCGTATCGCGGACACCCTCGGAGGGGACATCGTCATCGACTCCCCCGCACAGGGCGGATTCAGCGCGGGCTACGCCGGCATCGTGCGGACGGCGCATGCGGAGGCGTTCGTGAAGGCGATCGGCGCAACCGGGCATCGCGATTCGCGGACGTTCATCCGCCGGGAGATCCGTGCGCTGCAGGCGATCCCCGCTTCACTCGCGCCGCGGGTGCTGGCGAGCATCGACGACGAGGAGTCGACGGCACTGGTGCTGGAGGTCGTGCCCGGCATCCACCCCGGCGATCCGTGGACCATCGAGCAGCTGCACGTCGTCGCCGCGGAGATCGCTCGGCTCGCGCGCACGCCCGCCGCTGAGAGCATCTTCCCCGCGGAGCGCTCGATGCTCCCTTACTACGCGCGCTGGCAGACCATCGCCGAGGACGCCGCGCTGACGGCATCCCTCCCGCACGACCTGGCGGAGCGGATGCCGGATCTGCTTCGTCTCGAGCAGCTGCTGCCGGATGCCGTGACGGGGCCGTTCCTCACGCACGGCGACCTGCGCGCGGACAACATCCTCATCGACGGTGAGCGCGCGCACTTCATCGACTGGCCGCATGCCCGGCGCGGTGCGGCGTGGCTGGACGGGCCGCTGCTGCCTCCCTCCGTCGAGGCCTCCGGCGGGCCGCGCTGCGCGGACGCGTGGGAGATCCTGCGTGTGCACGGCGCCCCGGACGCGGCGAGCATGCTGCCGGTGATCTCCGGCTTCGCCTCGTTCCTGTGGTGGGGACAGGGTCAGCCGGAGATCCCGGAGCTGCCGGGACTGCGGGCGTTCCAGCGCGCGCAGGCCCGGCCGCTGCTGCGCTGGCTCGCAGAACTGCTCTGACTCGTCGAACTGCTCTGAGGCTCAGCCGCGGGCGGACACGCGGTCCAGGAAGCGCTGGTGGAACCGCGGCTCGCCGCTCAGCTCGGGGTGGAAGCTGATGCCCATCAGATTCCCCTGCTCGACCGCCACGACGGTTCCTGCCGGCAGCGAGGCCATGGCCGCAGCATCCGCCCCGACCTCCTCGACCACCGGACCGCGGATGAAGGTCGCGGACACCGGTTCTCCGACGAATGCGGGCACCGGCACTTCGCCCTCGAACGAGTCGACCTGCCGGCCGAACGCGTTGCGCCGGGTCAGCACGTCCAGGCCGCCGAACGTCTGCTGGCCGACGATCCCGTCCGCCAGCCGATCCGAGAGCATGATCAGGCCCGCGCAGGTGCCGAGCATCGGCATCCCGTCGGCGATGGCCGCCCGGATGGGGTCACGCAGTCCGAAGGCGCGCGAGAGCTTGTCCATCACCGTGGACTCGCCGCCGGGGATCACGAGGCCCTCGACCTGCGCGAACTCCTCCGGCCGGCGCACGCGCACGACGTCGGCGCCGAGGTGCTCCAGCAGGGCGACGTGCTCGCGCACGTCGCCCTGCAGGCCGAGCACGCCGACTCGCGGCATCCGGGTCACCAGCCCCGCTCGGCGAGGCGGTGAGGTGCGGGCAGGTCGGAGACGTTGATGCCGACCATCGCCTCACCCAGGCCCCGGGAGACATCTGCGATGACCTTCGCATCGTCGAAGAAGGTGGTGGCCTTGACGATCGCGGCGGCGCGGGCGACCGGGTCGCCGGACTTGAAGATGCCCGAGCCGACGAACACGCCGTCCGCGCCCAGCTGCATCATCATCGCCGCATCCGCCGGGGTGGCGACGCCACCGGCCACGAACAGCACGACCGGCAGCTTGCCGGTCTCGGCGATCTCGGACACCAGTTCGTACGGCGCCTGCAGCTCCTTGGCCGCCACGTACAGCTCGTCCTTGGACAGGGCGCCGAGCGCGGCGATCTCACCGCGGATCTTGCGGATGTGCTTCATGGCCTCGGAGACGTCACCGGTGCCGGCCTCGCCCTTGGAGCGGATCATGGCCGCGCCCTCGTTGATGCGGCGCAGTGCCTCGCCCAGGTTGGTGGCACCGCACACGAACGGCACGGTGAAGTTCCACTTGTCGATGTGGTTGACGTAGTCGGCCGGCGAGAGCACCTCGGACTCGTCGATGTAGTCGACGCCGAGCTCCTGCAGCACCTGCGCCTCGACGAAGTGACCGATGCGGGCCTTGGCCATCACGGGAATCGACACCGAGGAGATGATGCTGTCGATCATGTCGGGGTCGCTCATGCGTGAGACGCCGCCCTGGGCGCGGATGTCTGCGGGCACGCGCTCCAGCGCCATGACGGCGACCGCGCCGGCGTCCTCGGCGATCTTGGCCTGGTCGGCGGTGACGACGTCCATGATGACGCCGCCCTTCAGCATCTCGGCGAGTCCGCGCTTGACGCGCTGCGATCCGGTCGTCGGGGTCTGGTCTGCCATGGTGTCTCCTCGGGAAAGATTCAAGTCAGCACAAAACATCGTTTGGCCTATGTCAAAAGATACCACCGTAGAATCGAGGTGATGGACCTCGATATCACCGGCACGACGGCGGCCGAGATAGCCGACAGCGTGCGCGCGCTGCGCGAGCGCGGCATGCTGCGCCCCGGTGACGCCCTGCCGCCCGTCCGGGAGCTCGCGGGCCTGCTGGGAGTGAACCGCAACACCGCCGTCGCCGCCTACCGTCAGCTGGCCCAAGCGGGACTCGTCATCTCCAAGGGACGCGGTGGCACCCTCATGGCCGGCGCCGCGCATGTGGCGCAGGAGGGCGTGGCCGCCGACACCGTGCTGCAGGACATCGGCTCGGGCAACCCGGATCCACGGCTGATCCCCGACCCCACGGCGGCGCTGACCGGTATCGTGGGGCGCCCCGTGCTGTACGGCGAGCCCGTCATCGACCCCGGGCTGGAGCAGTGGGCCCGGGCGTGGATCCTCGCCGACCTGCCGCGCGCCGACCTGCGCATCACCGTCACCAGCGGTGCGGTGGATGCCGTGGAGCGTCTGCTCGCGCAGGCCCTCATGCGCGATGACGCGGTGGCGCTGGAGGATCCGTGCTTCCTGGCCAGCATCCACACCGTCCGCCTCGGCGGTTACCGCGGCGTGCCGGTGCCGGTCGACGAGGAGGGCATGACCGTCGAGGGTCTGCAGGCGGCACTGGATGCCGGCATCCGGGCCCTCATCTGCACTCCCCGCGCGCAGAACCCCACCGGGGTGAGCCTGTCCCCCGCCCGCGCGGCAGCCCTGCGCGAGGTGCTGCGCCCGCATCCGTACGTGCTGATCATCGAGGACGACCACTTCTCCATGCTCTCCGCGCACCCGTACGCGTCACTGATCGGTCCCGAGCATCGTCGCTACGCGCTGCTGCGATCGGTGTCGAAGTTCCTCGGCCCTGACATGTGCCTGGCCGTCGCCGCCACCGACCCGACCACGGCAGAGCGCCTGTCCCTGCGGCTGAACCCCGGCACGACCTGGGTGAGTCATCTGCTGCAGCGTCTCGCTCACGCGCAGCTGTCGGATGCCGGTGTCCGCGCCGAGATCGGCGCAGCCGCCACTCACTACGCCGAGCGCAACGCGGCCTTCGTCGCCGCTCTGGCCCAGCGCGGCATCGTCACGCACTCCTCCGACGGGCTGAGCCTGTGGGTGCAGGTTCCCGCGCCCGCCCAGGCGGTCGCGGAGCGCCTGATGCGCAGAGGGTGGCTGGTGCGCACCGGCGACGAGTTCCGGATCGAGAATCCGTCACCGGCATCCGATCACCTGCGTCTGACCGTGCACGACCTCTCGGATGCCGACACGGCACGCCTGCTGGATGATCTCGAGGCCGCCGCGCGCTGAGCATCCGGGCATCGGATGAGAGGATGACAGGATGAAGATCCTCTCGATCCAGTCGGCCGTCGCCCACGGCCACGTCGGCAACTCGGCCGCCGTCTTCCCGCTGCAGCGCATCGGCGTCGAGGTGCTGCCGGTGTACACGGTCACCTTCTCCAACCACACCGGTTACGGCGCCTGGCGCGGCCCGATGATCGCTCCCGACGACGTGCGCGACGTGATCACGGGCGTCGAGGAGCGCGGCGTACTGCCGCAGATCGACGCCGTGCTCAGCGGCTACCAGGGCGGGGAGGGCATCGCCGACGTCATCATCGACGCCGTCGCACGCGTGAAGGCCGCCAACCCGGATGCCGTGTACGCCTGCGACCCGGTGATGGGCAACGCCAAGTCGGGCTGCTTCGTCGCCCCCGCGATCCCCGAGCTGCTGCGCCGGCGAGTCGTGCCGGTGGCCGACATCATCACTCCCAACCAGTTCGAACTGGGCTATCTCACCGGCACCGAGCCGGGCGACCTCGCCTCGACGCTGGCCTCGGTCGACGCGGCGATGGCCATGGGTCCGAAGACCGTGCTGGTGACATCGGTCGAGCGGCCGGATCGCGAGGAGGGCACCATCGAGATGCTCGCAGCCGACGCGATGGGCGCCTGGCTGGTCGCCACGCCGCAGCTGCCCATGAAGGCCAACGGCTCGGGCGATGTGACGGCGGCGCTGTTCACCGCGCACTACGTGCAGACCGGCGATGCGAAGGTCGCGCTGGAGCGCACCGTGTCCAGTGTGTTCGACCTGCTGCAGAACACGCTGGACTCCGGTGAGCGCGAACTCGCGCTGGTGCAGTCGCAGGAGACCTACGCGAACCCGCGCCTGCAGTTCACCGCGTACCAGGTGCGCTGAGGATCAGGCCGTCGCGGGCCACGCGCTCGCGACGGCCTCGCGCACCTCGCCCAGCAGCTGCGGCAACGCCTTGGTCTTCGCGATGATCGGGAAGAAGTTGGCATCCGAGGCCCACCGCGGCACGATGTGCTGGTGCAGGTGCGCGTCCACGCCGGCTCCGGCGACGGCGCCCTGGTTCATGCCCAGGTTGAAGCCGTCGCAGTTCGACACGGCCTTCAGCACCCGCATCCCGGTCTGCGTCAGAGCACCGATCTCGGCGACCTCCTCGGCCGTGGCCTGATCGTAGGTGGCGATGTGGCGATACGGGCACACCAGCAGGTGACCGGAGTTGTAGGGGAACAGGTTCAGCAGCACATAGGCGCTCTTCCCCCGTGCGACGATCAGCCGCTCGGCATCCGGATGCTTGGGCGCCTCGCAGAACGGGCAGTCCTCCCGCAGCACTTCGGGGCCGGCCTGGATGTAGGCCATGCGGTGCGGGGTCCACAGCCGCTGGAACTCGTCCGGCACGCCCACCAGGCGTGCGGCATCCTCCAGCGGCTGGGCCCCGTCGGTCATGCCAGGTCCCCCGCTGCCAGCACACGCACGTGCGCGGCGACGGCGGCGCGGATGCGCGCGACCGCGTCGGCCACGGGCACCCCGTTCTCCTGCGAACCGTCGCGGAAGCGGAACGAGACGGTACCGGCGGCACGGTCCTGCTCACCGGCGATGAGGATCACGGGCACCTTGGCCGTGGTGTGGTTGCGGATCTTCTTCTGCATCCGGTCGTCGGAGTGATCGACCTCGGCGCGCACGCCCTCGGCCTTCAGCTGTCCGACGACGTCCTCGAGGTAGTCGCCGAACTGGTCGGCCACGGGCACGCCCACGACCTGCATGGGAGCCAGCCACAGCGGGAAGTCGCCCGCATAGTGCTCCAGCAGGATGGCGAAGAAGCGCTCGACCGAGCCCAGCAGCGCGCGGTGGATCATCACCGGGCGGTGCTTCTGCCCGTCGGGTCCGGTGTACTCCAGCTCGAACCGCTCGGGCTGGTTGAAGTCCAGCTGGATGGTGGACATCTGCCAGGTGCGGCCGATCGCGTCGCGCGCCTGCACCGAGATCTTCGGGCCGTAGAACGCGGCACCGCCCGGGTCGGCCACGAGCTCCAGGCCGGAGGCCAGCGCCACCTCGCGCAGCGTGTCGATGGCGGTCGTCCACTGCTCGGGCTCGCCGAGGAACTTCGGGTTGCCCTCCTCGTTCGTGGACAGCTCCAGGTAGAAGTCGTTCAGGCCGTAGTCGCGCAGCAGCTCCAGCACCAGGTTGAGGTTGGCAGTGAGCTCCTCGCGCACCTGATCCTGGGCGACGTAGATGTGCGCGTCGTCCTGGGTCAGACCTCGCACTCGGGTCAGCCCAGAGAGGGTGCCGCTCTTCTCGTACCGGTACACCGTGCCGAACTCCGCCAGGCGCAGCGGCAGCTCGCGGTAGCTGCGGCCGCGGGCGCGGTAGATCAGGTTGTGGAAGGGGCAGTTCATGGGCTTCAGGTAGTAGTCCTGGCCCTGCTTGGTGACGTTGCCGTCCTCATCGACCACCTCGTCCAGATGCATCGGGGGGAACATGCCGTCGGCGTAGGTCTGCAGGTGACCGGAGGTCGCGAACAGGTCCTTCTTCGTGATGTGCGGGGTGTTCACCACGTCGTAGCCGTTGCGCAGCAGGTGACGACGCAGGTTCTCCTCGATCTCGTAGCGGATGATGCCGCCGCGCGGGTGGAAGACCGCCAGGCCCGAGCCGATCTCGTCGGGGAACGAGAACAGATCCATCTCCACGCCCAGCTTGCGGTGATCGCGGCGCTCGGCCTCGGCCAGGCGCTCCTGGTACGCGCGCAGCTCGTCCTTGCTGGGCCACGCCGTTCCGTAGATGCGCTGCAGCTGCGGGTTCTTCTCACTGCCGCGCCAATAGGCCGCGGCCACGCGGGTCAGGTCCCAGCCGTTGCCGAGCAGGCGCGTGGAGGGCACGTGAGGTCCGCGGCAGAGGTCCTTCCAGGCGACCTCGCCGTTCTTCTGCACGTTGTCGTAGATGGTCAGCTCGCCGGCGCCGACCTCGACGGATGCTCCTTCTGCGGCATCCGCACCGGAGCCAGGCCCGCCGGCCAGGTCGATCAGCTCGAGCTTGAAGGGCTCGTTCGCCAGCTCGGCACGGGCCTCGTCGGCGGTGACGACGCGGCGCGTGAAGCGCTGGCCGTCGCGGATGATGCGCTGCATCTCCTTGGAGATGGCCTTCAGGTCCTCGGGGGTGAAGGGCTCGTCGACGCCGAAGTCGTAGTAGAAGCCATCGGTGATGAACGGGCCGATGCCGAGGTTCGCGGCGGGACGGATGCGCTGCACGGCCTGAGCGAGCACGTGGGCGGTGGAGTGGCGCAGGATGTTCAGCCCGTCGGGGCTGTCGACCGTGACCGGCTCGACGTCATCGCCCTCGGCGACGGTCGCGGCGAGGTCCTTGAGGACGCCGTTCACGCGCATGGCGATCACGGAGCGGTCGGTGAAGAGTGCGAAGCCGTCGTGCTTGTCCGCGTTCGGCTGGGCGTTGTCTGACAAGGGATTCTCCAGATAGACGATGGAATGAGTCGACTCAGCTGCAGGCGCGAGGGCGCCCTGCCCGCTCAGGCGCCAGTAGTTCGCGTGACGACACCGGTGACAGAGGTCACGAGAAGGGCCGACACGGAATCCATGGCACGAGTCTACGCCGTCGGCTGCAGCGTCGCGGATACGAGAAGAGCCCCGGATGACATCCGGGGCTCTTCGCCTGTGCGCGATACTGGGATCGAACCAGTGACCTCTTCCGTGTCAGGGAAGCGCGCTACCGCTGCGCCAATCGCGCCTATGAAGGCTGTTAAGTTGTCTGCTGAGAGGTGGCGACGGGATTCGAACCCGTGTAAACGGCTTTGCAGGCCGGTGCCTAGCCACTCGGCCACGCCACCAGAGGTGGATTCGAACCCACATGCCAGAACCCCTGGCTGGGGCTCCTGCACTCGAGCGGATGACGAGACTCGAACTCGCGACCCCAACCTTGGCAAGGTTGTGCGCTACCAACTGCGCTACATCCGCATGATATTCAGTTCTCAGATCTTACCCGGAGTGCCGGGCACTCGAGATACATTAGCCCAGGTTCGAGGCGTTCACCAAACCGCGCCACGACATCGGGCGTGTCCCCCGAGACCGCATCACCCCGCCACGCCCGACCGGATCCGTGATGTCGGGCACGCTCCGCGGATCGGGTATGCTTTTCAATCGTGCCACGGTGCACATCACAATCACATATGGGCGATTGGCGCAGTTGGTAGCGCGCTTCCTTCACACGGAAGAGGTCGTCGGTTCGAGTCCGGCATCGCCCACGCGGATGTAGCGCAGTTGGTAGCGCACAACCTTGCCAAGGTTGGGGTCGCGAGTTCGAGTCTCGTCATCCGCTCCACTCAGAAGACCCGGGATCGATGATCCCGGGTCTTCTGTCGTTCACGGTGGAATGGCGTAGCGTCTGTCGCATGGCACCTGAGCGGATCGTCATCGCCGGAGCGAGCGGCCTGATCGGGCGCGCGCTGACAGCATCCCTCCGCGCGGACGGCATTGAGGTCGTCCACCTCGTCCGGCACCCGGTGCGCGGGCCGCAGGAGATCGCCTGGCTGCAGGACGGTCACGCCCTCTCCCCCGATATCCTGGCCGGAGCGGATGCCGTGATCGGCCTCAACGGCGCGAGCATCGGCCGGTTGCCGTGGACCCGCGGCTATCGGGAGACCCTGCGCACATCACGGCTGACACCCACACGTGTCCTGGCGGCGGCGCTGCGCGAACTGGGTGACGATGCACCGGCGTTCTTGTCAGCATCCGCGGTCGGCTACTACGGTCACAGCCCCGGAGAGCCTGTGGACGAGCGCAGCGGCGCGGGCGACACGTTCCTCGCCCGGCTCTGCATCGACTGGGAGACCGCCGCCCTCAGCGCCGGCGACCGGGTGCGCACGGTGCTGCTGCGCACCGCTTCGGTGCTGCACCCCGAGGGCGTGCTCAAACCCCTGATGCGACTCGCAGGTGTCGGCCTGGCCGGTCCCCTGGGCACGGGGCGCCAGGTGTGGCCGTGGATCTCCCTCGACGACGAGGTGCGCGGCATCCGGCACGCGATCGATCACGACCTGGCAGGGCCCGTGAACCTCACCGGGCCGACGCCGGCGACGGCCGCCGACATCGGACGCGCGCTGTCCCATCGCCTGCATCGCCCCTATCTGCTGCCCGCCCCCGCGTGGGCGCTGCGGCTGGTACTCGGGCGGGCAGCCGCCGACTCGCTGCTGCTCGCGGACGCCGATGCGGCCCCACGAGCTCTGCTGCGGAGCGGGTTCGAGTTCCGGCATCCGACGGCGCAGGATGCCATCGACGCGGCGATCGGCTGATCGTGGCCGCGGGCTCCCCGCCGATGCGGGGGATCCGCCAGGAGGCTGACGGATCCCCTCACATGCGCGACCTCAGGCTCGCGACGTGCGCAGCTCCGCGCGGCCGGGCTGCGGTTCGGTGAAGATCACCACGACGATGACCGCGATGCCGACGACGACGTGGGGAGCCCACGCGTTGGGCGACGCCGACACGAAGCCGAACAGCCACGGCGAGGTGGCGAGGAACAGGCTGGCCACGACGTCGAAGATCAGATGGACCGGCATCGGGATGAGCTTGAGCACTCCCCACTCGTAGCGGGTCAGCAGGCTGTACAGGATCAGACCGACCCCGAGCACGATGGGGATCACCACGGCCGGGCCGCCCATCGCTGCGAAACCGAACAGCCACGGGGCGACGATGAGTGCGATGCCCACGACGTAGTCGAGCACGCCGTGGACCTTCGTGGGGATGAAACGCATGATTCCTCCTCGATCAGACGAACCGCGGAGTGCGGCTCACAGAGGATTCGTCACGCCGGCCCGATCGGATTGGACCGCGTCGGACGCCACCAGGTCAGGCGCGCGCCCAGCCGTAGCGCTTGATCAGGGCGTCGGCGACGCGCCCGTAACGCTGCCGATCCAGCACGGCCGCCTCGCGGCGCATGCCGGCGTCGTGCACGCTGTAGAGCTGCTCGATGTCCACCCAGGATTCCCGGCCCTGCGAGTCCCAGGATCCTGACCCGATCGACAGGAAGTCCCGGTCACGGTCGTGCGCCTTGCTGGTCATCCGCACGGCGTACACGCGGTCTTCGGACTGACGCCCGATGACCAGCACCGGCCTGTCCTTGCCTCGGCCGTCGTTCTCCTCGTACGGCACCCACGTCCAGATCACCTCACCGGAGTCCGGCATCCCGTTGCGCGACGGCGAATAACCCACGCTCACATCCCCGACCCGCTCCGGATCCACCTCGATGGTCTCCGAACCGGGCATCCGCCCCGCGGTCGCCTCCTCGGCCCGAGCTGATCCCCGCCCGTCCGGCCTCAGCACGGCATCCCGCCGCGACAGCGACGAGCCGCCGGCCGGACCGCCCTTCGCGAGCAGCCGGCCGACGACATCGCCGAGGACGGACAGGATGCGCTGCGTCGTGGTCACCTCCCCACAGTAACCGCCGTCAGTCCGCCAGCGCGTAGCCCTGCTCGCCGTGCACGAACCGGTCGACCCCCGCGACCTCCGCCTGCTTCGTGACCCGGAAGCCGATGGTCTTCTCGATGACGACCCCAGTGATCCACGCCACCGCGAACGCGTACACCAGCACACCGCCAGATGCGAGCACCTGCACGACCAACTGACGCCCGTCACCGCCGGTGAACAGTCCGTGACCGGTGGCGAAGAAGCCCAGGTACACCGTGCCCAGCAGGCCGCCCACCAGATGCAGCCCCACCACGTCCAGCGAGTCGTCGAGCCCCATCCGGTACTTCAGTTCGACGGATGCTGCGCACGCGACCCCCGCCAGCCCGCCCAGCAGCAGCCCCCAGCCCGGCGCGAGATCCGCGCATGCCGGGGTGATGGCCACGAGCCCCGCGACCAGCCCCGACACCGCGCCGACCGACGTCGCCTTGCCGTCGCGGAGGGTCTCGACGAGGATCCATCCCAGGATGCCTGCGGCCGATGCTCCCAGGGTGTTGATGGTGATCAGTCCGGCCTGTCCCATTCCGGGCGTCGTCCACTGCGCGCCCACGTTGAACCCGAACCATCCGAACCACAGCAGCGCCGCACCCAGCAGCGTCAACGGCACGTTGTGCGGTCTCTGGATGCCCTTGCGGAAGCCGATGCGCTTGCCCAGCACCAGAGCCAGCGCCAGGGCCGCCGCACCGGCGTTGATGTGCACGGCCGTGCCGCCGGCGTAGTCGATCACGGCGATGCCGCTGTCCTTGCCGAACAGCGTCGTGCCCAGGTGCGTGATCCAGCCGCCGCCCCACACCCACGCCGCAATGGGGAAATAGCCGATGGTGCCGAACACGCCCACGAAGATCAGCCAGGGTCCGAACCTGGCCCGGTCGGCGATGGCGCCCGAGATCAGCGCCACCGTGATGATGGCGAAGGTCGCACCATAGGCGACCGTCAGCAGCGCGGTGTTGGCATGCGGCGACGAGGCCGCACCCGCCAACGCGAAGTCGGCGAACGGATCGCCCGCGAACTGCGCGGGATCGCCGACGGTGCTCATGGAGTAGCCGTACAGCATCCACAGCACCGCGATCAGCCCGATCGCGCCGAAGCTCATCATCATCATGCTGATCACGCTCTTCACACGCACCATGCCGCCGTAGAAGAACGCCACCCCCGGCGTCATCAGCAGCACCAATGCGGTCGCGGTGATCCCCCACGACACGGATTCCGTCGCTTCCATCCCAGCCTCTTCCTGTCGACGATTGAAGAGAGTCTCGCGGGTGCATGTTTCCTGCGAGCACGCGCTTCATTGCAGCCGCGTTACGGCAGCCTCCCGGATGTGACGATCGCGTTACGCCACGCACCGGAGTGCTGGGTTGGTATCCTCGAACGCGACTCCCGTCGTCTGGGGGAGGAACGAATAGGAGTTTCGCGTGATCGACCTCGAACTAGTCAACGGTGACTGGGAATTCGACCCACAGCACACCCGGATCGGCTTCTCTGCAAAACACGCCATGGTCACGACCGTCCGCGGGGCGTTCAACGAAGTGACCGGCCACCTCCATGTGGACACCGAGCACCCGGAGAACTCCTGGGCGAAGGTGGTCATGAAGACCGCCAGCGTGGACACCCGTGTCCAGCAGCGCGACGACCACCTGCGCAGCGCCGACTTCTTCGACGCGGAGAAGTGGCCCGAGATCACGTTCGTGTCCACGCACATCGAGGAGGTCGACGACCGGGCGTTCGGCGTCACCGGCGACCTGACCATCCGCGACGTCACCAAGCAGGTCATGATCCCGCTGGCGCTGCTCGGCGTGGAGACGGGAGCCTACGGCGAACTGCGTGCGGGCTTCGAGGGCAGCCGGCGCCTGAACCGTCGCGACTTCGGCCTGGTCTGGAACACGCCCCTCGACTCCGGCGGAGTGCTGGTCTCCGAGAAGATCACGCTCGAGTTCGAGATCTCCGCCGTGAAGGTCGTCGCCGACGGTGACGAGGCCGACGAGGCATCCGACGAGGACGCTCAGGCGGAGGATGCCGAAGACGGCGAGTGACGACTGGTCCGGCGGGGCTCACGCCTCGCCGGACAGTTCCTTCGCGGAATGCGTGAGCGCGATCAGGCGCGAGACCGCACGCAGGTACTTCTTGCGATAGCCGCCGCCGAGCATCTCCTCGGAGAACACCGCGTCCAGGCTGACCCCGGTCGCCGCCACAGGCACCTGCGCGTCGTAGACGCGGTCCACGAAGGCGACGAATCGCAGTGCCTCGGACTGGTCCGTGAGCACATGCACGTCTCGCAGGCCCACCAGGTCGAGTCCGTCGATGAGTCGGATGTACCGCGACGGATGCACCTGCGCCAGGTGCCGGATGACATCGGCGAACGCATCATCCGACGCGCTGCCGCGCTCCGCGGCATCCGCGATGCACTGCGCATACTCGGTGTCGTCGAACACCGCTGCGCTGCCGTCGATGGCGCGCTGCCGGTAGTCGACGCCGTCGATGCGGATCGTCTCGAAGCTCTCCGACATGGCGTGGATCTCGCGCAGGAAGTCCTGAGCCGCGAACCGCCCCTCTCCGAGCGCGTTCGGCGGCGTGTTCGACGTGGCCGCGAGCTTGGTGCCGGATGCCACCAGCTCGCCCAGCAGGCGGGTCATGACCATCGTGTCGCCGGGGTCATCCAGCTCGAACTCGTCGATGCACAGCAGGTCGGAACCGCGCAGCAGATCCACCGTATTGCGGTAGCCCAGTGCGCCGACCAGTGCCGTGTACTCGATGAACGAGCCGAAGTACTTCCGACGCGAGTTCGTCGCGTGATAGACGGATGCCAGCAGGTGCGTCTTGCCGACCCCGAATCCGCCGTCCAGGTAGACGCCCGGCTTCATGGCGGCGATCTTGGGTGCGCGGTGGAACAGGCCCGTGCGCTTGACGAGCTCCTGCCGACCGGCGAACTTCTGCAGGAGCTCCTTGGTGGCCTCCTGCGACGGATACGCCGGGTCCGCCCGGTAGCTCTCGAAGGTGGCGGAGCCGAACTGCGGCGGCGGAACGAGGCTGGCCAGCATCTCGCTTCCGCTGACCACCGGCGTGCGCTCGGTGAGGTGCACGACTGAGGCACTGGTCTGCTGGGTCATCACGTTCCTGGTGTCGGAGAAAGTCATAGTCTTACGATCCGGATGCGGGAGCGCCCGAACGGATCTATGGTCAGAAGGGACGGCTCAACATTACGCCGTCACATCACCCACCCCGCGTCCTGAAACCATAGGAGCATCCGTGACTGTCGAGCACGACACCTCATCCACCAAGTTCGCCGAGTACTCCGCACCCGAGCGTCTTGTCACCACCGAGTGGCTCGCCGCCAATCTCGGCAAGCCCGGCCTCGTCGTCGTCGAATCCGACGAGGACGTGCTGCTCTACGAGACCGGCCACATCGCCGGCGCCGTCAAGGTCGACTGGCACACCGAGCTGAACGACCCGGTCGTGCGCGACTACGTCGACGGCAAGGGCTTCGCCGAACTGCTGAGCCGCAAGGGCATCTCGCGGGACGACACTGTCGTCATCTATGGCGACAAGAACAACTGGTGGGCCGCCTACGCTCTGTGGGTGTTCTCGCTCTTCGGCCACGAGGACGTGCGCCTGGTCGACGGCGGTCGCGACAAGTGGATCGCCGAGGGCCGCGAGCTGACCACCGAGAAGACGGTCCGCCCCGCCACGGAGTACCCGGTCGTCGAGCGCGACGACTCCAAGCTGCGCGCCTACAAGGAGGACGTGCTGAAGTTCATCGGCCACGGCCCCCTGATCGACGTCCGCTCCCCCGAGGAGTACAGCGGTGAGCGCACCCACATGCCCGCCTACCCCGACGAGAGCTCGCTGCGCGGCGGCCACATCCCGACCGCGCAGAGCGTGCCGTGGAGCCGTGCCGTGGCCGAGGACGGCGGCTTCAAGCCCCGCGCCGAGCTCGAGGCGATCTACCTCGAGGGCGCCGGCCTGAAGAAGGGCGAGGACGTGATCGCCTACTGCCGCATCGGTGAGCGCTCGAGCCACACCTGGTTCGTGCTGAACCACCTGCTGGGCTTCGAGAACGTGCGCAACTACGACGGCTCCTGGACCGAGTGGGGCTCCGCCGTGCGCGTCCCGATCGTCGCGGGGACCGAGCCCGGCACCCTCTGAGAGTGGGAGAATCACAGGGTGACTGACACGCATCTGCCCGAACGTCTGGCCGAGTTCCGCGAGGAGTTCCTCGAGCTTCCGCAGGAGGATCGTCTGGAGCTCCTGCTGGAGTTCTCGGCCGAGCTTCCGCCTGTGCCCGACTACCTGGCGGGCAAGCAGGAGCTCTACGAGCGCGTGGCAGAGTGCCAGTCCCCTGTGTTCATCCACATCGAGGTCAACGACGGCGTCGTCGCCATGCACGCGACGGCGCCCGTCGACGCCCCGACCACCCGCGGATTCGCCAGCATCCTGGCCCAGGGCATCACCGGCCTCACGGCCGACGAGGTGCTGGCCATCCCCGGCGACTACCCGCAGACCCTCGGACTGACCAAGTCCGTCTCCCCGCTGCGCATCGGCGGCATGACCGGGATGCTGGTGCGAGCCCAACGCCAGGTCAGGGCCAAGCGCTGACGCGTCTCAGGATGCCGCAGGGGCCAGGCCCCGTGCGGCCATCCAGTCCGTGATCGCCGCCGTCCAGCCGTTCTGGTCGTAGTTCCACAGCTTCGTGTGGCGAGCTACGGCGAACGGCGGCATCGTGACCAGATCCGGTCGTGCCGCCGCCAGCGCATGCGAGGCATCCGCCGGCACGAATCCGTCGTCCTCGCTGTGCAGGATCAGGATCGGCGCGTCCAGTTCGGCCGCACGCGCGACCATGTCGAGACGATCGAAGCGGATGGCCTCCTCGGCGCCGCTGAGCCGCGCGGTGAACGTGTTCTCGAGAGCGCTCATGGCGAGTGCCGGCAGCGGCTCGCGCAGGCCCTCCTCGCGCGCCTGGAAGCGCAGCACGGTGCGCCAGTCGACCACCGGCGAATCCAGCACCAGTCCGGCGATGCGGTCGCGGTTGCCGGAGGTCACGGCGGTCTGCAGCACGAGTGCGCCGCCCATCGACCAGCCCATCAGCACCACACGACGGGCGCCATGCCGCAGGGCGTACGAGATCGCGGCATCCACATCGCGCCACTCCGAGGCGCCCAGCGCGTAGCTGCCGCCGCGCGAGCGCGGAGCCTCGCCGTCGTTGCGGTACGAGACGACCAGCGTGGGCAGTCCCAGCCCGTGGAACACCGGCACCGCGCGCAGGCACTCCGAGCGGGTGGTGCCGCGGCCGTGCACCTGGATCGCCCAGGTGTCCGACGATCCCGGGAAGAACCACGCCGGGCACGGTCCCGCGGGCGAGCCGATCAGCACGCTCTCCCAGGGCAGGTGGAGCTCGCCGGGCGTGACGTAGTACCAGCCGCTGAAGGCGGCGTCCCTGTCCACCTGCGTTCCGGGCTCGATCTGCGTGAGCAGCTTGCGGCGCACCTTCCCGGCATCCGCTCCCAGCACCGCCCCCAGCTTGACGTACCCGTAGCTGCCGGTGGTGAACAGTCCGTAGCGGCCGGGGAGCTCGGTGTCCAGCGTGCGGTCGAGCTCGATGGTCTGCGCGCCGGTGTCCACCGACAGGATGTGCGTGTCGTTGCGGCGCACGGACGGCGTGACCACGCGGTGCGCAGTCGCGAACACGGCCGCGGCGGCTGCAGCACCGACCGCCAGAACGGCGGGGACGGCGATGGCTACGGCGTGCCTGAGTCTCTTCATCGCCTTCTGACTCTAGCCTGTCCACGTGACAGCGAACCCGGATGCCGCAGCGCTCTTCGACGTCGCAGCGACGCAGCTGCGCGAGACGACGTTCCGCTCGGACATCGTGGTGCGCGAGATCCCCTCCCCGGCCGGCCTCGCCCCCTTCTCGCTGGCGCTGGCCGCCGATGTGCGCCCCGACGACCACGGCGACTCCGTCTACGGCACCGGCCGCTTCGTGCTGCTGCACGATCCGGAGGAACCGGCTGCCTGGGGAGGCCCGTGGCGCATCGTGGCGTTCGCACAGGCTCCGCTGGAGACCGAGATCGGCACCGACCCGCTGCTGGCGGAGGTCGCGTGGTCCTGGCTCGTCGACGCCCTGGACTCCCGCGATGCGCAGTATCATTCCGAATCGGGCACCTCCACCAAGATGCTCTCGAAGGGCTTCGGCGGGCTCGCCGAGGAGGGTGACGGCGCGCAGATCGAACTGCGCGCGTCATGGACTCCCGAGGCGCCGCTGCGTCCGCATGTGGAAGCATGGGCAGAGCTGGTGGGAATGCTGGCCGGGCTCCCGCCGGGGTCCGAGGATGTCGCCGTGTTCGGCGCGAGAAAGGGCGGACGTGTCTGACTACTCCGTGATAGATGACCGCACGGAGTTCGAGAAGGCATGCACGCTGCTCGCCGCAGGCGAGGGTCCTGTCGCGGTCGATGTCGAGCGCGCATCCGGCTTCCGCTATTCGCAGCGGGCCTACCTCGTGCAGATGTTCCGCCGCGGCGCAGGGGTGTTCCTGTTCGATCCGCCCGCGATCGGCGACTTCAGCGCCCTTCAGGCGGCGATCGGCGATCTGGAGTGGGTGTTCCACGCCGCCAGCCAGGACCTGCCGTCACTGCACGAGCTGGGCCTGTACCCGGCGAGCATCTTCGACACCGAGCTCGGTTCCCGGCTGCTGGGCAGCGAGGGCTTCGGCCTGGCAGCGGTGGTCGAGCACGCGCTGGGCATCGTCCTGAAGAAGGAGCACTCCGCGGCGGACTGGTCGACCCGCCCGCTGCCCCAGTCCTGGCTCGAGTACGCGGCGCTGGATGTGCTGTACCTGATCGACGTCAAGGAGATACTGGCGGCCCAGCTGGCGGAGGCGGGCAAGACCGAGATCGCGGCGCAGGAGTTCCACGCCACGCTCGTGAAGCCGCCGAAGGCTCCCCGGGTGGATCCGTGGCGACGGCTCAGCGGCCTGCACAAGGCCCGCGGCGCCCGGCAGTTGGCGGTCGCCCGCGAGCTGTGGACGGCGCGTGAGCAGTACGCGGAGCAGATCGACGTGTCCCCCGGGCGGCTCGTCCCCGACCGCTCCCTGCTGGCTGCCGTGCTCGCCGCGCCGACCAGCAAGTCCGCGCTGAGCGCCATGAAGGACTTCAACGGCCGCGCGAGCCACACGCAGCTGGACCGCTGGTGGGATGCCATCCAGCGAGGCCGCACCACTGACGATCTGCCGCAGCTGCGGCTGCGCAGCGACGCGCCGCCGCCGCCGCGCAGCTGGTCCGACCGCAACCCCGAGGCGGACCTGCGGTACAAGGCCGCGCGCCCGGTCGTCGAGGCCATCGCCGAGGAGCTGCACATGCCCACGGAGAATCTGCTCACCCCCGATCACCTGCGTCGTCTGGCCTGGGAGCCACCGGCGGACCTCACCGCGGAATCCATCGGCGACGCCCTGACGGCGCTCGGCGCCCGCCCCTGGCAGATTGCGCATACTGCACAGAAGATCGCGGATGCCTTTGTAGAAGGCCCGCAAATCGAATCGGACGCCGTCGAAGTCGCTTCGTAGGTTCGATCCAACCGATTCCTGAGGCTTCTGATGCGCTTCTAGGCTGGGATCATCCCAACCAATGGAGGCAGGAGTGGCCGAGATCTCGGACGTCTTCTTCGTCGATGGAGTGCGCACGCCTTTCGGGCGCGCCGGCGAAAAAGGAATGTATTGGAACACCCGCGCAGATGACCTCGCCGTCAAGGCGACCATCGGCCTGATGGAGCGCAACGCCTCCGTCCCGGGCGAGCGCATCGACGACGTGGCCATCGCCGCGACCTCGCAGACCGGCGACCAGGGCCTGACCCTCGGGCGCTCCGTGGCGCTGCTGGCGGGTCTGCCGCAGACCGTCCCGGGCCTGGCGATCGACCGCATGTGCGCAGGCGCGATGACGTCCGTCACCACGATGGGCGCCTCGATCGGCGTCGGCATGTACGACCTGGCGATCGCCGGCGGCGTGGAGCACATGGGCCACCACCCGATCGGGAGCAACGCCGATCCGAACCCGCGCTTCGTGGCTGAGCGGATGGTCGACCCGGCGGCGCTGAACATGGGCGTGACGGCGGAGCGCATCCACGACCGCTTCCCGCAACTGACCAAGGAGCGCGCAGACCGCTACGGCATGCTCAGCCAGCACAAGGTGCAGGCCGCGTACGAGGCAGGCAAGTTCCAGCCCGACCTGGTGCCCGTCGCCATCAAGGGCGCCGACGGCGCCTGGGGCCTCGCCACCGAGGACGAGGGCCGCCGCCCGCAGACCACCATGGAGGACCTGGCGAATCTGAAGACGCCGTTCCGCCCGCACGGCCGCGTCACGGCCGGCACCTCCTCCCCCCTCACCGACGGCGCGACCATGTCGCTGCTGGCCGGCGGCGGCGCCGTGAAGGAGCTGGGTCTGACGCCCAAGATGCGGATGGTCTCGTTCGCGTTCGCCGGCGTGCAGCCCGAGATCATGGGCATCGGCCCGATCCCCTCCACCGAGAAGGCGCTGAAGAAGGCCGGTCTCACGATCGATGACATCGGGCTGTTCGAGCTCAACGAGGCGTTCGCCATCCAGGTGATCTCCCTGCTGGACCACTTCGGCATCGCCGATGACGATCCGCGCGTGAACCAGTGGGGCGGCGCCATCGCCGTGGGTCACCCGCTCGCCGCGACCGGCGTGCGCCTGATGATCCAGCTGGCTGCGCAGTTCGCCGAGCGCCCCGACGTGCGGTACGGCCTCACGGCCATGTGCGTAGGCCTGGGCCAGGGCGGCTCGGTCATCTGGGAGAACCCGTTCTACGACGGCAAGAAGCGGAAGTGAGCGCGGGAATGACCAACTACGACGACATCGACTTCTCGCCGATCATGGCCCTCACCGAGGGCGAGGTGATCACGCACTCCCCCGTGCGCGACATCCGCCTGGCATCCGGCAAGGTGCTCGCGCTGATCACGCTCGACAACGGTCGTGACCACACCCGCCCCAACACGCTGGGCCCGGCCACGCTCACCGAGCTCGGCGAGACCCTGACCACGCTGAAGGCCCGCGCGGCCGCCGGCGAGATCCAGGCCGTGGGCATCACCGGCAAGCAGTACATCCTGGCCGCCGGCGCCGACCTGTCCGACATCAGCAGGGTGGGGTCCAAGGACAACGCTCGCCTGATCGCGCAGCTGGGCCACAAGGTCATCGGCTCGCTGTCCGACCTGGGCGTGCCCTCATTCGCGTTCGTGAACGGCCTGGCGCTCGGCGGCGGCGTGGAGATCGCGCTGAACTCCACCTACCGCACCATCGACGCGTCGGCGGCGGCCATCGCCCTGCCCGAGGTGTTCCTGGGGATCATCCCCGGCTGGGGCGGCGCCTACCTGCTGCCGAACCTGATCGGGATCGAGAACGCCCTCGAGGTGATCATCTCGAACCCGCTCAAGCAGAACCGCATGCTCAAGCCGCAGCAGGCGTACGACTACGGCATGTTCGACGAGATCTTCCCGCCGGCGAACTTCCTGGAGAACTCGCTGGCCTGGGCCGATGAGGTGCTCGGCGGGCGCAAGGTCGAGCGCAAGAACGCCCCGGGCAAGATCGAGCGCACCGTCAAGTGGCCGGTGGCGATCAAGATGGCCCGCGGCATGCTCGAGTCGAAGATCGGCACCGTGCCGCGCTCGCCGTACGTCGCCCTCGAGCTGCTCGAGAAGGCGCGCAGCGGCACGAAGGAGGAGGGCTTCGCCCGCGAGGACGAGGCGCTGTCCGAGCTCGTGACCGGCGACCTGTTCGCCGCGTCGATGTACGCGTTCGACCTGGTGCAGAAGCGCGCCAAGCGCCCCGTCGGCGCGCCCGACAAGCAGTTGGCGAAGAAGGTCACCAAGGTCGGTGTCATCGGCGCGGGCCTGATGGCCAGCCAGTTCGCGCTGCTGTTCGTGCGCAAGCTGCAGGTGCCGGTGCTCATCACCGACCTGGACCAGGCGCGCGTGGACAAGGGTGTGGCATACATCCACGACGAGATCGGCAAGCTCGAGGCCAAGGGCCGGCTGGACGCCGACTCCGCCAACAAGCTGCGCTCGCTGGTCACCGGCACGACCGACAAGTCCCTGTACGCCGACTGCGACTTCGTGATCGAGGCCGTGTTCGAGGAACTGGGCGTGAAGCAGGCCGTGTTCGGCGAGATCGAGCAGATCGTCGCCGAGGACGCCATCCTCGCCACCAACACCTCGTCGCTGTCGGTCGCCGAGATCGGCTCCAAGCTCGCCCACCCCGAGCGCCTTGTCGGCTTCCACTTCTTCAACCCGGTCGCGGTCATGCCGCTGGTCGAGATCGTGAAGACGGATGCCACCACGGATGCCGCTCTCTCGACCGCGTTCGTGGTCGCGAAGGGCCTCGGCAAGAGCGCCGTGCTCACCGCCGACGCACCCGGATTCGTCGTGAACCGCCTGCTGGCGAAGGTCATGGGCGAGGCCGCACGCGCCGTGTACGAGGGCACCCCGGTCGCCGACGTCGAGAAGGCGTTCGGTCCCCTGGGCCTGCCGATGGGTCCGTTCCAGCTGATCGATCTGGTCGGCTGGAAGGTGGCCGCGCACGTGCAGGACACCATGGTGCGTGCCTTCCCGGAGCGCTTCTACGCCAACGAGAACTTCCACACCCTGGCGGCACTGGACGCCGTGGTGGAGAAGGACAAGGGCGGCCGCGTGACCGGCTGGACCAAGGCCGCTGAGAAGGCGCTGAAGGGCCAGACGGGCTCCTCTCCGGCATCCGCCGATGAGATCCTGCGCCGCGTGCAGGACGGGCTGGCCCAGGAGATCCGCATCATGCTCGACGAGGGCGTGGTTCCGGAGGTCGAGGACATCGACCTGTGCCTGATCCTCGGCGCGGGCTGGCCGTTCATCGACGGCGGCGCCTCGCCGTACCTCGACCGCGAGGGCGCCTCGGAACGGGTCTTCCAGGGCACGTTCCACAGCCCGGTGATCCGCGGCATCGCGAACAGCTGATCATCTGACGCACGAGAGCGGGGCCGCACCGGAGGGTGCGGCCCCGCTCTCGTCGTGCCCGATCACTGCTCGGGTCGGGTGTCCTGCTCCCCCTTGCGCGGCCAGTTCGCGAACGCGCGCTCGGCGATGGCCGTGATGGTCAGCGAGGGATTCACGCCCGGGTTCGCCGGCACGGCCGAACCGTCCACGACGTGCAGCCCGGGATGCCCCCACACGCGGTTGTACGAGTCGACCACGCCGCTCTCGGCGGTCTGGCTGATCACCGCGCCGCCCAGGAAATGCGCGGTCATCGGGATGCCGAACACCTCCGGCCACGATCCGCGCGGCTCCGAGCGCACACCGGTCTCCTGCTGCATCCGCACGGCGATGGCGCTCGCCGCGCGGTGCGCCTGAGGCAGGTACGACGGATTGGGCTCGCCGTGGCCCTGCGCGCTGGTGAGCACGTCGCGGCCCAACCTGCGGCGAAGCGACAGCGTGAGCGAGTTGTCGGCGGTCTGCATGACCAGGGCGATGATGCCGCGCTCACTCCAACGGTGCAGGTTCGCGAGCTTGAACTCGCGGATCGGATGCCGCAGCACCCGCCCCACGAGTGCGCCCAGCCGTCCCAGCAGCGAGCGGTCCCCGCGCACCATGACGGTGGCCAGCGCACCCATCAGGTTGGAGCCAGGGCCGTAGCGCACGTTCTCGACGTGCGTGCGGTCGTCGACGTGGAAGGACGTGGTGATCGCCACGCCGTGCGCGTACTCGGAGGCATCCGGAACCCGCGTCGCGACCGAGCCGTCCAGCGCCTCGGAGTTCGTGCGGGTCAGGCGGCCCACGGCATCCGAGATGCGCGGCAGCGCTCCCGACGCCTTCATCCTGTGCAGCAGCTGCTGCGTGCCCCAGGTGCCGGCGGCCAGCACCACCTGCTCGGCGCGGATCGTGCGCCGCCTGCGCCGGATCCACGCGCCGGAGCGCTGCGTGGTGATCAGGAAGCCGCCGCGCGGGTCCTCGCGCACCTCGACGACGGTCGAGAGCGCGTCGATGCGCACGCCGCGCTTCTCGGCGAGGGCGAGGTAGTTCTTCATGAGGGTGTTCTTCGCGCCCACGCGACAGCCCACCATGCAGTTGCCGCACAGCGTGCATCCGGTGCGTGCGGGACCCTCGCCGTCGAAGAACGGATCGGGCACGGTCACCCCCGGCATGCCGAGGAACACGCCGACCGGTGCGTGCCGGAACGTGCCGCCCACGCCCAGGTCCTCGGCGGCGCCGGCCATGATCCGCTCCACAGGGCCGGTGTGCGGGTAGTGCTCCACGACGCCCAGCATCCGCTTCGCGGTCGCGTAGTGCGGCGCGAGCTCCGCCTGCCACGGAGTTCCCTGCGGCCACTGCGCGTCCGCGAAGAACGTCGCGGGCGGCTCATAGAGGGTGTTGGCGTAGTTCAGCGACCCACCGCCGACGCCCGCGCCGGCGAGGATCATCACGTGCGGCAGGCGGTGGATGCGCTGCACGCCGAAGCAGCCCAGCGCCGGCGCCCACAGGTAGCGCTTGACGTCCCACGAGGTCTTCGCGAAGTCGTCGTCCTCGAAACGCCGTCCCGCCTCGAGCACGCGCACCCGGTAGCCCTTCTCGGCCAGTCTCAGGGCGGCGACGGAACCGCCGAACCCCGATCCCGCGATCACGACGTCCTCGTCGTACCCGTTCATGCTTCTCATCCCTCCGGGATCATCATGGTGACGGCACCCGGACGGATGCCGATCGTGCACTCCCCTGCGCCGACGCGCTCGCCGTCGGCGTAGACGACGAGATCCGGTGCGCTGACGCACAGTCTCGTGGCGCGACGGTGGGCGACTTCACGGCGGCCGAGGTGCGTTCCCCGGAGCAGCAGCGGGAAGACCCGCAGCAGCTTGAGTCGGCCCAGCGGCGCGACGTGCACGACATCCAGGACGCCATCGTCGGGCCGCGCGCCCTTGCAGATGGGCATTCCGCCACCGTAACTGGAGGTGTTGCCGACGGCCAGCAGCGTTCCCGGCATCCGCTCTGCCCTGCCGCCGTCGACGGCGATCCGGAAGTCGGTGGGCTTCAGGCGCAGCAGCTCGATCACGATGGCGAGGTAGTAGCGCAGCGGCCCGCTGGGGTGGCGCAAGGCGTTGGTGCGCTCGCTGACCTTGGCGTCGAAGCCCAGCGCGGCGATGGTGAGGAACACCCCATCGCGTCCCTGCGACGAGATGGTACCGAGGTCGATGCGCCTCGCGTGCCCGCTCACCGCTGCGGATGCCGCCCTGCCTGGGTCGTCTGCGGGGATGCCGAGTTCCCGTGCCAGGTCGTTGCCTGTTCCGGCGGGGACCAGCGTCACGGGGATGCCCGCATCGGCCAGCACGTCCACGATGCCGGTGAGGGTTCCGTCCCCGCCCACCACCACGACGCCGTCGGGTCCGTCACTGACGGCCCGGTGCGCGAGGGCCCGGGTCTGCGCGGTCGTCTCACCGGCGAGCACCGTGAGCTGCGCACCGGTCTCGCGCAGCGCGCGCTCCGCCAGATGGCCGGCGGCGGCCGCCCGACCCTTGCCTGCGGACGGGTTGACCAGCAGTGCCAGGCGGAGCTCAGCCATGGTCCGGCTCGACAGGGATCAGCACGCCCGGGTTCATGACGCCCTGCGGGTCGAGTTCGCGCTTGACCGCCCGCAGAATGCGGATGCCGGTCTCGCCGATCTCCTCCGCCAGCCACGGCGCATGGTCACGGCCGATCGCATGATGATGGGTGATGGTGCCTCCGGCGGCCATGATGGCATCGCCCACGCGGTGCTTGACGCAATCCCAGACGTCGAACTGGTCGCCCTTGATCCCCGCCAGCACGGTGAAGTACAGCGACGCGCCCGTGGGATACACGTGCGAGACGTGGCACATCACGAAGCTGCGTGCACCGGCAACCGCGAAGCCGTCCTTCAGGGCGGCAGCCACTGCCGCACGCAGCGTGTGCAGGTTCGACCAGGTGGTGGCAGTCTCCAGCGTCTCGCAGAACACTCCGGCATCCAGCAGCGCGTCGCGCAGGTACGGCCCGTCGAATCGCGTTCGCGCCCAGTCCTCGGCCGCGCTCTGCCCGCCACTGGTGCCGCCTGCCTCGGACATCAGGGCCGCGGTGCGCGCGCGGCGGTGCTCGGCATCCTCCCCTTCGAACACGGTGACGGCGCTGGCGCCCTTGGCGAGCACCTTGCCGATGCGGCCGATCTGGGCCAGGCTGACGCCGGTCTCGGCCTCGTCGGAGAGGCGGATGACGGTGGGACCGGTACCGTGCTGCACCACGCTGCGCAGTGCCTCGGCACCGCTCGCGAAGTCGGGGAAGGTCCAGGACTCGACGATGCGCTCGGCCGGCGTGGGGTGCACGCGTACGCGCACCTCGGTGATGACGCCGAACGCGCCCTCCGAGCCCAGCAGCAGCCTCACCAGATCCGGGCCGGCAGCCGAGCCCGGTGCGCGGCCCAGGTCCAGGTCTCCGGTCGGCGTGGCCATCCGGATGCCGGTGACCATCGTGTCGAACCGCCCGTAGCCGGCGGAGTTCTGCCCGGAGGAGCGCGTGGCGGCGAATCCGCCGATGGTCGCGTAGCGGAAGCTCTGCGGGTAGTGGCCGAGTTCGAAGCCCCGCTCGGCCAGCAGCCGCTCGGCCTCCGGCGCGCGGGTGCCGGCCAGCAGCACGGCCTCGCCGCTGATCCCGTCGAAGCGCACCAGGCCGCTCATCCGTGCGAGGTCGAGTGCGATCACGGCACGGTGCGCGCCGGCATCCGGCTCCACTCCGCCGACCACGCTGGTGCCGCCGCCGAAGGGGACGGCGGCGAGGTTCCGCTCGGCGGCGATCCGCAGGACAGCCGCCACCTGATCGTGCGACGCGGGCCGCACCACCGCATCCGGTGCTGCCTGCCGCCGACCGCGTCGACGCAGCAGGTCGGGTGTGGACTTGCCTCCGGCGCGGCGCAGGCGGGTCACGGGGTCGGTGTGCAGATGCTCGGGTGCGACGACGCCGCTCAGCGCGTCGACGTCCTCGCCGGTGAGTCGGGAGTCCGCCACCTCGACCTCGTCGATCGCGGGCGCGGGCGCGGGCCTGCGCACCCGTCCCAGCATCAGCGGCAGCAGGGCGCGGACGGCGCGCGGCAACTCGGTGGCGCGGGCGGGATCACCCCACCCGTCCCACCGCATCTCGGGCGGTTCGACAGCACTGTCGTGTGGCAGCTCCATGCGTTACAGTGTGACACATTATGGAAACTCGTCAAGCACTCGCGGCGACGTGGGACGCCACGCAGCTGCGCATCCTGGATGCCGCCGAGCAGCTGATCGCCCGGCGAGGCGTGCAAGGGCTCGCCGTCGCCGAGCTGGCGCGCGAGGCAGGAGTCTCACGGCCCACCGTGTACCGCACGTGGGCGGGGGCTGACGAGGTGGTGCGCGCCGTGCTGCTGCACCGGGTGCTGGTGCTGCTGCAGGACGTTCCGGTCTCCGATTCTCGGGAGCGGATCGTCGACGGCGTGATGCACTTCTCCGCCGCGTTCCGAGCCGATCCGCTGTACGCGGCGCTACTGGATCGCGAACCCGAGGTCTTCACGCGCTACACACTGCAGCGCTTCGGCACCAGCCAGCAGGCCATCCTGCAGCGCATGGCGGAGTCGGTCGCCGCCGCGCAGCACTCCGGCTCGGTGCGTGCGGGCGAGCCGCAGCACATCGCGGTCATGCTGCTGCTGATCGCGCAGTCCGCGATCCTGTCCCATGGCACGGTGAGCGATCTGATCGACGAGGCGTCGTGGGAGCACGAGCTCCGAGCCGCCCTCGACGGGCTGCTTCGGCCATGACCATGCACTCCCCCGATCTGGATCCCGCGCGGCGGCGCCGGGACCTGACGCGCTCCGCCGAGGACGAGGTCGATGTGCTCGTGGTCGGAGGCGGCATCACCGGCGCGGGAGTCGCCCTGGACGCCGCCTCGCGCGGCCTGAGCGTCACGCTCATCGAGGCGCACGACCTGGCCTTCGGCACCAGCCGCTTCAGCTCCAAGCTCGTGCACGGCGGGCTGCGGTATCTCGCCACCGGCGACTTCGCCACGGCCCGGGAGAGCGCGCAGGAACGCCACCTGCTGATGACGACCATCGCGCCGCACCTGATCCGCTCGCTGCCGCAGCTGCTGCCGTTCGTGCCGGGCGTCACGCTCACGCAGAGATTCGCCGGAGCCGCCGGCATGATGATCGGCGACGTGCTGCGACTGCAGGCCCGCACGCCGCATGCCACGCTGCCCGGGCCTCGTCTCGTCTCGGCCCGCACCGCGCACCGGATGGCGCCCCTGCTGGATCGCACCGGGCTGCATGGCGGAATGGTCACCCACGACGGCCAGCTCGTCGACGACGCCCGCCTGGTCGTGACCGTCGCGCGCACGGCGGCCGGCCTGGGCGCCCGCGTCCTCACGCGGGTGCGGGCGCTCGCTCTGGGCGGTGACGGAGCGGATGCCGAGGACGTGCTCACCGGCGAGCGACTGCGCATCCGCGCCCGCAGCGTCATCAACGCCACCGGGGTCTGGGCGGGCACGCTCGACGAGCAGATCAGACTCCGGCCGAGCCGGGGAACGCACATCGTGCTGGACGGGGCGGATCTCGGGCATCCGAACGCCGCCCTCACGATCCCCTTGCCCGGATCCATCAGCCGCTACGTGTTCGCCCTGCCGCAGTGGGACGGCCGCGTCTACGTCGGTCTGACCGACGAGGACGCCCCGGGGCCGATCCCCGATGTGGCTCGGCCGACCGAGGACGAGATCACGTTCCTGCTGGACACCCTGAACCGCGTCATGTCGACACCGATCCGCCTGGATCAGGTGCGCGGTGCGTACGCCGGCCTGCGACCGCTGGTCGACAGCGGTGACGACAGCACATCCGACATCTCCCGTCGGCATCTGGTGGCGGCATCCGGTGCGGGATTCGTGAATGTGCTGGGCGGCAAGCTCACGACGTATCGGCGCATGGCGCAGGATGCTGTGGATCTGGCTGTGCGGCTGCGCGGGCTCACCGCGGCCCCGAGCCGCACGGCGTCGCTGCGGCTCGTGGATGCTGCGGTCCCCGCCTCTGCGCCGCTCCTCGAGGGATTGCCGCTCACGCGAGCAGGCATCGAGTTCGCCGTGCGCGCCGAGGGTGCGCTGACAGCGGACGATGTGCTGGACCGGCGCACCCGCGTGGGCCTCGTCGACGCCGACCGTGCACGGGCGTTGCCGGTGGTGACCGAACTGATGACCGCTGCGCTGAGTGAGTTCGACTGACCTCCCCTGCCCTCCCTCGCGTTCGCGCGCTATTCTTTGAACATGTTCGGTTCTGAGCTCACGCCGAAGGCCGAGCGCACGCGCACCAGGATCCGCGACGCCGCCATCACCTCATTCATCGAGCGCGGCTACCCCGACACGACGATCCGTCTCATCGCCGCCGAAGCCGGCGTGTCGGTGGGCAACGCCTACTACTATTTCCCCTCCAAGACCCACCTCGTGCAGGCGCTGTACGAACAGGTGCAACAGGAGCATGTGCGGGTGGCCGTTCCGCTGCTCGATCGCGAGAACGGCCTCGTGGATCGCCTGCGCATCGTGTTCGAGACGGGTCTCTCCGTGCTCGAGCCGTACCAGCGCGTCGCTCCGGGGTTCCTGTCGGCCATGATCGCGCCGGACTCCCCCATCAACCCGCTCTCGCGGGAGTCCTCGCCGGCACGCGCGATGACCGTGGGTCTGTTCCGGCGCGCCGTGGACGGTGCGGATCACAAGCTGCCGACGGAGATCGCCGAGGGGCTTCCGGATGCCGTCTTCGTCGCCTACCTCGGACTGGTCCTGCGCTGGACCTACGACGACGGCGAGGGCCACTCGCGCACGCGAAGGCTGCTCGACACCGCGCTGAAGCTCCTCAGCGTCGCGCTGCCGTTCGTGCGGGTGCCGGGGGTGCGGGGCGTCGCTCGCGACCTGCTGGAACAGATCGCCGAAGTGCGGGCATGACTCGCACTGACCGCGACGCCGCATCCGACGACCATGCGCCTGACGACTGAACTCAGCGGCCCTCGTGAATCGGCAGCTCCACCGCGCCGGTGCTCTCGGTCTGGCGGGCCATCGGCACGCGCCTGCCGAGCACCTGCGCGACGACGTCCTGGGCGATCTTGGAGGCCGTGAGACCGGCATCCTTCAGGACCTGATCTCGCGTGGCGTGCGAGATGTACTCGTCGGGCACTCCCAGCTCGTCGACGGCCGTGTCGATACCGGCCTCGCGCAGCACCTGACGCACCCGGGTGCCGACACCGCCGACGCGGATGCCGTCCTCCAGAGTGATCACCAGGCGGTGCCGCGCGGCCAGCTCCAGAATGGAGGGCTGCACGGGAATGGCCCAACGCGGATCCACGACCGTGGCGCCGATGCCCTGTGCACGCAGGCGCTGTGCGACATCCATGGCCAGCGACGCGAACGGCCCGATCCCGACCAGCAGCACATCCTCGGTCTCGTCCCGCACCAGCACGTCGACGCCGTCCGGCATCCGCTCGATGGCGGGGATGTCCTCGGCGACCGCACCCTTGGGGTAGCGGAGCACGGTCGGCGCGTCGTCGACGGCGATGGCCTCGTCCAGCAGCTCGCGCAGGCGCGTGGCGTCGCGGGGGGTGGCGATGCGGATGCCCGGAACGATCTGCAGCATCGCCATGTCCCAGATGCCGTGATGGCTGGGGCCATCGGGCCCCGTGACGCCGGACCGGTCCAGCACGAACGTCACACCGGCCTTGTGCAGGCCGACATCCATCAGCACCTGATCGAAGGCGCGGTTCATGAACGTCGCGTAGATGGCCACGACCGGGTGCAGGCCGCCGAACGCGAGTCCTGCGGCAGAGGCCACGGCGTGCTGCTCGGCGATGCCCACGTCGTACACGCGATCCGGATGCCGCTCGGCGAACGGTGCGAGCCCGGTGGGCCGAAGCATGGCGGCGGTGACGCCGATGACGCGCTCATTGCGCTCGCCGATCTCCACCAGCGCGTCCGAGAACACCGACGTCCACGACGGACCCTTGGACGTGGCGAGGGAGTCGCCGGTCTTGGGGTCTATGCGTCCGACGGCATGGAACTGGTCGGCCACATCGTCCCGGGCAGGCTGATAACCTCGGCCCTTCTCTGTGATGGCATGCACGATGACCGGGGCTCCGTAGCCCTTGGCCAGTTCCAGCGTCTCCATCAGCGCGTTGATGTCATGCCCGTCGACAGGACCGAGGTACTTGATGTCGAGATTGGAATACAGCGCGACGTTGTTCGTGAAGCGCGACAGGAAGCCGTGCGTGCCGCCGCGCACGCCGCGGAACAGCGCGCGCCCGAAGGGACCGAAGGCACGGAACAGGCGGTCGGACTTCGCGTGCATCTGGCGGTACGCCGCCGCGGTGCGCATGCGGTTGAGGTAGCGGGACATCCCGCCGATCGTCGGCGCGTAGGAGCGGCCGTTGTCGTTGACGACGATCACCAGGTTGCGCCGGTTGTCGTCGGAGATGTTGTTGAGCGCCTCCCACGTCATGCCGCCTGTGAGTGCGCCGTCGCCGACCACGGCGACCACATGCCGGTCACCGCGGCCGGTGGCCGTCAGCGCCCGCGAGACGCCGTCCGCCCAGCTCAGTGAGCTGGAGGCGTGCGAGGACTCCACGACATCGTGTGGACTCTCCGACCGCTGCGGGTAGCCTGCCAGGCCACCGCGCGAGCGCAGCTGCGAGAAGTCCTGCCGGCCGGTGAGCAGCTTGTGCACGTACGACTGATGCCCCGTGTCGAAGATGATCGGGTCGTCCGGTGACGAGAACACCCGATGCAGGGCGATGGTGAGTTCGACGACTCCCAGGTTGGGACCCAGGTGACCGCCGGTGCGGGCGACGTTCTCGACCAGGAAGGTGCGGATCTCGGCGGCCAACTCGGTCAGCTGCTCCGACGACAGGCCATCGAGGTCACGGGGTCCGGTGATGCTCGGCAGGATCGGCATGGATGCTCCTCCGCGACTTGACGAACACGCGGCCGAAGCGGCCGCGCGGATCTGCTCAGTCTATCTCGGGGTGGTGATTGTTCGGTGAACGCGGCGACTTCGTGCCGCATCGAGTCAGAGCTGCGACGGCACGCTGAGGTCGCCGTAGTCGCGACGCCAGCCCCGCAGCGATCCGTCGTCCATCACCTGGTGCACCGTCCCGTCACGTCCGGACAGCACGACCGCCAGCTCCAACGGCGACGGCCGCCCGTCCTCGAGGAGCGCGTCGGCGACGGCGTTCAGCACGACGGTGAACCCCAACTCATCCCCCGCGTCGTGCACGCCTGTGATCGGGGCATCCGGTGTGTCTGCGACGACCAGAGCCAGCGCGACGGGAGCCGTGTCGCGCTGGCGATCCATGTGTCCGATACTCCACAGCATGTGCATCTCCTCAGTGCCCCGACCAGGTGACGGAGCATCCCGAGCCTACGAGGGGCCACCGACACCGTATCCGGACACGGAGGCGCCCCGCCCGGCCGAAGCCGTGCGGGGCGCCTCTGCGATCAGTGTCAGACCAGCGACCGCAGCACGTACTGCAGGATGCCGCCGTGACGGTAGTAGTCCGCCTCACCGGGTGTGTCGATGCGGACGACCGCATCGAACGAGACCGGCTCACGGCCCTCGGCGGAGAACTCGCTCGGCGTGGCCGTGACCTTGACGGTCTTCGGCGTGGTGCCGTCGTTGAGCTCGGTCAGGCCCTCGATCGAGACGATCTCGGTGCCGTCCAGGCCCAGCGACTCCCACGACTGACCGTCGGGGAACTGCAGCGGCACGACGCCCATGCCGATGAGGTTCGAGCGGTGGATGCGCTCGAAGCTCTCGGCGATGACGGCCTTGATGCCCAGCAGCGTGGTGCCCTTGGCGGCCCAGTCGCGCGACGAGCCGGAGCCGTACTCCTTGCCGCCGAAGACGACCAGCGGCACGCCCTGCGCCTGGTAGTTCTGGCAGGCGTCGTAGATGAACGCCTGCGGACCACCGGGCTGGGTGAAGTCGCGGGTGTACCCGCCCTCGATCTGCTTCCCGTCGTTGACGGCCTTGACGATGGTGTTCTTCAGTCGGATGTTCGCGAACGTGCCGCGGATCATCACCTCGTGGTTGCCGCGACGCGAGCCGAAGGAGTTGAAGTCCTTGCGCTCGATGCCGTGCTCCTGCAGGTACTGCGCAGCAGGGGTGCCGGGCTTGATGGCGCCGGCGGGCGAGATGTGGTCGGTGGTGACCGAGTCTCCCAGGGCCGCCATCACGCGGGCACCGCTGATGTCGGAGACCGGGGTGAGTTCCATGGTCATGCCGTCGAAGTACGGGGCCTTGCGCACGTACGTCGAGTTCTCGTCCCACTCGAAGATCGGGCCGGTCGGCGTGGGCAGGCTCGTCCAGCGCTCGTCGCCGTCGAAGACGGTGGCGTACTGCTTGATGAACTGCTCGCGGGAGATGGAGGAGTCGATGATCTCCTGCACCTCGGCCGAGGTCGGCCAGATGTCCTTCAGGAACACGTCGTTGCCCTCGGTGTCCTGGCCGAGCGGGTCGGTGTCGAAGTCGAAGTGCATCGAGCCGGCGAGGGCGTAGGCGATGACCAGCGGCGGCGAGGCCAGGTAGTTCATCTTCACGTCCGGGCTGATGCGCCCCTCGAAGTTGCGGTTTCCGGAGAGCACCGCGGTGACGGCCAGGTCGTGCTCGTTGACGGCGGCCGAGACCTCGTCGATCAGCGGGCCGGAGTTTCCGATGCACACCGTGCAGCCGTACCCGACGGTGTAGAACCCGAGGCCTTCGAGATCCTCGTTCAGACCCGACTTCTCGTAGTAGTCGGTGACGACCTTGGACCCAGGGGCCAGTGTGGTCTTCACCCACGGCTTCTGCTTCAGGCCCTTCTTCAGCGCCTTGCGCGCCACCAGGCCGGCAGCCACCATGACCGACGGGTTGGAGGTGTTGGTGCAGGACGTGATGGCCGCGAGGGTGACCGCGCCGTTGTCGAGGATGTACTCCTCGCCCGCGGGGTTGGTCACCGGCACCGGCTTAGAGGCGTTGGCGGGTGCGCCGCTGCTGATGTGCACCGGACGGGTGACGGGGTTCTCCTCACCGGGGACCTGACCGGGGTCGGATGCCGGGAACGAGTGCTTCGACTCGAGGTCGGCGAGCTCGTCGGTGGTGAACGGCGTGGCGTAGTTGAGGATGTCCTTCTCGAACTGCGACTTGGCCTCGGACAGCAGGATGCGGTCCTGCGGACGCTTCGGGCCGGCGATCGAGGGAACGACCGTGCCGAGGTCGAGCTCCATGTACTCGCTGTACACGGGCTCGCTCGTGGCGTCGTGCCACATGCCCTGGATCTTGGCGTACGCCTCGACGAGAGCGACGGCCTCGTCGGTGCGTCCGGTCAGGCGCAGGTAGTCGAGGGTCACGTCGTCGACCGGGAAGATCGCAGCCGTGGAGCCGAACTCCGGCGACATGTTGCCGATCGTGGCGCGGTTGGCCAGCGGCACGGCGGCGACGCCCGCGCCGTAGAACTCGACGAACTTGCCGACCACGCCGTGCTGGCGCAGCATGTCGGTGATCGTGAGCACCACGTCGGTGGCGGTGACACCAGAGGGGATCTCGCCGGTGAGCTTGAAGCCCACCACGCGCGGGATCAGCATGGAGACGGGCTGGCCCAGCATGGCGGCCTCGGCCTCGATGCCGCCGACGCCCCAGCCCAGCACGCCCAGGCCGTTGACCATGGTGGTGTGCGAGTCGGTGCCGACCAGCGTGTCGGGGTAGGCGCGCAGCACGCCGTCGACGGTGCGGTCGTAGACGACCTTGGCCAGGTGCTCGATGTTGACCTGGTGGACGATGCCGGTCCCCGGCGGGACGACCTTGAAGTCGTCGAACGCGGTCTGGCCCCAGCGCAGGAACTGATAGCGCTCGCCGTTGCGCTGGTACTCGATCTCGACGTTGCGCTGCAGGGCGTTCTCCGCGCCGAAGAGCTCGGCGATCACGGAGTGGTCGATGACCATCTCAGCGGGCGAGAGCGGGTTGATCTTGTTCGGGTCGCCGCCGAGGTCTGTGACGGCCTCGCGCATGGTGGCGAGATCGACGATGCAGGGCACGCCGGTGAAGTCCTGCATGAGGACGCGCGCAGGCGTGAACTGGATCTCGGTGTTGGGCTCCGCGGTGGGGTCCCACGAGCCGAGCGCCTCGATCTGCGACTTCGTGACGTTCTTGCCGTCCTCGGTGCGCAGCTGGTTCTCAAGCAGAACCTTCAGGCTGTAGGGGAGCTTCTCATGACCGGCAACCGCGTCGATCCGGAAGATCTCGTAGTCGGTACTGCCGACCGTCAGGGTGCTCTTCGCACCGAAGCTGTTCACCGTGGACACGTATCCGTCTCCTTCTGTTCTGATGGGAGCGACAGGCGACTTCATCTTGCTCGCCAAGACCACGCGGAGGCTAGCAAGGCTCGCCTTACCAGTCTGCGCCGCTCGACGTCCGGGCGAAAGCCCGAGATTTATCTTGATGTCAAGATAAATCTAGCAGAGGAACAGGCCTTCGGCTCACTCGGCGCGCGGGTAGAGCGCGCGCACCACCAGCCAGGTGACGGCCACCATCGGGGCGAACAGCGGCAGCCCCATGATGAGCTTCAGCGTGCCCAGCAGAGTGACCTGATCGGTGAGATACAGCGGCAGCTGCACGGCCAGGCGCGCGAAGAACAGCACGCCCCAGGCGATGCCCAGCCAGAAGAAGGCACGGCGCTTGCGCCGGTCCGCCCGCCAGGCGGTGCCCTCCCCCATCAGGAATCCGACGGCCAGCCCGATCAGGGACCAGCCGACCAGCGCTGCGATGATCATGGCCGAGCCGTAGAGCGCGTTGGTGATGAGCCCCGGGACGAAGTTGTCGGCGCCACGGCCGGTCCACAGCGCGAGCCCGGCTGCGGCGCCGGCGGCGACCAGGCCGCCGATGGCGGCCGATGGCGGCGACTTCTGCACCAGACGCACCACGGTGAACACCGCGGCCAGCCCCACCGACACGCCCAGGGAGAGCAGCAGCGGCTCCGGCCGCACGGTGAACAGCACCACGAACGCCAGGCTGGGCAGGACGGATTCGAGGATGCCTCGCCAGCCGCCCATCGCGCTCCAGACCACGGTCTGAGTGCGCTCGCCGCCGTCAGAGCTCAGCCCCGCGCGCCTCGCGGCGCCGCTGAGCGCGGCTCCGATCAGCTCCGCGGCGGTCGGCTCTGCGGCATCCGCTCCGGTTCCGGCATCCGCTCCAGTTCCGGCATCCGCCTGCGCCGGCGAATCCGCGTCGGCAGACGACTGCTCGTCGTCGGGTCGGCTCACGCCGCGCCCGGAGTGGAGGGCATCTTCAGCGGGATGAGGTCGCGCGGGGGCATCGGAGAGCCGCCGCGCACCACGACGATGGAGCGGAACAGATCCTCGACCTGCTCGGCTGCGGCGGGGTCGGATGCCGCCTCGCCGCCGATCACGCCACGGAGGAACCACCGGGGGCCATCGACGCCGATGAAGCGCGCCAGACGCATGCCGGATCCCTCGGCGGCTGTCATCGGCACCTCGGCGAGCAGTTCGCGGCCCAATGCGCCCTCGCGCTCCTCGACGCGGCCGCCCTGAGTGCGGATCTGGTCGCGCAGCTGCACCCGGGTCTCCTCCCACAGCCCGCGTGTGCGCGGTGCGGCGAACGGCTGCACCTGCAGCGACGAGTTCGCGTAGTCCAGCCCGACCGCCACGATGCGCTTGGTCTGCTCCTCGACCTCCAGGCGAAGGTTCAGGCCCTCGCGAGGCAGCACCTTGATGCCGCCGAGGTCGATGTACGGGCGAACCGGGTTCGCCTCGGTGTCGTCGAACGGCCCCGCGGTGGCCCGGTCCTCCGGCGCCGACTTCAGCGTGGGCGTGGGTTCGATCTCTTCAGTCATTCGCTCTTTCCCTGGGTGTAGCCGGTGGACCCGAAGCCGCCTTCGCCGCGGATGCTGTCCGGCAGCGCCTCGACGGGTTCGAAGCGCGCCTGGATCACGGGCATCACGATCAGCTGCGCGATGCGATCACCGACCGCCACATCGTACGCGTCCTTGCTGTCGGTGTTCAGCAGGCTCACCTTGATCTCTCCCCGGTAGCCCGCATCCACGGTGCCGGGCGAGTTGACGATCGTGATGCCGTGCTTGGCCGCCAGGCCGCTGCGGGGCACGACGAAAGCCGCATAGCCGTCCGGCAGCGCGATGCGCACTCCCGTGCCGATGAGAGCCCGCTCCCCCGGTTCCAGCCGCACGGACTCGGTGGATACCAGGTCGGCGCCGGCGTCGCCCGGATTGGCGTAGTGCGGCACCTGTGCGGAGATAATGGGGATGGCAACGGAATGAGTCACCCCATGAGGCTAATGCAGAACACCCCCCTGGAAACCCGCGACGTCCACCGCGAGCGGTTGTCCCCGAGTCTGTGGATGCTGATCACGATCGCCCTGATGGGCCCGATGGCCTCCCTGGTCTTCCTGCCGGTCGCCGCCAGCCTCGCCGGCGTCATCGGAGCGGTGGTCTCGCTCGTACTGGTGACCGCCAGCATCCTGCTGGCCCCCGTCGTGCGCGTGAACGGCACGACCCTGTACGCCGGGCGCGCGCACATCGACGCGCGATGGCTCGGCGAGCCCGAGCACTTCACCGGTCAGGACGCCCGCGACCGGCGCGGTCGTGACATCGCGCACGACGGCTGGCATCTGATTCGCGGCGGCATCGACGGCCTGGTGGTCGTTCCGATCACCGATCCTGCCGACCCGATGAGGTCGTGGACCATCTCCACGCGGATGCCGGATCGACTCGCCGCGGCGATCCGCACAGCGCGCGCCGCCGCAGCGGCATCCGACGACTGACGCCACGCACAGAACGCGCCCCGTGCCGAATCGGCCGGGGCGCGTGGTGCTTCTCGAGATGCGTCAGGCGGCGCACTCCTTGCAGATGGGGCCCTCGGGTGCCTCGTGGTCCAGCTGCGAGCGGTGCTTCACGAGGAAGCAGCTCATACAGGTGAACTCGTCCTGCTGCGCCGGGAGGACGACGACAACGTCCTCCACGTCGGAGAGATCGGCCCCGGGGAGGTCGAACGGCGTGGGGTTGTCGGAATCCTCGACATCGCCTGCGCCGGACTTGTTGTTCGGCACGCGTTCCTTGAGGGCTTCGATCGACTCGGAGTCGTCGTCGCTCTTGCGGGGCGCGTCGTAGTCGGTTGCCATGTGGTGAATCTCCACTTCCGTGGTACGAGTGGGTTTTGGGGGAGCTGATTCGGGTGTTCAGCGGGCGTCAGTTTGCACGACCGGGAGCGATTTCGCAAATGCTTTCAAGCTCTGCCTGGAAAACTCACGGCGCGCCCACGGTATTCCCGCCCCTCCACAGGTGGTCGTGACACCATGAACGCACACCCACCAGAGGGGCATCGGTATGGAAAACGTCACCATCGTCGGAACAGAAGCGGGAGTCCTCGTCCTCGCCACCGAGTCCGGGCAGCGCTTCGCGCTCCCCATCGACGACGTGCTGCACCGCGAGGTCCGTCGAGCGACCCGTGAGGCGGAGCCCGTGGTGGCGCGCCTGGCCGCGAGCCCCCGCGACATCCAGACGCAGATCCGGGCAGGACTGTCCGCCGCGGAGGTCGCCGCCCTGCTGGGCGTCAGCGAAGAGGATGTCGCGCGTTTCGAGGGACCTGTGCTCGCCGAGCGCGAGCACATCGTCGACCAGGCACTGGCCGTCCCCGTGCTCATCGGCAGCGAGGTCGAGCCGGATGCGCAGCCCACCTTCGGCGTGGCGGTGCGCGCCAAGCTCGCCGACCTGCACGCCTCTGACGAGCGCTGGGTCAGCTGGAAGGACGAGTCCGGCTGGACCGTCAAGCTGGAGTTCATCGCGGACGAGGTGGAGCACGACGCGCGCTGGGGCTTCGACCCCCGCCGCAGCACGCTCTCCCCGCTCAACGCCGACGCGACGCAGCTGTCCCGCCAGGGTTCGCTGCCCGAGGGCCTGATCCCGCGCTTGCGCGCCGTCGACACCGAGCGCGTCTCGCCGTACAAGGACGACAGCCGTTTCGACTCCGGCGCGTTCGGGCCCAGGCTGCTGCCCACCCCCGAGGAGCCCGCTCAGGAGGTCCCCGTCGTCTTCGAGCAGCCCGAGCATTCCAGCGCCGCCGTCCAGGAGGCCGCCGCACGTCGCGCGCCGGAGGACAGCCACCCCGGCGCTGAGACCGCCGACCTGCTGGAAGCGCTGCGCCGCCGCCGCGGGCAGCGCGAGACCGCTCCCCTGTTCGATGCCGAGGAGCACGATGAGGCGTCTCCGATCGCGCTCTTCGACGCGCTCGACGAGGACGACGACCCCGAGCCCACGCCCGTACCCGAGCCGGAGCCTGCGGAGTCCGCCTCCGGTCGGCGCAAGCGCCGTAACGCACTGCCCAGCTGGGACGAGATCGTCTTCGGCGCCCGCACCGACGAGTAGGACCGCCCGGGTCCTCGCTCAGGACGCGAAGGCGCCCATCCTGATCAACGGCACGCGCCACTCCTCCGGCGTGAGAGCGCCGTGCTGCCCCACCATGCCGCGGCCGCGCTGATCGGCCGCTTCGGCGTCATACAGGGCCCGATTGGAGTGCGCCACGGCGAGGATGTCGCCGATGCGCTCGCGCGCGGCATCCGTCACCATCGGCCCGAACATCCCGGCGTCGATGGCCTCGGTCCTGCTGATGACGTCAGCGAGGCCCTCCAGATCGCGGCGCCAGCGCGCCAGGATCGCTGCGGTGTCGGCGTCGGGTTCCGTGTAGACGTGCAGCATCCGCGGTTCGCCGCCGATGTGGCGGATGCCGTCATGCCAGCCACCGGCCGCGTCCAGCATCACCTGCCGATGCGCGGGCACGTCGACCATGCCGTGATCGGCGGTGACGAGCACGCCCACGCCGTCGGGGACGCGGCGGCTGAGTGCCGCATCGATGTCCTCCAGCGCGGCCGTCCACGCCGCCGAGTCGACGCCGTGCTTGTGCCCGGCCTTGTCGGCCTCGGGCAGGTAGCAGTACACCAGGGCACCATCGTGGGCATCCGCCAGCTCCCATGCCAGCTCCACGCGATCGGCCGGCGACCGCGCCGCGCGGAACTCCGCACCGCGCAGTGTCGCACGGGTCAGCCCCGAGTTCGCGTATTCGGCGATCCCCACCACGAAGGCGGGATGCCCGGCATCCGATGCCTGCTCGAAGATCGTCGGCGCCGCCTGCCAGGTGTACGGATCGATGCCGGCCGACTCCCACTCCCGCAGCTGATTGACCAGCACGTCGCGCTGCGGATGCCGCACCCGGTAGCCGACCATGCCGTGCTCCCCCGGCGCGACACCGGTCAGCAGCGTCGTCAGCGCGGCGGCCGTGGTGGTCGGGAAGACGGCGCCGGCGACATCCTTCTTCCCCAAGGCCGCGTTCAGCGTGCGGGCGTGCCCGCCATGCGCGCGCAGCGGGATGGCGCCCACGCCGTCCATGACCACCAGCACCGCCGATCGGGCGCGACCGAGGCCGCGGGGGGCACCGCTCAGCGCCGCGAGCAGCTGGGGCGCCACCCCGGCGATGCTCCGGGTCGAATCCGGGCTGGACGGTAGCATGAGAGGCATCCGGGTCAGTCTTTCACAGGCATCCCGCCGCGCCGCATCCGGGCGCGATCGCGAGTCCACCCCGAGCGTCCAGCAGGAAGTCCATGCCAAAGCCCTCGTCATCCGAGCCCGTCCAGGAGCGCATCCAGGACATCGACCTCTCCCAGGAGATGCAGGGCTCGTATCTGGAGTACGCCTACTCGGTCATCTACTCGCGGGCGCTTCCCGATGCCCGCGACGGCCTCAAGCCCGTGCAGCGGCGCATCCTGTACCAGATGGCCGAGATGGGGCTGCGCCCCGACCGCGGTCACGTCAAGAGCGCGCGCGTCGTCGGCGAGGTGATGGGAAAGCTGCACCCGCACGGCGACTCCGCCATCTACGACGCGCTGGTGCGCCTGGCGCAGGACTTCGCGCTGCGCGTGCCGCTGGTCGACGGGCACGGCAACTTCGGGTCTCTGGATGACGGCCCCGCGGCCTCCCGATACACCGAGGCGCGGCTGGCGGCATCCGCTCTGGCGATGACGGAGAACCTCGACGAGGACGTCGTCGACTTCGTCCCCAATTACGACGGCCAGTTCCAGCAGCCGGCGGTGCTCTCCGCGGCGTTCCCCAACCTGCTGGTCAACGGCGCCAGCGGCATCGCCGTCGGCATGGCCACGAACATGGCCCCGCACAACCTCATCGAGGTCATCGCGGCGGCGACCCACCTGCTGGAGAATCCCGACGCCACCACGGCCGAGCTCATGGAGTTCGTGCCCGGGCCGGACTTCCCCTCCGGCGGCATCCTGATGGGCCTGGACGGTGTGAAGGAGGCCTACGAGACCGGGCGCGGCGCGTTCAAGCTGCGTGCCAAGACCTCGATCGAGTCGCTGGGGCCGCGCAAGACCGGCATCGTCGTGACCGAACTGCCGTATCAGGTGGGTCCGGAGCGGGTGATCGAGAAGCTCAAGGATGCCGTCAACGCGAAGAAGCTGCAGGGCATCAGCAACGTGCACGACCTCACCGACCGGAAGAACGGCCTGCGGCTGGTCGTCCACGTCAAGACGGGCTTCGATCCGGCGGCGGTCCTGGAGCAGCTGTTCCGGTACACCCCGCTGGAGGACTCGTTCTCGATCAACAACGTCGCACTCGTCGAGGGCCAGCCGCGCACGCTGGGCCTGAAGGAGCTGCTGCGGGTGTACCTGCAGCACCGCATCGGCGTCGTCGAGCGACGCAGCCGCTTCCGCCTGGCGCGCCGCAACGAGCGGCTGCACCTGGTGCGCGGCCTGCTGCTGGCCATCCTGGACATCGACGAGGTCATCCAGGTGATCCGCTCCTCGGACGACTCCGAGACCGCCCGCACGCGCCTGCAGCAGGTGTTCGACCTCGACGAGGTGCAGGCCGAGTACATCCTCGAGCTGCGCCTGCGCCGGTTGACGAAGTTCTCCCGGATCGAGCTGGAGACCGAGCGCGACAAGCTGCTGGCCGAGATCGCCGAGCTGGAGAAGCTGCTGAGCGACCCCGCGCTGGTGCGCGCGCAGGTCGCACGGGAGCTCGACCATGTCGCCGAGACCTTCGGCACCCCACGCCGCACGCTGCTGCTGAACGCCGCTCCTCCGAAGGCCCGGACGACCAAGACCGCAGCGCAGCTGCAGATCGCCGACGCGCCGACCACCGTGCTGCTGTCGACGACGGGTCGCGCCGTGCGCGTGGATCTCGAGGCGGATGCCGCGATCACCACGCCCGCGCGGCGCAGCAAGCACGACGCCATCCAGGCGACGCTCTCGACGAGCACGCGCAGCGAGATCGGGGCCGTGACCAGCACGGGCCGTGTGCTGCGGTTCACGCCGGTCGACATCCCCGCGGTCCCTGCCACCTCGGTGGGCCTGGGTGCCGGCGTGCGCATCCACGACTATCTCGGACTGACGGACCGGAGCGAGCGGGTGCTGGCACTGATCCGCTTCGACGACGACACTCCCCTGGCGCTGGGCACCAGAGACGGCGTGGTCAAGCGCATCGTCCCGTCCGCGCTGGCCGTGCGCCCCGAACTGGAGATCATCGGACTGAAGCCGAAGGACGTCGTGATCGGCGCCGCGCCGGCATCCGACGACGCAGAACTGGTCTTCGTCACCTCCGATGCGCACCTGCTGCACTTCTCCGCCGGCAGCGTCCGCCCGCAGGGCGCGCCCGCAGGCGGCATGGCCGGCATCAAGCTGGGTTCCGGCTCGGAGGTCATCTCGTTCACCGTCGTCGATGCGGCGGAGGACGCCGAGGTCGTCACCGTGTCGGGCTCTGACGGGATGCTGGCAGGAGCGGATGCCGGTCGTGCCAAGGTCTCGTCGTTCGCCGAGTTCCCCGGCAAGGGTCGCGCCACCGGCGGCGTGCGCGCGCACGCGTTCCTGAAGGGCGAGGATCGGCTGACCCTGGCCTGGGTGGGCATCGAGCCCCGCGCCATCGGCTCCGACGGCGCCACGCGCAAGCTGCCCGAGTCCGGCGCCAAGCGCGACGCCTCCGGCCAGCCCCTCGACGCCGTGATCGGCTCCATCGGCACCGCGATCGGCTGATCCCTCGACGCGTGCTCAGCGGCCCGGGAGAAGGAATCAGCGGCCCGCTCCGGGCCCGCGGTCACGCGTCGATGGAGTCGCGGCTCAGGCGGTCACTGGAGCTCATGATGAACTCGCGACGCGGCGCCACCTCGCTGCCCATCAGCATCTCGAAGGTGCGCACCGCGGCATCCGCCGCCTCGGCATCCTGGATCGTCACGCGACGCAGCAGCCGCCCGCCCTTGTCCATCGTCGTGGTGGCCAGCTGATCGGCATCCATCTCGCCGAGGCCCTTGTACCGCTGGATCGGATCCTGCCAGCGCTTGCCCGCCTTCTGCAGCTTGGCCAGCAGGGCGTGCAGCTCGGCCTCCGAGTACGTGTAGATCGTCTCGTTGGGCTTGGAGCCGGGGTTCACCACGATCACGCGGTGCAGCGGCGGCACCGCCGAGAAGATCCGTCCGGCCTCGACCATGGGACGCATGTAGCGGAAGAACAGCGTCAGCAGCAGCGTGCGGATGTGCGCCCCGTCGACGTCGGCATCGCTCATCAGGATGATCTTGCCGTACCGCGCCTGCGACAGGTCGAACGAACGCCCCGAGCCCGCGCCGATCGTGGTGATGATGGCCGCGCACTCCGCATTGTTCAGCATGTCGCTGACCGACGCCTTCTGCACGTTGAGGATCTTGCCGCGGATGGGCAGCAGCGCCTGGAACTCGCTGTTGCGCGCGTGCCTGGCCGTGCCGAGAGCCGAGTCGCCCTCCACGATGAACAGCTCGGACTGCGACACGTCGCTGGACCGGCAGTCGACCAGCTTGGCCGGCAGCGACGAGGACTCCAGCGCGTTCTTGCGCCGCTGGGTCTCCTTGTGCGCACGCGCTGAGACGCGAGCCTTCATCTCGGAGACGATCTTGTCCAGGAGCATGGATGCCTGGTTCTTGTCGTCGCGCTTGGTGGAGCTGAACCGCTCGGCCAGCGCCGTGCGCAGCACCTTCGCGACGATGGAGCGCACGGCCGGGGTGCCGAGCACCTCCTTGGTCTGGCCCTCGAACTGCGGCTCGGGCACCGTCACGGTCAGCACCGCGGTGAGACCCGCCAGCACGTCGTCCTTCTCGAGCTTGTCGTTGCCGACCTTCAGTCGGCGGGAGTTCTGCTCCACCTGACCGCGCAGCGACTTCAGCAGCTCCTGCTCGAAGCCCTGCTGGTGCGTGCCGCCCTTGGGCGTGGCGATGATGTTCACGAACGAGCGCACGACGGTCTCGTAGCCGGTCCCCCAGCGCAGCGCGATGTCGACCTGGCACTCGCGCTGCACCTCTTCTGGCTTCATGTGCCCGTTGGGCTGCAGCACCGGCACCGTCTCGGTGAAGTGCCCGCTGCCCTGGATGCGCCAGGTGTCGGTGATCGGCGCATCGGATGCCAGGAAGTCGACGAACTCGGAGATGCCGCCCTCGTAGTGGTACGAGGTCTCGACCGGCCCCTCGCTGTCATCCGAGGGCCGCTCATCGCGCACCATGAGTTCCAGGCCAGGCACGAGGAACGCGGTCTGACGGGCACGGGTCACCAGCTCGTTCAGCTGGAACGCGGCATCCTTCGTGAAGATCTGCCGGTCCGCCCAGTACCGCACGCGCGTACCGGTGACGCCCTTGGCCACCTTGCCGATCACGCGCAGCTCGCTGCGCTTCTCGAACGGCGTGAACGGCGAGTCCGGATGCGGCTCGCCGTCGTCGGCGAAGACGCCGGGCTCGCCGCGGCGGAAGGACATGGCGTAGGTCTTGCCGCCGCGGTCGACCTCCACGTCCAGTCGCTCGGAGAGCGCGTTCACGACCGAGGCGCCGACGCCGTGCAGACCGCCGGATGCCGTGTACGAGCCGCCGCCGAACTTCCCGCCCGCGTGCAGCTTGGTGTAGACCACCTCGACGCCGGTCAGGCCGGTGCGCGGCTCGATGTCCACGGGCACGCCGCGGCCGCGGTCGGAGACCTGCACGCTGCCGTCCTCGTACAGCACGATGTCGATCTTGGTACCGGTGCCGGCGATGGCCTCGTCGACGGAGTTGTCGATGATCTCCCAGAGGCAGTGCATGAGGCCCGGCGATCCGTTGGATCCGATGTACATGCCGGGGCGCTTGCGGACGGCTTCGAGCCCCTCGAGCACCTGGAGATGATGGGCGGAATACTCGGCTGTCACAATGTTCGATTCTATTTCGAGCCGGCACTGCGCCAGGCCACGACACTCCCTCGCCGCAGTACCGGGGCCCCGCGCGTACGCGCTGAGCGAAACACGCCGCAAACCGGGCATGCACCACAGCCGCGCGTGGTTGTATTGAGCACGATCTCGAATCGGACAGAACCCTATTGAGGAGGCACTGAGATGAACGCTACGACTGAGCGAGAGACCCTCCCGTACCGCCTCACCGCGATGGACCGCTGCGATTCCTGCGGGGCGCAGGCTTACATCGCCGCCGAGGTGAACGGCACGGAGATGCTCTTCTGCGCACACCACGGCCGCAAGTACGAGGAGAAGCTGCGCGCCGTCGCCACCAGCTGGCATGACGAGACCGCGCGCCTCATCGACGCGAACTGATCGTCAGCCGACCGGACTGACCGTCAGTCGACGAAGGTCCGCCTGATCCGCGGGGAGAGCCTCAACAGGATCTCCTCGCCGATCGATCCGATGTGCTCGCCGAGGGTGGTCGCGTCCGATTCGCCGTGCTCCCCCGGTCCGAAGACATGCACGAGGTCGCCGACGGCGGCATCCGCCCAGGCCTCGAGCGTGACCCTCGAGGCGTCGACCGCCGTGATCCGCCGCGGTCCCGCCGGGGTCCCGACCTCGGCGCCGACCAGCGTCGTGGGCAGACCGTCCAGTGCGCCGATGCCGACCTCCACCCCCGCGCCGTCCACCCGCACGACGGGCGCGACGAGCGAAGCGATCGGTGCGACACCGGGAAGCCGGGGCCCGTCGCCTGAGCGGATGCCGTAGCAGAACGCGCCGATCCTGCTGACCGTCCCCCGCAGCTCGGGCCGCCACCACGACGCGGCGGAAGCGGTGAGGTGCAGTGCCTGCGGCGACCCGCCGGCGGCTCGCACAGCAGCGACAGCCTGATCGAACGCGCTTGCCGCCTCGTCGTCCTCCTCGTCGCTGGCCTCCGCGAGGTGACTCCAGACGCCCTCCAGCACGATCGAACCGCGCCGCTCCGCCTCCAGGGTTGCGTCCACCGCCCGACCCCACTCCTCGGGGCGGAAGCCGTTCCTGTGCAGGCCCGTGTCGATCTTCAGGTGCACGCGCGCGGTGGCATGCAGCGCCTCAGCAGCACGGATCACCTGCTGGAGGTACGGCTCGGTGCCAACCCCGAGATCGATGTCGGCGCTGATCGCGGCGCGCGCCTCGTCCTCACTGGAAGTGGCCCAGGCGAACACCCGGGGGCCCGTGCCGGCACGCGCACGGATGCGCAGCGAAGTGGGGATGTCGTAGCCGCCGAACCAGCGCACGACCGCGTCGGATGCCGTGATCGCGTCGACGACGGCCTCGATGCCATGACCGTACGCATCGTCCTTCATGACGACCATGAGCTCTGAGGGCGCGATCCGCCGCTGGACGGCGAAGATGTTGTCGACGAGCCGTCCTCGCGAGATGACCAGCTCGGGTGCGTTCACTCGGTCCATTCGCGATCCCCCTTGAGCCCGACGATGGTCACGAGCTCACCGGCGGTCAGGCCACTGACACGCACCCAGTTCTCGAGCTGATCGCGGGCGGGACCCGTGCCACCGAAGTAGACCACCTCATCACCCACCACGGGGTCCACCGCGCTCACATCGACCACGCAGACGTCCATCGCGACGCGCCCGACGATCGGGCAGAGCACACCCCCGACCTCGACCAGCGCCCGGTTGCTGAGAGCCCGCACGATGCCCTGAGCGTAGCCGCCGGTGACCAGGGCCACCGTGCTCTCGCGCTCCGCGCGATACGTGTACCCGTACGACACGGCATCGCCGGGCAGCAGCCGCTTGGTCGACATCACCTGGCCGCGCAGGGTCATGGCGGGTGCAGACGGGATCCCGTACAGCGCGGAGGCGTCGACATCGGGAACCCCGTCGCGGCGCGCGCGGATGCCGGCTCCTCGAAGCCGATCGACCTGATCCGGATCCACGAGCACCTCAGGAACGCCGGCGGCGGACACGATCCGGGCGGCCTCGAGCGCTCCGTGTCCGTAGGCGTCACCGCGCAGGTCTGCGAGCATCCCCCCGGCGACTGCGGCGGCGCGGCGGCGCAGCACCGACGCGTCGACGAGCACGCGCGTGCTGCTCGTCAGCGGAAGCGTCATCGGCGACTGGCCTCGATCACGGGAAGGTGACGTGCGCGGCTGCCGGTGCGGATCCCCGTGGCGCTCACGCGCGTCTCGTACAGGCCGGGGGTCCAGTTGCCCTCGATGATCATGGGCCCGTCGGGACCGACGGCGACATCCCAGCCGACGTACGGCACGGTGGGGATCTCGCGCGCCGCGCGGTCCACGATCTCCAGCACCTGGTCCCACAGCGGCACCTGGAAGTCGACGATGGACTCCCCCGACTCCGGGTGCGTCACGTAGCGGCTGATGTGCTTGCCGGTGTGGCCGGGGCCGAAGGACTTCCCGTTCTCGTCGATCATCGAGAAGAAGCCGCCCCAGGTGAACTGGTCGCTGACGGCGCCGCGTCCGAACTTCTGCGCGGTCATCAGCACGTGCACCTTCTCACCGTCGAAGAAGGTCGCCACGCGCGTCGTGTTGACCGTGCCGGCGCAGTACTTGGCCAGGTACGGATGCTGCACGATGGGCTCTTCGATCAGGCGCTCACCGCGCTCGCGGAGCTCGGCCCGCAGCGCGTCGATGTCGGAGTGCTCCGCGGTGTCATAGCGGAAGACGCCCTTGCCCTCGCGTCCGACGGGCTTCTTCGCGATGATGATCGGATGCCGCTCCACGAAGGAGCGGAAGTCCTCCGGGGTGCTGTCCTCGAGGTCCATCCACTCGCGGCCCAGGTAGGCGGCGAAGCGCTTGTTGAATGCGAGCTTGTCCTGGAACTGCAGGGCGTCGACCTTGTCGTTCAGGGCCTCGGCCAGGTGGTGCTGCACGAGCGAGGTCATGAACGTCTTGCGTTCGGCCCTGGTCAGCAGCGCGAAGTCGGCTTCGTAGTAGTCGATGTACGCCGTGTCGTGGAACGCCGCCCAGATGAGCATGTCCACGAAGATCTTCGGTGCCCACTTGCCCTGCTCCTTCGCGATCTGCGTCGCGAACGCCCAGACCCGGGAGGGGCCGGATGCCAGTGCACGCTTCATCAGGTACTTCAGGCGCGCCGTCGCAGCGACATCTCGGGACACAGGCAACCTCTCGTCAGGACGGGTGGGACCGTCTCATAGTAGTGGCTCCGCCCCGGAGAACCCCGGGAACACGGGTCTGTTAGCCTGGTTCGGTGGATCAGAAGCGTTTGCGCATCCGGTACCTCTTCGACCGGGCTCGGCGTCTGAATCCGACTCAGCTCCTCGAGCTCGCCCACCAGGTGAAGAGGATCTCGAAGGCCCCGGTACCCGTCATCATCGGCGACATGCTGTGGTGCTCGGTGCGCTACGAGATGGGCTTCCGCGACTACGTCGTGTGGGACATCCGGATGCTGAAGGCGGCCGAGCGGCGCACCTGGATGACGCATCCGAAGGCGTTCCGTCTGAACAAGACGCTCAACGCACCCGAGGCCAGGCAGCTGCTGCAGGACAAGAAGCAGTTCCTGATCGACTTCGCCGACCTCACGCACCGCGAGTGGATCGATGCGGCCACCGCCACGGATGACGAGACCCGCGACTTCCTCAGCCGGCATCCGCGAGTGATCGCCAAGCCCGCCGCCGGCGAGGGCGGGGCCGGCATTTCCATCTACGAGTCCGCCGAGATCACGGACGTCGCCGCCTGGCGCGCCGAGCTCGTCGCGAACGATCAGACGCTCCTGGAGCAGGTGCTCGCGCAGCACGACGACCTGAACGCCGTCTACCCCGACAGCGTGAACACCGTGCGCATGATCACCTATCGCGACCCGCACGGCGAGCTGCACGTGATCGCCTCGGTGCTGCGCATCGGCAACGGCGCCGTCATCGACAACTTCGCCTCGGGCGGCATGTTCACCATGCTCGACGACGAGGGCGTGGCACTGTACCCGGCCGTGGACAAGCAGTCCAACATCTACCGCGAGCACCCGAGGACCGGCATGACCATCAAGGGCATCCGCGTGCCGTTCTTCGACCGCGTGGTCGAGATGGTGACGGAGGCCTCCACGCGGCTGCCCACCGTCCCGTACGTGGGCTGGGACATCGCGATCACCCCGGAGGGTCCGGCGCTCATCGAGGCGAACCACAACTCCAGCGTGTTCCAGATGAAGCCCTCGGCGTCCGGCATCCGCACCGGTCTGCTGCACCGCTACCGCGACGCCATCGGCGCTGACATCGTCGACAAGCGCTGAGGCCGCCGGCGCCGCGTCGACGTGCGCCGACCGGCCGACTCAGCCGCGTCGGCGCACGGCATCCAGCGCGATGCGCAGCTCGGGGACCCGCAGCACCGCCAGCAGCGCCGCGTACACGACCGCCACGACGGCGCCGATCACGCACGAGCCCACGGCACCCATCAGCTGACTGTTCAGCATCCAGCCCTGCGCGCCGCCGGACAGCAGGTACACGCCGTAGCCGGCGAGCCCTGCCGGGATCGCCGCGACCGCGAAGCGCAGCAGCGCCAGCCACGTCGGCATCAGTCCGAGCGGCCCGAGCTTGCGACGCAAGAGGATCGTGGCGAGCACGGTCTGCAGGATGCCCGCGCACGACTGCACGAGCGCGACCACCGCCGCCATCCAGGCCAGCGGGGTGGTGAACGAGACCACGATCGTGCCGGTCAGCACCAGCACGGCCTGCACGATCGTGAACACGAACGGGGTGCGGGCGTCGCCGTAGGCGTAGAACGTGCGCTGCACGATGAACAGCACTGCCATCGGAATCAGGCTCACCAGGTACGCCAGCAGCACCGGCGCGGTGATCACGGCATCCGCTGCGGAACTGCTGAACACCCGGGTGGCGGCGACAGACGCTGCGGCTACCGCGGCGGTGCCCGCCATCACCAGCACCCCCAGCACGCGGATGGACTGGCCGATGTCGTCCCGCACGTGATCGTGGCGCTCCGCCGAGGCATGCTCGCTGAGGCGGGTGAAGTACGGGGTGCCGATGGCCAGGATGATCACCGAGTACGGGACCATGTACACCAGCCAGGCCAGCCCCGATGCCTGCACGGAGGGGTGGTCGCCGGATGCGGCGGTGACGACGGAGGACTGCACGATGCCGACCAGCTGGCCGAGCAGAGTGGTCATCAGGGTCCACGTGGCGAGCCGGCCCAGCGTGCCCAGGCCCATGCCGCGCCAGTGGAAGTCCAGTCGCAGCGGGATCCCCACTCGACGCCAGAAGAACAGCAGCACGATGGTCTGCGCGACGATGCCGAGGGTCGCCGTGCCGGCGAACAGCGCGATCATCTCCGGAGTCCACTCCGAGGCGATGCGCCGGTCGCCGCCGAACATCATCATGAACGCCAGGAAGCCGACGATGGAGACGATGTTGTTGCTGATGGGCGCCCACGCGTAGGGGCCGAACACGCGCCTGGCATTGAGGATCTCCCCCAGCAGCGCGAACATGCCGTAGAAGAAGAGCTGCGGGATGCACCAGTACGCGAATGCCACGGCCAGCGTGTACTGCGCTCCCTGGTAGTGCGGTGCGTACAGCGAGACCAGGGCCGGGGCCGCGAACACGGCGACGACCGTGACACCGCCGACGAGAATCATGCCCATCGTCAGCAGCTTCGCGAGGAACGCGTGCCCGCCGTCCTTCTGCGCGCTGGCACGCACCACCTGCGGCACGATCACGCCGGTCAGCAGGCCTGCCGATATCACCTGGTAGATGGCGTTCGGCAGCTGGTTGGCGGTCGCGAATGCGTCGGTCGCCTGACCGATGCTGCCGACGGCGGCGACCAGGACGGTCGCGCGCAGCAGCCCCGTGATCCGCGAGGTGAGCGTCCCTGCGGCGATCAGCGCGCTGGCGCGACCGAGTCCCATGCGTCCGATCCGCTGCCGTCAGGCTGTGCGGATGATCCCCAGCGGGGTGGACTCGTGGCCCTGACCCAGCGGGTTGTCCTTGAGGATGCGCACCAGGCGCGCCTCACCGGCACGATCGAGTGTGGAGCCCAGGATGTTGCCGCCGATGTCGTTGATGTCCACGACGGCCACGTCGGCCTTGACCTCCAGCAGACCCTGCAGGTGCTCGGCGACCTGCGCGGGCTTCTCCGGGCCCAGCACCACGGCCGTGTTGTACGGCGGAATGGTGTGCTTCGTGGGTCCGTCGATGGAGCGGGCACGGTAGCCCGCCACTCGGTAGAAGTCACCGCGACGGCCGAACAGCTTGGTCACGGCCGAGACGGCCGCAGCCAGCAGGATGCGCGGCGTGCCGCACTCGCGCAGCGCCATCTCCATGGTCTCGGGCATGCCCAGGCCGATGCCGTAGGTGGTGCGCGTGACGTACTTCGACAGGAACCGCGCCAGCCCCCGCGGCTCGATCTCGTCGATCTGGAACGAGCGCCCCTGCGTGATCGCGACGATCTTCTCGGTCACGAACAGCAGGTCGCCCTGCTGCAGCTGCCCGGCGGTGAACTGCCGCACGACGGCGTCCAGGTCATCGCCCGGCATCACCACTGTGGTGCGGATCGGGATGCGCTGGTACGAGACGCCGTCGACGTCGACGCTGAGGGCCTTGCCCTTGTTCGCCTCCGCCATCACTCGAGGTAGTCCCGCAGCGACTGCGAACGGCTGGGGTGCCGCAGCTTGGCCATGGTCTTGGACTCGATCTGGCGGATGCGCTCGCGCGTGACGCCGAAGGTGTCGCCGATCTGGTCGAGCGTCTTGGGCTGGCCGTCGCCCAGGCCGAAGCGCATCCGGATGACTCCGGCCTCGCGCTCGGACAGGGAGTCCAGCAGCTGCTCCAGCTGACGCTGGAGCATGGTGAAGCCCACGGCGTCGGCCGGGACCACGGCCTCGGTGTCCTCGATGAGGTCGCCGAACTCGCTGTCGCCGTCCTCGCCGAGCGGGGTGTGCAGCGAGATGGGCTCGCGGCCGTACTTCTGCACCTCGACGACCTTCTCGGGCGTCATGTCCAGCTCGCGGGAGAGCTCCTCGGGCGTGGGCTCGCGGCCCAGGTCCTGCAGCATCTGCCGCTGCACGCGAGCGAGCTTGTTGATGACCTCGACCATGTGCACCGGGATGCGGATGGTGCGCGCCTGGTCGGCCATGGCGCGGGTGATGGCCTGGCGGATCCACCAGGTGGCGTAGGTGGAGAACTTGAAGCCCTTGGTGTAGTCGAACTTCTCGACCGCGCGGATCAGGCCCAGATTGCCCTCCTGGATGAGATCCAGGAACTGCATGCCGCGACCGGTGTAGCGCTTGGCGAGCGAGACGACCAGACGCAGGTTGGCGCCCAGCAGGTGACTCTTGGCACGCTGGCCATCGCGGGCGACCCACTGCAGGTCGAGGCCCAGCTGGCTGGACTTCTCGGCCGCGGCCATGCCCGACAGCTTCTCCTCGGCGAAGAGCCCCGCTTCGATGCGCATCGCGAGCTCGACCTCTTCGGCCGCGTTCAGCAGTGCGACCTTTCCGATCTGCTTCAGGTAGTCCTTGACCGGGTCGGCGGTGGCGCCGGTGATCTGCGCCGAGTAGACCGGTGCGTCGTCCTCGTCCTTGGAGGAGATGACGATGGCACCGGTGGGCAGAGCCTCGGTGAAGACGGGCTTCTTCTCGCCGTCCTCCTCCTCGGCTTCGGCGGTGTCGACGGCCTCGTCGTCGATCTCGGGGGTGTCGGCCTTCTTGCGGGAAGCGCGCTTGGCGGGAGTCTTCTTCGCCGGGGCCTTCTTGGCGGGAGCCTTCTTGGCTGCGGCCTTCTTCGCGGGGGCGGCCTCAGCGGCGGCATCCGCGGTCTCGACGACCTCGACCTCTTCGGCAGCGGTCTTCTTGGCGGTCGTCCGGGTCTTCTTCGTGGTGGCAGGGGTCACGTTTCGCCTTTCATGGAGCGGTGCACGCGCTCCGGGCCTTTTCGGACACTAGTAAGACCCTTGTCAAGCCCGATCACGAGAATCGGTGCTTGACAACGGGTCAGACGACCATTATCACACACATGAGAGCGGCCGACGTCCTCCACCATGCACAGGCGCGTCGCGTCAGCTGTGCTTGTCGTCGTCGCCGGTGCGGCGATCGGCGAGATAGCGCTCCAGTTCGGCCGCCAGCTCGTCGGCGCTGGGCAGATCGCGCTCATCGAACGAGGCATCCGCCTCGCCGTCGTCCTCTCGGCCGGCCATGTACGCGTCGTACCGGCGCTCGAGGGTGTGCACCATGTTGGTGAGCTCCTCGTTGCCCCGCACCTGCTCCTCGACGCGGGCGTGGTACTCCTCGCGGCTCTGGTGCACCTCGTCCATGCGCAGCACGAGTCCGGTGGCGACCATCAGCCGGTCGGCGGCGGTGATCACGGTGTCGGGGTACTCGGTGTCGGCCAGGTAGTGCGGCACCAGCAGCACGAATCCCGCCACGCGGATGTCGTGCTGGATCAGCCGGTACTCCAGCAGGTGCCCGGCCGTGGCGGGGACCTGCGTGCGAGGCCGCCACACCGAATGCGCGGCGATCAGCTCGCGGCGGTTGCCGCTGACGGTCGTGCCCAGCGGCCGGGTGTGCGGCACCGGCATGGCGATCGAATGGATCCACGACACCGAGGCGACCTGGAAACCCTCCGCGAAGCTGACCACGGCATCCGTGAACGCGTTCCAGGCGAAATCCGGCTCGTAGCCGGCCAGCAGCAGGAACTTCTGTCCCAGCGCGTCGTGCGCGAGCGAGAGCTCTAGCCGCGCGGGGCGGAACTCGGTGAGATGGTCCTGGTCGAACACGATGACCGGACGGCGGGCGCGGTAGTCCAGCAGCACGTCGTTGTCGAAGGAGATGAGCGGCTGCGGGGAGGTGGTGTCCTGCAGGTGGTCGATCAGCCCCGACACGGCGTTGCCGGCGTCGGTGAAGCCCGTGAGCAGGATGACCAGGGGAAGGCCGGTGGGCACATCGGGTGCTCCGGCGATCGACTCGTACAGCGGCGCGGAGAAGGGCATGGGTCAATGCTACGAGCAGGGGGCGTCATGCGGCCCCGCTCATGCTGACAGCGAACACGGCCCCGAGGGTGTCCGCGGCGCCGGGCGGGCGATCCCTAGGATGGAGTCATGACGCTTCCCGCGATCTCGCACACCACCGATCCGTTCCCAGGAATCGCTGCAGACGCCGCAGTGCTCGTCATCCCCGACCCCGCCACCGCCCACGAGGCGCTGGACGGATACCCGGGACTGTCCGCCGCCCTCGAGGGCATCGGATACAAGGGCACCGCGTCGGCAAGCACGCGCGTCCACGTTCCCGAGGTCAGCGACCGGCCGTTCGCCGTCGTCAGCGCCGGGTCCGCCCCGACCGCCGAGAGCGTACGGGATGCCGTGGCCACCGCCGTGCGCACGCTGACCGGCTTCGCCACGGTCTCGATCGGCTTCGCACCGGGCCTGGAGCAGTTCGCGGATGCCGCCGCCGAGGGCGCCCTGCTGGGCGGCTACCGCTTCGACGACTACCGTTCCGAGAAGAAGCCGCAGCGCGCGGATTCCGTGGTGCTGCACGCGCCCGCGATCGGTGAGCACGCGCTGGACGATGCCCGCATCGTGGCGGACGCCGTCGCGCTGGTCAAGGACCTGGTCAACATCCCCGCCGAGTGGCAGAGTCCGGCGCAGCTGGCACAGTCGGCGGCGGATGCCGTGTCCGGCACTCCCGTCGAGGTGGAGATCCTCGACGAGGCTCAGCTCTCCAAGCAGGGCTTCGGCGGCATCCTGGGCGTCGGGCGCGGTTCGGACCGCCCTCCGCGCCTGGTGCGCCTGAGCTACTCCCCTGCGAACGCCGTGCGCCACATCGCGCTGGTCGGCAAGGGCATCACCTTCGACACCGGCGGGCTCTCGCTGAAGCCGCCGACGGGCATGGTCGGCATGAAGTTCGACATGGCCGGGTCTGCCACCGTGCTGGCCACCACCCGCGCCATCGCGCAGCTGGGCCTGCCCGTGCGCGTCACCGCCTGGATGTGCATCGCCGACAACATGCCCTCCGGCCACGCCACGCGTCCCGGCGACGTGCTGCGGATGCTGGACGGCCAGACCGTCGAGGTGCTGAACACCGACGCCGAGGGGCGTCTGGTCATGGCCGACGGCCTGGTCGCCGCCAGCCGCGAGCAGCCTGACGTCATCTTCGATGTCGCCACGCTCACCGGCGCCATCATCACCGCCCTCGGCATGCGCCACACCGGCGTGATGGGCGAGGAGCAGGCGGTGGCCGAGTACCTGGTCGCGGCCGAGACCGTCGGCGAGCCGGCCTGGCCGCTGCCGCTGCCGGAGTACATGGAGGACCTGCTCGAGTCGCAGATCGCCGACATGATCAACTCCAACATGGGCGACCGCTCCGGCGGCTCGCTGTTCGCAGGCCTCTTCCTGCAGCGTTTCGTCGGCCGCACCTCGGATGCCGCCGACGCGCCCCGCATCCCGTGGGTGCACCTGGACATCGCCGGCTCCGCCGAGCACAAGGGCTCGCCGTACGGATTCACGGAGAAGGGCCCCACGGGGGCCGCTGTCCGCTCCCTCATCGCTTTCGCCCGCGCATCCGTCAAGGAGGCATGATGTCCGTGCACGAGTTCGATGTCGTCATCCTCGGCGGCGGCAGCGGCGGCTACGCCGCGGCGCTGCGCGCCAGCGAGCTGGGCAAGAAGGTCGCCCTGATCGAGAAGGACAAGGTCGGGGGCACCTGCCTGCACCGCGGCTGCATCCCCACGAAGGCGCTGCTGCACGCGGCCGAGGTCGCCGATCACGTGCGCGGCGCGGCATCCGTCGGCATCACCGCCACGCTCGACGCGATCGATGCGGCGGGGGTCACCGCCTACCGCGAGAACATCGTCGCCAAGAAGTTCAAGGGCCTGGAGGGGCTCATCAAGGCCCGCGGCATCACGGTGGTGGCGGGCGAGGGTCATCTCGAGAAGGACCGCTCGATCACGGTCGGCGAGGACCGCTACGTCGGCGCCGACGTGGTGCTGGCCACCGGCTCGTACAGCCGCACCCTGCCGGGCCTGGAGATCGGCGGACGGATCCTCACCAGCGAGCAGGCGCTCGAGCTGGGCGAGATCCCCTCCAAGGTGATCATCCTGGGCGGCGGTGTCATCGGCGTGGAGTTCGCCAGCGTCTGGCACTCCTTCGGCGCCGACGTCACCATCGTCGAGGCTCTGCCGCATCTGGTGCCCAACGAGGACATCACGCTCAGCAAGGGCCTGGAGCGCGCGTTCCGCCGCAAGGGCATCGCCTACAACCTGGGCACGCGGTTCCAGACCGCCGAGCAGGACGAGAACCAGGTCACCGTCACGCTCGAGGACGGCAAGACGTTCAGCGCCGACTACCTGCTGGTCGCCGTCGGCCGCGGTCCCGCCACCGCGGACCTCGGCTTCGAGGAGGCGGGGCTCACGATCGAGCGCGGCTTCGTGATCGTCGACCCGCAGCTGCGCACGGGCGTGCCCGGCCTGTGGGCCGTCGGCGACATCGTGCCAGGACTGCAGCTCGCGCACCGCGGGTTCCTGCAGGGCATCGCCGTCGCCGAGCGCATCGCCGGCATGGACGTCGCTCCGCTCCCTGAGACGCAGATCCCGCGTGTCACGTACTGCAGCCCGGAGGTGGCATCCGTCGGCATCACCGAGGCGGCCGCCGTCGCCGAGCACGGAGCGGATGCCGTCGTCTCCTACGAGTACAACCTCGCGGGCAACGGCAAGAGCGAGATCATCGGCACGGCGGGCACCGTCAAGGTCGTCCGCCGCAAGGACGGCCCCATCCTGGGCGTGCATCTGCTCGGCGACCGCGTCGGCGAACTGATCACCGAGGGACAGCTGGCCGTCTCGTGGGAGGCGCACCCGGAGGACATCGCTCCCCTGATCCACGCGCATCCCACCCAGAGCGAGGCCTTGGGCGAGGCGTTCCTCGCACTGGCCGGAAAACCGCTCCACGCACTCTGAACCGCACAACAGGGCGCCCGGGTCACTAAGCTTGGGGCGTCACAGATTTCTGAAGGAGACTCCGTCATGAGCACACCCGTGGTCCTTCCCGCACTCGGGGAGAGTGTCACCGAGGGTACGGTCACCCGCTGGCTGAAACAGGTCGGCGAAACAGTGCAGGCGGATGAGGGCCTGCTCGAGATCTCGACCGACAAGGTCGACACCGAGATCCCCTCCCCCGTCAGCGGCGTCATCGAGGAGATCCTCGTGGCCGAGGACGAGACCGTCGAGGTCGGCGCGCTGCTGGCCCGCATCGGCGACGGCAGCGGGGCGGCTGCGGCCGCCGACGCGCCGGCCGCCGCAGAGCCGGCCGCCGAGGCCGCTCCCGCACCTGAGGCCGCGCCTGCACCCGAGGCGGCCCCTGCTGCCCCCGCGGAGCCGGCCCCCGCTGCCGCCGCACCGGCCGCTGCTCCCGCAGCCTCCGGCGACGCCACGGATGTCACCCTCCCCGAGCTCGGCGAGAGCGTCACCGAGGGCACCGTCACCCGCTGGCTGAAGGCCGTGGGCGACGACGTGGCCGTCGACGAGGCCCTGCTGGAGATCTCGACCGACAAGGTCGACACCGAGATCCCGTCGCCCGCCGCGGGCACCCTGCTGGAGATCCTGGCCGGCGAGGACGAGACGGTCGCCGTCGGCGCCGTGCTCGCCCGCATCGGCTCCGGTGCTCCGGCGGCAGCGGCTCCGGCCGCCGAGGCTCCTGCCGCTCCCGCGCCTGCTGCCCCCGCAGCTCCCGAGCCGGCTCCTGCTGCCGCTCCGGCTCCTGCTGCCGCTCCGGCTCCTGCTGCCGCTCCGGCTCCTGCCGCTGCTGAGGCACCCGCTGCTCCTGCCGCAGCCGCACCGGCTGCTGCCCCGGCTCCGGCCGCACCTGCACCCGCCCCCGCGGCTCCGGCCGCCGAGGCATCCGACTCGCTGTACGTCACCCCGCTGGTGCGCCGCCTGGCCTCCCAGCAGGGCATCGACCTGGCCACGGTCAAGGGCAGCGGCGTCGGCGGACGCATCCGCAAGGAGGATGTGCTGAAGGCCGCCGAGGCCAAGGCACAGGCTCCTTCCGCTCCCGCAGCCGCACCGGCCGCTGCTCCGCTCGAGGTCTCGCCGCTGCGCGGCACGACGCAGAAGATGTCGCGTCTGCGCAAGGTCGTCGCCGAGCGCGCCGTGGCGTCGATGCAGCAGACCGCTCAGCTGACGACCTTCGTCGAGGTGGACGTGACGGCCCTGGCCGCCTACCGCTCCGCGAAGAAGGACGAGTTCCTGCAGAAGACGGGCGACAAGCTCTCCTTCCTGCCGTTCTTCACGCTGGCGGCCGCCGAGGCGCTGCAGGCCTACCCGATCATCAACTCGACGGTCGACGGCGACAGCATCGTCTACCCGGCCACGGAGAACATCTCGATCGCGGTGGACACCGAGCGCGGCCTGCTCACGCCGGTCGTGCGCGATGCGGCGTCGAAGAACATCGCGCAGATCGCGCACGACATCGCCGATCTCGCCGCCCGCACCCGCGACAACAAGCTGAAGCCCGATGAGCTGGCCGGCGGCACCTTCACGGTGACCAACACCGGCTCACGCGGCGCGATGTTCGACACGCCGCTGGTGTTCCTGCCGCAGTCCGCGATCCTCGGCACCGGTGTCGTGTTCAAGCGCCCGGGCGTGGTGACCGTCGACGGCGTCGACGCGATCTCGGTCCGCTCGTACGTGTGGCTCGCCATCTCGTACGACCACCGCATCATCGACGGTGCGGACGCAGCCCGCTTCCTCGGGGCGATCAAGAACCGCCTGGAGGCCGCGGACTTCGCAGCAGTCCTCGGAGCCTGAGTCCGCTCAGCCCTCACCGGATGGCTGGTCGGCGACGTCATACACGTCGCGGACCAGCCATCCGTCTTTCCCCTGCACCATCACCAGCATCTGCTCGCCCTGCGACGCGGTTCGCGCCACGCGGATGACCGCCACATCGCCGTAATCCTCGATGAGCGAGGTCGCACGCTCCACGGCGTCAGCCCCCAGCCGCTCCAGCACGGCCGCTCCTGCGCCGTCGACCACGGCAGCCGCACACGCGGCATCCTCGTGCTTGCGGCACCCGTCGACGACCGACAGCAGTCGCGACGCCTCGCGCGCCAGTTCACTCCCGTCGGATTCCGGTTCCTCCGGCACAGCGGAAGTCTCGACCGCAGGCGTCTCGGCCGTCGGCACCGCAGTCGCGGTCGCGGCGGGTGAAGCGGTGCGCTCGGCGGCGACCGCGTGGGGACCCGCCGGTTCCTCCTCCGCGCTCGGCCACAGCATCCCGCCCGTCAGCACCAGCGCGGCCGTCCCGACGCCGATCAGCAGCATCCGCCTGCGCTGCGGACGTGCGGCATGGTCCTGCGCCGTCCCGCTCCCGCCCGCCGGATGCCGGGTGCCTCGCAGCAGTCGCCTCGGAACACGATCGCGCCCCCAGTCCGCCAGCACCGTGCAGCGCTCCCGCGCGCGCTCCCACAGCCCGGGGCTCTCCTCACCTGCTCCGAGGTCGCGCGCCAGCACAGCGTGATGCACGGGGATGTCTCGCACCCGCTCCGGGGCATGCACTTCGCGCTCCAGAGCCCGAGGCGCCGCCAACTCCGTGAGCTCGCCCTCCCACTCCCCGATCGCCTGCGTCACCGCACGGTGATCCGCCAGTCCTGCCTCGATGCGCCCCAGCACGCGCTCCAGGGCACGATCGCCGCAGCCCGCCCGCACCGACTCGACCAGCGCGGCAGCGGACGCCGTGCACGATGCCCCCTCACCGGGCGCGAACAGCGGACGAGCACGATCGTCCAGCCACCAGCGGCCGGTGACCGGGTGACCGCCCGCCTCGACCACGCCTCTCAGCAGGCTGCCGACGAGGGTGACGATCTCCCCCGGCACCAGTGCGCTCCCCGCCGCGGTGCGCCGCGCGAGGAACACGTCGACCGGCTCCACGCACCACGGCAGCAGCGCGTGCTGACCTGCTGCACCCGCCAGCAGATCACGCACGCCCGCGATGTGCTCGGCGCCGGCGAACTCCCACAGCGCGGGATCCAGCGTCCCCGCGTCCATGCTCACCCGCTGGCGCTCGCCGTCTGTCACCAGGGCGCCGATGAACGGCGACTCCGTCCCATCCAGTCTCCGCACGGCGCGATGCGCACCGGGGACCAGTTCCCTCGTCTCGACCATGTCCACCATGACAGCGCATCCGCCACCCGCGCACGGGCGGAATAACAGCGGTGGTGGACAACTCGTTGCGATTCGCAGATTGTGCAGGGAGAATGTGCCCGTCAGGCTTCGGTAGGCTGGTGGGCATGGCAAAAAAGGCATCCGCTCCGGAGAAGCGTCCCAATTTCTTCTCCCAGATCCGTTCACTCTTCCGGTTCACCCGTGAGGTGTACGGGTGGCTCCCGTGGGCGCAGGCGGCCATCCTCGTCGGCGGCGTGCTGATCGGTCTCATCGTCGGGTTCCTGCTGGGCGGCGACGGCGCCGTCCTCTCGCTGATCCTGTGGGGCGTCACCGGTCTGATGTTCGGCGTGCTCGGCGCCATGTTCCTCATGACGCGCCTGTCCACCAAGGCCATGTACGCCAAGATCGACGGGATGCCGGGTGCCAGCGGCCACGTGATGAGCACGAGCCTGGGCCGCAGCTGGCAGTCCTCGGACACTCCTGTCGGCATCAACCCGAAGACCCAGGAGGCCGTCTACCGTGCCGTGGGCCGCGGCGGCATCGTCGTGGTCGGAGAGGGCAGCAGGGGCCGGCTGACCCGCCTGGTGAACGAGGAGCGCCAGAAGGCGCAGCGCGTGGCGAACGGCGTGCCCGTGACCGTGTTCTACGTCGGTCACGGCGAGGACGAAGTGCAGATCTCCGAGCTCGCGAAGGCCATCAAGAAGGTGCCGAAGGCCATCGACAAGGCCACCATGGGCGCCGTGATCCGTCGTCTCGACTCCGTCTCGCAGTCGCTGTCGTCGTTGCCGATCCCGAAGGGCATCGACCCGACGAAGGTGCGCGCGCAGCGTCCGCGCTGATCTGTGGCATCCGCCGTGCGAAACGGCTCCCGTCCTCAGACGGGAGCCGTTCTCGTTCACTCCCCCAGCGGCGCCTTCGGCAGCCTGCGCACGCGCGGGCGGCGCCGGCGCTTCTCCGGGATCATGGTGCGCATCTCGTCGAGCCTGCCGAAGCACAGCAGGCGGTCCTCCGCCTCCAGGACCACGTGCTTGCGCGGGTTGGGGATGACGCTGGTGCCGCGGTGCAGCGTGAGCACCGTGATGTCGCGGTCCCACAGGCCCAGGTCGCCGAGCTTCTGGCCGACCTGCTCGGCTCCCGTGTGGACCATCAGCTCGGCCACGCCGTAGCCGGTGGAGACGCTCAGGCGCTGGCGCACGTCGATGTCGGGGAACGCCACCTGGCCGGCGATGTAGTCGATGATGGCGCCTGCCACGTCGAGCTTGGTGGCCGCCTCGATGCCCTGCAGGCCCGGCGAGGAGTTGACCTCCATCACCAGCGGGCCGTCGTCGCTCTCCAGCATGTCCACGCCCGCCACGCGCAGCCCCATGATCTGGGCGGAGCGCACGGCTGTCTGCTCGTAGATCGGGTCGATGGCCACCGGCTCCACGCGCCCGCCGCGGTGCACGTTCGAGCGGAACTCGTCTCCGTCCGCGACACGGCGCATGGCGGCCACGACACGGTCGCCGACCACCAGCGCGCGGATGTCGCGCCCCCGGCTCTCCGCGATGAACTTCTGGATCAGCACGTTCTGCTTCGTGGAGTGCAGGGTCTCGATGATGGCCTCGGCCACCTTCACCTGCGGCGCGAGGATCACGCCGATGCCCTGCGTGCCCTCGAGCAGCTTGATGACCACCGGGGCACCGCCGACCCGCTCGATGGCGGGGCGCACGTCGGCGCGGTTGCGCACGAACGCCGTGGGCGGCATCGCGATGTTGTGCCGAGACAGGATCTGGTTGGCGCGCAGCTTGTCGCGCGCGTTGGAGATGCCTGCCGCCGTGTTGGGCGTGTACACCTCCATCTGCTCGAACTGGCGCACGACCGCCGTGCCGAAGTACGTGATCGAGTTGCCGATGCGCGGCAGGATCGCGTCGTAGTCGCTGAGTTGCTTGCCGCGGAAGAACAGGTCAGGCGCGTCGGCGGTCAGGTCGATCGCGAAGCGCAGCGTGTTGAGCACTTTGACGTTGTGCCCGCGCTGCTGCGCTGCTGCCCGCAGACGCTGCGTGGAGTACGACTGCGGTGCCCGCGAGAGAACGGCGATCTTCACAGATGTTTCCTGCCAGGATGTAGGGGTGACTCGGTCCTCTCATTCAAACACGTCCACGGGGTGGCGCGAGTGGGTGTCGCTGCCCGAGCTCGGCGTGGACTGGATCAAGGCCAAGATCGACACGGGCGCCCGCACCTCGTCGCTGCACGCCTTCGACATCGAGGAGTTCCGCCGCGACGGCGAGGACTGGGTGCGTTTCGCGGTGCGGCCGTGGCAGGAGAGCCAGGCGGATGCCGTGACGCACGAGTGCCCGGTGCACGACCGCCGCGCGGTGCGCAGCTCGTCGGGGCACGCCGAGGACCGTCTCGTGGTCATGCTGCGGATGCGGCTGGTGGGCCAGGACGTGCACGGCGAGGTCACGCTGACCAACCGCGACGAGATGGGCTTCCGGATGCTGATCGGCAGGCAGGTGCTGCGCCGAGGCTTCATCGTGGACCCGGCGAAGTCGTTCCTCGGCGGCCGCGCGCCCAGGGAGGCCCGCCGCCGCAACCGCGGGCGGAGCTGACTCAGGCCCGACGGGGTCGCTGAGCCTGTCGAAGCGTCGAAGCGTCAGGCCCGGATGAGCACGGTGCCTGCGGCCTTGTCATGCAGGCCGCGCTGATCGGCATCCCAGATCACGGCGGGGATCACGACGATCAGCAGCAGAGTGCGCACGATGGGGCGCCAGAGGCCCACCCAGCCGCCGCCGAAGCGCACGACGCGCATTCCCAGCATCCGATGCCCCGGGCTGCCGCCGGCGGTGGGGATGAAGACGATCTGCAGCACGGCGAACACCATCATCGGCGCGAACTGACGCCAGCCGGCCTCGGAGGGCAGCGCGAACTGGTCGTAGCCGAAGAAGCCGATGGCGATGATCGTGGCGGCCAGGTAATCGATGAGCAGCGCGCCGATCCGGCGACCGGGGCGGGCGATGCTGCGAGGCCCTGTGGCGGGCAGACCGAGGCGTTCCCCGGGGTAGTCGTTCACCCTCCCAGCCTATCGAGCATGCGTAACATGCCCGAAACACGAGCGACACGGCTGGGAAACTCCCACTGCATAACCTGCGTAAGGTTGATCCAACCGAGAGCCGATACAGGAGTCGTCCATGTTCACAGAGCCCGCAGAGGTCCTTCGCTTCATCGAGGAGAACGACGTCAAGTTCCTCGACATCCGTTTCACCGATCTTCCGGGGGTGCAGCAGCACTTCAACATCCCCGCCTCGACGGTCGATGAGGACTTCTTCCGCGACGGGCAGCTGTTCGACGGCTCCTCGATCCGCGGGTTCGCGTCGATCCACGAGTCCGACATGCAGCTGATCCCCGATGTGACGACCGCGTACGTCGACCCGTTCCGCATCGAGAAGACGCTCATCATGCTCTTCGACATCTACAACCCGCGCACCGGCGAGATCTATTCGAAGGACCCGCGCCAGGTCGCCAAGAAGGCCGAGAAGTACCTGGCCTCCACCGGCATCGCCGACACCGCGTTCTTCGCCCCCGAGGCCGAGTTCTACATCTTCGACGATGTGCGCTACGAGGTCAACGGCCGGCACAGCTTCTACTCCGTGGACTCCGAGGAGGCCGCGTGGAACTCCGGCCGCAAGGAGGAGGGCGGCAACCTCGGCAACAAGACGCCGTTCAAGGGCGGCTACTTCCCCGTGGCGCCTGTCGACAAGCAGGCCGACATCCGCGACGACATGTGCCTGCGGCTGGGCGCCGCAGGTCTGATCCTGGAGCGCGCGCACCACGAGGTGGGCACCGGCGGCCAGGCGGAGATCAACTACCGCTTCGACACCATGGTCCGCGCGGCCGATGACGTGCTGAAGTTCAAGTACATCGTCAAGAACACCGCGGAGGACTGGGGCAAGACGGTCACGTTCATGCCGAAGCCGCTGTTCGGCGACAACGGCTCGGGCATGCACACCCACCAGTCGCTGTGGCTCGACGGCAAGCCGCTGTTCTTCGACGAGGCCGGCTACGGCCAGCTCAGCGACATCGCACGCTGGTACATCGGCGGCCTGCTCAAGCACGCCGACGCCGTCCTGGCGTTCACGAACCCCACGCTGAACAGCTACCACCGCCTGGTGAAGCACTTCGAGGCGCCTGTCAACCTGGCCTACTCGGCCGGCAACCGCTCGGCCGCCATCCGCATCCCGCTGACCGGCTCCAACCCCAAGGCCAAGCGCATCGAGTTCCGCGTGCCGGATGCCTCCGGCAACCCGTACCTGGGCTTCGCCGCGCAGCTGATGGCGGGCCTGGACGGCATCAAGAACCGCATCGAGCCGCTGGAGCCCATCGACAAGGACCTGTACGAGCTCCCGCCGGAGGAGGCCGCGAACATCCCGCAGGTGCCGAACTCCCTGCTGGACTCCCTGGAGGCGCTGCGCGCCGATCACGCCTTCCTGCTCGAGGGCGGCGTGTTCACCGAGGAGCTCATCCAGACCTGGATCCAGTACAAGTACGACCACGAGATCCTGCCGATGGCACAGCGCCCGCACCCCTACGAGTACGAGCTGTACTTCGGGGTCTGATTCCGGGAGGCCCTCAGAGCCACACTTCCGGTTCTTGAGACCAGCAATTCACTGAGCCCCAGGCGGCAGATGCCGTCTGGGGCTCAGTCTATCTCTGGACGTTTGCGGACGGCTACGGGGAGTAAACGGACAGGTTTTCGGACAGCGGCGCACGAGCTACTTCAGCCAGACCCTTCGACCCTTCGAAGACCCAGGTGGTCAAAGGTCGGGTGGCGCGCACAAGTGCCTCCCCTCTCGTCGGCGAGCTGGGCGACGGAGCGTCGGGGGGCTCCACTAGGGTGACGTCCCCTGGGGTGGTGTAATTCTCGGCTGAGGAGCGTCGCATGGTCGACGTGGTGAGCCATCGTGCGATGGTCAGTGAGAACTGTCTAGGAATCTCACGAAAGGACACACACGCACGATGGCTCTTGACCAGTCTGCCCTCCTGGAGTTGCTCGGGGAACTGAAACTCACCGACGTCACCGACCGAATCCGTATCGCGACCGAGACGCTCTACCAGGAGCTGATCGACGCGGAAGCTGCCGCGTTCATCGGCGCCGCCCCATTCCAACGCACACCGGATCGTGTCGCCCAACGCAACGGGGTACGGCCACGCGCCCTGACCACGACCGCGGGTGAGCTTCAGTTGCGGGTTCCGAAGCTGCGGCAGGGGTCGTTCTTCCCGTCACTGTTGGAGCGTCGCCGCCGGGTCGATCAGGCACTGTTCGCGGTCGTGATGGAGGCCTACGTCCACGGCGTCTCCACTCGCAAGGTCGACGACTTAGTGAAAGCGCTCGGGGCCGACACCGGCATCTCGAAATCAGAGGTCTCACGGATCTGCGGCAACCTCGACGAGGACGTCGCAGCGTTCCGGGACCGCCCACTGGCAGATCAGACCTACCCATACGTGTTTCTCGACGCGACCTATTGCAAAGCCCGCGTCGGCCGGCGGGTGGTCTCCCAAGCCGTGGTCGTCGCGGTCGGCGTCGCCGCGGACGGGCGCAGGGAGGTGCTTGGCTTCGAGGTGGGAGACACCGAGTCGCAGCCGTTCTGGACCACGTTCCTGCGCTCTTTGAAGGCCCGCGGTTTGGGCGGGGTGAAGCTGGTCATCTCTGACGCTCACACCGGCCTGATCGCCGCGATTCAGACCGTCTTCCAGGGCTCCAGCTGGCAGCGATGCAGGGTTCACTTCATGCGCAACGTCCTGGCGAACGTGCAGAAGGCTGCCGGCCCCATGGTCGCCTCGATCATCCGCACCATCTTTGCCCAACCCGACGCTGAGCACGTGAGCACCCAGTTCGAGGAGGTCGTGCGGATGCTCGCACGCTCCCACCCGAAAGTCGCTGACATGCTCGAGCACGCCCGCGACGACCTACTCGCGTTCACCGAGTTCCCGCCTGCGCATTGGCGACAGATCTGGTCGACCAACCCGCTGGAGCGGGTCAACAAAGAGATCAAACGCCGCACCAACGTCGTGGGCACCTTCCCCAACCCGGCCGCGCTGCTGCGCCTGGCCGGGCACGTGTTGATCGAGCAGCACGACGAATGGGACGGCGCCGACCGCCGCTATTTCAGCGAGCACTCCATGAAGCTCCTCGACATGAAAGAAGAGGAGGTGGCGATCCCGGAACTGAACGCGGCATAATCGCCACAAGCTGATCCCGCACGGTGTTGAGAAACTCCACCACTCAGAGGGACGTCACGCTCCACTAGCGTGGACGAGTGGATGCGATTCTTGAACCGCGAGCAGTCGGTGACGTCACCGGAGCCTTCTTCGTTCCCGGCTACCAGCGGGGTTACCGCTGGGGTCCTGACGAGGTCGACCGTCTCCTCGCAGACATCTGGGAGAGCAACGGCGAGCCGTACTACCTCCAGCCCGTGGTCGTAAAACAGATGGCCGACGGTCGGTGGGAACTCATCGACGGCCAGCAGCGGTTCACCACTCTGTACCTGATCTTCCAGTACATGCGGGATCAGGGGCTGCAGAGCGCCGGCGCTGGCTACTCGATCGAGTACGAGACACGCCCCGGCAGCCAAGAGTTCCTACGGTCACCGATGGCCGACCACAAGGACGAGAACATCGACTTCCACCACATCTTCGGAGCGTATGAACGAATCCGCACATGGTTCGAGGCGTGGGAGCATCGCACTCAGCACGTCGCCAACAAGTTCTACGGCTACCTCTTCGACTCGGTCAAAGTGATCTGGTATGAGGCATCGCAAGATCTCGATTCCATCACCCTGTTCACCCGACTGAACGTCGGGCGGATCCCGTTGACTGACGCCGAACTCGTCAAGGCGCTCGTGTTGGCAAACAGCCGTGCGCGTCCTGGATACTCAGACAAGAGCGAGCAGATCGCCGCGCAGTGGGACCAGTTCGAGCGGGAACTTCGCGCGCCGGAGGTGTGGTCGTTCATCACAGGCCGACACGAGCACGAGGCAACCCACATCGGGCTCGTCCTCGACACTCTCGCCGATCAGATCGGCGGGAGGCCTTCCGGTCGGCACCGCCCTCGCTACTACACGTTCGAAACGCTGAGGAACGAAATCACCGCAGATGCGCAGGCATTCTGGGACCGAGTCGTCAGGCTCCATTCACTGATCCTCGGCTGGCACGACGACCGCCAAATCTTCCACAAGGTCGGATTCCTGATCCAGGTCGGAAGCGACACCTTCGGCCAGCTCGTGAATATGGCCGACGGCCTCACCAAACCGCAGTTGCATGAGGCCCTCGACGGCCGAATCCGTGATGTGCTCGACCTGACGGAGGAGGACCTCGGCGCACTGGATTACGACACTAGGAGCGCGAAATGTAACGAGGTCTTGCTGCTGATGAACGTGGAGACAGTTCGCGCCCGCAAGGACGACACTGCCCGGTATTCGTTCAACGCCCACTCACGCGGCTCCTGGTCGCTGGAGCACATCCACGCGCAGAACGCCAAGGAACTCCGGCGCGACGAGAAGATCTGGCGCGAGTGGCTCCTGCTACAGCGCGATGTCGTGGAGGACCTGCCGACGCTCGAGAGCGCGGTCCGCGCCGAACTCCTCTCCGAGATCGACGACGTGCTCGGGATGATCGCGGAGCAGCAGGTTCATGGAGTCGGCGTCCGCTTCGACGCGGTGAAGGCCGCCGTCGAGGATGCCCTCACGGGCGAATCGACTCGCCGGGGAGAAAACGTGCACTCGCTGGCGAACCTGGCCTTGCTGGCAAGTGGCGACAACAGCGCCCTCAGCAACTCGACGTTCGAGGTCAAGCGTCGGGAGATTCTCGCCCGGGACAAAGCCGGCTCATACATTCCGCCGTGCACCCGCAACGTGTTCCTCAAGTACTACACCGATGCCGACGACCAGCAGATTCACTTCTGGGGAGCCGCCGACCGCGAGAGCTATCTGAAGGCGATCCTCGAAGCCGTCGCCCCGTACCTGCAGACGTCGGAGGTCGCAGCGTGACCGAGATGCGCGGCACCAAGACCTCATTCGCCCGCATGTTCCAGCCCGGTGAGACCGGCGCGGACACCATCAAGCGTGTCGAGATCCCGCTCATCCAGCGCGACTACGCGCAGGGCCGAGACGAACGCGGTGTCAACAGCATCCGCGCAGACTTCCTCGGCGTCCTCATTGAAGCGCTCGTAGGCGACGAGACTGTCGATCTCGACTTCGTGTACGGGGAGATTGGCGACGGAACGCTGCGACCCCTCGACGGACAGCAACGCCTCACAACCCTGTTCCTCATTCACTGGTACATCGCTGCGCGAACTGATCGACTCCACGAGGCCGCGGCGGTCCTCCGGTTCGAGTACGCGACTCGTGCAAGCGCCGAACTCTTCTGCCGCGAGCTCGTCAAGCCCGAGCACTCCCCCGGCGATGACTTCTCCACGCCAAAGACGTGGATCACGGATCAAGCGTGGTATCTCCATGCCTGGCGGCACGACCCGACAATCCAATCGATGTTGAACATGCTCGACGCGGTCCACGAGCGAATCATCGCGGAGAACATCGATCTCGATTCCGCATGGGAGCGACTCATGGACGAGTCGGCACCAGCGGTGTCCTTCTACCTTCTTCCCATCGACGACATGCCTTCCGGCGAAGAGCTGTACATCAAGATGAACTCGCGGGGAAAGCCGCTCACGGACTTCGAGAACTTCAAGGCGAGACTGGAGAAGCTCTTTCACGAGACTCTGCCCAAGGACGACTTCGACGCGATCATCCACAAACTCGACGGTGTGTGGAGCGACGTGCTCTGGAGCTTCCACGGCGGAGACCACCTCATCGACGACGAGTTCCTCCGGTACCTCGAGTTCATCATCGAGATCAGCGAGTGGCGCGACAACGTGGTCCCTGAGGGCACCCTGCTGGAGCGGGCGGAACGCGCCTTCGACGTCGGCAACCCGAACGCAGCGAGTCACATCGCCTTCTTGACTCATGCCTTCGACACCTGGGTAGGCGTCGACGACGTGCGCGCAGCATTTGAGGAGCACTTCGTCGACCTCGCCCGCAGCAGCGCCGCATCACAGACCGGGCGTGTGCCGCTCGACACCACGAATCTCAACCTGTTCGAAGGCTGTCTCGAGCTGTACGGAAAGCGAACTGGAAACCGGCGGCTCTTCTCGCTGGCGGAGACGCTCATGCTCTTCGCCGTGCTCATCCATCGGCAGTATGCGACCGAGGAAATCGCGGCTCGACTCCGAATCCTTCGCAATCTCGTCGATGGCGCCGACGACGAAGTGCGCCTCGAACGGATGGGTGACCTCATCCCGAGCGTCGAGCAACTCATTCGCGACGGCGACCTCGCAACGACCCGCGGCTTCAACCCCGACCGCGTGCAAGACGAACTCGACAAGATCGCGCTGATCGAAACCCACCCAGAGCTCGAACACTCAGTGCATTCCCTCGAAGACCATCCACTTCTTCGCGGCAGGATCTTCGCGTTCGACCTCGACCCAGAGTCGCTCCAGCGCCACGCGACTGTGTTTCCCGATGTCGTCGCGCCGCAGCACTGGCCGATCTTGACCGGCGCGCTCTTGGCGAAGGGCGACTACGGATATCCCCGCACGGCGGGAAGAGCCGTTCAGCTGGGAACCGGAGACCCGAAGCAGAGCGCGCGGTGGCGTGGCGTCTTCTCCAATCGAGGACGCGGTCGGAACCAGGCACTCCGAGCCGCACTCGCCTCCCTGCTCGACGACGTCGCGGCGGACGGTGGTGGCAGCGTCGGTCACTCGTTGCAGCGAGTCACCGATGAGTTCGTCGAGCAGGCCCGGTCAACGCGACGCTTCACCTGGCGCGCGTATCTCGCCACCTACCCGGAGATGCGGGAGGGCGAGACGGGCGTCTACTACGGCGAGTACCTGCAGGAAACTGGGCAGTGGAGACACTCCATGTGCATGTTGCGCACCCCTGACCTCAGCGGGAGCGGACGATACCGAGACCCCTATCTCTGGGCGATGTATCGAGTCAGCGGGCTCGCGTCGGGTATCGAGACTCTGTGGTTCTCGGGGTACGAGTTCCAACCACGGTGGCTCGTTCTCTCGGCCAGCGGCGCTGGTATTCGCATCGTTCCCGATGGATTCGAACTGGCTCCGCCCGCCGATGCGGCTCTGTCGCGACGGTTCCGAGACATCTGCGCCCAACATGGTGCAACATCGGACACGCACCTTCCAGTCGCGCAGGTCGACCTTGACGGCGAACTCGTCGACACCGAGGACCGAGTCGCAATGGGTGCTGCTCTCCTGACGGCGCTCGTAGCGGCCGGTCTCTGACCGAACGAGCCGCGGGAGCTTCAGAAGCTATTATCAGATCAGCGGAGCGACGCGGTCAGCACGGAGATGTCGCTGCCGGTCGTGTATCCCGCCGACTGACGCTCGGTGAGTAGCCGGTCACGCCGCTCGGCGATGCGTGCCCGGATCAGGGCGATCAGAGTGATCGGGCCGTTGACGAGGAACTTCAGTGCGTTCCAGATGAACAGCAGCACGAGCAGGTTCAGCCACCCCGGCCCGCCATCGGCGATCCAGACGGTCAGCAGCCACGCGCCGAGCAGATACGGCACGGCGATCAGCATGGCGGGCACACCCCACTTCAGTCCGCGGCGCGTCCGCAGCGCGTTGAGCAGGATGTTCGTCGGCATGTACGTCCACAGGAACAGCCGAACTCGGATGCTGAGATTCCAGAGCAGTCGGAACATGATGTCCGTCTCCTGAGAGGGTGCGTAGCTCCGCCGAGGAGGTAGATCATGTGGTGAGCGTCCCGAGGGGACCGTCGCAAGCGACCTAGAAATCGTGGCTACTACCTCGACACCCAGGGTACGCCCGACCTCGGACACACGGAAGGTTCCGCGCCAAGTCACTCTGGGAGGAGGACAACGACCTGGACGAGCGGCGGCCGAACCTCATCAGCTCGGAAACCGTCAGCTGAGGGTATCGACCCAATCGTTCATCGGAGTGCTCACGACGTTGCCAGTGTGGACCGTCCCGAGGCCGTTCACATATCGAGAAGTCAACAGTGCCTTGTTGTGGTCGTTGAGATTCTGCTCGAAGACGCCGCCTACGAAGATCGGATCGGCCCACCCTCTGCCTGCTTCGTGTGCCAGGTGAGCGGCGCGGTTGACGACGTCGCCCATGTAGACGACATCATTGATTCCGCTGCCACTGAATCCCGCCTTGATCATGAGCACTCGGCCGTAGTCGACGCCGATGCCGATCTTCAGGGGGTCGATCCCCTTCTTCGCGTAGTGGTGGTTGAGGAGCTTGATGAGTGTGTTCGCCTGATAGGCAATGCCAAACACATCGTCAATGTGCGTCTTCTGCGTGGTCTTGTACACAGCCCAGACGCAGTCCCCAACGATATTCACTTCCCGGACGTACAGATCGGAGTTCAGCACCGCCACCATCTCAGAGATGAACGCGCGATATATCTTTGCGAGAATCGGACGCTTGTGCTTGGCGGTGAGCCCAGAAGAGTCTCGGATGTCGATGAAGACCGCCGAGCACATTCCATAGAACCCGTTCGTGAACGTGAGCTTGTCCCGGTCGGGCAGCCCGTCGACCTCCTCGAAGCTTCCTGCGGGCTGATCCAGGATCGCCTTGATCCGATCGGAACTGCTCGTGTAGCTGTACGCCTTGTAGTTGCCGTCCATGTTCCCGTCCTCAGATGCTTTCAATCCCGACGATGATTGCGACCGCCGCGACGCACGCGCCAGCCGCTAGGGCCGACCGGATCGCCCATTTCACGTACTTCGCCTTGAGCGTCGCGATCTTTGCGTTCGCGTGGACCTGATCAGCGAGATCCCGGACGAGTTCGCGCGGATCCGCTGTTAGCGTGCCCAGCACTTCCGTGTAGCCGGGACGGTCGCCTTTGAAATGTCGGGCGATGCTTGCGAAGAAGACGCGATTGATTGCTTCGGGGGCAGCGTCCTTGTCGTTGACGCGCGGAGTCAGAGTCCAGCCGCAGAGCGCCGCGGTCAGCACCGAGAGCGCGCACGCAGCGACGACAATCACATCGAAGATGAGAGAGCGCTGCGTGAACTCCCTGACGAGGTTGAACAGCATCGTGCCGAGAACACCAACGAAAGCGAGAGTTACCCCTGCCTTGGCGTCCGAGTGACGGATCCACTCGTTGACAAGGCTCAGCAGTTTCCACGCGTGATCAGGATCGGGGTCGGGCGCAGGCGGTCTCTTTGCACGGCGGAAGATCAGTAGAGGCACGCTTCGAACGTACTCGGGGGCCCGGACATCACGGGCAACTCAGTGCGTAGGCGTGGCCACCAAAGCACCTACGTGGAGGACACGGGACGACGTGCATCCGTGCCGCTACATGCCCAAGCGGGGCGTAGAGCGCTCTGGCACATACGATCCCGGCTCCGGTTCTGCTGCGCGTGCCGCGAGCAGCCGCGCGCGGTGGATCGCGGCGCGCGCTCGTGCAGCGTGTGCGCGTTGCCGGGCGTCGTCGCCGATGAGTCCCAGCGTGCTGGTCTCGCTGATGCCGTAGGTGTCGCGGTACGCGGCGACGGTGCGCGCCTCGCGCCGCCAGAGCTCGGCAGGCTGCGGTTCGGCGGGCTCGGTGCCGAGTTCCACGATCCACGCCGCCGACGACCCGATAGCCTCCGTGACGAGTGCGTCGGCGCGCTGTTCGATGAGTGCGGCGCGCTCCCGGAGCGCCGTGCGCTCGTCGTCACCCATCGGGCCGAGTGCGGGGGTGATGAGTCCTGCGATGGGCGTGGCGGGCTGGCGAACGCGCCCGGCTCCGTTCGCGCGAGCCAGGGCTCGTATCACCCGCTCGTGGAGCACCGCGGAGATGTCGCCCGCGTCATCAAATGGCCGTGAAGCGACGAGCGCACCGAGGAGGCGTTGCGCGTCGTACCCGTCGGCCTCGGCGCGGCGCAGCTCGGCAACCAGCACCCCGAACGCGGTCGACGCGAGTGCGGCGTCGGCTTCCGCCTGGGTAAGCCGGGTCGCGCGGATGGCCGCCTCCCAGCGGGGCTGCTGTGCAGCGGCCGCGATGGTCTCGTACTCGGCGGCGAGCTGCGCGACCGATCCCCAGGTGTCCTGCTCGGCGGTGATGGTCTGGTGGGCCGAGAGTTCCGCGCCGACGTGGGCGAGTACGCCCGCGAGCACCCTGCGCGCCGCTATCGCGGCGGTGCCTTCGGTCGGCGGGTGGATGTGCTCGTCGTCAGGTCGGTTCAGGGAGACGTAGGCGGTGTTGCTGTGGATGCCGCGGGTCATGGCGACGTAGAAGTTCTCGCGGGTCGCGCCGGGCTCGACGAGCGTGTGGCCGGTGTCGACGGTGACGCCTTGCGCGCGGTACGCGGTGACCGCGTAACCGAGTTCGACGTGCTCGGCGACGTACTCGGACGGGAGTCGGAGCGTGGCACCCCAGCGCCGTCCGGCCGGGCGAACCCGCAGCGATCCATCGTCACCAACCTTGATGATCGTCCACCGGCTACCGTTGCGCACCCATCCGCGCCCGACACGCAGCGAGCGGTCGTTGCGGCGGGTGATGACGGTATCGCCGACGGATGCCTCGGTGCCGTCGTGCAGGCGCGTCTCGGCGCGGGCGGCGACAGCTCCGGCGAGGATTAGCTCGGCGCGGGCGCGCTGGTTGAGCGTGGTGACCATCGCGCTGGACTCGGCGATGAGGATGCTTGCCAGCCCCGCGGCCTGGTCGCGCTGCCATGCCTGGTAGGCGGCGTCCGCCATGCGCGCGGCTTCTCCCGCGCGGATGCGCCCGTGGGCCTGGTAGGTGTCGATGGCTTCGATGCATCCGTGGCGCAGGTCGAGGGTGGCATCCTTCTCCCAGGCTGCGGCGATGCGGCGCACGTCGGTCAGCTCGGGCACGTCGTCGCGGTGGGCGATGAGCAGCCCGAACGCTCCCCCGGCGTCGACGGACTGGAGTTGCGCGGGGTCGCCCGCGAGCAGCACCTTGGCTCCGGCGTCTGCCGCGACGCGCACGAGCCGGTCGAGCGCGAGCGTCCCGGCGAGGGATGCCTCGTCCACGATCACGAGCTGCCCAGCGGTGAACCCGGTGCCGTGGTCGCGGTAGGTCTGCCACCACTTCGCGGTGTTCTCTGTCGGGATGCCGAGGTCACCGGCCAGCACTTCGGCCGCGACCGCGGATGGTGCCAGGCCGACGACCGAGCCGTGCCCGTGCTCGGCCTCCCATGCGCGACGCAACGCGCGCAGCGCGGTGGTCTTGCCCGCCCCCGCGGGGCCGACGAGCAGGTCGAGCATCCGGCCTGACGACGCAATCGCTGCGAGTGCCGCGCGCTGGTCGTCGCCGAGCGCGCGCCCACGGCGGGGTTGCAGCGCGTGCGCGATGGTTGCGTCGGCCAGGCGCGGTGCAACCTGCTCGCGGGAGCGTGCAAGCAGCCGATCCTCAGCAGCGAGCACCGCGGCACCGCTGTATCGGGCGGCGTTGCGAGGCCGGAACACGCTCGTCCAGTCCGCGCGCCGGAACGCAGCGGGACTGGAGGCCAGCTCAGGCGGGGTGAGCCGAATGGACGCCTGCTCCGCGGCGTCGGCGATCACCCCCGTGATCGCCTCGCGGTCCTCGGTGGCGGCGAAGCGCCAGCCCATCGTCTGCCGTGCTGCCTCCGCGTACAGGTTCCAGTGGCTCCACGTCGTGCGCTTCTCGGCAACCGCGGCGACCGCCGAGGCGCCGAGCCTGGCGATCTGCTCCAGTGGAACGTCCTCCGCGCGCAGCAGCTTCGCGGGCTCGACCGCGACGGCTTCTCGCGCCCATTCGGTTGCGTCCCGGCCCAGCAGTCGGCTCGCGCGGGTGCGCCACTCCTGGGCGAGGTCGGCGAGCGGGCGGACTTCCTTGTCGGGCCGGGTTGCCAGCGTCGCCTGCTGCCGCAGCCGGATGATCGTCTCCCGTGACGGCGCGTGCCCGTGCGCTCGCTCGTACTCGGCGATCAGCCTGTCCTTCTCGATGTCGATGTGCCGCGACCGGGACGAGAACTCGGCGACCAGCTCCTCGGGCACCGTGGCGACCGCCCACACCGGGTTGCGATCCGCGCCCCGGTCGCGCCGCTCCCACCCGACGCCGAGCGCGCGGGTCAGGTGGTCGGCGAACACCGCGGTGTGCAGCTCGCTCAGCGCCACGGTCGCCGCGTGCAGAGGCTGGCCATCCAGCGACCGCCACTTGCCGTCGAACAGGGTGCGCACTTTGTTGCTCACCACGACATGCGTGTGCAACTGCGGATCGCCCGCCCGCGAGTCAAAGTGATCGAACGCGGTAGCGATGAACCCGATTACCTCAACCTGCGCAACAGCTCCCCCGCGGGACTTTGCGCCGGAGCGCGTCGCGGCAAGCTCACGCTCCATGAACGCAACCACCTCCGCAACCGCCGCATGGTGCGCCTCCGCGATCCGTGCCTGCGTCGTTGCGTCCGCAACCGCCCACAGCACCGAGGCGGACTTCGGCAGCGAGAAGGTGAAGTCGTACCCGGCGACTGCCCGCCGCGAGATGCGCGTCGACTCCTCCGCCTCGATCACCACAACAGCCTCGGCCCGCTCATCCGCGCCCAACGCCGGATCGAGCCGCGAGATGCGCGCCGCGATCCGATCCTCGACGCTCGGGAACACCGGATACGCCCTCCCCAGCGGATCGCCCGTCACAGGATCGCGCCCCATCCCCAGCAGAAGCTGGAGCTGCGCCTCCGAGACCGGCGCGCCCTCGTGAATCTCACCCTCCCCGAGCGCCGCGAGCCCGCCGCCCATCCAGCGGCCCGGCGGCGTGCCCTGCTCGGCGTAGTACCGGGTCAGCGGCGTCGAGAGCGCCCGCTCGCCGTCAGCCGACGCCACGGAGCGCAGCAGGTACTTGTAGCCGTCCCCCGCGCCCATGACCCGCATCGAAACCGACACCCGACACCGCCTCTCTCGTCAGAGAGGTGAGCCGCCGAGCCCGCCGTCAGGCGCGATCGACCTCGATGTGCAAGACGTGTACTGGTCTCTGGAGGGCTTTGACGGTCAGACGAGGCGGGCGCGGACGACCGCGATGTCGCGTTCGTGGTCGCGGACGATCTTGTCGGCCTTCGTCGTGAACTCCGACTTGTGGATGACAACAACGCGGATGCCGTGCTGCGGCAGGATCTCCACCTTCCGCTGGTCGTAGAGTCGGCGCTGCTCGCCGCGAGGCACCCCGGAGACGGTCGCGCGTCGGTCGAACAGCGGCACGGCCTCGGTGTGCTGCTTCTCCTGGAACTCGACCACGAGATTCAGGGGCGGCCAGTATCCATCGATGGGGAGCCTGCGAGTCCGTCCGGTCGTCGGCGACACGTCTCCGATGAGCCACGGGAACGTCGCCTGGCGCTGGCCGCGAGTTCCGATCACCTCGTCGCAAAGGTCGAGGACGTAGTGTTCGTCGCTGTCCGCGCGCTTGCCCACAGCGATCTACAGGTACTCGATGACGACAAGAGCGCGGTAGCTCGTGGCGAACTCGCTGTAGGAGGTGATCGATAGCGAGATGATCTTGTGCTCGGGCTTCTCCGACAGCTCCGCGAGGATCGCGTTACGAATCGAGGCTCGGAGGCTGTCGAAGATGTTGATTTCGACGATCTCCTGCTTGCTGGTCAGTCCCTCTGCCACGCTCGTCCTCTCGCTGCGCCCGGTTGCGGCGTGCTCGCCACGATACGGCGAACCCGCGACATCGGCGGCTGCCGATAGCGTGAGTGTGCCCGAGAGGAACGACAGTACACATGCCACTGAGCCGCGATGAGGCGCAACAACTGCGCCCGGTGATCGAAGAGGTCACCGCGTGGTCGAAGCACGCCACGGCAATCGTCGCGCATCGCACTCGGGTCGCTGCTGAGGCCGATGCCGCCTTCGGCGTGCTTCGCGCGCGCATGGTCGACGTGGCGATCCGAAGTGGGAGTCGCTTGGCGGTGTTGCCACTACGGGATGCCGATAGTGGACAACTCGGCATCCTGACCCGATCCGTCTCGCTGCCGGAGATCCGGGCAGGCGAGGCGACCTGGCTCGGTCAGCTCATGAACGAGGTGCCGAAGGCGCTGAACGATGCGAGGTCCAACTTCGGACTCCGCAAGCTGTTCAGTGGTGGTCAGTCGCGCGAAGCGGGCGAACGCGCAGCTCGCTACCTGCTCGACTACCAGCGGTGGGGTGCTGCGTCGGGTGTTGCTGCGACGCTGACCCGCTTCGATGATCGCGCACGTCCGGCACAGCCCGTCGATGTCGTTCACGCGCTCGTCCCGTCCGTGGGGTTCGCTCCGCGGCTCTCGTCGCTGGGCGTCGGCCAGCTCGTGCCGGGCGCAGCGGTCGCCAGCCTCCCTGCGGCGATCAAGACGATCCAGGATGCGCTCGATAAGGAGTCGCGCTACCGACAGCAGGTTGTCGATGCGGGTGTCGCTCTGAGGAAGGCCGAGGCGCAGAAGGTCATCGCCGAGATGCCGGTGGAACGGCTGAAGGACGCGACCCGCGAGCGCATCCGCATCAGCCCGCTCGCGGATGCGGGCATCGTCACGATTCAGGACGTGTTCACCTACGCGAACCGTCTCGCCTCGATCCAGGGAATCGGCGCGACGTCCGCGCACCGGATTCGCGGAGCCGCCCAGACCCTCTGGCAGACGAGTTACGAGGAGATGCCGGTACGGATCGACATTGCCGCACCCTCGCCTCAGACGATTGACCTCGTTCGGCACCTTGCCACCTGGGACGCGACCCGACGGACGAAGAACGCCACCCGCGACCTCGCACGAGCTGAGGCACTCACCCCGCTGGCGCGGACGCTCGATCCGCGAGTGGCCCAGCTCGCCGTCTTCGGCGGCAGCACGGACGAGTTCATCGCTGCCATCGAGGCCGTCGTGCTGCGCGCACAGAGCATCTCAGGCACCGCAGCAGGCTCGGCTCCCGCCGACCCCTGGCAGGACTTCCTCGCCAGGCCGGCCGACTACTTCGCCATGCTGCAGGAGCTGGGTTTCCTCACCGAGGACGAGGACGCGGTGCTCGGCGGGCTGCCCGAGGAAGTCGTCGCCGCCGTCCGTGAGTTCGAGCTGGAGACGGAGCATCTTTCCGTCTCCTTGCGCGGGTATCAGGGCTTCGCGGCTCGGTTCGCGCTCGTACAGCGCAAGGTCATCATCGGCGACGAGATGGGGCTCGGGAAAACCATCGAGGCGCTCGCCGTCCTCGCTCACCTCCGCGCGAAGGGCTCGCACCATTCGCTGGTGATCTGCCCGGCGGCGGTCGTCACGAACTGGGTTCGAGAGGTGCACGCGAAATCCGCGCTGAACGCTTACCGACTGCACGGGCCTGGCCGAGACGCCGCACTTCGGGGCTGGCGTCGTCAGGGCGGTGTCGCCGTGACGACCTACGAGTCGCTGGGCTGGTTGGAGCCCCACCTCGGGAGCGTGGAGGAACTGGCCTGCGTCGTGCTCGACGAGGCGCACTACATCAAGAACCCCGGTGCGCTCCGCGCTCAGCGCAGCGCCCGCGTGATCGACCGCGCTGACCGTGCGGTGCTGCTCAGCGGCACTCCGTTGGAGAACCGGGTCGAGGAGTTCCGCACGCTCGTCGACTATATCCGCCCGGATCTCGTGGTCGACGCCAGTGACCTACGGCCGCGACTCTTCCGGCAGCAGGTCGCTCCCGTGTACCTGCGGCGAAACCAAGAGGACGTGCTGACCGAGCTTCCCGCGCTGGTCGAGGTCGAGGAATGGCTGCCACTCTCCCGCGCCGACGCAATCGCCTACCGGGATGCGGTGATGGCGGGCAACTTCCAGGCGATGCGCCAGGCCGCGTTGCTCCAGGGCAGCGACTCTGAGAAGCTCCAGCGTCTCATCGAGATCGTCGAGGAGGCGGAGGACAACGGCCGCAAGGTCATCGTGTTCTCCAACTACCTGAGCGTCCTGGATGAAGTCACCGCAGCGCTGCCCGGCGTGGTCTTCGGGCCGCTCACCGGAGCCGTCCCTGCTGCGAAGCGTCAGTCGATGGTGGACGACTTCACCTCTGCCGAGGCAGGGGCGGTGCTCGTCTCGCAGATCGTCGCCGGAGGTGTCGGCCTGAACATCCAGGCTGCCTCTGTGGTGGTGATCTGTGAGCCGCAGCTCAAGCCGACGACCGAGTGGCAGGCCATCGCCCGCGCCCGCCGGATGGGCCAGTTGCAGTCCGTGCAGGTGCATCGACTGCTCTCCGAGGAAGGCGTCGACGTGCGCATCGTGCAGATCCTCGCCAGGAAGCGAGAGCTGTTCGCCGACTTCGCGGCGATCAGCGACACCGCGGAAGCCGCCCCGGAAGCGTTCGACGTGTCTGAGGCCGAACTCGTGCGCGAGGTCATCGAGTCCGAGCGGCAGCGCCTGTTCTCCGGCGCACGGACGACCGAGCCCGCCGACGAGCAAGTGAGCTGACCTCGCGCGCTATTCCGCCTCGAACTCGTTGGTGGTGAACTTCAGGGTGGTGGCGTTCTCTCGGATGGTGCGGAGCTGCTGCTCGGTGAAGCCGTCGGGGTGGATGGCGTCGATGGAGAGCGAGATTGTGAGCTTCGCGCCGGACGCGGCGAGGTTGGTCAGCACCTCGGTGGCGATCTTGGCGAAGTCCGCGGAGTAGCGTTCCGCGCTGATCGGCGCGCTGCCGACGTACCGCGTCGCCGCGGGCCTCCTCGCGGGTGCTGGCGCGGCCGTCGTCGCACCCCCCGGCGCAGCCGATGCCGCGGCCGCGCCCGTCGGCTGTGCATCCGCCCCTGACTCGGGCGCGCTGGTCGCAGCTGCCGCCACTTCCTCGGCGCGCTGCGCTTCGGCCGGCGTGGGCTTGACGATCAGCGTCGCGTCGGTCACGGGTGCGCGCCCGGTGTCGCCGGGCAGCCAGAGTCCGTTGTAGCGGTCGGTGGCGTCGTCGTAGCGGTCGGCGAGGGCGAAGCTCTCGCTCTGCCAGAGCAGCGGCTGGTTGTCGATGGCGTCGACTAGTACTTCGCGGGAGCGCAGGCGCGGCATGTACGGGTACTGCGCGTACAGGCTCCACAGGTCGCCGACCGCGATGTGTCCCGCCGACCAAGCGGCGGGCACCTTCGTGTCGAGCGCGAGCCGGATCGAACGCGCCGCATGCTGGGTGGAGTACGCGCCCGCACTGCCGAGCTTCTTGGCGACGCGCTCGGCGAGTGAGCCCGCCTGCCCGTCGGCCTTGACCTCCTCCAGCTCGAACGGCGAACCGGGGTCGGGCGCTACCGGGTTGAGCACCCACTGATAGGTCAACGCGAGCCGGTCGTCGACCGTGCGGCCGAACTGGTCGCGCTTGTCGGTGGCCTGCGCGAGCTGCTGCGGCGTGAGGTTCAGCTCGTTCGCCTTCTCAGCGATCTCCTTCCACGCCAGATACGAGCGCGCAGCCTGGTCGAGTTCGGCCAGGCGCTCCTCGTCGGGCGCGAGGAACACCACCATGTTGCGATTGGCGCGGTTCGCGGTGCCGCGCCGCTCGGTCGCGGCCCGCGCGAAGTCGTGCGCAGGCGAGTCCCCCTTCTTGCGCCGGTGCGGGAACTTCGGGTGCAGGATGACGAGCCTGGCCTGGTCGGTGTCGGGGATGTCGCCGGAGTCGTTCGGGCCGACGTGGACGCCCGCGAAGTCCGAGCGCACGCGCTCCTCGCCGCGCAGCCGCTTCACGATCTCGGCCCACACATCCTCGGGGTGCAGTGCATCGGCAGCGTCCTTCGCACGGCGGGTGATGTTCGCCTGGGTGTCATACCAATGCTTGCCCGCCGACGAGTAGTAGTAGGTGGTACGGTCGCCGAGTTGGGTGAGCGCGGAGTGGAAGTTGCCGACGACATCGCCCGGCACCGCCGCGCCGATGAACACCCGCTGAGTGTCGATGCCCTTGTGCGCGGTGCCGATCGTCGGTGCCGCGCCGAAGAACACGGTGCGGGCCAGGCGCTTGGTCACCGACCGTTGCCCGAGCACGGGCTTGTCGCTGTCGATGCGGGCGGGCTCGGAATTCGTCCCGTCCACGTCGGCGTCGATGACGGCCTTCCACGAGTCCTGGAGGTACTGCGTCAGCTCCGCGTTCACCGAGGCGACCGACAGCGGGATCGAGCCGGGCAGGATGAGCGGTCCCTGGTCTTCGCCGACCCACAGCGCATGGATGACGGCGTTCATCAGCCGCAGCACGCCGCGGGTGCGCTGGAACCGCTCCAGCGAAGACCAGTCCTCGTAGAGCCGGTCGAACAACTCGGGATGCAGCGGGTAGGTCTGCTGTATGCGCCGCCCGTACTGCGGGTCGCGTGCCTCCTTCGGGAACTCCCCCGCGTTGGCCTGGAGATGCCGGGGCTTCCCGCGGCGGGGCGTCGAGGATGCCGTCGAGCAGGTCGGCGCGGGTGCGCTCCAGCCGGTCGGTGCGGCGACGCAGCGACTGAAAGATCGCCTCCGGGCTCGACGCGAGCCGACGCTGGAGCACGGTGAGCGCGAAGCCGACCGTGTTCTTCCGCTTGCCCTCCAGCCGGTCGGCGAGGTTCATCCCGTTGCGGACGTACTCGGTGACCTCCTCGTAGAGGAACTGCTCATCCGGGGACAGCCGGTAGGAGGCAGTCTCCGCGATCCGCTCAGGGAACAGCGGACGTCCCTCGAAGGTGACCAGCTTCTCCTTCACCATGCGCCGCATCAGCCCGTCGGCGGTGCCGGTCTGCGCGTGCCGATCGCCGGGACCGGCGAAGCGGTCGCGGTCAAGCAGCGAGAGGAAGGTCTGGAAGTCCTCCTCCTTGCCGTTGTGCGGCGTCGCTGTCATCAGCAGGAAGTGCCGGGCGCGCTCGCTCAGCAGCTCGCCGAGCTGGAACCGCTTCGACGCCTTCAGCTCGCCGCTGAACCACGACGCGCTCATCCGGTGCGCCTCGTCCACGATCACGAGGTCGAACTCGGCCTGCTCGATCTGTTCCAGCAGCACCTCGTTGCGGGCGAGCTGATCCATGCGTGCGATGAGCAGCCGCTTCTGCTCGAACACGCTCTTTCCCGGTGCGGTGTCGTCCGCGCCGGGCGCGAGGATCTCGAACTCCAGGCCGAACTTCAGCGCCAGCTCGTCCTGCCACTGCTCCACCAGCCCTCCAGGGGCCACCACCAGACAGGTGCGCACGTCGTCCCGGAGGATCAGCTCCTTGATGTAGAGCCCGGCCATGATCGTCTTGCCCGCGCCGGGGTCGTCGGCCAGTAGGAACCGCAGCGGCGTGCGCGGCAGCAGCTCCCCGTACACCGCGCGGATCTGATGCGGCAACGGCTGCACGTCGCTCGTCGCCACCGCGAGCATCGGGTCGTGCAGCCCCGCAAGCATGATGCGCTGCGCCTCCGCAGCCAGCCGGAAGTTGCGCGGATCGGCGTCGAACGGACGCCCGGACTCCAGGTGCGGCGCGATCTTCGCCTCGTCGTCACGGAACAGCACCACCTGCCCGAGCGCCCCGTTGTCGTCCTGGTAGGTCACCTCGACCGCGTTCGAGCCGTGCATCTGCGCCGCCAGCACCGTCACGGCGCGCCCCGGCACGATGCCCGCCAGCCGCGCAGTCGCGGCGATGTCCTCTAGCCGCACGGCGACCCTTCCGACTCGAAACCCGACTTCGAGACTACCGACCAGCACCGACGTTCAAGACGGGACGTGCGCGGCGAGCCAGGCGATCGCCGCGCTCTGCCATCGGTCGGGGTCAGAGTTCCACGAGAGCGTGTGTCCCGCTTCGAATACCTCCAGTGACACAAGGCCAGGCCGAGCATCTCGGAGTCCTTGTGAGAGCCCTATCGGTACGGAGTCGTCGTGGGTGCCGTGAAGGATGAGCGTGGGCGCGGTGAGTTCCTCGGCACGAACCGTCCAATCGAAGGATCGGAGCGGGATGCGCTCGGGCAGGCCGACCATGTGGGCCAGCGGGCGGAGCATCAGCCACGGAATCGCGAGGCTGCCCGCGGCTGCGGGGAATCCGCTGCGGGCACAGTTCGCTTTGATGACTTCGGTCCAATCGAGCACGGGTGAGTCGAGCACGAGACCTGCGATGCTGCGTCGATATAACGGGTGGTGAGCGAGCTGGAGCGCGATGGCCGCACCCATCGACCATCCGAACAGCACGATCTGCCGGGCTCCGTGCCGCATCGCGTACTCGATGGCGGCCGCGGCGTCGTCGGCCTCGGTGTAACCGAATGTTGAGCGCCCGTTGCCGACTTCCGGGCCTTCGCCGTCGGCTCGGTAGCTGATAACGAGCGAGGTGTAGCCGCGCTCGGTCGCTGCGAGCACGCCGCGAAGTGTTCCGGCTCGGACGCTGCCGAGGCCATGTAGGTGGATCGCCCACGTCGATCTGGCACCGTCGCCGTCGATGCGCCAGGCGGGGGCAGCCCCCACGAGCGTGTCGATGGTGATGTCGTGTGCGTGAAGGCTGGCGTCGTGCGGGGTCGGATAGTAGATGCCGCTCCAGGAGACGTGATCGCCAGCCCTGAGAGTGAGCCCCGATGCCGTGCTCGTCACCCGTCGTGCGATCAGAGTTGGTCCACGGTCGAGCACGTCTTCGGAGAGTTGCGCCCAGCCTCCGTTCTCGAACCAGAGGTTGTACGCGCCTTCGGCTGCGGTCTGGCGAGTTCGGTCAAGCACGATGAGAGTGCCGTCGCCGTCGCGCTCAATCTCGCGGACGGTCAGGTCGTATCGCCGCCTGCTGCGGGCTGTCAGCCGCCGCGTGATCACCCAGCCGACACCCAACGCGCCTGCCGCAACGAGTCCGGCACCTAGCGCGACCCGTCGCATCACGAACTGCCCTCCTGGCCGACCCGGCCTCCTGGCGAAGCGGTGGTCCGTGTCGCTCTCGTGTCGAGTCCGAGGAGGTGGCTCTCGGCGCGATTCAGCAGGGCGCGCTCGGTTGCGCTGATGTCGAAGGTGACGCGCGGGTCGATCATCGCGTCGCGGATCTCAACGATCTCTCGGTGTAGACGGCTCTCCAGGTCATCCGCGCTCGCAGCGAGCGGGTCTGCTTGGCTCAGCCCAGGCCGCACGAGGGACGCCCGCTTCCAGAGAGGCTCCAACTGTGTCGCGAGGCCGACGGTGCGCTTCCGGCGCATGTCGTGCTGTGCGCGGCGGACGGCAGGCTGCGCGGCGAAGCCCGCGCATAGGAAAAGGAACGCGAGCAGAGAGAGCGGTTCGTAGGCGGGTTGGACGGCGCGCATGAGATCGAGATGTCCTGTGACGTGTGCGACGTCCATGATGAGCACGGCCAGGCACAGTGCGCCGCCGAACGCCGATCCCAGGCTCAGCAGAGCCGCGGGGAGACGCTGGATGCCGGAGCTGCGCAGATATTGCCGCGCGGCGAGGATCATCATCGTCGTGATGACGAGGAAGAAGTAGCTGAAGTTGATGATCGAGTAGGCCGCTGCTGCGGGTTGCGCGCCGAGGTCGATCATGAACCGAGTCGTGGTTGTGCCTCGATCGATGAACACGAACGTCGTGGTGATCGCAAGAAGCGATGTGTGGAGCACCGGGACGCCCACGGCGACCCGCACGAGCCTGGGGCGGTACTCGTCGACCTTCATGACGCCTCGACCGAGAAAGAAGATCCCGGTCATCAGCAGCCCATCCGCAACGAGGGTCGTGACGTTCGTGCCGCCAAGAAGCGGATCGGTGGCGAGGTAGATGGCGTCGACGTTCAGGGTCATCGCGACGGCAATCGTGAAGGAGGCGTAGGTGATGCTTCGATCCGCCCGTTTGCGGCGGAAGATGAGCAGGCTCGCCACGAGCGCCCACATGAGCGTCGCGACGAGCGCCTGGATCACCCGAAAATCTCCGAATAGCGAGACTCGGCGAACACCGATCCTCGGATGCCCGCGGCCAGCCGATCTGCGAGCGACTCGGCGGCGATCTCCGTCTCACTGTCAATGTCCTGTCGCTTGAGCAGGCGTCCGCGCGTGTGAGGAGGGATGTTGGGCAGCAAGACGTCCCCGGCTGTGCAATCGTCGCCCTCCGTGTGACCGAGGATCATGTGGGCCAACTCGTGAAGGACGAACTGCTGGCGGTGCAGTGCAGAGTCGCTGCGTGCGTGGAGCACGAAGTCCTCGGTGTCGGTGACCAGCCAGAGCGCACAGATGCCGTCGCGGGTGTCGAGGTCGGCGAGTTCGACGACGCGGAGCCTACGATGGCGCCGTTCCTGTATGGCCTGGAGAAGGTGCGCAAGCGTGAATCTGCTGCCGAGCCGCAGATCGGAGACGGCGGCCGTTACGGTCTCTTCGGTGTTCACGTTTACCTCCTCTCGGCCGAGCAGCTACTGGTCTCGGCTCCGTGGTGCGCGACACCCGTCAGTGCTCGGGTGTTCGCATCATTTCCTCGTCCAGGAACTTGCTGATGGCTTGGAGCGCCTTCGGCGAGATATCGCCGAGCGTGCGAGCAGCGTAGGACTTCACCTTCGCTGCACGCATCGAACGCACGAGGTCGAGCTGGGCGGAGACCTTCTCCGGGGTAGCCACGCCGCTCTCCCCCGCAAGAAAGGCAGCATCAACGTCGAAGAAGTCCGCGAGTCCCTCGAAGATCGCGGTGTCTTGAACGTATCGGTGGCCGTTGACCATGTACGTCCATCGTGATCGAGACAGGCTGATGCCACGTTGTCTCAGATGCTCCGCGATCTGCGAGTAGGTCGGTTCGGAGCCGGACTCGGCGACAGCGACATCCATCAGAAGTCGCAGGCGTTTGGCGAGGTCGTCAGCCGCAGCCTGACTTTCGTCTTCAGTCATCGTTGCTGACCCCCCTTCCCTTCGGGAGGGCCAAGGCATCGACGCAGCCCAGGCCCAAGGGCACTTGTGCATGCTCAATCTACCCGTTGAGCATGCACAAATCAACCGTTGCGCATGCTCAATGTGGGGTGTTAGAACGGAATCTCGGAAGATTTGAGCATGCTCAACGCGGAGCGGGAGGAGACGATTCCGTGAGAACAGCGCGACCCCGCAGCCTGCCTGCGTTGCCCGTCGGACGGCGACCATCTCTTGGGAACCCCGGCGCACCTGATCGACAAGAGCCCCACGGCTCACGACCAGGCCAGAGGAGGTGCCGAGATGACGATGCCGGAAGCCGCGCGCGGAGAGCGCCAGCCGATGGATGCCGCCGCACTGCTCGCCTCGCTCACCGGGCTGTCGCCGAGCGCCGCAGCGTGTCGCTACGCCGAGGCAGGCATCCCGGTCTTTCCCTGCGTCACAGGAGGCAAGCGCCCGCTGACCAAGCGGGGATTCCACGAGGCGAGCACCGAACCGCGCCAGGTCGCTCGCTGGTGGGCGCGGTGGCCGCGCGCCAACATCGGGATGCCGACGGGCGAGATCTCCGGGCTGGAGGTCGTGGATGTCGACGTGCACGGGGCGATCCGCGGCTTCGCAGCGTTCGAGCTGGCCCGGCGCGAGGGGCTGACGGATCGCTGGGCCGCGTTCATCCGCACGCCCTCGGGCGGAGTCCATGCCTACTACCCGGCCGATCCCGAACTGGTGCAGCCGTCCTGGCAGGTGGCGCGTGCTGGCATCGACTTCCGAGGATCGGGCGGCTACGTCATCGTGCCGCCCTCGATCATCGCCACCAATGCGGGGCCGAGTGCGTATGCCCTCATCGGCTCCGGGCGAGGCGATGCGGTTCCCGTCGATGCCCGCGCGCTGCGGCAGTTCCTCGATCCGCGACCGGCGCGCCCGACGCCCGTCATCCCTGTCGAGCGAACGGACGGCGTTGACGTGGAGCGGATCGCCCGCTGGGTCGAGATGCGCGGCGAGGGCGAGCGCAACCGCGGCCTGTTCTGGGCCTCGTGTCGACTCATCGAGGCGGGCATCCCGCCCGACCGCGTGCGTGCCGCGCTGGGGCCGGCTGCCGAGCGCGCAGGCTTGCCCGCGCCGGAGATCGAGACGACGATCCGCTCGGCGCACCGCGTAGCGAGGGGCGCACCGTCTGCGCCCGCCGCCAGTTCCATGCCCAGCCATGCAGCTCAGCCTTCATCGGGTCAGGTGCTCTCGTGATCCCCGGCAGCACGCAACAGCCGCGCGGGCGGATCGCCGTGTGGACGGCGGTGGCTGGGACCGTATTCATCGCCGCAGCCGCCTTCTGGCTGTCGTTCACGGCGCTCGCCGACCTCGCGCGACGCTCCGGCGTTGATGAGAGCCAGGCGTGGGCGTGGCCGCTCATCGTGGACGGCATCATCGTCGTCGCCACGGTGTCCGTCGTCGCGCTCGCGGGGCAGCGTCCCGCCTGGTATCCGTGGCTGCTGCTCATGGCCGGTGCCGCGGTCTCGGTCGCAGCCAACGCGATCCACGCGGTCGTCGCCGCTGACGCCGACGTTCCTTCTGCGCTCGCGGGATCGGTTGCCGCGGTTCCGCCGCTCGTGCTGCTGGCGATCACGCACCTGACGGTGGTGCTCACTCGACGGTTCCGTGGAGAGCCGTCGACGCAGACGGCCGAGTTGGTGTCGAGCGCGGTCGAGCACCTGTCGCCGGAAGCGCCTGCGCACCTTGCTCCTAGAGAACTCGCTCTGCGGATGAAGGGGGACGGCATGACGAACACCGCCATCGCTCGTGCGACCGGGGTGCATCCGTCCACGGTCGGTCGTTGGCTGGCGACGCCCGCGCTCGCCGCCGCATCGGAAGGAGGGGCGCTGTGAACGATGAGCTGCCGGAAGACGAGCACGCCCGTCGGCTTGCCGATGTCTTCCACACGCTGAAGCCGACTCCGAGCGAGGCTGCTGAGATCTCGGAGCTGGCGCGCCACGCCGACCCGTGGCTCGCCGCGCAGACGTGGCGCGGCGGCCACCCACTCCTGGAGCGCCTGAGCGCAGAGCACGACCGCAGCCAGGTGGTGTGGGTGCGCCCGACCGAGCTGCTCCCGTCCGCCTCGGCCCGCATGATCGGACGCGGCATCGACCTGCGCACCGAGCTGGCACGCCGCGTCGAGGAGCGTCGGCAGACCTCGCCGCAGGCAACTCCGATGACCCGGCCAGGCATCCGGGCGCGTGCCCAGGGCATCGCGCCGCTCTCCGCGTTCGGGCAGTCGCCCGCGCACCAGTCCTCTGTCAGCCGCGACCCGCTCCGCCGCCTGTGAGCGCGCCATGTCTGCCCAGGCCGCTCCCACGTCGTTCCGCACTCCGGAGGGACTGCGCGCGCTCCTGGAGCGTCTGCACGACGATGGGAAAGGCGCGTGGCGGCGCGACGTGGATGTCGCGGCGCTCATGGAGTACACGGCGGGTCGGTACGCGAGCCTCGCGCGAAAGCACGGCCTCGACCCGTGGGAAGCGGCGAGCGCCGCGTTCGACGCTATGCGCACCCCGGCCGTGCGCAACGCGGAAGATCCGTGGGCAGTCGTCACCCGTGCTGTGCAGGTCACACTGATCGCCGAGGAACGAGGCAACGGACTGCTGTGCTCGACGCATCAGGCACGCAGGCCGCAATACAGCGGTTTCCACGACCCGGAGCGGTTCAGCGACCGGGAGAACCCGCTCACCGACTACCACGAAGCGTTGCAGGTCGCGCCCGCGGGTGAGGACGAGAACGAATCGGACGACGAGGCATCTGGCGTCGTCCGTGCAGTCGAGGACGCGATCAAGCTACTGACGCTGCTCGACTGGCCGGAGCAGACGGCGCGCGCAGCCATCGAGCACATCTGCACTCGACTCGGCGAAGCGCCGTCGCGGGCGAGCGCAGCGGAGTCGCTTCGGCGAGACCCACACGCTCGGGCCGTGCTCGATCTGTCGTCGACGAGCTGGAACGCGCTGCTCCGTGCGATCCTCGGCAACCCCGATCCCGATCAGGCCCGCACCGCCGTCGGCCGCGGCGTGCTGTACCGCCTTCTTGTCGGCGAACCCCTGCGCGCGCTGCTCACCGATGACGACCTCGTGCTGCTGCTCGGCCTGAACGCGCCCACTCTGGCGGGGGCGAGGTGAGCGCATGGCGACGAGCACCGGGCACATCGAGCTGGAGCGCACCATCGACTCCATCGTCGTCGGCAGTCGTCATCGCGTGGAGCTGGGCGACATCGACGCACTCGCAGCATCCATCGAACGTGACGGACTGCTCCAGCCCCCGACCGTGACGCCGGAGGGGGTGCTCGTGTGCGGCGCTCGCCGCATTGCCGCGCTGCGCAAGCTCGGCTACAAGAAGGTCAACGTGTTCGTGCGCTCCGGGATCAGCGACCGGCTCCAGAGGCTCATGGCTGAGCAGGCCGACAACGTGCTGCACAAGCCGTTCACGCAGACCGAGGCCGCGGCGCTGTACCGCGAGCTGAAGACGCTCATGGCCGAGGATGCCGCCCGTCGTCAGGCGGCGACGCAGTTCGGTGCGGGCGGGAAAATCGCCGGAACGAGCGGTGGTGCCGTCACGGCACCACCGCTGATCGGTGCCCCTGGCAAGTCCCGTGCGCAGGCCGCGCTCATGGTCACCGGGCGCAAGTCGTACACGAGCCTGGAGCAGATCAACGATCTCCAGCGGATCGCGAACGACCCCCGCCAGCCGGAGGATGTGCGCAGCTTCGCCCGCTCCGAACTCGACGCCATCGACCGGGGCGCGTCGATCACCACGGCGCACGCCCGCACCATCGCCATGCTCGCGATCCCGCAGGATGAGCCCGAGCCGCCCGGCGAGCTGGAGCTGCTCGCTCAAGAGGCGCTGGAGCGCGCGAAGCAAGGACGCAAGCGCGGCCCGGCTCCCGCGCCAGCGACAAGCCCCGTGCCGGTTCGCTACCCGGTGCGGGCGTTCACGCTCACCTGGAACGACCTCGATCAGTGGTGGTCGCACTACGACCCCGCCGAGGTCGGCACCGCACTGAGCGACGAACAGTGGGAGCACGTCGAGGCGATCCTCGACGCCACCGTCCGCTTCTTCGACGCGGCCCGAGCCGCCCGCGCCGCCCGCCAACGTCTCGCCAAGGAGAGTGCCTGATGCCGCAGACTCGCTTCCCCCGTCGCCTCATGATCCTCCTGATCGTCGGTGCCGCCGTGCTCGCCGTCCTCGTCGGAGTCGGGCTCTACGGGCTGTTGCTCGCGCCTCGCTCCGACCCCTCGCCCGGAAACACCGCGGGCGATCCTCCCGGCGCGTCGACCAGCACGCCGTCGCCGACATCGAGCACGCCGCCCGTCGTCCGTGAGTCCGACGACCCCGAGACGTTCGCGCGAGCCCTCGCCATCGCGCTGTTCACATGGGACACCGCGACTGAGTTCGGGCCGACCGACTACGCGCAGGTCGTCGTGGATGTGGGCGACCCCTCCGGCAATGAGACCGCCGGGCTCGCCTCTGACTTGCGCACCTATCTCCCGACCGCGGACGCCTGGGCGCAGCTCCGCACGATGCAGACCCGCCAATGGCTCGACATCAACGACGTGTTGGTGCCGGACGAGTGGGCGACGGCGCTGGAGCAGGCAGCCGAGGGACAGATCCTTCCGGGCACCGTCGCCTACACGATCACCGGCATACGACAACGTGAGGGCGTCCACGGCATCGAGCCCGTGACCAGCTCCCACGAGGTCGCGTTCACCGTCTTCATCACCTGCGAGCCGACCTTCGATACCTGCCGCGCGCTTCGCATCTCCGAGCTTGACAACCCCCTGCGTTGATCGGCACCCGCATGAAGAAGCTCGTTGTGGTCATCGCCACCCTCGTCGCAGTGCTCCCCATGAGCCTGGTCGGCGTGGGTCTGCTCGTGTCGCCCGCTGTATTCGCCGCATGTCTCTCGTCAAGCTCCCTCGTTGTCGGGCCGATCCCGGAGTCGCTCACAGCCACGACGCGCGCGGGCGAGACTGTGACCCTCAACCACGAGCAGCTAACCCATGCAGCCACCATCATCACGGTCGGCGCGCAGACCGAGGGCGTTGGTCGCGCTGGCATCGTCATCGCGCTCATGGCCGCACTCACCGAGTCGCGGCTACGGATGCTCGCAAACTCGGCTGCAATACCAGAGTCGAGCGATTTCCCGAACGACGGAGAGGGCAGCGATCACGACTCTCTTGGTCTATTCCAAATGCGGCCGAGCGCAGGATGGGGCACCGTCGCAGAGCTGATGAACGCGACCTACCAATCGCGCGCCTTCTACGGAGGTTCGAGCGGGCCGAACTATCCATCACCGCGCGGACTGCTCGACATACCCGACTGGCAGCACCTCGACCCTGGCGATGCAGCGCAAGCGGTCGAGGTCTCGGCATATCCCGACCGCTACCAGAACTACCAGCCGGTCGCCGAGGCGATCCTCGCTGCACTCACGCGCCGCGCCGAAACCACGCCGGGCGGTACACCGCTCGGCAACGTACCCGAGACGACTGCCATCGTCTTCCCACTGCCGAGCGGGACGTGGGTGAACACCAGCGACTTCGGGTGGCGCGAAGACCCCTTCACTGGTGAGCGAGCGTTCCACTCAGGAACGGACTGGGCTGCCGACGACGGCACGCCGATCCTCGCGCTCGCCGATGGCGTGGTCAGCTTCGCCGGGCCGTCGGGTGGCTACGGCAACCTCATCATCATCGAGCACACCATCGGCGGCGAGCGCATCGCCTCCGCCTACGCCCACATGTGGCGGAGCGGCGTCCTCGTCAGCGTCGGGGATCGCGTCGTTGCCGGGCAGCACATCGGCAACGTCGGTTCGGCGGGCAGGTCGACCGGAGCCCATCTGCATTTCGAGATCCGGCCAGGCGGGTCGAATGCTGCGGCCGTCGATGCCGAGCCGTGGCTTGCCGCCCACGGAGTGCAGAACCTCGATGCCGCAAGCACCGCGGCGCTCTGCTCAGCACAGATGGCCGCATGACATGGACATATTCCCCGACTTCGGAGCCGTCGGCGGTCAGGCAGAACTGCGGGCCATCGTTGGCGCGCTGCTGACCATCGTGCTCATCCTCGCCGTGCTCATGCTCGTCATCTGCGCCGCAGTGTGGGCGATCTCGTCGGCGAACGGCAACATCACTTCGGCTGTCCGCGCGCGCACCGGATTCCTCGTCTCCGTCGGAACTGCCGCCCTGGCCGGCCTCGGCGTCACCTGGGTCAACTTCCTGCTTGGGGTCGGCGCGAGCATCTGACGCCAGCCCAATCGGGACAGCGTGCGCACCTACCGGGTAAGTCGTCCCCTCGCCTGCTGAAGGAGCACACAAGTGATCGACATCGACCCCAATACCGACGGGTTGCCCGGCATCGAACAGCTCCGCGTCATCGTCGGCGCGGCCATGACTGTGGGGCTCATCCTCGCTGTCCTCGCCCTCATCATCTCGGCCGTGGTCTGGGGCTACGGGGCGAACAGCTCGAATCCGCACCTCGCCAGCCGGGGCAAGGTCGGCGTACTCGTCTCGTGCGGCGCGGCGATCATCTGCGGTGCGTCGGTGACGCTCGTGAACTTCTTTTGGAACGTCGGCCAGTCGGTCTGACTCCACGACCGAGTTGAGATGGCTGAGCCGATGAGTATCTGTGATGTGCCCGTCATCGCCTCGGTGTGCGATGCCGTGGGCGAGGGAACTGCGTCGCTCATCTCCGCGCCGTTCGACTGGCTCGCGCAGGCAATGGGGCAGGCCGCAGCCTGGCTGTTCGAGAGCGTGTGGGCGGTGTTCGACTCGACAACGCTCGTCGACGTCACTGGAAGCCAGTACGTCTCGGTCTACAACGTGCTGTTCGGGGTGGCGATCTTCGTCATACTCGTCTTCTTCTGCCTCCAACTCATCACCGGGCTCGTGCATCGAGATCCGATGGCACTGTCGCGCGCGGGCGTGGGACTCGCCAAGTCGGTGCTCGGATCGTTCGTCGCCATCACCCTCACCGCGACCCTGTTGGAGGTCACCGATCAACTCACCATCGGCATCGTGCAGGCGACTGGCAACACGATGGAAGGCATCGGCGACCGCATGGCCCTGCTCGCCGCTGGGCTGACGACGATCAACATCGCCTCGCCCGGCGTCGGTGCGATCATCACGATCTTCCTTGCCGGGCTCGGCATCGCGGGTGCGGGCATCGTGTGGTTCACGCTGCTCATCCGTAAGGCGCTGCTGCTGGTCGCCATTGTCTTCGCGCCCATCGCACTCGCCGGGTTCACCTGGGATGCTGCAAAGGGTTGGTTCGGACGCTGGGCGGCGTTTGTCGTGGCGCTCATCTTCTCGAAGCTCGTCATCGTCGTCGTGTTCCTCGTCGCCATTGGGCAGATCAGCGCGCCCATCGACCTGGACCTCGCCTCGATCAGTGACCCGATCTCGGGCGTCGTGCTGATGTTCATCGCCGCGTTCGCGCCCTACCTGACGTACAAGTTCATCTCGTTCGTGGGCTTCGACATGTACCACGCGATGTCGAGCGAGCAGGAAGCGAAGTCGGCGCTCAACCGACCCGTCCCGCTACCGGTCAAGGCTCAGCCGAACGCGGCAAAGTCCGTCCTCGGAGGGCAAAGCGGCGCGAGAGGCGGGACTCCTCCCGCGCCGAGCACAGCTCCCGCTGCAAGTGGCGCAGCAGGCGGCGCTGCGGGCGCAGGTGGCGGGGCGGCCGCTTCCGGTGGCGGGGCTGCGGCCTCGGGGGGCGCGGCAGGTGCCGGGGCAGCAGCGGCCGGACCTGCGGCCGCAGCCGTCGTCGGGGCGCAGGTTGTCAAGGCGGCGGCGACAACTGGGCCGAAAGTCGGTGCCGCAGTCGGCGGCGCAGCAGCCGGGCACGCAGAGACATCAACGCCGCCGATACCCGTGGCACCGAGGAAGGGGTAGAACATGGCCACCCGGCACCCTCCGGCTCCCGAGCAGCAGCTCTCCCCCGTGCAGTTCTCGCGCCTCGCGCACCGTGGCATCCTGCTCGGACTGTCGATCTCGCAGTTGATCGTGCTGGGCATTGGCGTGGTCACGGTCGTCGCCACGATCTACACGGGCGGTGGCATGGGGCTGGTCTGGACATCCCCGATCTGGCTCAGCTGTCTGCTGCTCGCGATCGTCCCCGTGGGCGGGCGCAAGCTCGTGGACTGGCTGCCCATCGTGTCGCGCTGGATGTGGCGGAGCACCGCTGGGCAGTTGATCTTCCGCCGCCGCGTCATCAAGCCGCGTCCCGTCGGCACGCTCGCGCTCCCCGGCGATGCGACCGCGCTGCGCGAATGGGTCGATCCCGAGACCGGCACGGCGATGGTGCACGACCCCCACGCTCAGACCCTGACCGCGGTGCTGGGGGTGACGCACCCGGCGTTCGTGCTGCTCGATCCGGGCGAGCAGGAGCGGCGGATCAACGGCTGGGGTCGGGTGCTCGCTACTGCGTGCCGCTCAGGCCGGATCGCCCGGCTCCAGGTCTGCGAGCGGACGCTGCCGGACTCAGGCACGGGGCTCGCCGAATGGTGGGCCAGGCACGGCAGCGACGATGAATCCTGGCCTGCGACCACCTACCGGGAGCTGATCGAGCGTGCTGGGCCGACCGGCGAGCGCCATGCGACGACCATCTCGATTGCGCTCGATATGAACGCCTCGGGACGACAGATCCGCTCAGCGGGCGGCGGCATCCGTGGAGCTGCCGCCGTGCTGCGTCAGGAGATGACCACGCTCGTCACGGCGCTGCGAGCTGCGGACCTCGCCACGACCGGCTGGCTCGCGCCCGGCGAAGTCGCTGTCATCCTGCGCTCCGCTTACGACCCGGCTGCTGCGCCCGCGCTGGAGCGGCACGCCGACATCGGGCGTTCCTTCGCCACCGCGGGACCAATCGCGGTGACCGAGAGCTGGGATCGCGTGCGCACCGACTCCGCGCACCACACCGTGCTTTGGCTCTCCGAGTGGCCGCGCTCGCAGGTGTTCCCCGGATTCCTCGCCCCGCTGCTGCTCACCTCCGGCATGCAGCGCTCGTTCTCGCTCATCTGCACGCCAGTTCGCGCCGACATCGCGGCCCGCGACCTACGGAAGAAGAAGGTCGGCCTGCTCTCCGACGCGGCCCAACGTGCGAAGATCGGGCAGGTCGAGGACGCCTCGCGCACGGTTGAGTACCAGGACGTGCTCCAGCAGGAGTCCGACCTCACCGCGGGGCACGGCGTGCTCCGCTACACGGGCCTCATCTCCGTCTCCGCGCCCACGGTCGATGAGCTGGATGCCGCCGTCGCCGCCATCGAGCAAGCCGCGGTCCAGGCGTCCTGTGAAACGCGCAGACTCGTCGGCCAGCAGGCCACCGCATTCGCCGTCGCCGCGCTCCCGCTCTGTCGAGACGTGTGACGACGCGCACGCTGCGTCCCCTCTCGCCGATCAGGTCGTAGTCACTCGGCCGGACGCACGAGCAAAGTCGCGGATGGGTCGACGCCCTCTGCCCAGGCTAGAGTCGGCAGGTCGGCACCATCGAGACCCGCCAGTTGCAGAGCCGCCTGCCCAGACAGATGGGCCGAGTTAATCGACTGTCCGTTCGCCACCGCGGCGTAGAACTGCGCCGCGTAGCTGATCGCGTCACCGTCTTCAATCTCGTCTGCCATGCCGATTGCGAACGGAACAATGTCGGCAACGAGGGCGTCAAGCTGACCAGCAGACCGGCAGGAGTTCAGAAGAACGAGCAAGGGCGGATCGTCCGTTGCATTGATCGCGGCAGCGAAGGCGCGCGCGCTCACGATCACACCCTCGTGGGGCGTATCGGTTTCGTCTTCGAAGACGATCAAGTCCTCATTGCTGTGGCCGGAGAAGTGAACGACGTGCGGACGGAACTTCGTGATGCCATCAAGCAGATCGGCCGTCGTTGCAGCAGGACGGACATCCAGCTCAACCAAGTCACGATGAAGCGCCGACTCGACCGCTGCACGAATCCGCTTCTGCTCACGCCCCACGCGCAGATCGCCTTCCGACGATGCGCCGAGCATCAGCACGCGGAGCTTCTCAGGCTTCGGGGCAGGAAGCTCACGAATGACTTGCGAGACGGCGGACTCCGTGGCGCTCAGCCGCCGCTCGAGAACGGCGCGCTGGGCCGCGGCTTGCCGATCCGCACGCTGTTGGTCCAGCTTGCGTCTACGTTCAGCGGCGTTGCTCTCGGATGCTTCTGCCCGTGCGAGCTTGTCGGCAAGCGCCATCTCCTCCTTGGCATAGCCGGCCGCGCGCGACTGCCATCGACTCGCCTCCTTACCTGCCGCGGCAGCCTCCGATTCCTTCCTTTCGGCTTCGCGCAGCTTGGACTGGATGGTGCTGGAGCTCTTCGACTTGCTGGCCGCAGCACGAGCTGCCGCTGACTCAGCTCGCTTTTTCGATTCCTTCCCACGGTACTCTCCAGCCTTCTTTTCCGCGTCGATGCGCTGCTTCCGCTTGCGCTCAAGTTGGCCGCGGTATGTGCTTGCGCTCATGCTCTTCCTCACAACAGGTCGTCGGATCGACCGTAGCCTCGACCTCCGACGTCGGGGATAACGTGCGCACCTTCCTGGCAGATCGAGACGCCAGGGAGACGAAATGCCGACGTTCAGCAACCCTGTAAAGGACGCCGCAGACGCCCGCGAGGCGGTGCGGGCGCTCGCGCACGCGAGCCGTGCGTTCGCTGATCCCGCGGACACATATCAGGTGGTCGGCGAGTTGCTGGGGACGCTGCGCTCCCTGGAGCAAGTGCTGGAGCAGGTCGCGGCGGCGCACGTTCGGCACCAGGACAAGGCGTTTCTCGACAACGGCGACCACGAGGCTGGGGTTGATGAGGCTTGGGCCGCCGCTAACGCCCTGCGCAAGGCCGCAGAACTCGTCCAGTCGGCCGAGACTGCCGTCGATCAGGCGACGCAGCATTCGAGCTACATCGCCTGGCACCCGGCACCTGTCGCCAGCCGACCTGAGCTGGACCCGTTCTCACGCGATCCGTTCGAGGCCCACCCCGTCAGTTCGCGAAAGGGGCTGTCGCTATGAGTCCCGACGACCGCGAGCGCCTGCACACCGCGGTCCTGCTCGACCCAGCGGGCGAGCGCCATGCCGCTCGGAAGGCGCGACGGCGAGCGGCGAACAAGATCGAGACCGCCGACCGCAAGGCGCAGCAGGATCTGGCGCGCGCGGCGTGGGAGGCCGAACGCGAGGCGCGGCGGGCGACGACCTACCTGCCACCGTCCGGCGAGACGAGGCCCGCGGCACTCCGCACGCCGGGCCGATTCCGGCTGCCGTGTCACCAGGACACGAGCGCGACGCTGGCCGGGGCGTATCCGTTCCTCGCCGAGGGCGGACTGGGCTCTGCCGGGGTGTTCGTCGGCCAGGATCTCTACAGCGGGGCGTCGTTCGTCTATGACCCCTGGGTGCTCTACGCGCAGGGCCTCATCACCGCACCGAACATCGTCCTCGCGGGGATCGTCGGCTCCGGCAAGTCCTCGCTCGCCAAGAGCCTCTACACGCGCTCCATCCCATTCGGTCGGCGGGTATATGTCCCCGGCGATCCGAAAGGCGAGCACACGGCTGTCGCTGAAGCAGTCGGCGGACGGGCGATCGTGCTGGGGCACGGGATGTCTACGCGGCTGAATCCGCTCGACGAAGGGCATCGGCCTTCGGGCCTCAGCGATGCCGAGTGGCAGAGCCAGGTCACCTCCCGGCGACGCGACCTTATCGGCGCACTCGCCGAGACCGTCCTCGACCGCGGCCTCACCCCGCTGGAGCACACCGCCGTCGACTTCGCGCTCGCCGATGCGGTGCGCTCGGCCGAGGTGCCGATCCTTCCGATGGTGGTCGACCGCATCCTCGCCCCGCAGGCCAAGGACGACGACGGCAGGCTCGCCGAGGACGGCCGACTCGTCGGACACGCGCTGCGGAGGCTCGTGGCCGGTGACCTGGCGGGGCTGTTCGACGGCCCGAGCACCGTGCGCTTCGACCCGTCACTGCCGATGGTGTCGCTCGACCTGTCGCGGGTGGCAGAGAACTCGACGCTCATCTCCGTGCTCATGACGTGTTCCTCGGCGTGGATGGAGTCGGCGCTGCTCGACCCGGCAGGCGGCCCGAGGTGGGTCGTGTATGACGAGGCGTGGCGGCTCATGTCACATCCGGCACTGCTGCGCCGGATGGACGCACAGTGGCGGCTCGCGCGGCACTACGGCATCGCCAACCTGCTCATCTTCCACAAGCTCAGCGACCTCGACAACGTAGGCGACCAGGGCTCGGCGATGCGCGCGCTCGCCTCGTCCCTGCTCGCCAACGCCGAGACACGGGTGATCTACCGGCAGGAGAGCGATCAGCTCGGCGCGACCGCGCAGGCCCTCGGGCTGACCGGCACCGAGCAAGGGCTGCTGCCCGGTCTCGGCACGGGGCAGGGGCTGTGGAGGATCAAGAACCGCTCGTTCGTCGTTCAACACCAGCTTCACCCGGCCGAACTTGCGATGTACGAGACAGGTCAGAAGGCCAGAGGAGCGTGAGATGACCATTGCCCTTCCGCGGCGACGCCGCGCACGCCGAGAGAGCACCAAGCACGAGGGCTCCGCCAACGCACCGGCTGTACTTCCGGTCGTGACGATGACCGTGCAGTCCGACGCGACGTTGCGCGTCGTTGTCGACGGGGAGCCGTTCGGCCCGTCGACGTTCGCCCCGCCGTGGCAGCGGCGCTCCTTTGCGCACATCATCAGCGAAGTCATGGAGCAGCGCCACTCGCCGGTGCGCGTCGTGGTGCATGAACTCGACGGCACCGTCTACACGGACATCGTGACCACACCGCTTCATCGCGTCCCCGACCCGTCCGCCCTGCCCGAGCAACCGCCGACCTCGTTACAGGGCGGAGCCCCCACGCCCGACAAAACCGATTCGACGCGCCACTTCGCACTCCAGAACGACGGAGGCTTCGTGCCCGGTGAGAAGGTGGCCGTCGCGGTCATCGTCCGGCACACCGAGGCTGGCCTCGATGGTGCGACGCGGGCTCAGATCGAGCCGAGCCTGCTCGATCTGAGCCCGACGCACGAGGTCATCCTGCTCGGCCGCGTCTCGGGCACTTGGGTCGTCGGGCACTTGTCATGACCGGCTCGCCGCGGGCCCGGGCATTCGGCGACGAACTGACCAATGTCGCCCTGGGCGCGCTCATCGGCGCGATGCTGCTGGCCGGTGCGCTTCGCGTCGCCGGGAGCATCACCGCGTTCGTCACAGGCGCGCCCCAGCCCACTGCGGGCCTCGAAGCGGGAGTCGGCGTGATCTTCCGCGCCGACGATCCCGGCGCGGCACTCGGCTCCGCCTCGCTCAGTCCCGTCGCCTACTGGATCACGGCCGCCCTGCTGCTCGCCACCACGGGCTCAGCGGCCTGGTTCATCTGGCGTTGGGTGCGCGAGCTGGGCAAACGCGCGAAGGCAGACCCAAATCGAATCGAGGGTGTCGCCGAGGCGCGCGATGTGCAGCGCGCCGCATCCGAGCGCGACCTCCTCCGCCGCGCGAAGACGCTACGTCCCTCGCTCATTGACCCGAAGCCCGAGCACGTCGGCTACCTACTCGGCACCTCGCGCGGCAAGCGCGTGTGGACATCCGTGGAGGACTCGATCCTGCTCATCGGCCCGCCGAGATCCGGCAAGGGCGCGAACATCGTCATCAACACCATCCTCGACGCGCCCGGTGCAGTCATCACGACCTCAACCCGGCCAGACAACCTCACGGCGACGCTCCGTGCTCGACAGGCGCGCGGCGGGCCGGTGTCCGTGTTCGATCCCCAGCACCTGGCCGAAGGCGTACCCGCGGGCTTGCGGTGGTCGCCAATCCGCGGGTGCGAGGTGCCACTGACTGCGATGATCCGTGGCACCGGCCTCGCCGCGGGGACCGGGCTCTCCGGCCCCTCCGTCGAGAATGGCGGCTTCTGGGAGGGCAAGACGCGCACCGCGCTGCAAGCGCTCCTGCACGCCGCTGCCCTCGATCACCGGCAGCCCGCCGAGCTGTTCCGCTGGACACTCGATCCCGCAGCCGCCGCGGACGCCGTCTCGATCCTCTCGTCGCACCCACAGGCCGCGACCGGGTGGGCGGAGTCGCTCGACGGAATGCTGCAATCCGACCTGCGCACCCGCGACTCGATCTGGCAGGGCGTCTCCCTCTCCCTCGCGTCCCTTGCCGATCCGAGGGTGCTCGAGACCGTGAGCCCCGCCGAAGACGAGCAGTTCGATCCCGAGTCGTTCCTGCGCGACTCCGGCACCCTCTACCTGCTGGCGACAGGAGCCGGGGCCGGCGCGTCCTCGTCGCTCGTCGCGGCGTTCATCGAAGACCTCGTAGAGACTGCTCGACGCCTCGCCGCGCGCTCGCCCGGCGCACGGCTCGATCCGCCCCTGTTGCTGGCTCTCGACGAGATCGGGAATCTCGCGCCTCTGCCCTCGCTCCCCGTGCTCATGGCGGAGGGTGGCGGCACGGGGCTGACCGTGATGCCCGTCTTCCAGTCGCTCGCCCAGGCTCGGGGTCGCTGGGGCGACCACGCCGCAACGGCGATGTGGGACGCCAGCATCACCAAGATCGTGCTCGGCGGTGGAACCGACACACGGCACCTCCAAGACATGTCCACGCTGATCGGCGAACGAGACGAGACGACCGACGCCGTGACCATCGGAGAGCGCGGCCTGCGCTCGAGCCAGCGGTCAGTCCGTCGTGTGCCGATCATGAGGGTCGAAGACATCCGCACCTTGCCCCAGGGCACATCGCTCGTCCTGCTGCGCTCTGCGCCGCCCATCATCACGACGATGCGCTACTGGCTCAACCGACCGGATGCCGACACACTGCTCACCCAGCGCGCGGAAGTCGAGAGGACGATGCGGCCGGATGAGTGCGAACTCCCTCTGAGGGAGTCTCCCCTCACGGCCGGTACCGATCGACCCGCAATCGGCTGAACTGATCGAGGCCGTGGCTATCGTCCCATTCGACCGTGATCACGTGGAGACGAGCGCGTTCGGCAGCCCCGAGCGGGATCGAGATCGGCAGACCACGCGGGAGCACCGGGACTTCTATGGTCTGACGCGTCACCATTCGTGCATGGCGAGCGTCAAGGACTTCTACTCGGACTCGATGTGCGACGTCACCACCGCGATACTCAAGGTCCACGTACCCGTCGAGCTGAAGCCCCGACGTCCAGGTTCGAGCCGTCGGATGTCGGCTGCATCATCCATGCCATCGATGGCTCCGTGCCTGCCTGTGGCAGTCCCCACGCGCGGAGCCAGCCGTACATCTGCCCGGCTTGTTGCGTCTGCGTCGCGGCGATGTCGTAGGCAAGCAGCCGCAGGTCGGGGTTGTCCGACACGTCGCGGACCATCGTCGCGAGCTCCGCGCCCTGCTGGTGATGCACCTGCATGTCTCGCGCGAACCCGGCCTCAACACTCGTGCTTGCTGGTGTGGTCTCGACGGGGGTGCTCAGCCGTCCGAACGCGAACGCGGCCACGCCGACAAGAATCAGCGCGACGCACGCCGCGACGAGCACGGTGACCTGCTGCCCGCGGCGTGGCCTAACATGCATTGCATCCGTGGGTCCGGCTCCGGTCTGATGCCGCTCCTCGGACTCAATCCCGGCGCTCTCACCCATGACGCCGCCTATGAGTCTTTGCCTGGGGCGTCGAGCCCGCCGGTGCATGGAGCCCCTGGCTCGGGAGCGTTCTGGCCTCGCCAGTACTCTTCGAGGAACGCCCCGATCCGCTCGTCTCCGGCGTCCTCGACCTGAAGCTGGGCGTTCCAGCCGCTGAGAACGATGGGTGCCGGCAGAGATTCGTATGGCGACAGCGCGACATACGTTGACGGCAGCTTCGCGCGGAGCGTGGACAGATCCTCCTCGCTCAGATTCGGATCGTATGTTACCCACACAGCTCCGTGCTCCATGGAGTGCACCGCGTTCTCGTTCGGGACCGGGTCGCTGTAGGCGCCGCAGTTGAGCCAGACCTGGTTGTGATCACCGCCTGCTGACGGTGCCTGCGCATAGTCGACTGCGCCCTGGACATGGGTCGCACCGTTCTCGAATGTCTCGACCCCGTCGACGGTCGCGCCCTCATTGCCGGCCGTGTAGGTGGCGGTGCCTGGCGTCAAGACGACCGAGGTGACGATCAGGCCGACGACCGCGACGGCGCCCACGATGGCCGCGCCGATGCCGATCCTGCGGTTCCGCATTGCTCTGGCTTCGCGCTTGCGGTACTCCTCGAACTTCTTCGCTCGTTGCTCGGCGCGCTGCTGCTTCACGGTCGGTTTCTTGTCTGCCGGCGGGATCCTCATGCGTGCGGCCCTTCTCTCTGGGTTGATGGCTGATGGGGCGTGCGCCGGCGAAAGCGAACTGGTTGACGGCCTCCTCGGAGACTGTCTACTGGTACTTCGCGCTATTCAATGCTGCGGAGATCGACATGCAGGCTCCCAATGTGCACGGGCGCTGTACCGAGTCCCGTTCGTCGCGACGTTGAGGAAGAGGTCACACGCCCGCGGTGGCGTACTTGGCAGGGTCGGCCTTGAAGCTCGCCGCGCAGCCACTGGCGGCGGCGGATGCGGGGTCGATGCTCATCCCGCAGACGGGGTCGGTGACCTTCGCGGACGTCGCGGACATATCTTCCTCCATGGGTTCTTGCGCTCCTTCTTGGTCTCGTCCGATTTCCACCACCGGGTCGGTGAACCCGGATGGCGTCCGGGATGGCGCGTGGCGTGAAGCGGCGCAGCCGCTTGGCGTTGGCCACGACGGACAGTGAGGACAACGCCATCGCCCACCGCCGCGATCATCGGGCTCAGCGTGATGCCGAGCGCAGGGTAGAGAACCCCGGCGGCGATCGGGATGCCCAGGCCGTTATAGATGAACGCGAAAAACCAGGTTCTGCCTGATGTTGCGCATAGTGGCCCGGGACAGGTCGACGGCGGTGACGAGCCCGGACAGGGCGCCGGAGATCAAGGTGATGTCCGAGGACTCGAATCGGCTCGCCGCGACTTCTCCGCCAGGACCCATGCCCAGCGCAGCTACGTCAAAGTGTTCAGTCATGTTCTGGCGCCTCAGCAGCAGCTGTGGGGTGGGTCGTCGCTGGAGCGGTCCGCAGCCGTCTCGGCAAGCATGTTCTCGGCCATCGAAGCACCGAGCGCGAACGCGTCAGCGACGGAGATGACCGATCCACCCTCGTGGTTCTTGAGCCACGGTTCGGCTTCCTCGGGAGTGGCGAAGAAGTGAACCTGGTTGCAGAAAGACGAGCGCACGGAACTCATGTCGTCTGGGGCGACCAGGGACACCACGGCGGTGGGGGGCTCCACGCTGTGCACGCCGGAGCTGTCGACGGTCACCCGAACCGGCGTTCCGGTGCGGTAGCGGGATTCGATGACCGCGGACGTCCCGAGGATGGTGGGAAAGATGAGGGTGTCCAGGGCGCACCAGGTGTAGAGCTGTTCCCCGTCGATCTCGAATCGGTGCTGGGTCGCCCGCTGGGTCAGTCCCTGTCCGATGATCCGCCCCGATCCGTCGTACTCGGTGTCGGCCATAGCTGCGAGTGCCGAGCGGATCTCGTCGACCGGCCGGCCGGTCGTCGCGGCGAGGTCCTCGATGTCGACCGGATCGCCCTGCGCGAGCAGCCTCATCAGCGGCAGCCACAGCCAGGGCTCCATTCCGGTTTCGGATGAGGCGAGGCGCTCGGTGATCTGGGTGGCGTTGTCGGTCATGGTGGGTCCTTTCGTCGGGGTGGATCGTTCGGTGGATGAAGTGGTCACGCGGCGCAGCAGGACAGCTTTGACACGTCCGTGGTGAAGGACTGGCAGGCGATCTTGATGCCTTCGGCCATGGTCAGGTAGGGGCTCCAGAGGTTCGCGACCTGGCTGACCGTCATCCCGGCGGAGACTATGTAGACGGCGGCGGCGGCGATCTCGCCGGCGGTCTGCGCTACGGCGGTGATCCCGTGGATCTGGCCGGTCTGGGCGTCCGCGACGACCTTGATGAACCCGCGAGTGTCCCGGTTCACCAAGGCGCGCGGCACGTATTCCAGCGGCAGGACCCGGCATTCGCAGACGATTCCCGCATCCCTTGCCTGCTTGTCGGTCATCCCCACCGCCGCGAGGTTGGGGGTGGTGAAGGTGACACGGGGCAGGTGCCGGTAGTCGACCTCCCGCCCGGCATTGTTGAACACGTTCTCCACGACGAGGGCACCGTGGGCGGCGGCGACGTAGACGAACTCCGGATGCCCCGTCACATCCCCCGCGGCCCAGATGCGGCCGTTGGACGACGCCAGCCGCGAATCGACCACCACTTCTCCCTTCTCCCCCGTCGTCACGCCGACCGCGGCGAGGTTCAGCCCGCCCGTCACCGGTACCCGGCCGGTGGCGATCAGCAGCTTGCTCGCACGGATGTCCTCGCGACCGCCGATCCCGGAGACGAGTGCCACCACCTCACCCGTCGTGGCATCGGTGCGGACGGAGGAGATGGTCGACTTGCGGAGAACACGGATGCCCTCGTCGGCGAACACGCTCATCAGGGCGCGGGATGCTTCCGGCTCCTCCGCCGACGCCAGCCGGGAACGGACCACCATCGTCACTTTCGAGCCCAGGCGGGCGAAGAGTTGCGCCTGTTCGAGAGCGACGTAGCCGCCGCCGAGAACCAGCAGCGACTCGGGTACCTCGTCGAGTTCCATCGCCGTCGTCGAGGTGAGGTAGTCGACATCTGCCAGCCCGTCGATCGAGGGCACCGAGGGGCTCGATCCGGTGGCGATGAGGTAATGCGCGGCGCGTATGGTGTCGACCTTGCCGTCGGCATCCGTCACCTCCAATGCCGGGTTCTCGGCGGTGCCGGCGAATGCCGCGTCGGCGTGCCGCAGATCCCAACCGTAATCCGCGATCAGGTCGACGTATTTCTCGGATCGCATCGTCTCGACGAGGGCACGCTTGCCGTCGATCAGTTCCGTCATGTCGACCGGACCGGCGGTCGCGTCGATGCCGGGGAATCGGCGCGCGTCGAGGGTGACGTGGCGCGCGTCGGCGGCCGCGAGCAGGGCCTTCGACGGGATGCATCCGGTGTTGACGCAGGTTCCGCCGATGGTTGCGCGCTCGATCATGACGACGCGCTTGCCGAGGTTCGTGGCCCGGATCGCGGCGGCGAACGCGCCGCCTCCGGAGCCGATGATGGCCAGATCGAAGTCGGTCGGTGAGCGTTCGGGCATGGAATCTCCTGAGGATGATTGTCGAAAGCCGCGCGGGCAGGACAACCCTGCTCGATTCGTTTCCGTCAGTCTGCACCTTCCCCTAGACTGGAAGGTCAAGAGTGAGCGGCGAAACCATGAAGGAGGAGGCACAGCGTGCGTATCGGTGAAGCGGCGGCAGCGTCCGGGATGACCACGAAGACCCTGAGGTTCTACGAGTCGAGCGGTCTTCTGCCCGCGACCGAGCGAGCCGCGAACGGCTACCGGGACTACGGAGCGGACATCACGGCGAGACTGGACTTCATCCGCCGAAGCCGCACCGCCGGGCTGACATTGGCACAGATCCGCGACATTCTGCAGATCAGGGACGTCGGCGAGGCTCCGTGCATTCATGTGCGAGACCTTCTCGCACGGCAGCTGGCCGACCTCGACCGGCAGATCGCCGAGCTGGTCGCCCTCAGGGCCACCGTCGCGGATTTCTACGACGCGGCATCCGAACCTGACCTCGCCGCGTGCGACCCGGATCGCATCTGCAGCTACCTGTGAGAACGCCTCCCGTCAGGCGTGCAGTCATCTGAGCGATCACTTGACAGCCGGGCGACGGCGCGACCCGGCGCGGACCAGGCAGAGGGCAAGCCCCGCGAGCCCGAGCGCCGACACGAGCCACTCGATTCCCCGCCCGAAAGTCACGGCCGGCGTGACGGTGTCACTCAACGGAACCGTCTGCACCATCGCACCTGCTTCCCACGTCGGCACGCTGTCGATGGTTCTCCCGTCCGGCATGATGATTGCACTGGCTCCGACGGTTGAGATGTTCACGACCGTGCGGCCGGTCTCGATCGCCCGGAGCCTGGCGATCGCGAGTTGCTGGACGCTCTCATCGGTGCGGCCGAAGTCGGCCGTGTTGGTTTGCGCGAGAATAATCTGCGCTTTCCCGTCGATCATCTCGCGTACCAGTTGGTCATCGACGATCTCGAAACTGATGGCGATTCCCGCGAGGATGTCGTCGATGCTGATCACGTTGCCGCCCGTGCCCTTGGCGTAGTCGCGCCCGATGAGGTCGACGAGGTCCGGAGCAAGCGATCGCCAGAATGCCCGATCCGGCACGTACTCGCCGAACGGTACCGGGTGTACTTTGTCGTACCGGTCAATCACACCTCGCCCCTCATCCCACAGCAGCGACGTGTTGTAGTACTCCCCGCCGCGTTCGGTGATCGTGCTAGTGACGAGCGGCGCCCCCATCGATTGACTGATGCGGTCGACGGCCTCCGCGGCCTGCGGAAAGCGGGTCGGATCGAGGTCAGTGCTGTTCTCCGGCCAGACCACGAAGTCGACCTTTTCGCCGATCAGCGGCTCGGTAGCCGCAACGTGATCGGCGAGGATCTGCCCGGGCGGATACCGTGCGAAAAGCGCCGCATCCGACCCACCCTGCACGGCGGCGAGCCGGGTCGTGCCCGATTGAATGACCGGCCACGCGGGCAACACCAACATGATCCCGACCACGCCTGCCGCCACCGCCCACCGTACGACCTGGCCGATCTGAGCCTCGCGCCACAACTGGACCACAAGCGCACTCAACCAGACGATGATGAAACTGAGCCCCGAGATGCCGACCCAGGCCACAAGCGAGCTGAACGGACTCTCCGACTGGGACAGCGCAACCCGACCCCACGCAAACCCGCCGTACGGCCAGACCGCGGAGATCGCCTCCCGTGCCGTCCAGAGACCCGCCAGGACGACGGGCACCGCACCCAGTCGCCCGACTCTGGTCGGCCAGACCCGGGGACCCCAGCGCAGCACGACGGCAACGAGGGACAGACTCACTCCGAAGAAGATCGTCTGCAGTGCGACCAATCCCAGCCACGGCAGCGGACCGAGATAGACCGTGAGCCAGAAGATGTGGACCCCCCAGAAGGAGAACCCGGCCACGAGGCCCACAAGCAGGCCGGTCCAGGGGCCGCGTCCGAGCAGGGAACCCAGCATGAGGACGATCGCGACCGGAGCGAGAAACCACCAGCCGTGGTCCGGGAAGGCGGCGTCGAGAATCACGCCCGCGCTCACGGCGATGAGGAGGGAAGCCCAGAGAGGCACGCTCGGGACGGTTCTGACACCGGGTGAGCTACTACGGTTCCGGCGCGGGTTCTGTTGCGCATGATCATCATCGATCATCCGGGTGCCCTGTTGCGAGCGTTGTTGCGGGATGATCGTGGGTTCGCTGACGTTCCCTGTGCCGAAATAGTTGCTCATCAGTAGCTCCTACCGCCGGGGAGGTGGAGTAGGAGCTGTCAAGGCTTCGGCCCAGCGAGTTGTTGCGTCAGCGAGGGCTCGCAGCAATCATCCGTTTCGGGTAGTTGGCGGCCCTTTCTCGCCTGGTGCAGTACGGCACCGATGACCGTCACCACTACCGCTGCACCGGCGATGGTCGAGACCAGGATCAGGTTGTCGCCGACCCAACTTGAGATCGGGCCTGCGACACCGGCGAGTAGGTTCGTGCCTGGGTCGCCGCCGAACAGTTGAGGCAGCCAGTACACGAGCAGGTAGACGCCGGAGAGCGTCAGTATTGCCCCGGTGATCCGGTTCATGTGCGGCATCAGGCGGCGCAGGCGTGTAGTGATCACGGTGCTGGCGAACGCGGTGACCACCGATAGGGACAACAGCAATATGGTGGATCCGGCCGCGTAGGCGCCGAACACCAGGAGGACGGTCACCAGACCCTCGCCCGCCAGAGCCTGAGTGACCACGGCCACCAGCAGCGCCAGGCTGCATGATGCTGAAGCCAGAGCATACCCGGCACCGAAGACGACCATCCCGCCCCTGGTTTTGCGATCCTGCCCGATCGCTGCCAGCCTCGGAATCCCGACTGGAATTCGAATGCCGACCAGCATCACCAGACCGAGCAGGGCGAAGACGGCGCCCAGGACGGCGGCCACCCACGGGAACGCACCTATCAGCGATCGCATACCAGCGGCCAGAAGCAGACCGACAATGGTGAAGGTACCGGCGAAGCCGATTGCCAGGGCAAGGCCGGACCGAAGGCCCCACGCGAGCCGCGCCCACGTTCCCCGTGTTCCGGTGGCAGCGGCGTTTCGGGTGCCATACGCCAGGAACGCTGGCAGCACAGCGAAGCCACACGGATTGATGGGAGCGAGCAACCCCGCGCCGAAGGCTAGAACGAGAAGCGCGGTCACTCGGCACCTGCCTGCCTGAGAGCGTCACGTATCTGCGCCTCGCTCGGCTCGACAGCGCTGAACACAGTTTGACCCGAAGCGTCCAGGACCACTACCGTGCTCAACTGGCTCACTTCATACGCAGTGATCAGCCGGGCGTCGGTGTCGATGGTGTAGCCGAGGGACGACGCCTCGTACTCGGCCAGAAAGCTCTCGATTTCAGGTGCGGTCTCGTAGTTCGCCACATCGACCACCACATAGTTGGCGGCCTCGGGCGCGCTGCGCTGCACTTCGGCCAACATCTTCGTAGCCGGCCCACACACTCCGCATTCGATCGAGAAGAAGAGCAGCACGCTCGGCTTCGTTCCCGGTACCGGAACCTGTTCGCCGTCTGTCGTTTGAGCAGTGAACTCGCCGCTCACCGCGGATACCGACGTGCCGGACGAATCCGGCGAGGATGATTGTGCGCCCTGCACCGTCGCGATCACAGCCATGACCGCGCCCACGATCACGAGGACAAACAGCCCGATAAGCCAGAACGTGCGGATATGTTCTCGCTTCTGAGAGGTCGCCGCGGGCGCCGAACGGCTCATGACCGAGCCTCGCCGACCTGAGTCGCGGACTCGCGAGAAGGACCCGATCCCTGCGGATCGCGGCAGTCCGCCCCGGCGGGACGATTCGCCCCTGCTCGGCGGCGAAGAGCGACTGTCACGAGCGCGCCGACGAGAATAACGGCTGCGGCGACGACCCAAGGATTCCCCAGCACGGCACCCAGGGCTCCGAGCGCTCCGGCGACACCCAAGGTCAATATCAAACCGCAACACACTACGTGCAGCAGAACAACACCTGCCAATATCGGCAAGGCCCCGCTTGGGACTGCTGCACGGATAGGTGACATCTGATCTGGCTTGCCCGAGGGGGTGGGCC
>NZ_CALBRW010000018.1 GCF_937927635.1 uncultured Microbacterium sp.
GAGCATGAGTCAGGAAGACCGCTGCGGGGCTCCCACCACCATCATCACTGTCAGATCATGAACCTGCGATTCGACGGGTTCCAGAAGCAGTTGGATGCGGCCGAGGACAGGAGCAAGGCCGAATTCCTCATGCTCACCGGTGATATCGCGGACGTGCGCAAGCACCTGGGCCAGGTGGAGGAGCACGTCGGCCTGCTCACGCGGAAGGCCGCCGAGCATGACAAGCGGTTCGACGCGCATGACAAGCGGTTCGACGCGCATGACAAGCGGTTCGACGCGCATGACAAGCGGTTCGACGGGATCGATAGCCGACTCGACGGGATCGATACCCGACTCGACGGGATCGATACCCGACTCGACGGGATCGATACCCGGCTCGATGAACTGACCGCGTTGACCACCCAGATCCGCGATGCCGTGCTGCCCGATCGAGAATGACTCACGCCCAGCCTGATCACCCGCTGCCGCTGAGTCGCTGCCAGCAGCGGCCTAGGATTGAACGGTGACCACGAAACCACGCCTCTACTCAGGAATGCAGCCCTCCGCCGACTCCCTCCAGGCCGGCAACTACATCGGGGCGCTCCTGCAGTGGCGTGAGATGCAGAGCTCGTTCGATGCCTTCTTCTCGGTGGTCGACCTGCACGCCATCACCGTCCCGCAGGACCCGGCCGTATTGCGCGAGAAGACCCGCCGCACCGCCGCGCAGTACATCGCGGCAGGCATCGAGCCGTCGAAGTCCACGCTGTACGTGCAGTCGCATGTGCGCGCGCATGCCGAGCTCGCCTGGATCCTCAGCACCATCACCGGCTTCGGCGAGGCTGGCCGCATGACGCAGTTCAAGGACAAGTCCGCCCGCTACGGCCAGGACTCCACCTCGGTGGGCCTGTTCACCTACCCCGTGCTGATGGCCGCCGACATCCTGCTGTACCAGACCGAGCTCGTGCCGGTCGGTGATGACCAGAAGCAGCACGTCGAACTCACCCGCGACCTCGCGGAGCGCTTCAACAAGCGCTTCGGGAAGACGTTCCAGGTGCCGAAGGCCGTGATCCAGAAGGACACCGCACGCATCTACGATCTGCAGAACCCCACGTCGAAGATGTCCAAGTCCGCCGAGAGCGACGCGGGTGTGCTGTGGCTGCTGGACGACCCGGCGAAGTCGGCGAAGAAGATCATGCGCGCTGTCACCGACACCGAGGGCTCGGTGCACTACGACCGTGAGAACAAGCCCGGCGTCTCCAACTTGCTGGCGATCTACGCGGCTCTCACCGGCCGCCAGGTCGGCGCCATCGAGGACGAGTACGCGGGCCGCGGCTACGGCGATTTCAAGAAGGGCCTCGCCGAGGTCGTCGTGAACGAGTTCGGTCCGGTGCGCGAGCGCGCCAACGAGCTGCTGGACGACCCCGCCGAGCTCGACCGGCTGCTGGCTGCCAACGCCGCGAGGGCCGACGAGGTCGCGGACGTCACCCTCGCCGACGTGTACGACAAGATGGGCCTGCTGCGCCGCGTCTGAGGCGGGAGAGATCATGACCGAGCCGCAGTTCCCCGCACCCGGCGCGCAGCCGCACGGCTCCATCCCGCCGGTGCCGCGAGCGCCCGCTCCCCCGCCCGGCGCGTACGGTGTGCCCGTCGGCGGCTATCAGGCCCCCGTGGGCGGCTATCAGGTGCCGCCGCAGGCGCCGCGACGGGCGCGCACCACCGGGCTGATCGCACTGCTGAGCGCCCTGGTGGCGGCGGTCGTCGCGCCCGTGCTCGCCGGAGTGCTCGGCCTCCAGATCGGCCTGCAGGTGCGTCTGGAGGACATCGCGGACCCCGCGACCGGTGCCGTGTCGCCGGCCGCGCTCTCACCGGTGCGCACGCAGGTGCTGTGGCTGGAGGTCCTGTTCTGGGGTGCCACCGTGATCGGCATCCTCGCTCTGATCCTCGGGATCGTCGCGACAGCCCGCCGGCGGGGCCGCGGCATGGGCGTCTTCGCCATCGTCCTCGCGGCGATCGGACCACTCGGGTTCTTCCTGCTCTTCGGGGTGCTGCTGGGCGTCGGCAACGGCATCGCCTTCACCGGTTCGGCCTGAGCGCCCCTCCCCGAGCTGGGCGCACAGATCCCGAGCTGAGCGGTCAGATCTCGATCAGGCGCGGGAGTGGTGCTTCTGCTGCGCGGCAAGCAGCCCCTCGTCGACGAGCAGCTCCACGGCATCCGCCACGTCGGAGAGGAAGATCGGCAGGGTCTTCTGCTCCGCGGCGCTGAACGTGCCGAGCACCCAGTCGGCGGGATCCTGACGTCCCGGCGGGCGGCCGATGCCGGCCCGCACCCGCGTGAAGTCCGGCGTGGCCAGAGCCCGGGCGATGTCGCGGACGCCGTTGTGCCCGCCGTGCCCGCCACCGGTCTTCAACCGGATGCTGTCAAAGGGAATGTCCAGTTCATCGTGCACCACGACGATGTGATCGGCATCCGTGGAGTAGAACTTCGCCAGCGCCGCCGCCGGAGTGCCCGACACGTTCATGAACGAGTTGAGCTTGGCCAGCACCAGCTTGTCGCCACCGGGACGCAGCCAGGTCTCCACGACGCGCGCTCCGGCCTTGTGCTCGCGGAAGCGCTCACCGCGGCGGTCCGCCAGTTCATCCATCACCATCTGCCCGATGTTGTGACGGGTCGCTGCATAGCGCGGTCCGGGATTCCCCAGCCCGATGATCAGCCAGGTCGATGCCATGCGAGATTCCCCTCCAGGTGCTCAGGATCCGGGTATGCGGGAGGGGACGCGACTCGTCGCGCCCCCTCCCGATAATGCATCAGCGGATCACTCCGCGGCGGCCTCCGCGGCCGGAGCAGCCTCGGCCTCGGCCTCGGCGGACTCCTCGGCCTCCTCGGCGACCGGCGTGGACACGGCGATCAGCAGCAGGTCGGCATCATCCAGCAGCGAGGCGCCCTTGGGCAGGGTCACGTCGCCGGCGGTGATGCGCGCGCCCTCCTCGAGACCCTCGACCGAGACCTGGACGTGCTCGGGGATGTGGGTCGCCTCGACCTCGAGCTTGATGGTGGCGACATCGACCGTGACGATGGTGCCCGAGAACGACTCGCCGGTCACGACGATCGGGACCTCGACGTGGACCTTCTCGCCCTTCTTCACGACCAGCAGGTCGATGTGCTCGATGATCTGGCGCACCGGGTCCTTCTGCACGTCCTTGACGAGGGCCAGCTGGGCCTTGCCCTCGATGTCGAGGTCGAGCAGAGCGTTGGCGCGGCGGATGATCAGCGAGACCTGGTGGCCGGGCAGCGCGACGTGCACGGGGTCGGTGCCGTGACCGTAGAGCACCGCGGGGATCTTGCCCTCGGCGCGCAGGCGGCGCGCGAAGCCCTTGCCGAAGCTGGTGCGGAGGTCGACCTGGACCTTGTTGTCGTCGGACATGATGTTCTCCTTCAGACGTGCGGCGACGGGCCACACGGTGGTCATGGGTTCTCAGCACCTCGAACGCGAGCGCGAGGACGCGAACCACCGGGCTCACATCACCGCGTCGATAACGGATGCGCGCACGCAGGAGCGCATCCCTCGCCGAGGAACTCCTCCATCGTACCCGAAACCCCGATACTCTTGAGACGTCAGTTCTCTCCTCGCAGATCGGAACACCATGGACGCCGCCTTCATCTCGCACATCATCGGCTGGTTCCTCGGCGGCATGTTCGTCCTCGGCTCCGTGCTGTGCTTCGGCGCGCTGTTCTCCCTGGGTCGCGCCACCAACCGTCGGGACTGATCGTCACAAGGCTCTCCGGCGTCTGCTCGCCCGGTACTCTGAACGCATCCTTTCCGCGTCATCGAGGAGTGCACCTTGTCTGAAGCATCTGCCAATATCGGAGTCGTCGGGCTTGCTGTGATGGGGTCGAATCTGGCCCGGAATCTCGCGAGTCGTGAGGGGAACACGGTGGCGGTGTTGAACCGTTCTCGTGCGAAGACGGATGAGCTGGTGGCGGGGTTCCCGGAGGCGGGGTTCGTGCCGGCGTTCTCGTATGAGGAGTTCGCGGCGAGTCTGCAGAGGCCTCGTGCGGCGATCGTCATGGTCAAGGCCGGTGGTCCCACGGATGCGGTGATCGATGAGCTGGTGCGGGTGTTCGAGCCCGGTGACATCATCGTCGACGGCGGCAACGCCTACTTCCCTGACACGATCCGCCGCGAGAAGACGGTGCGCGCCACCGGGATCAACTTCGTGGGCGCGGGGATCTCCGGCGGCGAGGAGGGTGCACTTTTGGGTCCGAGCATCATGCCGGGCGGGTCGGATGAGTCGTGGGTGACGTTGGGCCCGATCCTGGAGTCGATCGCGGCGGTCGCGGAGGGGGAGCCGTGCGTGACGCATATCGGTCATGACGGTGCGGGGCATTTCGTGAAGATGGTGCACAACGGCATCGAGTACGCCGACATGCAGCTGATCGCCGAGGCGTACGACCTGATCCGCCGCGGCACCGGCCGGACTCCCGCGCAGATCGCGGACATCTTCGCCGACTGGAACACCGGGGAGTTGGAGTCGTATCTGATCGAGATCACCGCGGAGGTGCTGCGCCAGACGGACGCGGCGACCGGGCTGCCGCTGGTGGATGTGATCCTGGACCAGGCAGGAGCCAAGGGCACCGGCGCGTGGACCGTGCAGACGGCGCTGGCATTGGGGGTCCCGGTCTCCGGGATCGCGGAGGCCACGTTCGCCCGGTCGCTGTCCTCCCACCCGGAGCAGCGCGCCGCCGCCTCGGGCCTGCCCGGCCCGGCCGAGCCGTTCGCCGTGGCGGACGAGGCGGCGTTCATCGAGGATGTGCGGCTGGCGCTGTATGCGTCGAAGATCGTCGCGTACTCGCAGGGGTTCGATGAGATCCGTGCCGGGGCGGCGGAGTACGACTGGCAGATCGACCTGGGGAAGGTCGCGAAGATCTGGCGCGGCGGGTGCATCATCCGCGCCCAGTTCCTCAACCGCATCGCCGACGCGTACGAGCAGACCCCGGACCTGCCGGTGCTGATGACCGCCCCGTACTTCGCCGAAGCCCTCACCCGCGGCCAGGCCGCCTGGCGGCGGGTGGTCACCGCCGCAGCCCAAGCCGGGATCCCCGCGCCCGCGTTCAGCTCGTCCCTGTCGTACTACGACGGCATCCGCGCCGACCGCCTCCCCGCCGCCCTCGTCCAAGGCCAACGCGACTTCTTCGGCGCACACACCTACAAACGCGTCGACCGGCCCGGCACCTTCCACACCCTCTGGTCCGGCGACCGCACCGAAATCGAAGCCGAAGACACCCACTGACACCACCCCGACAGGCTCAGCGACCCGACTTCCCGGGTCACTGAGCCCGTCGAAACGCCGCCCGACGGCGCTCAGAGCCGCTGGGTCACTGGGTCCGTCACCACTCCGCGAGGGAGCCGTCGGCGTGGCGCCAGATCGGGTTCTGCCAGGTCTTCCAGCGACGCGCGGCATCGCGCACGGCCGACTCATCGATCTCGATGCCGAGGCCGGGCCCCGTGAGGCGCTCGAAGCAGCCGTCCACGAACTTCAGCGGCTCGGTGTCCATCACGTAGTCGAGCACCTCGGCGCCCTTGTTGTAATGGATTCCGATCGACTGCTCCTGGATCAGGTGATTGGGCGTCGTGAACGCGACCTGCAGGCAGGCGGCGAGCGCGATCGGTCCCAGCGGGCAGTGCGGGGCGATCATCGCGTCGTGCGCCTCGGCCAGTGCGGCGATGCGGCGGACCTCGCTGATGCCGCCGGCGTGCGACAGGTCCGGCTGCACGATCGCAACGCCGGCGCGCAGCACCGGCAGGAACTCCTGCCGCGAGTACAGCCGCTCCCCCGTCGCGATCGGGATGCTCGTGGTGTCGACCATCCGCTCGATCACATGCGTGTTCTCGGGGACCACCGGCTCCTCGAGGAAGAAAGGATGCAGCGGCTCCAGCAGCGGCGCCAGCCGGCGGGCGGTGGCGAGGGTGAAGCGGCCGTGCAGGTCGACGGCGACGTCTCGATCGGGCCCGAGTACCTCGCGCGCGCTGGCGACACGGGCGACGACGCCGTCGAGCTCGGCGACCGAGCCGTTGCGGCTCATCCGCCCCGAGGCGTTCATCTTCACCGCGGTGAGGCCCACCTCGACCTGCGCCGAGATGTGATCCGCCACCTGGGACGGGTCATCGCCGCCGACCCAGCCGTAGGCGCGGATACGATCGCGCACGGCGCCACCGAGCAGCTCGTGCACGGGAACGCCTGCTCGTCTGCCCGCAAGATCCCAGAGCGCCTGGTCGATTCCGGACACCGCGCTGGAGAGCACGGGCCCCCCGCGGTAGAACTGCGACTTGGTGAGGACCTGCCAGTGGTCCTCGATGCGCATCGGGTCCTTGCCGACCAGGTAGCCGGCGAACTGCTCGACGGCCGCGGCGACGACATCCGCGTACCCCTCCAGCGACGCCTCACCCCATCCGACCAGCCCGTCGGAGGTCTCGATCCGCACGAACAGCCAGCGCGGCGCCACCGGCAGCGCCTCCACGCGCGCGATGGTGATCCTTCCCTCATCAGGCACGGTCATCCCTTCGTCGCCCCCGCTGTGAGTCCCGAGACGATGTAGCGCTGCGTGAACAGGGCGATGAGCATGATCGGGGTGGTCACGACGACGGATGCCGCCATCAGCGCTCCCCAGTCGATGGACGCGTAGCCGATGAAGTCGAAGATCGCCACAGGCAGTGTCTTGGTGGACTGCCCGGCCAGCACCAGCGCGAACATGAAGTTGTTCCACGAGAAGATGAACGACAGGATCGTCGCGGTGGCGATGCCCGGCACCGACAGCGGCATCGTGATGCGGAAGAACGCGCCGATCGCGGTGAGTCCGTCGACCTGCGCGGACTCCTCGAGCTCCTCCGGCATCTGGTCGAAGAACGACATCATGATGTAGAGGATCAGCGGCAGCGACACGAACATGTGCGACAGGATCAGCGGCAGGTAGCCGCCGGTCATCTTCAGCTGGGCGAAGATGAAGTACCACGGCACGAGCAGGCTGACCCCGGGGATGATGCGCGCGAGGAGCACGACCATCGCGGAGCGGCCCATCATGAATCTGCTCATCGCGTACGCGGCGGGGACGGCCAGCACCATGGACAGCCCGGTGGCCATGAACGCGACGAAGAACGAGTTCCAGATGTAGACGAGGTAGTTGCCGCGCAGCGGGTCGAACACCGTGCCGTAGTTCTCCAGCGTCGGCGTGAAGATGAACGCCTGGCTCGAGTCGTAGATCTGCACGTTGAGCTTGAAGCTCGCCAGCACCATCCACACGATGGGCCCGAGGAACGCCAGCACGATGACGGCCAGTCCGATGAAGCGGCCGGCGGTTCCCCAGCGAAACCTCCGTCGGCGGCGAGCGGGTGTCGGACGGGGCGTGACGGCGGGGCGCGTCGCGGTGAGGGAGGTCATGACTCCTTGCCCTTTCTCTGCATCTGCAGCACCCAGATCACCGCGAGGATGATGAGGAAGAAGAGGATCAGCACGGCCGAGGCCAGCCCGTACTCGTTGTAGTCGAAGCTCAGCCCGTACGCGTAGACGTTGAGCGTCTCGACGTCGTGCGAGGAGCCGCCGCCCTTGCCCTTCGTCGCGTACAGGATGTCGAACGTCTTCAGCGCGTCGATCCCGCGCAGCAGCACGGCGGCGATGATCACCGGCCGCATGAGCGGCACGGTCACGTACCAGAACCGCTGCCACGCGTTGGCGCCGTCCACGCGCGCCGCCTCCTGCGGCTCCTCGGACAGGCCGGTCAGGCCCGCGAGCAGGATCAGCGCGACCATCGGCGTCCACTGCCAGATGTCGACGAAGATCAGGGTCGGCAGCGACGTGGCCGGATCAGCGAGCCAGGGCTGAGCGGGGATGCCGAACCAGGAGAGCATCTCGTTGACGAACCCGATGTTCGGCTCGAACAGCAGTCGCCACATCATGCCGACGGCGACCGGCGTCGCCACCAGCGGCAGCAGCACGATGGTGCGGACGACGCCCTGACCGCGGAACGGCTTCCACAGCAGCAGTGCGATGACCATGCCGAGGACGAGCTCGAAGAACAGCGCGCCGGCGGTGAAGTACATGGTGCGGCCCACGGACGGCCAGAAGCGTTCGGTGTCAGTGAGGGCGGAGAGGTAGTTCTCGAACCCGGCGAAGTCGAACTTCCTGCGCACCGACCGCCGCGCGTCGGTGAGGCTGAGGAACAGCGTCCAGCCGAGCGGAATCGCCAGCAGTAGCAGGGTGAAGACCATGGATGGCCCGGCGAAGAGCCACTTGCGGTGCCTGTCGGCCCAGCGGCTGAAGCGCTCGCGCGACGACAGTGCGGTGGCCGTCTCAGATGCGGTCATGTTGCGTCCTGAGGGGTTGGGTCCGCACCGCCCCGTCGCAGACGGGGCGGTGCGGAGGATGGTCACTCGGAGTCGGTCTTGAGGAACTCGCCGAAGGACTTGTCGGCGGCGTCCACCGCGGCCGACACGTCGCCACCGGCGATCGCGACGACGATCGGGTCGCCGACGATCTCCCGTGCCTGTGCGACCTGGAACACCAGCGGGCGGTCCTGGCCGACGCCGTTGGCGCCGTTCTCCTTGATGGCCTCGACCAGCTCGGCCGGGTAGCCCGAGGTGCCCTTCGGGTCGCTCCACACCGACGTGCGGGCCCCGGAGACGCCCAGCTCGGACATCTTCAGCGTCGTCTGCTTGGACGTCGCCCACTTGATGAACTGCCACGCCGCGTCCTTGTGCGTCGAGGACTCGTTCATGCCCAGCGCCCAGGAGGCCACGTTGTACGGCTTGGAGCCGTCGGGGCCGGCCGGGAAGGTCGCGAACCCGACGCTGTCGGAGACGGTGGACTGCGTGGGATCGGTCATGTTCTTGTAGAGGCTGTCAGCATCGGCGATGAACGCGGCCTTGCCCTGCTGGAACACCGCGAACGCCTCGGGCCAGCTCATCTCGGGGTTGACGGTGGCCGACGTGTTGTCGCGGATCAGCTTGCCGTAGTACTCGTACGCGGCGCGAGCCTCGTCGCTGCCGATGGCCGAGCTGCCGTCCTTGGCGATCCACTGTCCGCCGAAGCTGTACAGGAAGGCGCTGAACTGCGTGACCGCCGCGGCCTTGCCCGTGCGCCCGATGTACCCGGCGACATCCGGGTTCTGCTCGTGGATCTTCGCCGCGGCCGCCTGCAGTTCATCCAGCGTCTTGGGGACCTCGAGACCGGCCTTCTCCAGCAGGTCCTTGCGGTAGTACAGCACGGTGCGCTCGGTGATCAGCGGCACGCCGACGATTTCGCCGTCATAGGTGGTGAGGTCGGCGGGTCCCTTCTGGAAGTCGGACCAGTCCCACTCCTTGTCGCCCTTGGCGAGATCGGTGAGGTCGGCGAGGTAGCCGTTGTCCGCGAAGAGCTTGCCCTCCTGCAGCGGCCGGTACATCATCACGTCGATCTCGTCGGTGCCGGCATTGAGCTTGACGTTGTACTGGTCGGAGAGCTGGTCCTCGGCGAGCTGGGTGATCTCCACCTTCGCGCCGGTCTCCTTCTCGAACTCGGGGATCAGCCCCTTGATCGACTCCGTCCAGACATGGTTGGCAAGGGTGACGCGAATGGTCGTTCCCTTGATCGAGGCGCTGTCCTTCACCTCAGGCGTGGAACTGCAGCTGGCCAGCCCACCGGCGACCACTGCGATGCTTGCCGCCGCGACGACGCGGACGAGCGTGGATCCGTACTTCACTGTGACTCCATCCTGAACCGCGCATCCTCGTCGCGGCCTCCGTGAGACGCATCGTTACGTCTGCTCAATGACGAATCTAGATCGAATAAATATGACATATCAACCTTCGTTGCAAAAAAGATATGCTCATGCACATGGCGTCCCCACATATCGGCATCGCGGCCGGCGATCTGCGCAATCTCGTGCTCGACACGCTCGGCCGCGAGATCTGTGCCGGCACGACGAAGGCGGGTGCGACCTTCACCACGGAGTCGCTCGAAGAGCGCTTCCAGGTGTCACGCTCCGTGGTGCGTGAGGCACTGCATGCGCTCGAGTCCATGGGACTGGTGGTCTCCAAGCGACGCATCGGCGTGCGCGTGCAGCCGTCCACGCAGTGGAACGTCTACGACCTGCAGATCATCCGCTGGCGTCTGGCAGGCCCCGACAGAGCCGCCCAGCTGCGCTCCCTGACCGAGCTGCGCGCCGCGATCGAGCCCGCTGCCGCGCGCCTCGCTGCGCACCGGGCGCCGTTGAGCGGCGCCAGCGACCTGGTCGGACTCGCCGGTCGGCTGTGGGCCGCCGGCCGCGAGGGCGACTCCACCGCCTTCCTGCAGCTGGACATGCAGTTCCATGCGCTGGTCCTGGACATGGGCGGCAATGAGATGTTCTCCACGCTGCACGACCTCGTGGACGAAGTGCTGTCCGGCCGCACCCAGTACGGCCTGATGCCCCGATTCCCCGCCCCCGAGGCCCTGCAGCTGCACGTCGACACCGCGACGGCGATCCAGGCCGGGAACGCCGATGCCGCTGCGGCGGCCATGGTCGCCATCATGGATCGCACGCTGGACGAGATGGGCTCGATCTGGGCCCTCGAGGGAGCAGATCCCGCGCAGACGCCGCCCACCGCGCTCACGCACAGACTCTCCACAGACGCCCACTAGGCACCGGCAGATCCTGCTCACAGCATCCCCATAGCGTCGGCTATGGATTCTCGATGACAGCACGTGCACAATGAGTGCATGACTCACGAGCACCCCGATCTGCGCCGTCCGGACGGCTCTCCGCTGCGGATCCTCGCTGTGGACGATGAGCAGATGCTGACCGACCTGCTGGCCATGGCCCTGCGCATGGAGGGCTGGGAGGTGCGCACCGCCGGCTCGGGTCTGGAGGCGCTGCAGGTCGCGCGCGACTTCGAACCGGATGCCCTGGTACTGGACGTCATGATGCCGGATCTGGACGGCGTGGGCGTGCTGCGCCGGCTCCGCGAGGCCGGCAACCTCGTGCCGGTCGTGTTCCTCACCGCCAAGGACTCGGTCGGCGACCGCATCGCAGGGCTCACCGCCGGCGGCGACGACTACGTGACGAAGCCGTTCAGCCTGGAAGAGGTCATCGCCCGGCTGCGTGCGGTGATCCGCCGCTCCGGGCAGGGGCGCGTGGACGACGAGCAGTCGATCCTGCGCGTCGCGGACCTGTCGCTGAACGAGGACAGCCACGAGGTCATGCGCGGCGACGACGAGATCGAGCTGACCGCCACCGAGTTCGAGCTGCTGCGGTTCCTGATGCGCAACGAGCGCCGCGTGCTGTCCAAGGCGCAGATCCTCGACCGGGTGTGGAGCTACGACTTCGGCGGCAAGTCCTCGGTCGTGGAGCTGTACATCTCGTACCTGCGCAAGAAGATCGATGCCGGCCGCACCCCGCTGCTGCACACCGTGCGGGGCGTCGGCTACATGATCAAGTCCCCGCAGTAGTCGCTCATGTCCGCTCGTCCGCTGAGCCTGCAGGCACGGCTGATGGCCGCCGTTATCGGGTTCGTCTCGCTGATCCTGGTGATCGTCGCCATCATCACCAGCGCCACGCTCGGCACATCGCTCGAGCAGAGGCTGACCGAGCAGCTCGGCAGCTACGCCGCGTCGACCACGAAGTGGGTGGCGAACGCCGAGCCGGCCGCGGCGCTGACCGGAACCCAGCTGGCCGAGCGCGCCCTGCAGGGCCAGCGCGTCCCTCCGGGCCTGCTGCTGGCCGTGTTCCCCCCGGGACAATCGGGCTCCGGGGTGACGATCACCTCCTCCGGGCAGGCGCCGACCCTCACCTCGGGCGACCTGTTCGAACTGACCGAGGCGCTGCGCGAGAGCCGGGTCGCGACGGTCTCGCTGCCGTCGGGCGGTTCGTACCTCGCCACCGTCACGCAGACGCCCAGCGGCACGATCGTCGTCACCGGGCTGTCCCGCTCCGAGGTGCTGGGCACGCTGGGATCGCTGTTCACGGTGATCGCATTGGCGACCCTGGGCGGACTGCTGCTGCTGGCGCTGACCACGGCGCTGACCATCAGCATGGGCCTGCGGCCCCTGCGCGCCGTCGCCGCCACCGCCACGCGCGTGGCCGGGCAGCCGCTGGATCGAGGCGAGGTCAGCATCACCGAGCGCGTGCCGGACTTCGAGGCCGATCCGCGCACGGAGGTGGGCCGGGTGGGCGTGGCTCTGAACACGCTGCTGGACCACGTCGACTCCTCGCTGGCGGCCCGCCAGCGCAATGAGGAGCGGATGCGGAGATTCGTGGCGGATGCCAGTCACGAGCTGCGCACGCCGCTGGCCTCGATCCGCGGCTACTCCGAACTGTCGCTGAAAGCGCTCGCGCAGGTGCAGGATCCCGACCACAGGGCCCGGACGCTGGAGAGCACCACCACCGCGATGGAGCGCATCCAGGCGCAGTCCCTGCGGATGACCAGGCTCGTCGAGGACCTGCTGCTGCTGGCGCGCCTGGACGAGGGCCGGGAGCTGCAGCGGTCGGACGTGGACCTCACTCAGCTGGCCGTGGAGGCGCTCACCGACGCGCAGCCGACGGCGCTGGATCACGACTGGGAGCTGGAGGTTCCGGGCGACCCCGTCATGCTCTCGGGAGACGCGGGTCGGCTGCACGAGGTGCTGGCGAACCTGCTGGCCAATGCCCGGACGCACACGCCCGCCGGCACCACCATCACGCTCTCGCTCCACACCACGGGGGACTCCGCCGTGCTGCGCGTGCACGACGACGGACCGGGCATCGATCCCGAGGTGCGCGACGAGCTGTTCGCGCGCTTCGCCCGTGGTGACGTGTCGCGGGCCCGGAAGACCGGCGGCACGGGTCTGGGCCTCGCCATCGCGAAGGCCATCGTCGAGGGCCACGGCGGCACGATCCGCGCGGACAGCACCCCCGGTGACACGACCTTCACCGTGACGCTGCCGCTGGCGGCTCCGGAGGCCGCCTCGCCTGCGGCTGCTGAGCAGAAGCCTGCTCAGTAGCCGGCGAATGCGTCGGTGGTGAGGCTGCGGGCCTTGGCCAGCGCGGGCGCCAGGTCGGCGATCAGCCGTGGCGGGCCCGAGATGAACGCGTGCCGGGCGGCGATGTCGGGCACCACGCGCTCCAGGCCCGCAGCATCCAGTCGCACGCCCTGCGCCCACGCCCAGTTCGCGCCGAGCTCCTTCGGCTCATCGCGGGTGAAGACCACGGCGCGCACGCCGGTGGCCTCCAGCTCGTCGCGGTAGGCCAGTTCGGACGCCTCGGATGCCACGTACACCAGCACCACGTCGCGCTCGCGTCCCAGGGCCCGCAGCTGACGCAGTTGCGAGACGAACGGCGTCACGCCGATGCCTGCGGCGACCATGAGCACGGGCGCGCCGCCGCGCGGCAGGACGAAGTCACCCCAGGTGCCGGTGACTGCCAGCACGGCGCCCGGCTCGGCGGCGGCCAGTGCGCGCTTGTAGCTGGAGGGATGCTTCTGATCGCCGTTCTTGTACGCGATGCGGAGCGTGGGCAGGTCGGCGGGCGCGGAGACGATGCTGAACTCGCGGCGCGTGCCCCTGGCATCCGGATGCCGATGCGGCACCTCCAGCTCGAGGTACTGGCCGGGCAGGAACCCGAGCCGTCCTCGGGTGCGGAAGGTGAGCTCCTGCGCGGTGGGCGTCACCATCCGGCGGCCCTGCAGGATCAGGCGCACCGAGCCGCGGACGGCGAAGGCGAACGCCAGCACGTTGCCGATCAGCAGCGCGCGCTCCGCGCCGAGCGTGACCGTGCCGCCCAGCGGGATCGGCCAGCCCGCCAGCACGCCGACCAGCGCCGCGACGCTGAACTGCTGCCACCGGCGCGGCGGAAGCGTGAGCGGCTCGGAGAGCATGAACGCTCCGAGGAACAGGTACGGGGTCTGCGTGAGCGCGAACAGCACGGCATCCGCCGTCGAGAACCCGTCGCCGAGCTGCGCGAGCTGCACGGCCTGCCGCACCACGCCGACGGCGACGACGATCACCAGGAACACCAGCACCAGGCGGATCTTCTCGGTGCGCCACAGCACCAGCAGGCCCAGCACGGCGACGGCCACGGAGAGCGCCGGGGTGCCCACCCACCAGGACGAGAAGGTGCCCAGCCCCAGCACCGTGACCACGGTGGCTCCGAAGGCGGCGGGGTTGAAGATGTGCCGCCCCTGCCAGGCCAGCAGGTACTTCGACAGGCTGGCCGCCGCACCCGCGGCGGCGATGCCTCCGAGCCCTGCGATCGTGACGGAGGGCTGCAGCACGAACAGCAGGATGAGGGCGGTCAGCAGCGAGGACTCCAACCGCCACGGCAGCCGCAGGATGCGCTGCGCGGCGGCATCCACCGCGCTGATCACCACCGCGAGCACCGCGAAGGATGCCAGGATCTCCCCCGCGCCGGGAGCCACCAGCCCCGTGAACGAGAAGCCCAGTGCCAGCAGCGCCAGCGCCACCAGCGTGTAGAACACCATCCGATACATCGAGATGGCGCCCAGCACGGCCAGCACGCGCTGGCGCAGCGCGGTGAGGGAGGCGATCACAGCGAGTCGAGCACCACCCGTCAGGCTGCGCCGTTGAACATGCTGGTGACGGAGCCGTCCTCGAAGACCTGCTTGATGGCGCGCGCCAGCAGCGGGGCGATCGGGAGGATGATCAGTTCGGGCCAGCAGCGCTCGGGCGCCAGCGGGATCGTGTCGGTGACGACCACCTGGTCGATGGCCTCGTCCTGCAGGCGCTGCGATGCCGGCTCGCTGAAGATGGCGTGCGTGGCCGCCACGATCACCTTGCGGGCGCCGTTGGCCTTCAGCGCCTGGGCGGCCTTGACGATGGTGCCGCCGGTGTCGATCATGTCGTCCACGAGCAGGCAGGTGCGGTCGTTCACCGTGCCGACGATCTCGTGCACGGAGACCTGGTTGGCCACCTTCGGGTCGCGGCGCTTGTGGATGATGGCCAGCGGGGCGCCCAGGCTGTCGGACCAGGTGTCGGCCACGCGCACGCGGCCCATGTCCGGGGAGACGATCGTGAGGTGCTCGCGGTCGTCGGGGGTCAGAGTCTCCTCGAAGTGCTTCAGCAGCACGGGCTTGGCGAAGAGGTGGTCGACGGGTCCGTCGAAGAAGCCCTGGATCTGCGCTGCGTGCAGGTCGACGCTCATCACGCGATCGGCGCCGGCCACTTTGAGCATGTCGGCGACCAGGCGGGCGCTGATCGGCTCGCGGCCGCGGCCCTTCTTGTCCTGACGCGAGTACGGGTAGTACGGGGCGACGACGGTGATGCGCTTGGCGGATGCGCGCTTGGCGGCATCCAGCATGATCAGCGTCTCCATCAGCCACTCGTTCACGGGTTCGCCGAACGACTGCACGATGAACAGGTCGCAGCCGCGGATGGAGACCTCGAAGCGCGCGTAGATCTCACCGGATGCGAAGGTGCGGTGCTCGACGGGAGCCATCTCCTGGCCGAGGGCCGCGGCCACGGCCGCCGTCAGCTCGGGATGCGAACGACCTCCGGCGACGACCAGCCGCTTCTTGGTCTTGGCGATCAGTCCGGGGGCGACCCCGTTCTCCCGATCCAGTGCCACTGTTTTGTGCTTGTGCCCCATTCGAGCCGCCTATTCCGCCGATCGTTCCCGTGCGGCAGCATCCGCCGCACCGGTTCCTGCCCTGTTCTTCTGGACCCACCCCTCGATGTTGCGCTGAGGGGCGACGCTCATGGCCAGCGAGCCGGCGGGGACGTCCTTGCGGACGACGGCGCCTGCACCGGTCTTCGCACCTGCTCCCAGCCTAACGGGAGCGACGAGCACCGTGTGCGAGCCGGTATGCACCTCATCCCCGATCTCGGTGCGGTGCTTGTTGACGTCGTCGTAGTTGGCCGTGATGGTGCTGGCGCCCAGGTTCACGTGCCTGCCGATGGTGGCATCCCCGACGTAGGAGAGGTGCGGGACCTTGCTCCCCTCGCCGATCTCGGCGTTCTTCGTCTCCACATAGGCGCCGATCTTGCCGTCCTCACCCAGCACCGTGCCCGGTCGCAGGTACGAGAACGGACCGACGGTGGCACGCGCGCCGATCACGGCGAGGTTGGCATCGGTGCGCTTGACCGTGGCATCCTCGCCGACCTCGGTGTCCACCAGAGTGGTGTCGGGGCCGATGGTGGCGCCTGTGGCGATCACGCAGGCGTGCAGGATCTGCGTGTTCGGCAGGATCGTCACGTCCGGGGCGAGCGTGGCGTCGTCGTCGATCCACGTGGTCGCGGGGTCGACCACGGTGACGCCCTCGCGCTGCCAGTGCCACACGATGCGCTGGTTGAGCACCCGGCCGGCCTCGGCCAGCTGCGCGCGGTCGTTGACGCCGAACGTGGAGGCCACATCGGCCGCGAGCTCGGCGGCGACAGGCTCGGATGCGCCGCGGAGCAGACCGATCATGTCGGTGAGGTACATCTCGCCCTGGGCATTGTTCTGATCGATGCGCCCCAGGTGGGCACGCAGCGCGGATGCGCGGAACACGTACACGCCCGCGTTGATCTCGGTGACGGCCGCCTCCTCGGCGGTGGCGTCCTTCTGCTCGACGATGCGCTCCACGCCGCCGTCGGCGCCGCGGATGACACGGCCGTAGCCGGTGGGGTCGTCCAGGTGGGCGCTGAGCAGCGTCGCGGCTGCGGATGCCGCGCGGTGCCGGGCCAGCAGCGACTGCAGGGTCTCCGGCTGCAGCAGCGGCACGTCGCCGGAGAGCACCAGCACGTCGCCGTCGAAGTCGGCGGGCAGCGCCTCCATCCCGACCTGCACGGCGCGGCCGGTGCCGGGGATCTCGTCCTGATCGACGACGTCGGCGTCCGGGTAGCGGTCGGCGAGCAGGGCTGCGACCTGATCGCGCTCGTGCCGCACGATCACCTCGGTGTGCGTCGCACCGAGCGCCGCAGCCGTGGTCAGCACATGGCCGACCAGCGTGCGCCCGCCGATGCGGTGCAGCACCTTGGGCAGGCGCGAGCGCATGCGAGTGCCCTGCCCTGCGGCCAGGACGATGATGGCGAGTTCATTCTCCGACATGCTCCGCCGCCAGGACTCGAACCTGGACTTAACAGCTCCAAAGGCTGTCGTGCTGCCATTACACCACGGCGGACCGCGGATCGCGCCGCGCGCGTTCCGCGTGACAAGTCTGCCATGCCGCGTGCGCCGCCCCCTGCGTGCGCGATGATGGAGGGATGAGCGAGGTGGACGAGGTCGATCGGATCGTCAGTGCGTGGAACACGCAGCGACCCGACCTGGACTTCTCCCCTCTCGAGGTGCTCTCGCGCATGGACCGCCTCTCGCGCCAGCTCGACCGCGCCCGCCGCGAGGTGTTCCACCGCAGCGACATCGAGCCCTGGGAGTGGGACGTGCTCTCGGCGCTGCGCCGCGCGGGCGCACCGTTCCGGCTCTCCCCCAAGCAGCTGCTGCAGCAGACCCTGGTCTCCAGCGGCACCATGACCAACCGCATCGATCGGCTCGTGGGCCGCCGATTCGTGCGTCGCGAGGCCGACCCCGACGACGGGCGCAGCATCCTGGTCATCCTCACCGACGACGGGAGGGTGCGGGCGGATGCCGCGATCACCCGCCTGGTGGATGCCGAAGCCGAGCTGCTGCAGGCTCTCCCCCGCACGGACCGCGACCGGCTGGCAGGCCTCCTGCGCAAGCTCAGCCTGAGCTTCGACGCGTGAGCGGGCGCCCCTGATGGCGATGGCATCGCCCCTGCCGGTGCGCGACGGCGTCGGCGCCACGCGCCTGCACGTGCCCCTGGAGGGCCCTTGGGCGACCATCGGCGCCTACATGGCCGAGCGGTTCTTCCACCTGGATCCGGAGCGGCTGCTGACGCGCTTCGACCGCGGTGAGATCGTCGCCCGCGACGGCTCGCCGCTGACCAGGGAGACGCCGCTGGGCGCGCACGAGTTCATCTGGTATTACCGTGAGCCGCCCGTGGAGCGCGAGATCCCGTTCCCGATCGAGGTGCTGCACCAGGACCGCGACCTGGTGATCGTGGACAAGCCGCACTTCCTGCCGACCACCCCGGGCGGCAAGTACCTGCAGAACTCCGCCCTGGTGCGGCTGCGCAACCTGCTGGACAACCCCGAGCTCACGCCCATCCACCGGCTGGATCGCGCCACGGCGGGCCTGCTGATGTTCTCCACGCGTCCCGCGACCCGCGGCGCCTACCAGCTGCTGTTCGAGAGGCGCCGGGTCGAGAAGGTGTACGAGGCCGTCTCCCCGCTGCCTGCGGACTGGGATCCGGCATCCCCCGCCCTGGGCGGGCAGCCGTTCCCGATCGTCTTCCGCAACCACATCGAGAAGCTCCGAGCGCACGTGTGCGTGCGGGTGGATGCGGATCGCGAGCCGAACTCCGAGACGCTCATCGAGCTGCGCGGGTTCGACGATCGGGTGCTGCACACCACGCTGCGCCCGCACTCCGGGAAGATGCACCAGCTGCGCGTGCACCTGGCGGCGCTGGGCGCGGGCATCCTGCACGACACGTTCTATCCGGAGCTGCTGCCGGAGGCACCGGACGACTTCTCCAAGCCCCTGCAGCTGCTGGCCCGCGAGCTGAGGTTCACCGACCCGCTCACGGGCGAGCAGCGCGAGTTCGTCACCCGGCGCACGCTGCAGGAGGCCCCGCACTGACCGTCGGTCACAGCACCTGGGACAGGAATCGCTGCAGGCGAGGGCTCGCCGGAGCGTCGAAGATCTGATCCGGTGCGCCGGATTCGATCGCGCGCCCTCGGTCCATGAACAGCACCTGCTGCGCCACCGAGCGGGCGAAGCCCATCTCATGCGTGACGACCAGCATCGTCATCCCCGAGCCCGCCAGCTCCGCCATAGTCTCGAGCACGCCCTTCACCAGCTCGGGGTCGAGCGCCGAGGTGGACTCGTCGAAGAGCATGACCTCGGGATCCATCGCCAGCGCCCGTGCGATCGCGACACGCTGCTGCTGCCCGCCGGACAGGCGCGACGGGCGCACATCGGCCTTGTGCGCGAGCCCCACCCGGTCGAGCTCGCGCAGCGCGCGCTCCGAGGCCTCGTCCTTCGACATGCCTCGCAGCTTGACGAGCCCGAGCGTGATGTTGGCACGCACCGTCTTGTGCGGGAACAGGTTGAAATGCTGGAACACCATTCCCACACGCTGGCGCAGCTGATCGGGATTGTCCTCGAGCACCGACCTGCCGTCCAGCAGCACGTCCCCCGAGTCGGGCTCGATCAGCCTGTTCACGGTGCGCAGCAGCGTGGACTTGCCCGACCCGGACGGCCCGATGATGCACGTGGCGGTGCCGGCCGGAACATCGAGGTCGATGCCCCGCAGCACCCGGTTGCTGCCGAACGAGAGCCGGATGTCGCGGGTGGAGACGCTCACGCCCTTGCCCGGCGCGATCGACCGCTCGGATTCCGTCACGCCGCTCACTTCGCGCTCCCCTGCTCTGCGACGGAGTCCATCTCCGCATCGAAGTCATCCGCGTCCGGGTCGACGACGTCGACCCTTCGCCCTTCCCGCAGCCGCTTGTCGATGGCGTTCACCGCATGCGTCAGCGGGATCGTGATGGCCAGATAGAACAGGCCTGCGAGGACGAGAGCGGACTGATTCCCCGTGTTCGCGGCGACGTCCTGCCCGACGCGGAACAGCTCGCGCTGGCTCGCGAGCAGGCCGAGGAAGTAGATCAGCGAGGAGTCCTTGATCAGGGCGATGAGCTGGTTCACCAGCGCCGGCAGCACGCGCCGCACGCCCTGCGGGATGATCACCAGCCGCATCGCGGCGCCCCCGGAGAACCCGATCGCGCGAGCCGCCTCGGTCTGACCCGCATCGACGCTCTGGATCCCCGACCGGAAGATCTCTCCGATGTACGCGCCGGCGATCAGCCCCAGCGCCAGGATCCCGAACGGATAGGGGTTGGGCCCCCACACCATCAGCCCGAGCGGGGCGAAGCCGACGCCGATCAGCAGGATGGTGACCGCGGCGGGCAGCCCGCGCAGGATGTCGGTGTAGATCCTCGCGGGCCACCGGAGCCAACGGCGCTTGGACATCCCGGCGACCGCCAGCAGCATGCCCAGCACAGTGCCGAGGATCCCGGACGACACGGCGAGGATCAGCGTGTTGGGCAGCCCGACGGCGAGCAGCTCGGGAAGAGCCGCCCGCATCGCATCGAAGTCGAAGAAGGACTCCCAGACCGCGATCAGTGCGTCCACGCCGGCACCCTGCTCGTGTCGGAGCGGCTCACTTGCCGCTGCCGGGCACGAATCCGTCGGGGATCGCCCGACCGGGGTAGTACTGCTCGACGAGCTTCTTCCAGGTGCCGTCCGCGATGACCTCGTCCAGCGCCTTGTTGAGGGCCTCGCGGAGCTTGTCGTTGCCGGGGGCCACGGCGTAGGCCATTCCGTTCTCGCTGAGCTTCTTCGCGACGGCGACGATCTTGCCGCCCGATTCGGAAGCCGTCTTCTCGCCGATCTCCGCGGGCGAGACCCACGCATCGGCCGTGCCGGCCCGCAGCTGGTTCAGCGCCGCGTTGTAGTCCGGCACGCGAACCGGGTCCAGGCCCTCATGGGTGGCGTAGTCATCCTGCACCGTGCCCTGCACGACAGCGACGCGCTTGCCCTTGAGCTGATCGAACGAGGTGATCGAGGAGCCCGCAGGAGTCTCGAGGCCGAGGTACCCGAAGTCGTACTTGTTCGTGAAGTCGACGGTCTTCTTGCGGGCATCCGTGATCGTGATCGAGCTGGAGCCGACGTCGAACTTCTTGGTCTTCACCTGCGCGAGCAGCGAACTGAACTCGGTGCCGACGAACTCGACCTTGAGGTCGAGCTTCTTCGCGATCGCGGTGAGAAGGTCATTGTCGAAACCGGTGAACTTGCTGTCCTTGAGGTAGACGTTCGGCGGAGCGTCCGTCAGGGTTCCCGTGCGCAGCACCCCCGGCTGGATGAGTCCGTAGGGGTTCGCGTTCGTGGAACCGGCGTCGCTGGACGAAGCCGGGCTCGAAGCGCACCCGACGAGGGAGGCGATCAGGGCAGCGGCGGTTGCGGCAGCGGCTGCGATGGTGGTGATGCGGCGGGACATGGTTCGGGTTTCCTCTCGTGGGGACTCGAAGACGGTACGTGCGTGAACGGCAGTGTCTGTAATCGGGCCGTCACATGGCGTCACAGCACCGGGTCCGGATCACTCGCGCCCAGGGATCAGGATGCCCAGACCGCGCGCACGCCGTCGGCGACCACGTCATCCGCATCCGCAACGCGGATCCCGGTCAATGCCGCCGCGAACAGCGACACGGCCTCCGCGGACGAGTATCCGGGCGGGGTGTCTCCGTCGCGCTGCCGGCGGTCAGCCCAGCTGCTCTGTGAGCTCGAACCAGCGCAGCTCGAGCTCGTCCACGTCGTCCTGCTGGGCCTGGATGGCCTTCATCTTCTCGCCCAGGCCCGCGTAGTCGGACTGATCGTGGTCGGCCAGCGCACGCTTGGCCCGGTCGATCTGCTGGTTGAGCTTCTGCATCTTCCGCTCGAGGGCCGAGAGCTCCTTCTCCGCAGCGCGGCGGGCCGCTCCGTCGAGCGCCGGGGTCGAGAGCGGAACGGATGCCGTTGAGGCGGACCCCGCGGGGGCGCCGTGCGCTCCGGCATCCGCCTTCTGCTGCGCGGCGCGCAGCCGCAGATACTCGTCGATACCACCGGGCAGATGCCGCAGATGCCCGCCCATCACGGCGTACTGCTGGTCGGTGACGCGCTCCAGGAAGTACCGGTCGTGACTGACCACCAGCAGCGTGCCCGGCCAGGAGTCCAGCAGGTCCTCGATGGCGCCGAGCATGTCGGTGTCCATGTCGTTGGTGGGCTCGTCGAGGATCAGCACGTTGGGCTGGTCCAGCAGCACCAGCAGCAGCTGCAGGCGGCGCTGCTGGCCACCGGAGAGCTCCTTCACCCGCGTGGACAGCTGCGCGGAGCTGAAGCCCAGGCGCTCCAGCAGCTGCCCGGGCGTGAGCTCCTGAGCCTTCGATCCCGCGCCGAACGTGTACGAGGTGCGCAGGCCCTCGATCACGGTGCGCACCGGCTCGTCCCAGTGCTCCTCGAGCTCGTCGATCCGCTGCGTGAGAGTGCGCACCTGCACGGTCTTCCCGCGCTTGACGCGGCCGCTGGTGGGCTCGACGGTGCCTGCGACCAGTCCCAGAAGAGTCGATTTGCCTGCGCCGTTGACGCCGAGGATGCCGGTGCGCTCCCCCGGCGCGATGCGCCACTCGACGTCCTTCAGCACGACGTTCGGCTCGGTCCCTGAGCCCGTCGAGGGGTAGGAGACCCCGACGTCCAGCAGGTCGACCACGTCCTTGCCGAGCCGGGAGACAGCCAGAGACTGCAGCGAGACGGAGTCGCGGATGGGCGGCACGTCGGCGATGAGCTCGTTGGCGGCCTCGATGCGGAACTTCGGCTTGCTGGTGCGGGCGGGGGCGCCACGGCGCAGCCAGGCCAGCTCCTTGCGGGCGATGTTCTGCCGCTTGGCCTCGGATGCCGCCGCCATCCTGTCGCGCTCCACGCGCTGCAGGATGTACGCGGCGTAGCCGCCCTCGAAGGGCTCGACGATGCGGTCGTGCACCTCCCAGGTGTCGGTGCACACCTCGTCGAGGAACCAGCGGTCGTGCGTCACGACCAGCAGTGCGCCGGAGCTGCGCGCCCACCGGGTCTTCAGGTGCCCGGCCAGCCAGGTGATCGCCTCGACGTCGAGGTGGTTGGTGGGCTCGTCGAGCGCCAGCACGTCCCAGTCGCCGGTCAGCAGCGCAGCGAGCGCCACGCGGCGGCGCTGACCACCGCTGAGGGATGTGACGGACGCATTCCAGTCGAGGTCGGCGACCAGCCCGGCGATCACGTCGCGCACCTTCGCGTCCCCGGCCCAGATGTACTCCGGGGTGTCCCCCACGACGGCCTGCGCCACGGTCAGCGCGTCGTCGAGGGTGTCGGCCTGATCCAGCACGCCGATGGTCGTGCCGCCGCGCACGGTCACACGGCCGCTGTCGGGTTCGCGGCGCCCCGCCAGCATGGCGAGCAGGCTGGATTTGCCGTCGCCGTTGCGGCCGACGATGCCGATGCGGTCACCCTCCTCGATGCCGAGGGTCACCGCTTCGAAGACGACGCGGGTGGGGAACTCGAGGTGGAGGCCTTCGGCCCCGAGAAGATGTGCCATGACCTCTCAAGGGTAGTCGGGGCGCGCGGGATCCAGCCCGCTGCAGGTCGCCGCCACCATAATGGAGTTCACCGTGTGACCGTGCGCATCAGGAAGGGGACGATCGTGGATCGCGTTCGCGCTCCCAACATCCGCGATGTCGCGCGCCTGGCCGGCGTCTCGTACCAGACCGTGTCGCGCGTGCTCAACGACTCCCCCAACATCCGCGACGCGACGAAGGATCGCGTGCTGGCCGCGATCGACGAACTGGGGTACCGGCCGAACCAGGCCGCGCGCACGCTGGTGACCAGCCGTTCCCAGACCATCGGCGTGCTCACGTCGATGTCGGTGCACTACGGCCCCACCACCGCCATCAACGCACTCGAGCAGTCCGCCCGCGACGCGGGGTACCGGATGAGCCTGACCACGCTCGCCAGCAGCGACGATGCAGCCATCCGCAGCAGCCTGGACTTCCTGATGTCGCAGGGCATCGAGGGCCTTGTCGTGATCGCACCGCAGGAGCGCATCATCCAGGCCCTCGAGGACGCGGCCATCACGATCCCCACCATCACCCTGGACACCAGCGGACGCGCCAGCGGACACAGCGTCGGCGTGGACCAGATCGCCGGGGCCAGGCTGGCCACGCAGCATCTGATCGACCTGGGTCACACCGACATCGTGCACATCGCCGGTCCCCGTGACTGGATCGAGGCGGATGCCCGGATGCGCGGCTACCTGCAGACGCTGTCGGATGCCGACCTGCGCACCCGCGCGCCCATCCTCGGCGACTGGAGCGCGGGCTTCGGCTACTACGCGGGCAAGGAGCTGCTGCGCTATCGCGACTTCACGGCGGTCTTCGCGGGCAACGACCAGATGGCGCTGGGCTTCCTGCACGCGTGCCGCGAGCTCGGCATCCGCACTCCCGAGGAGATCAGCGTCGTGGGCTTCGACGACATCCCCGAGGCTGCGCACTTCGCACCTCCCCTGACCACCGTCAGGCAGGACTTCGCCGAGATCGGCAGGCAGGCCATGACCATGCTGCTGGCGCTGATCGGCGGCGGTGAGGGCGAGCTCACCCGCGTGATGCCCGAGCTCGTGGTGCGAAGTTCGACGGCATCCGCACCGCCTGCGCCTCTCTCGCTCTGAACCGGTTTCGTCACGAATCGATAACCCCTGCCGCTGTGGGCGTTGACAGATGTGACCGTTTCGCATGTATCATCGTGCTCACGTTGTGATCGTTCACAACCGCCCTGGCGAACCAGTCCGGCCGATCGACGATGGAGTCCCCACCCATGCCGCACGACGACACCCCGCGCGAACGCTGCGACGTGCGCGCCGCCGCCGTCCGGCAGGTGCTCATCGCCCGCACCCGGGAGCGGCTCTGCGAGGCGTGTGCTCGGGCATCCGACGCCGAGGCGCCGACCGCGGTCTCGCTGCGCGTCGAGAACGCCGACCTGTTCGTCATCACGCCCGACGCGAGCAGCCTGCACGACGTCGGGCCCGCGCAGACCTCCCTCGTCGACCTGGACGGCCGGGTGGTCGGTACGGCGTGGGATCGGCGCTCAGCGCCGTCGTCCGACACCGCTGCGCACGCCGCAGCCCACCGATCCGGCGCCGGTCGCGCCGTCGCCTCGTGCGCAGGACGTCTCGCGCACGCCTCGACTCCCGCCGCGGCGCTCCACGCCGTGACGGACCAGGACGGCTCCCCGTCGTCCACCCACGAAGAACCGCAACACCACACAAGGAGCACACAGTGAAGATGAAGAGGTCTCTCGCGCTCGTCGGCATGGCTGCCGTGGCCGCGATCGTTCTCGCCGGCTGCAGCGGCACACGCGGCGGCGACACTCCCGCAGCAGGCGGCGACAAGGCGGCATCCGACTTCACCGTCGGCGTCGCGATGCCCACCCAGCAGTCCGAGCGCTGGATCGCCGACGGCAACAACGTCAAGAAGACGCTCGAGGACATGGGCTACAAGGTCGATCTGCAGTACGCCAACGACGACATCCCCACCCAGGTCTCGCAGATCGAGAACATGATCTCCACCGGCGCCGACGCGCTGATCGTGGCGTCGATCGACGGCACCACCCTCACCGACGTGCTGCAGCAGGCCGCCGACGACAAGATCCCGGTGATCGCCTACGACCGCCTGATCAACGGCACGGACAACGTCGACTACTACACGACGTTCGACAACTACCAGGTGGGCGTGCAGCAGGCGACGAGCCTGCTGACGGGCCTCGGCGTGCTCGACGAGAACGGCAAGGACACCGGCATCGCGGGTCCGCTGAACATCGAGGTGTTCGCCGGCAGCCCCGACGACAACAACGCCACGTTCTTCTGGAACGGCGCGATGGACACCCTCAAGCCGTACCTCGACAAGGGTGTGCTGAAGGTGCCGTCCGGCCAGACCGACTTCGAGCAGGCCGCCATCCTGCGCTGGCTGCCGGAGACCGCGCAGAAGCGCATGGAGAACATCCTCACCATCATCGGCGGCACCAAGCTCGACGGCGTGCTCTCCCCCTACGACGGCCTGTCGATCGGCATCATCTCGGCGCTGACGTCGGGCGGCTACTCCGCCTCGGCACTGCCGGTGATCACCGGTCAGGACGCCGAGGCCGGCAGCGTGAAGTCCATCATCGCCGGCGAGCAGTACTCGACGATCTTCAAGGACACCCGCGAGCTGGGCAAGCAGGCCGCGCAGATGGTCGACGACATCCTCAAGGACAAGAAGCCCGAGGTGAACGACACCAAGACCTACGACAACGGCAAGAAGGTCGTCCCCTCGTACCTGCTGAAGTCCGTCATCGTCACCAAGGACAACTACAAGAAGGTCCTCGTCGACAGCGGCTACTACACCGAGGGCGACCTCAAGTAGGCACCCGGGTCGGGCCCGCCCTCCTCGGGCGGGCCCGACCGCAGCATCCGGAAGGCAGAAAGGAGGAGAACGCATGAGCACGATCCTGGAGATGCGCGAGATCACGAAGGAGTTCCCCGGCGTCAAGGCGCTGCAGAACGTCACCCTCGAGGTCGAGCGCGGACAGGTGCACGCCATCTGCGGTGAGAACGGCGCCGGCAAGTCCACGCTGATGAAGGTGCTCTCGGGCGTGTACCCGCACGGCACCTACACGGGCGACATCGTCTTCGAGGACGAGGTCGCCGAGTTCCGCGACATCCGCGATTCCGAGGACCGCGGCATCGTCATCATCCACCAGGAGCTGGCGCTGAGCCCGTACCTGTCCATCGCCGAGAACATCTTCCTCGGCAACGAGCGCGCCCGCCACGGCGTCATCGACTGGCGGGCCACGAACAAGCAGGCGCAGCTGCTGCTGGCCAGGGTGGGGCTGGGCGATGACCCCTCCACGCCCGTCCGCGAGATCGGCGTGGGCAAGCAGCAGCTGGTGGAGATCGCCAAGGCGCTGTCCAAGGAGGTCAAGCTGCTCATCCTGGACGAGCCGACCGCCGCGCTCAACGACGACGACTCCGCGCACCTGCTCGACCTGATCCGGCACCTGAAGGGCCAGGGGATCACGTCGATCATCATCAGCCACAAGCTCAACGAGATCAAGGCCATCGCCGACAAGGTCACCATCATCCGCGACGGGCGCACGATCGAGACGCTGGATCTGACCAGCGAGGAGATCAGCGAGGACCGCATCATCAAGGGCATGGTGGGCCGCGACCTCGCGCACCGCTACCCGGACCGCTCGGTGGACGTCGGCGAAGAGGTCTTCCGCATCGAGGACTGGTGGGTGCACCATCCGTCCGACCCGAGCCGCACCGTCATCCACGGCGCGAACCTGACCGTGCACGCCGGCGAGGTGGTCGGCATCGCCGGGCTCATGGGCGCCGGCCGCACCGAACTGGGCATGAGCATCTTCGGCCGCAGCTACGGCACGGGCATCTCCGGCCGCGTGTTCGTCCGGGGCAAGGAGGTGAACACCCGCTCGGTGTCCGCCGCCATCGACGCCGGCATCGCCTACGCCACCGAGGACCGCAAGCAGTACGGCCTGAACCTCATCGAGGACATCAAGCGCAACATCTCCGTCGCGGGCCTTCGCAAGCTCACGCGCGGCGGGTGGGTGAACGGCCGCGAGGAGGTCCTCGTCGCCGAGGGCTACCGGAAGAGCATGAACATCAAGGCTCCGTCGGTTTCCTCAGTGGTCGGCAAGCTCTCCGGCGGCAACCAGCAGAAGGTCGTGCTCTCCAAGTGGCTGTTCGCCGACCCGGAGGTGCTCATCCTGGACGAGCCCACCCGAGGCATCGACGTGGGCGCGAAGTACGAGATCTACACGCTGATCAACAGCCTGGCCGCGCAGGGCAAGGGCGTGATCGTGATCTCGTCGGAGCTGCCCGAGCTGCTGGGCATCTGCGACCGCATCTACGCCCTGTCCGAGGGGCGCATCACCGGAGAGGTCGACATCGCCGATGCAACCCCCGAGACCCTCATGCAGTACATGACCAAGGAGAAGGAAGCCGACCATGTCCACCCGTAGCGAGACCGCGTCCCGGACGCAAGAGGTGCTCTCACTGCTCACGTCGCGAATGCGTCAGATCGGCATCTTCCTGGCGCTGATCGCCATCGTCGTGTTCTTCCAGGTCGTCACCGGCGGCAAGCTGCTGACCGCGGGCAACGTCGCCAACATCATCGTCCAGAACAGCTACATCCTGATCCTCGCAATCGGCATGGTGATGGTCATCATCGCCGGTCACATCGACCTGTCGGTCGGGTCCGTCGCGGCCTTCGTCGGCGCGATGTCGGGCGTGATGGTCGTGCACTGGGGGTGGCCGTGGTGGCTCGGCATCCTGGCCGCGCTGTTCGTCGGCGCCCTGGTCGGCGCCTGGCAGGGCTTCTGGGTGGCCGTGGTCGGCATCCCGGCGTTCATCGTCACACTGGCCGGCATGCTGCTGTTCCGCGGGCTCACCCAGATGGTGCTGGGCAACACCCAGATCACCCCCTTCCCCACCGAGTACCGCCAGCTGGGCGGCGGGTACCTGTTCCCGCAGCTGTTCCCCGCCTCATCCTCGCCCGTGGAGTGGATCACCTTCACGCTGGGGATGCTGACCCTGGTGCTGTTCGTCGGGTATGAACTCGGCGAGCGCTCCAAGCAGAGGAAGACGGGCCTCGAGACCGAGGCGCGCACCTGGTTCCTGACGCGACTGATCGGCGGCGTGGCGCTGATCGCGTATCTGACGTACCTGCTGGGCGTGGCCGACGGCTCCCGAGGAACCCCGATCGTGCTGATCGTACTGGCCGTGCTGATCGTGGGCTACTCGCTGGTGATGAGCCGCACCGTGTTCGGCCGGCACATCTACGCGATCGGCGGCAACCGGCACGCTGCGGACCTGTCCGGCATCAAGTCCCGCCGGATCGACTTCTGGCTGTTCGTGAACATGGGCGTGCTGTCGGCCCTGGCAGGACTGGTCTTCACTGGCCGGCTCAATTCCGCCGGCCCCGGTGCGGGCAACCTGTTCGAGCTGGATGCCATCGCCGCGGCGTTCATCGGCGGTGCGGCCGTGCAGGGCGGTGTCGGCACCATCGTCGGCGCCATCACGGGTGGTCTGATCATGGGAGTGCTGAACAACGGCATGTCGCTGATGGGCGTCGGCACCGACTCCCAGCAGTTCATCAAGGGCATGGTGCTGCTGCTGGCCGTCGCGTTCGACGTCTGGAACAAGCGCCGCCAGCGCTCCTGAGCGCCCAGGCGCTCCTGGCCTGACGAGGGGCCCGGTGGATCGATACGATCCGCCGGGCCCCTCTCGTCGCCCGCGGTCTCAGTCGATGATCCGGGCGCCGGGCACCGGCCCGTGCACGTGCAGCGCCTCACGTCCGGTGGCCCTCAACTGGTCCTGCAACGCGCGTGCGGCCTCGGGCCCGTCGGCGAGGAACGCGATCGTGGGTCCCGAACCGGAGATGATGCCGGTGAGGGCGCCCATCCGCACGCCATCGGCGAGCGCGAGTTCGAGATCCGACCGGCCTGAGACGGCGGCCACCTCGAGGTCGTTCATCATGACGGGCGCCAGATCGCGGGCATCCCCGGCCAGCAGCGCCTGCAGCACCGCGGCGGGAACCTCCAGCAGCTCGGTCGGGTCGTCGGCGAGCGCATCGCCGTGCAGGCGCAGTCGGTCGAGCCGGTCGTACACCTCGGGCGTCGACAGTCCCTGCCCGCTGAGCACCAGCACCCAGTCGAATCGCCCGCGCGCCAGAGCCGGGGTCAGCACATCGCCGCGGCCCGTGCCGATGGCCGTGCCGCCGTGCATCGCGAACGGCACGTCGGCGCCCAGCCGCGCGGCGAGGTCGTGCAGTCCTCGCGGGCCCAGTTCGGTGCCCCACAGCGCATCGCAGGCGACCAGCGCCGCTGCGGCATCGGCCGAACCGCCGCCCATGCCACCCGCGACCGGCACGCCCTTGCGGATGCGCAGATGCACGCCGTCGCTCACGCCGGTGGTCTGCGCCAGCAGCTTGGCCGCACGCATGGCGAGGTTGCGGTCGTCCAGCGGCACGCCGGACACGTCGACGTCGCCCGACACCTCCAGCGAGAAGCCGTCGGAGGGCGAGGCGTAGACGTCCTCATAGAGCGAGACGGCCTGGAACACCGTGGCCAGCGAGTGGTAGCCGTCGTCGCTGCGCGCGCCGACGCCGAGGTAGACGTTGATCTTCCCCGGCGCGCGCACGTGCACGGCATCCGCCCGCATCAGAGGTCCGACGAGACTGCCCAGAGGTTGACGTCGATGCCGTGCGCGAGCGCGTCGATGGCGGTGAGCTCCTGGTCGGTGAAGGCCGGGCCGTTCACGGCGGCGATGTTCTCGTCCAGCTGCTCGGGTCGCGAGGCGCCGATGAGTGCGGAGACGACCACCGGGTCGCGCAGGACCCACTGCAGGGCCATCTGCGCGAGGCTCTGACCGCGCTCGGCGGCGATGTCGTTCAGACCGCGCAGCACGGCCAAGCCCTCCTCGGACAGCGGTCGGTCGGGCAGCGAGCCGCGCTTCTGCGCGCGCACGGCTGTGCCGTCGCCGAGGTACTTGCCGGTCAGCAGCCCCTGTGCGAGCGGGGTGAACGCGATGGCGCCCACGCCCTCGGCGCGCAGCGTATCGATCAGTCCGTCCTCCACCCAGCGGTTCAGGATCGAGTACGAGGGCTGATGGATCACCAGCGGGGTGCCCAGGTCGCGGGCCACGGCCAGCGCCGCCTGCGTACGCTCCGCACTGTACGACGAGATGCCGACGTACAGCGCCTTGCCCTGACGCACCAGCGTGTCCAGCGCGCCGATGGTCTCCTCGATCGGGGTGACCGGGTCCACGCGGTGCGAGTAGAAGATGTCGACGTAGTCCAGGCCCATGCGCCCCAGCGACTGCTCGGCGCTGGCCAGGATGTACTTGCGACTGCCCAGGTCGCCGTAGGGGCCGGGCCACATGTCGTACCCGGCCTTCGACGAGATGATCAGCTCGTCGCGGTAGGGCTTGAAGTCCTCGGCGAAGATGCGCCCGAAGTTCTTCTCCGCCGAGCCGTAGGGCGGACCGTAGTTGTTGGCCAGGTCGAAGTGCGTGATGCCGTTGTCGAAGGCGTGGCGCAGCAGCGCGCGCTGGTCGTCCATCGGGATGTTGTCGCCGAAGTTCCACCACAGCCCCAGCGAGATGGGCGGCAGGTACAGACCGGAGGAGCCCACCTGACGGTATGCGAAGCGCTGGTAGCGATCGGATGCCGCGGCGTAGGGCTTGTGGATCTCGGGGACGTCGGGGCGGTAGCGAGGATCGGTCACTCAGCCAGGCTAGTCGCCCTGCTGGACGCGCGCGATCCGGTGATAGTCGTCCACGGTGAGGTCCTCGCCGCGGGAGGTGGGAGCGACGCTCGCGGACTCCAGAACGGCGGATGCCGCCGACGAGCTGCCGAAGATGCCCGACAGCGCCTGGCGCAGCATCTTGCGGCGCTGGTTGAACGCGGCATCCACGATCTGGAAGGTGCGCAGCCGCTCATCCTCACCGCCCCGCGGTGCGGCGTCGCGTTCGAAGCCGACCAGCAGGCTGTCGACGTTGGGGACCGGCCAGAACACCTGGCGGGACACGTTGCCGCACAGCCGCCATGGCCCGTACCAGGCGGCCTTCACGCTGGGAGCGCCGTAGATCTTGGAGCCGGGCTTCGCGGCCAGGCGCTCGGCGACCTCGGCCTGCACCATCACCACGCCGCGCTGCAGGTACGGGAAGGTCTCCAGGAAGTGCAGCAGCACCGGCACGGAGACGTTGTAGGGCAGGTTGGCGACCAGCACCGTGGGCTCGCCGGGCAGTTCGGTCACCCGCATCGCATCGGCATCCACCACCGTCAGCGCGCCCTCGGGAACGCCCCGCTCGGCGGCGGTCTGCGGCAGGCGCTCGGCCAGGCGGTGATCGATCTCCACCGCCGTGACGGATGCCCCGGTCTCCAGGATCGCGAGCGTCAGCGACCCGAGTCCCGGACCGATCTCCACGACCCGCTCCCCGGGCTGCACGGCGGCGGCGGTCACGATCTTGCGCACCGTGTTGGCGTCGACGACGAAGTTCTGGCCGAGCTTCTTGGTGGGCGTGACATCGAGCGAAGCTGCGAGCCGGCGGATGTCGGTGGCGCCGAGCAGGGAGACGGTCATGGGTCCATTCTCCCGTATGTCGCCGTCCGCCCCTAGGATCGAGCGAGTGACCGGTCTGGGAGAGCTCATCGCGCCGCGCCGGCTGGGGCGCGATTTCCGCTGGCTGATGTCGGCCGCGTGGACCAGCAACATCGGCGACGGCATCGCCCTGGCGGCCTCTCCCCTGCTGATCGCCTCGATGACGTCGTCGCCGATCCTCGTCGCCTCAGGCGCCATGCTGCAGTACCTGCCGTGGCTGCTGTTCGGCCTGCATGCGGGCGCGATCGCCGATCGCGTGGAGCGGCGGATGCTGGTGATGCTGGCGCACGGCATCCGCGCCATCGTGGTGCTGGGGCTCGTGATCTTCCTGTTGACCGGCACCGCGAACATCGCCATCGTGCTGATCGTGTCGTTCCTGTACGGCACGGCCGAGGTGTTCGCCGACACCACCAGCAGCACGCTGCTGCCGATGATGGCGAAGCCCGCGGATCTGGGTGTGGGCAACGCCAGGCTGCAGGCCGGGTTCCTCGTGGCCAACCAGCTGGCGGGCCCGCCGCTGGGCGCGTTCCTGTTCGCGGTGGGCACGTTCTGGCCGTTCCTCACACAGGTGCTGGCGGTCAGTGTCGCGCTGGTGCTGATCTCGCGGATCGCCCGCCAGTCGGTGCCGGGGCGGGAGGAGAAGTCCCATGTCGCGCACGACATCGTCGAGGGCGTGCGGTGGGCGTGGGCCAACAAGCCCGTCCGCACGCTGATCATCATCATCCTGGTGTTCAACGTGTTCTGGGCAGCACCCTGGGGCATCCTCGTGCTGTACGCCACCGAGCATCTGCACATGGGTCCGGTGGGATTCGGCGCGCTGACCACGGCATCCGCTCTGGGCGGGCTGGCGGCGACGCTGTGCTTCGGCGCTCTGGAGCGGCACGTCTCGTTCGCCACGCTCATGAAGGTGTGCCTGTCGCTGGAGGTGGTCATGCACCTGTCTTTCGCGCTGACCACCAACGGCGTCGTGGCGCTGGTGATCATGTTCGGGTTCGGCGCCTACGCGTTCGTGTGGGGCACGATCTCCACCACCGTGCGCCAGCGCCTCGTGCCGCATTCGCTGCAGGGCCGGGTGGGTTCGGTGAACATGGTCGGCGTGTTCGGCGGCATGGTGATCGGCCAGGCCCTCGGCGGCGTGATCGCGCAGGCCTGGGGCCTGACCGCGCCGTGGTGGTTCGCGTTCGCGGGCGCGGCGATCACGCTGGCCGTGATGTGGCGGCAGATCTCGCACATCGCTGCAGCGAAACCGGTGCTGGAGGATGAGGGACCGGACGACGCCGTTCAGTGACGCGGGGCGCCGTGGTGTCTCCGTCGGCTTCGGACTCTCAGACGAACGATCCGTACACGGCGACGGTGTTGGCCGCCAGCCGCGTGCACAGCTCGTCGAGGTCCATGCCGAGTTCCGCGGCCATGAAGCGCACCGTGAGCGGCACGAGGTACGGGGCGTTGGGACGGCCGCGCAGCGGCACGGGCGTCAGGAACGGGGCATCCGTCTCGACCAGGATGCGGTCGCGCGGCGTGATGTGCAGCGCCTCGCGCAGGTTGGGCGCGTTCTTGAACGTGAGGTTGCCGGCGAAGGACAGCCAGTAGCCGGCATCCGCCGCCACGCGTGCCATATCGGCATCGCCGGAGAAGCAGTGGAACACGGTCTTCTCCGGGGCGCCGACACGCGCCAGGGTCTCGAGGACGTCGTCGTGGGCGTCGCGGTCGTGGATCTGCATGGCGATGCCGTGCTTCTTCGCCAGCGCGATGTGCGCCTCGAACGACTCGTGCTGCGCCGGACGGCCGGGCTCGTCGGTGCGGAAGTAGTCCAGCCCGGTCTCGCCGATGGCGCGTGTGCGCGGGTGCGCGGCGAGCTCGTCGATGACGGCGATGGCCTCGTCCAGCCGGCCCTCGGCCTTGTAGGTCGGGGCGTCGTTGGGGTGGATGGCCACGGCCGCCAGCACGCGCGGGTCGGACTCGGCGGCATCCACCGCCCAGCGCGAGGACTCGATGTCGCCGGACGCCTGCACGACCCCGGCGATCCCGACGGCACCGGCGCGGTCCAGCTGCTCGCGCAGGGACAGCGGTTCGACGCCGTCGGTGATCTCCAGGTGGCAGTGGTTGTCGTACACGGGCACCGCGAGCGGCTCCGGCAGCGGCGGGTAGCTGAGGTCCTTGCGCCCCTTCTTCGAGCGCTCGTGGACGTAGGTGTCGGACATGTCCGCTACGCGGTCTGCTCCACGCGCGGGAACAGCGGCGCGAGCGCCGCGACCGTGGTGCCGGGCTGGAGGATGCCCCAGGTCCCGGCCTCGCGCAGCGGCTGCGCGGTCAGGTCGCCCAGCGAGTCCTGCACGCCCAGCGCGCTCCACAGCTTGGCGGTGGACTCCGGCATCACCGGCGACAGCAGCACGGCGAGCGCCCGCAGGCCCTCGGCGCAGGTGTACAGCACGGTGCCGAGCCGCGCGCGCTGATCCTCATCGCGGGCCAGGGCCCATGGCTCGTTCTCGGTGATGTAGTGGTTCAGCTGATCCACGATCGTCCAGATGGCGTGAATGGCCTCATCGATCCGGAAGACCTCGATCGCGGCATCCGCCTTGGCCGCGGCGTCCGCCACCGTCTTCTGGATCGCGAGATCACCCTCGGTGTAGTCGGATGCCTCGGGCACGACGCCGCCGAAGTACTTCTCGATCATCGCGATGGTGCGCGAGGCCAGGTTGCCGAAGCCGTTGGCGAGCTCGGCCTGGTAGCGGGCCGACAGGTCCTCCCACGAGAACGAGCCGTCCTGGCCGAAGGCGATGGCAGACAGGAAGTAGAAGCGGTACGCGTCGGCGCCGAACACATCGGTGATCTCGGTGGGCGCGATGCCGGTGAGCTTGGACTTGGACATCTTCTCGCCGCCGACCAGCAGCCAGCCGTGCGCGAACACGCCCTTGGGCACGTCGAGCCCTGCGGCCATCAGCATGGCCGGCCAGATGACGGCGTGGAAGCGCAGGATGTCCTTGCCGACCACGTGGTAGCCCGGCCAGCGGCGGTCGAAGTTCTCCTGGTCGGAGCCATAGCCGATGGCCGTGGCGTAGTTCAACAGCGCGTCGACCCACACGTAGATGACGTGCGATTCGTCCCACGGCAGCGGAATGCCCCAGTCGAACGTCGACCGGGAGATGGACAGATCCTTCAGGCCCTGGCTGACGAAGGAGACGACCTCGTTGCGCGCGGAGTCCGGGCGCACGAAGTCGGGCTGGGTCTTGTACAGCTCGAGCAGGCGGTCGCCGAACTCGCTGAGCTTGAAGAAGTAGTTCTTCTCCTGCAGCAGCTCCAGCGGCTTGGAGTGGATCGCGCAGACCTTCAGCCCCTCGAAGGGGCCGGTGCCGTCGACGATCTCGGACTCGGGCTTGAACTCCTCACAGCCCACGCAGTACAGCGCCTCGTACTCGCCGGCGTAGATGTAGCCCGCGTCGTACAGCTTCTGGAAGAACAGCTGCACGCTGCGCTCGTGGCGCTCCTGCGTGGTGCGGATGAAGTCGTCGTTGGCGACCTCGAGCGTCTTCAGCAGCGGGAACCAGCTCTCGCCGACCAGCTTGTCCACCCACTCCTGCGGCGTGACGTTGTTGGCCGCGGCGGCACGGAGCATCTTCTGGCCGTGCTCGTCGGTGCCGGTCAGCATCCAGGTGTCATCGCCGGACTGGCGGTGCCAGCGCGCGAGAGTGTCGACGGCGACGGACGTGTAGCCGTGGCCGATGTGCGGCACGTCGCTGGGATAGTAGATCGGCGTGGTGATGTAGAACGATTCGCCTGCGGGCATGCTCTCGATTCTAGGCGGGATCAGGGATGCGGTTCGGTCGCGTGACTCCTGCTCGTTGGGTCCTTGTTCCTGGGGGCCGGGCATGCGGACGTTCCCTTCGCTCGCAGAACGGGTGACCCCTCCCGCTTCGCGGGTCCCTCCCCGATGCTCGCTCCGGGAACGTCCTCTTGCCCTCCTGGTTCGGATCGAGCTGCGGGCGCCTGGCGCGGAGAAGTGCGCTTCGCGCGGACGGATGGTGACGATTCGGCCGCGTTCGGTGCACATCCCCGCGCGAAGCGCACGCGGGTGGGATGCGGGCCGGGAGTCGTCATTGTCCTGGCGTTCTGCGGATTGCTCACCGCCGTCGCGAGCTACCGGATCATCCGCATCGTGCTTGAGCGGCGGGGATGATCAGCCCCTTCCTTCCGTCGAGAGCACGGGATCTCGCCGAGCGCACTGGGCGTTCGCGCGAAGGAGCCGTGCGCTCGCCGAGGTCCCGTGCTGTCGGCGAAGGGGAGGGTCATCGGGCGGCGAGGGTCTGCTGGTACAGGTCGCGGGAGCTCAGGCCGGTGGCAGCGGAGACCTCGGCGCAGGCATCCTTCAGACGGATGCCGGAGGCGACCAGCGCCTGCACCTGGGCCACGGCGTCCTCGATCGAGACCTCGACGGGCTCGGCGCCGGAAACGACCACGACGATCTCGCCCTTGACGCCCTGCTCGGCCCACTCGACCAGTTCGGATGCTGTGCCGCGGCGCACCTCCTCGTAGAGCTTGGTGAGCTCGCGGCATACGGCGATGCGGCGGTCGGCGCCGAAGGCCCTTCCCATGTCGGCCAGGGACGCGGCCAGCCGCCCCGGCGCCTCGAAGAACACCATGGTGCGCGGCTCGGATGCCAGCGCCACGAGCGTGGAGCGCCGCTCGGCGGGCTTGCGGGGCAGGAAGCCCTCGAACGTGAACCTGTCGGTCGGCATCCCCGAGATCGCCAGTGCCATGAGCACGGCGCTGGGTCCGGGGATCGCAGTGACCGTCACGCCGCGTTCGACCGCGGCCGCGACCAGCCCGTAGCCGGGGTCGCTGACCGCCGGCATCCCCGCGTCGCTGACCATGACGATGTCGTGCTCTTCGGCCAATTCTGCGAGTTCGGCCGCCTTGTGCTTCTCGTTGTGGTCGTGCAGGGCGATCATGCGCGGGCGGTTCTCGATCTTCAGCGCCCGCATCAGGTTCTGCGTGGTGCGGGTGTCCTCGGCAGCGACGATCTCGGCGTTCTCGAGCACCTCGATGAGCCGTCGCGACGCGTCGCCCAGATTGCCGATCGGAGTGGCCGCGAGGATGATCACCCGTTCAGCTTAGGCTGAGCAGGTGACCTCGCCCGCCTCCCTGCTGCCGCCGTTGGACGAGCGGGGGACGCTGTGGGAGCGGTTGCGCGAGCGCGCGGCGGCGAACCCCACGACGATGCGGATGCTGGGCTGGCTGGTGCCCGCGCTGATCACGCTGCTGGCGGCGGCGCTGCGCCTGGTGAACCTGTCCCATCCGCACGAGATCATGTTCGACGAGACGTACTACGTCAAGGACTCCTGGTCGCTGTGGAACCTCGGCTACGAGGCGAAGTGGGGCGACGGCGCCGACGCGCAGCTGCCGACCGGCGACGACTCCGCGATGGAGAAGACCGGCTCGTTCGTGGTGCACCCGCCGCTCGGCAAGTGGCTCATCGCTCTGGGCATGGCGGCGTTCGGCCCCGGGTCGAGCTTCGGCTGGCGGATCACGGCCGCGATCCTCGGCACGCTCACCGTGCTGCTGGTCTACCTGGTCGCACTGCTGCTGACGCGCTCGCGCACGATCGCCGCGCTCTCCAGCGGCCTGCTGGCCATCGACGGGCTGGGGATCGTGCTGAGCAGGATCGCCCTGCTGGACGGCATCCTCACCTTCTTCATCCTGCTGGGCGTGCTCTTCGTGCTGCTGGACCGACGGCGCACCATGCCGCTGCTGGCGGCCGTCGGCGCGGAGGACGACGAGGACGCCCTGCCGCGCATGTACGGGCCGATCCTCTGGGCGCGGCCGTGGTTGATCGCCGCCGGAGTCGCGTTCGGCGCGGCATCCGCCGTGAAATGGTCGGGGCTGTACGCGCTGGCGGTGTACGGCCTGTACGTCGTCGTCACCGACGCGCTGGCCAGGCGGCGAGCGGGGATCGCGCTCTGGCCGACGGATGCCGCGTTCCGGCAGGGCCTGGCATCCTTCGTGCTGGCGGTCGGACCCGCGCTGGTGACGTACTTCGTCTCGTGGACGGGATGGCTGGTCACGGCAGGCGGGTATGACCGGCAGGTGGATGCGAATCCCCTGGTCGGCCTGTGGAAGTACCACGAGGCGATCCTGAAGTTCCACACGGGCCTGGTCAGCCCGCATCCGTACGCGAGTCCGGCCTGGCAGTGGCCGCTGCTGCTGCGCCCGACGGCGATCTGGGTGGATTCGAAGCCGAGCGGATGCGGCACGGACCACTGCATCGCGGTGGTGACGTCGATCCCGAACCCGCTGATCTGGTACGCGAGCATGGCCGCCGCGATCTACCTGCTGTACAGGTTCGTGCGCGGCCTGATCGACCGGAACCCTGTCGGCCCCGCACTGACGTTCCCCCTGGTGGGGCTCATCGCGACGTACGTGCCGTGGCTTCTGGTCGGCAACCGCACGATCTTCCAGTTCTACACGATCGCCATGATGCCGTTCCTCGTGATCGGCCTCGCGGTCGCGCTGCGGGAACTGGCAGGCCGAAGGAGCGCACCGCTGCACCGCAGGCAGGCAGGGCAGCGCACCGTGACCGTGTTCTTGATCGCGGTGATCGTGCTCTCGGTGTTCTACTACCCGCTGTGGACCGGTATGAGCGTGCCCTACGAGTTCTGGCTCATCCACAACTGGATCCCGGGCTGGATCTGACGGGTTCCCGATACGCTCGGCGGATGATCATGATCGCCCCCAGGACCGCCTGATGCCCGCTCCGAGCGGCTTCGAGCATCGTGTCCGCGGTGACGAGGTCGTCATCCTGCATCACGGCATCCGCGCGACGACGCTCCACGGTGCGAAGGCGGCGGACTTCCTGGCACGCCTCGAGACCGAGGACCCGCAGCTGCTCATGGCGCGACTGACCGGCGACTACCGCCGCGGCAACGAGCGCGCCGCCCGCCGGCATCCGCGCAACCAGGGCTGATCGCGCTGTTCCGCGCGCACCGGGGCTGAACCTCAGCCCGCGACAGGCTCCTCGACGCGATGTCCCTCGTCCAGGCGGGGCCGCCTCCCCAGCATCCGCCCCGCTCCCAGCACCACGCCGACGACGATCAGCCCGACGACGAGCCCGGCCACCGCCGAGAACGCCGTGTCGCCGACCCAGGTGATGGCCCCGCCGAGCGGCGCCAGCAGCTCCTCCACGCCGTGCAGCAGCTCCGCCGGCCCTGCCAGGCCGACCTCGCCGAGGTTGACGAGGATCAGATGCCCGCCGACCCACAGCATCGCCACGGTGCCGACCACGCTGATCATGCGGAACACCGCGGGCATCGACCGCACGATCCGCGTGCCGGCGTGCCGCACGCGACGCACCGGATTCTTCGCCATCCGCAGGCCGATGTCGTCGATCTTCACCAGCAGGGCGACGGCGCCGTAGACCACACCGGTCATGATCACGGCGATCACGGCCAGTACTCCGAGGGTCTGCCAGATGCCGAGGCCACGGTCCAGACTCGCGAGGGAGATGAGCATGATCTCCGTCGACAGGATCAGGTCGGTGCGGATCGCTCCCCACACCAGCCGCTTCTCGTCGCGTCCGCCCTCGTCGCCGTGACCGTGTCCGAACCCGAACCACTCCAGCACCTTCTCCGCACCCTCGAAGCACAGATACGCGCCGCCGACGATCAGCAGGTACGGCAGCACCCACGGCGCGAACGCCGTCAGCAGCAGCGCCACGGGGATGATGATCACGAACTTGTTCGCGATCGAGCCCAGGGCGATCCGCCCCACCACCGGCAGCTCACGCGCCGGGGTCAGCCCCTGCACGTACTGCGGGGTGACGGCGGCATCGTCGATCACGACACCCGCGGCTTTGGCAGACGCCTTGACGGCCGCGCTGAGGATGTCGTCGACGACGGCGAGCAGGCCTACGGACATGCGGTCCCTCCCGGATCGGGATCGTGTGCGGCCGACCGGATGCGCGGGCCTCCCGCAACGCTAGCGGATGCTACTCCCGAGGCACCCGCGGGACACCGGGCCGCGACGACCCGCGCGTGAGACGCGCGCCCACCAGCAGCACCGCCGTCAGCCCGATCGTCAGCAGCAGCTGCAGGCGCGCGGCGGGGTCGATCATGGCCATGGCGATCACTCCGACCAGCAGCACGAGGCAGACCCACGACAGCCACGGGAAGCCCCACATGTGCATGGGCAACGTCTCACCGCTGCGATCGGCGCGGGTGCGCAGGACGATCTGCGCGACGGCGGTGGCCGTCCAGATCACGATCACCGTGGAGCCGACGATGTTCAGCAGCACGCCCAGCACGTCCTGCGGGATCGCCCAGTTGATGATCACCGACACGAAACCGAACGCCACCGACGCCAGCACCGCCACGTACGGCACGCCCTTCGCACTGGTGCTCGTCGCAGCCAGCGGGGCGAGCCCGCGCTCGCCCAGCGAGTACGCCATGCGCGAGGCGCCGTAGATGTTGGCGTTCATGGCCGACAGCAGCGCCAGCACGACGATGCCCGACATCACCAGGTCGACGCCCGGCAGGTGCAGGGTCGCCAGCACGGCCGAGAAGGGGCCGACCCTGACCTCCTGGGAATCCCACGGCAGCACGGCGACGATCACGAAGATCGACCCCAGGTAGAAGATCAGGATGCGCACCATCACCTCGCGCACGATGCGACGGATGTTGTTCGCCGGGTCGTCGGATTCCGCGGCCGCGATGGCGACGACCTCGGTGCCGCCGAACGCGAACAAGACGATCAGCAGTGCTGCGGCGACTCCGGTGATGCCCTGCGGCACGAATCCGCCGTGGGCGAAGAGGTTGCCGATGCCGACGGCGGGAACGTTCGGGATGAGCCCGAGGATCGCGCACGCGCCGATCACCAGGAACGCGATGATCGCGAAGACCTTGATGGCGGCGAACCAGAACTCGAACCGGCCGTAGTTGCGCACGCCGAACAGGTTCACGGCCGTCAGCGCGGCAACGAACACCAGCACCCACGCCCAGGTGGGGACTCCTGGCGTCCAGCCGGCCACGATCCCCGCGGCGCCGGTGGCTTCGGCGGCGATCACGACGACCAACTGGATCCAATACAGCCAGCCCACGGCGCTGCCCGCGCTGCGGCCCATGGCGCGCTGCGCGAACGAGCTGAAAGCACCGGAGCTGGGGTGCGCGGCGACCATCTCGGCCAGCATCGACATGACCAGGATGACGATGGTGCCCGCCACCAGGTACGAGACCAGCACGGCGGGACCGGCGATGCTGATGGCCTCGCCGGAGCCGACGAACAGGCCCGCGCCGATCGCACCGCCCAGGCCCATCATGGAGATCTGTCTGCGGGTGAGGCCGGGATGCAGGCCGGCGGTCGTCGTCGTGATCGCGGGAGCCTCGGTCATCGGTGATCGCCCCCGGCCGGCCGCCTGCGCACCGGCTGACGCAGCAGTGTGCGCAGCCTCCCCGGCGCGGTGCGACGAGCGTCGCTGAGGTAGATCTCATGATGCCTGCCGGTGAGCGCCAGTCCGGCATCCGGGATGAACTCGTCGTGCATCCGCGCGAGCACCGGGGCCTCGTCGTCGAAGGATCCGACGTGCAGCGTCTGCACGCAGAGTCCTTCGACCAGCGCTTCCAGGCGCACCTCGTCCAGTCGCACCGGCACCTCCTTCTTCGCCGCGACGCGCGAGATTGCCGCGTCGAACAGCTCGCCCGGCACCCAGCCCGGCACCATCAGCATCATGGTCCAGTGCCACAGCGACTTGTCGCGCGCCGAGGTGAACGAGGACATGTCGTCAGCCCACCACAGGCCTTCCAGCGGCGGGACCACGTAGTCGAGGCCGAGTTCTCGCGCACTGGCGAACTTCAGCGCGTATGCGACCGGGTACAGCGATTCGAGCGCCTGCCCGTACGCCGGAGACGTGTTGGGATCCCCCTGGCCGTCCAGCATCAGATACTGCATCTCGGGCACCTCGACGACGCGGAACTCTCCGCGCTTCGCCTGGTACGCATCGAGCGTCTTCTTGAAGTCGGTCTTGGTCACCGGAGATCTTCCTCGGTCATGCGGGCGTCCTGGTTGCGGACGCCTCAGAATACTCCGGTCAGCGCGACTCCCAGGCGGCGCGGATCGCGCCGAGCGCCTCGTCCAGGGTGAGACCCGCGGATGCTGCGACGAAGGCCCGCGCGGCGCTGCGCACGGCATCCGGATGCTGCCGCCCAGCGCTCACGCGGGTGCCACGGGCTCGGCTGGTCTCGACCAGCCCCTCCTCCTCCAGCAGCGCATAGGCCTTCGCGACCGTACCGGCGGCGACCCGCAGATCGCCCGCGAGCTGGCGGATCGAAGGCAGGCGGTGGCCGTTGCCGAGTTCGCCGGAGCGGATGCCGTCGGCCAGCTGCGAGCGGATCTGCTCGAACGGCGCGAGGGCGCTGCCGGGATCGACGGTGATCATCGCACCTGCTCCGGCGTGCGGGCCAGCTTCTCCCCGATCGTGTGAGAGGTGAGGATCGCCAACGTCACGCTGACGACGCTGAGCACCAGCAGCAGGTACCCGAGGCACGTCAGCGTGACGCCGGTGACGACCCAGCCCATCGGGGCGCCGACGCCGGTCGCGGTGCCAGCCATCATCGCACCCGCCATCGCGGCGAGTCCGCCGACGGTGAAGAGTGCTGATCCCGCCGCCAGCCGCAGGATGACGGATGCCGACGCCCGGCGCCACTGCTCGTCGCTGTCCGCATCACTCCGGTCGGGGAAGGCCGCCGTGGAGCCGATCCGCTGCAGCGCGACGACGACGGCCACCACCAGAACCGCCAGAGCGATGAGCGCGGGGATGCCGTAGTACCAGCCCGGGTAGGGCCCAGCCGTCGAACGCACCCCCGCACCCTCGAACGTGATGCTGCGCGAGAGCCCGTACTCGTCGTCGGACGCTGTGAGACCGCAGAGGATCACGACGGCGACGAACAGCACGATGACGCCGATGCCGATGCGGAGCCACCTCTTCGGAATGGTCGAGATCCACGTGCGACGTGTCAGCCCGGCGCTGCGTGGCTGTCCGTCATCCACGCCGACGGCCCGAGGGGGCGTCGCCGCGTACAGCAGCAGGCCCGCGGCACCAGCGACCGGCGCCGCCACAGCCAGCGGCAGCCCGAACAGGCCAGGCAGCAGCATCGTGACCGCCGCGCCGGCGAAGAACACCACCAGCGCGAATGCCACAGCCACGAGCGCCCGGCGCCGCGCCGCGGCCACCACCGGGGCGATCCGATCCGACAGCACGGCGACCTGTGGATGACGGCCGAAGCGCCAGATGAGGAAGACGACCGCGGCGATGACCGCACCGAACAGGAAGATCGCACCACCGAACATGACAGCCCCTCTCGTGTACTGATCCGATAGTACACAGAAACGCTTACGTGTATCAAATACCTGATACACGACGCGCATGGTCACGACGATCCGGCATCCGAGAACCGGAAGATCGCCCAGATCCGGACGGAAGCGCGGGCATCCAACCGGTTCTGGGCAGTCTTCCGGTTCTCAGCAGGTGGAATGCACCCAGCGTGGCATAGGCCCAGCTCGGCCCAGACCCGGCGCGGCCCAGACTCGGCGCGGCACAGGCTCAGCGCGCGCGGGCGAACTCCCTGGGCTCGGCGGCGGGCATCCTGCACACGAAGTCACGGCAGTCGTAGACCACGCCATCGGAGACGTCGCGGCCCGCGAACAGCTCGAACCCGGCATCCGCGAACGCCTTCGCCTGCGCGGGGGTGACCACGGCGATCACGTCGGCCTCGGCCTCGAGCGCGGCATCCGCAAGACCTCCCTCGCGGGACGAGACCACGGCCACCACCTGTCGCGGCGGCACCGACAGCCCCGCCGCGACGCGCAGGATCGCGCCGTACGCGATCGGATGCGCGAGTGCGCGCCCGGCGACGCCGGCGGTGAGCTGCTCGGCGTGCGAGCGATGGTCCTCCCCCGCCCCCAGCAGCCAGGCGGTCAGATGAGCGGATGCCGCAGCCGCGGGCCCCGAGGGCAGATCGCCGTCGCCGTCGTCCGCACCGCGGACGATGCCCTGTGCGGTGAGCACCGGATCCTGCGCGGGCGTCATGGCCAGCACCTCCAGGCCGCGGGTGGCCCAGGTCGCGTCGCCCGATGCCATGCCCAGCGCCAGCAGTCCATCGGCCAGCAGGCCCAGATCGGCCTGCGTGGCCACGGCATCGGCCGCGAGGCCGTTCAGCGACGAGCGCACCAGTGCACCGTCCTCGGACCGGTTCACGCGCAGCACGTGCTCGGCCGCCGCTGCGGCTGCCTCGACCCACTCCGGCACGCCCAGCACGGCGCCCGCGCGCGCGAGCGCGCCGATGGCCAGGCCGTTCCAGCCGGTCAGCACTTTGCCGTCCACGGCCGGCGGATCCAATTGGGCCCTGCCCGCGGCATCCTGCCGGTAATAGCCGCCCTCGTTCCGCTGCCCGTCGATCCACGACTCCGAGTCCTGCGCGGCGCCGAACGCCCCGCCCTCGCGGCGCAGCACGTTCAGGAGGAAGTCCGCAATGCCTTCGACGATGTCGGCGCGCCCGGCATCCAGCGCCACCTGCATCAGCTGCGCGTTGTCGGTCAGCATCCGCTCGTAGTGCGGCACGGTCCAATTCCGCTGGGTGGCGTAGCGGAAGAACCCGCCGTCGACCCGGTCCAGCAGCTCGGAGTCGGCCATCGCCTCCAGCGCCCGCTCCACGGCATCCGCTCCGCCCGCCACCGGATGCTGCAGGAACCGCAGTGCGGTGGCCATCGGGAACTTCGGCGCCCCGCCGAAGCCGCCGAACTCGTGGTCCTCGCGGTCGGTGATCGACTCCGCCGCCGACCGCAACGCGCCCGAATCCGGCAGCCGCGACTCCGGCTGGCGGGCGGCGGCGCGCAGAGCGTCTGCCACGGCATCCGCCGACGCCAGCACCTCGTCATGCCGATCGGTCCACGCCTCGCGCACGGCGGTGAGCACGTCGCGGAACGCCGGCGTGCCGCCGCGAGCCTCGTCGGGCCAGTACGTGCCGGCGTAGAACGTGCCGCCCTGCGGGGTGGTGAACACCGTCAGCGGCCAGCCCAGATTCTGCGTGAAGGCGGATGCCGAGGCCATGAACGCCGCATCGACCTCCGGATGCTCCTCGCGGTCCACCTTGACCGCCACGAACCCGTCGTTGATCTGCGCGGCCGTGGCCTCGTCGCTGAACGACTCGCGGGCCATCACGTGGCACCAGTGGCAGGTGGAGTAGCCGATCGAGATCATCACCGGCACGTCGCGACGCTTGGCCTCTTCGAAGGCCTCCGCGCTCCAGGGCCGCCAGTCGACGGGATTTTCCGCGTGTGCGCGCAGGTAGGGGCTGAGGGTCTCGGCGAGCCGGTTGGTCATGGCACCCACCGTACCCGCGCACCGGGGCCCGTGGGCGGGCGGGGTGCAGGTCAGAAGGCGGCGAGCGCTCGGGGGTCCTGCACGGGCGCGTAGCCCACCAGCGGCAGGGCTCGTTCGGCGGCCAGGGTGATGCGCGAGAGGATCTGCGGCGAGACGATCTCGTACCCGTCGAAATCGGTGTTGCTGGCGTACACGCCCAGCGGCAGAGTGAGCGCCTGGAAGAAGGCGAACAGCGGGCGCAGCTGATGCTCGATGATCAGCGCATGCCGCTCCCCGCCACCGGTGGCCGCCAGCAGCACGGGCTTGCCGACCAGCGCGTACTGCCCGATGAAGTCGAACAGGTGCTTGAACAGCCCCGTGAAGGATGCCCGGTAGACCGGGCTGCCGACGATCAGCAGGTCGGCGTCCTCGATGGCGCGCAGCTGCTGCTCCACGGCATCCGGCAGGTCGTCGCGGCGCAGCGCTCCGGCGAGGCCCGGTCCGATCTCGGTCAGCTCGATCACACGCACGTCCACGTCGATGCGCGCGGCGACGGCATCCGCGATGGCGCGCAGCAGCGCCGTGGTCTTGCTGGGCTCGTGCAGGGATCCGGAGACGGCGACGACGCGGTAGGGAGCTGGCATGGCATCGACGCTACTGAGCGGAGCGCCCCGCGTCGCGGGAAGCGACACGGGGCGTCATCCGAGTGAAACACGGCGTCATGTGACGCCGCCGACAGGAGTCAGTTGACGTCGTCGGGGTGGGAGCCCACGCGGCCGGAGCCGTCGCCGGGATCCAGAGCGTCGATGGCGGCGATCTGCGCGTCGCTGAGCTCGAAGCCGAACACGTCGAGGTTCTCGCGGATGCGGCCCTCGTGCACCGACTTGGGGAAGACGATGTTCCCCTTCTGCAGGTGCCAGCGCAGCACGACCTGGGCGGGAGTGCGGCCGGTCGCCGCGGCGGCGTCGGCGACGGGAGCAGTGCCGAACAGGTCGTACTTGCCCTGGCCCAGCGGGCCCCATGCCTCGATGCGCACGTCGTGGGCGGCGGCCCAGTCCGTGACGTCGCGCTGCTGGTAGGCGGGATGCAGCTCGATCTGGTCGACGGCGGGCACCACGCCGGTGGCGGCGACGATGCGCTCCAGGTGCGGCACGAGGTGGTTCGAGACGCCGATGGAACGCGCCAGCCCCCGATCGCGGATGCCGATCATCTTCTCCCAGGCGTGCTCGTAGTCGTCCTTGGCGGGCGTGGGCCAGTGCACCAGGTACAGATCGACCTGCTCCAGCCCGAGCTTCTCCAGGCTCTCGGCGATGGCCGCATCGGGCTCGTCGTCGTGATGGCGGTCGTTCCAGAGCTTGGTGGTGATGAACAGTTCGGAGCGCGGGATGCCGGATGCCGCGATGGCGGCGCCCACGCCCTCCTCGTTGCCGTAGATGGCGGCGGTGTCGATGTGCCGGTACCCGGCCTCGAACGCCAGGGTCACCGCGCGCTCGGCCTCATCGGCGGGCACTTTGAAGACGCCGAATCCGAGCTGGGGGATGCTGTTGCCGTCGTTGAACCGGACTGTGGGAATCGTCATGGCTCCAGCGTAGGACGGACAAGCGACATGCGGCTCGGTCGCGTCGTACGATGGAGGGCTATGTCTTCGCCCGTGATCTCGTACCCGCCCGAGCTGCCCGTCTCGGCGGCACGGGAGGAGATCACCGCCGCCATCCGCGATCACCAGGTCGTGATCGTCGCCGGCGCCACGGGCTCGGGCAAGACCACGCAGCTACCGAAGATCTGTCTGGAACTGGGCCGCCAGCGCATCGCGCACACCCAGCCGCGGCGGTTGGCCGCACGCACCATCGCCGAGCGCGTGTCCGAGGAGCTGGGCGTGCAGCTGGGCGACCTGGTCGGCTACAAGGTGCGGTTCACGGATCAGGTGTCGGATGCCACGCGCATCGCGCTGATGACCGACGGCATCCTGCTGAACGAGATCCACCGCGACCGGCTCCTGCGCCGCTACGACACGATCATCATCGACGAGGCCCACGAGCGCTCGCTGAACGTCGACTTCCTGCTGGGCTATCTGCACCGCATCCTGCCCGAGCGGCCGGATCTGAAGCTCATCATCACCTCGGCCACCATCGATCCGGAGAGCTTCGCCGCGCACTTCGCGGATGCCGACGGCGAGCCCGCCCCCATCATCGAGGTGTCCGGGCGCACCTATCCGGTGGAGATCCGGTACCGACCGCTGGTGGACGATGCGGCTGACGCGCAGAAGGAGTCCGAGGACGAGGTCACCGCCATCGTCGCGGCGCTGCGCGAATTGGACCGCGAGCCCAACGGCGACGTGCTGGTGTTCCTGCCCGGCGAGGCCGAGATCCGGGATGCCGCCGAGGCCGTCCGGGGCGCGTACCGCTCCACGTCCGCACCCGTGGAGGTGCTGCCGCTGTACGGCCGGCTGTCGGCATCCGAGCAGCACCGGGTGTTCGAGCGCTCGAAGGTCGCCGGCCTGCGCCGCCGTGTGATCCTCGCCACCAACGTCGCCGAGACCAGCCTCACCGTGCCCGGCATCAAGTACGTGATCGACGCCGGCACCGCCCGCATCTCGCGGTACAGCGCCCGCTCCAAGGTGCAGCGCCTGCCCATCGAGGCCATCTCGCAGGCATCCGCGAATCAGCGCTCGGGACGTGCAGGCCGCACCAGTGACGGCATCGCCATCCGCCTGTACTCGGAGGACGACTTCGAGAAGCGGCCAGAGTTCACCGAGCCCGAGATCCTGCGCACGTCGCTGGCCTCGGTGGTGCTGCAGATGCTGTCGCTGGGGTTCGGCGACATCACGGCGTTCCCGTTCCTCACTCCCCCGGACTCCCGCGGCGTGAAGGCCGCGCTGGATCTGCTCACCGAGATCGGCGCGGTCGACCTGGCCCGGGGAGCATCGCCGCGCCTGACGCGGATCGGTCGGGAAATCTCACGGATGCCGATGGATCCGCGGTTCGCGCGGATGCTGGTCGAGGCCGCGAAGCCGTCGTCCGGCGTGCTGCGCGAGGTGCTGGCCATCGTCGCCGGGCTCTCCATCCAGGATGTGCGCGAGCGGCCGTCGGCGGATGCCCCGCAGTCGGTGCGCGACGAGGCCGACCGCTCCCATGCCCGGTTCGTGGACCCCACCAGCGACTTCCTCACGCTCCTGAACCTGTGGAAGCATCTGCGCACCAGCCAGAAGGAGCTCGGCTCCAGCGCGTTCCGGCGGATGTGCCGCAGCGAGCACCTGAACTATGTGCGCGTGCGCGAGTGGTTCGACGTGCACCGTCAGCTGAAGACGCTGGTGAAGGGCGCTTCGACGGGCTCAGCGACCCACGCTGCGGGCGATCGGGAATCCGGTCCCGATCCGGATGCCATCCACCGCGCGATCCTGGCGGGTCTGCTCTCGCAGATCGGGATCCTCGATGAGCGAACCGCGGCGCCGAGCTCCAACAAGGACAAGCCTCGGAAGGGTGAGAAGCGCCGTATCGCCGAGTACCGCGGCGCGCGCGGCATCCGATTCTCGATCTTCCCCGGATCGGGCCTGCGCAAGAAGTCCCCGCAGGCGGTGATGGCCGCCGAGGTCGTCGAGACCTCGCGCACCTACGCCCGCACGGTCGCCGCCATCGACCCGGCGTGGGCCGAGGCGCTGGCCGGAGACCTCGCCAAGCGTCAGGTGACCGAACCGCACTGGTCGAAGGATGCCGGGGCCGCGGTCGCCTACGAGAAGGTGACGCTGTTCGGCGTGGAGATCATCCCGCGCCGGCGCGTGCAGTTCGCGCGCATCGACCGCGCGGGAGCCAGGGAGCTGTTCATCCGGCATGCGCTGGTGGAGGGCGAGTGGGATCCGTCCCGCATCGACAAGCGCGTCAGCGCGTTCTGGCGCGCCAACGCCGAGCTGCGCCGCCGGCTGGAGAAGCTCGAGGAGCGCGAGCGACGCCGCGACATCCTGGTCGGAGACGAGACGGTGCTCGCGTTCTACGAGGAGCGCATCCCGCACGAGGTGTTCGACGTGCGCTCGTTCGAGAAGTGGTGGCGCGACGCGCTGGCATCCACGCCCAAACTGCTGGTCATGCGCGAGAGCGACCTGCTCGAGGACGACGACCGTGCAGACCAGTCCGAGTTCCCCACCCGCTGGACGCAGGACGACCAGGTGCTGGGCCTGGCGTACCGGTTCGAGCCGGGCGCCGAGGACGACGGCGTGAGCGTGGTGCTGCCGCTGGCGCTGCTGGCGCAGATCCGCGACACCGGGTTCGACTGGCAGGTGCCGGGACTGCGCGATGAGCTGATCACCGCACTGCTGCGAGCGCTGCCGAAGGCCATCCGCCGGCATGTCGTGCCCGCGGCGGACTGGGCGGCGAAGCTCAGCGCCGAGCTCGCCGACGAGGGCCCGGAGAAGCACGCCGGCGTGCCGGAGCGCTCGCTGAAGGAGGCGCTGGCCAGGCTCATCCAGCCGATCGCCAACCAGCGGGTATCAGCCGCGGATTTCGACGACGAGCGGGTGCCGGGGCACCTGCGGATGAACTTCCGCGCCGTGGACGAGCGCGGGCGCGTGGCAGGGTCGGATCGCGATCTGGTGACGCTGCAGCAGCGACTGTCGGACCGGTCCCGGCAGAGCGTGGCGCGGTCCATCGGAAAGAGCACCCGCGATGGGACTGGATCCCTGAGCCTGTCGAAGGGTCGCATGCCCGCTGCGCTCCGTGGGTCCGTAAGCCCGTCGAGCGGCCCCACGTCCATCGAGCGCGACGACCTCACCGACTGGACCTTCGGCGACCTGCCCGAGGTGCTCGACACGAAGGTCGCCGGCGGGGTGGTGCGCGGGTACCCCGCCATCGTCGATCGCGGCGCGAGCGTGTCGGTGCGGCTGGAGGCGACGGCGGATGCCGCGGCATCCGCCACCCGCGACGGCGTGCTGCGGCTGGTGCTGCTGAACGTCCCCTCGCCCGCCTCGTACGTGCAGAACCACCTGACCTCGGCCGAGAAGCTCGCGCTGGCGGCATCGCCGTACCAGAACGTGGCGGCCCTCATCGAGGACGCGCGTACGGCCGTGGTGCGCGGACTCATCGAGGCCGAGGTTCCGAACGGCGTGATCCGAGACGAGGCAGAGTTCCGCCGGGTGCAGGATGCCGTGAACGCGGCGCTCGTGGACAGCCTGTTCGCCTGCGTGTCGCTGGTCGCCGCCATCCTGACCAAGAGCCGCGCCGTGGAGCGCGGCATCAAGTCGCAGAACTCGCTGGCCCTGCTGGGCCCGCTGAACGACATCCGCTCTCAGCTGGCCGGGCTCATCCGGCCCGGCTTCATCTCCGCGACCGGTGTGGAGCGCCTCGCGCACCTGCCGCGCTACCTGGACGGGATGCTGGAGCGCCTGAAGATACTGGCCAACGAGCCCGGCAAGGACCGTACCCGCATGACGGAGTTCGAGCGCATGGCGAAGGCCTACGAGGACGCCGGCGGCACGATACCCCTCGCCTCCGACGCATCCGCCGCGCTGGTGGACGTGCGCTGGCTGCTGGAGGAGTATCGCGTCAGCGTGTTCGCGCAGCGGCTGGGCACCGCCCAGCCCGTCTCGCCTCAGCGCATCATGAAGGCGCTCGCAGGCGCCTGAGTCGGGTTAGCCTGAATCCATGGCTCGCGCGATCGTCCACACAGAACTCGGTTCCCCTGACGTGCTCCGGCTGGTGGAGGTGCCCGACCCTGTCGCCGGCCCCGGCGAGGTGGTCGTGCGCATCGAGGCGGCCGGAGTGAACCCGATCGACGTCAAGCAGCGCTCGGGACTCCGTCCGCTGCCTCCCATCACCGAGCCGCGGCACGTGGGCTTCGACGGCGCGGGAACCATCACCGCGATCGGCGAGGGCGTGAGCGGCTACGCGGTCGGTGAGCGCGTCGCCATCGGCGACACCCGCGGCACATACGCCACGTCGCTGGCCGTGCCAGTGGGGCACATCACCCGCCTGCTGGACGGCGTCACGTCCGCCGAGGGCGCGGCTCTGGCGATCCCCGCCGGCACCGCGTACCAGTCGCTGCGCTCGCTCGGGGTGCGCAAGGGCGACACCGTGCTGATCCACGCCGGCTCCGGCGCTGTCGGCCAGGCCGCGATCCAGTTCGCCGTGCTGTGGGGCGCCACGGTCATCGCCACGGCAAGTCCCGCGCGGCACGACCAGCTGCGCGCGCTGGGCGCGATCCCCGTCGCCTACGGCGAGGGCCTCACCGACCGCGTCCGCGAGGCCGCGCCGCAGGGTGTCACCGTAGCCCTGGACGGCGCGGGCACCGACGAGGCCATCCAGACCTCGTTGGACCTGGTCTCAGACCACGACCGCATCGCGACCATCGTGCGGGGGCCGGATGCCGCAGAGCTGGGCATCCAGGCGTACTCCGGCGGCAACCCGATTCCGCTCACCGAGCAGCAGCTGGCGTGGCGCCACGAAGCCGTCGGCGTGGCCATCAATCTCATCGAGGCCGGTGACTTCCAAGTCGAGCTCGGTCCCGAGCTGCCGCTGGCCGAGGCCGCACACGCCCACGAACTCATCGAGCAGCACACCGCCACGGGCAAGATCGTGCTGATCCCCTGATCAGAGCGGTCTCCGCACGGAGAACACCATCGACAGTGCCGCCGATCGCATGACCTGCAGCACAACTTCTGCTCCAGCGGTAGTCCCTCGTCATCCGATTTCGCGAAGTCACGCCGTGTTACATCTGTCCTTCCGCCTTCCTGGACCGCGTCCCACAATCGTGGGACAGCACAAGGAACAGGAGTCGGAAAGTGGCAGAGACGAACACCCCGCGTCAGATCAAGTTCGGCGCGATCCTCACCGGCACCGGCGGGCCCGGCGATCAGCTGCGTTGGCTGGATCCGGAGATCCCCGGAGATGCCAGCGTCGACATCGACTGGTACATCGAGTACGCGCGTCTCGCCGAGCAGGCGAAGTTCGACCTGGTCTTCATCGTTGACAGCCAGTTCATCACCCCGAACTCACCGCCCCACTACCTGAATCGGCTCGAGCCGCTGACGCTGCTGTCCGCCCTCGCCGTCGCCACCGACCGCATCGGTCTGGTGGGCACCGCGACGACGTCGTACAACTCCCCGTACAACCTCGCCCGGAGATTCGCATCGCTCGACCTCATCAGCCACGGTCGGGCCGGATGGAACGTGGTCACCAGCGGCGACGCGGGGACCTCCAGAAACTATGGACTCGACGAGCACTTCGACTATCCGACCCGGTATCGTCGCGCCGCCGAGCACATCCAGGCGTCGCAGGCGCTGTGGGACAGCTACGAGGACGACGCGTTCCCCCGTGATCGGGACACAAGGGTGTTCCTGGATCCGGAGAAGCTGCACGACACCGATCACCACGGGGAGTTCTTCGACATCGCCGGTCCGCTGAACATCCAGCGCTCCCCACAGGGCCAGCCGGTGATCTTCCAGGCCGGCGACAGCAACGACGGTCGAGACCTGGGTGGACGTCACGCGGAGGGCATCTTCACCCACGCATCGACGATCGAGGCGGGCATCGCGTTCCGGCAGGACATCAGAGGGCGCGCCGCAGCGGCCGGTCGCGACCCCGAGAACGTGCTGATCCTGCCCGGGGCGCGGATCTTCGTCGGCGACACGGATGAGGAAGCCAGGGCGCTCGAGCGCGCCGCCCACCAGCAGAGCAACTCATTCGATATCGCCCTGGCAGAGCTCGGGAGGCCGTTCGGCTGGCACGACTTCACCGTCCACGACCTGGATGCGCCGTTCCCCGACGTGCTGCATCTCGCCCAGCGCAGCTTCCGCACGAACGCGGAGCACATCGTCGCCTTCGCGAAGAAGGACTCGCTCACGCTCCGACAGGTCGTCGAGCGGCTCTCGGCCTTCCACCCCTCTCCGTTCGTGGGCTCGCCGACCACCGTCGCAGACCGTCTCCAGGAGTGGTTCGAGGCCGGGGCCGTCGACGGCTTCAACGTCTACGTCGCCCAACCCGCGCAGTTCCGCCGCCTGCTACGGGATGTGATCCCGATCCTGCAGGCCCGTGGCCTGCACCGCACCGAGTACGAGGGCACCACGCTCCGCGAGCACCTCGGACTGCCAGTCCCCCAGAACCGCCACACGACGGCGGCATCCGCGCAATCCGTCGCATCCGCCGTCGATGCGGATCAGCTCGCGACGATCTCCTGACCGCGCTTCTCCCATTCCACCTCACCGGAACCACCTCACAGAAAGCAGACCGACAGTGACCAGATCATGGCGCACCCTTGCCGCAGCAGCCCTCGCAGTGACCCTCACCGCGAGCATGGCCGCGTGCGCGTCCGGCGCATCCGGCGATGCCGGAGCATCCGGACAGCAGACAGTGCTGCGCTGGTCGATGGGACTGCCCACGTCGTGGGATCCGGTCGCGAGCCGCACAGGCATCGACATCAACACGATCTCGCTGGCCTATGCCTCGCTCACCCAGCTGGACGCGAAGGGCGACGTCACCCCGGGTCTGGCGAAGAGCTGGAAGTACGATGACGCCGGCACCGCCATCACCTTCACGCTTCGAGAAGGCCTGAGATTCAGCGACGGCACGCCGCTGGATGCCGAGGCGGTCAAAGCGCACTTCGAGCGCGGCAAGACGCAGGCCGACTCCCATCTGCGCGACCAGCTCGCCGACCTCGCGAGCGTGACCGCCGACTCGCCGACCCAGGTGACCCTGCACCTCTCCGAGGTCGACTACCAGATCCCCTACCTCGTCGCCGGGCGCACCGGTGCCATTGCGAGCCCCAAGGCCGCGGAGGATCCCGCGAAGCTGGCCGTCGACCCGGTGGGCGCGGGTCCATTCGTCCTGACCGAGTTCGTACCCGAGTCGCACGCCACGTTCGTGAAGAACAAGGACTACTGGGATGCGAAGGACATCCACATCGACAAGCTGGAGCTGAGCACGGCGCTGGATGCCGCCACCGTCGTCTCCGCGGTCCAGTCCGGCTCCGTCGATGTGGCCAGGCTCCCCGCCACTCAGCTGGACCAGGCGAAGGCCGCGGGTCTGCACGTGACCATCGCCGACACCCTCGCGGTCAACGACGCCTCGCTGAACCTCAACAAGGCGCCGTTGAACGACCCCGCTGTGATCGAGGCGCTGCGTTACACGTTCGATCGGAAGGCGTTCGTCGACGCCATCACCGCGGGCAAGGGCAGCGCTGTGCACCAGCCGTTCCCGAAGGGATACATCGCCTTCAACCCCGAGGTCGAGAAGCTCTGGACCTACGACCCGGCGAAGGCGCGCAAGATCCTCTCCGACGCCGGCTACAAGGACGGACAGCTGTCCATCGAGATCACCGCGCACGCAGGCGGCGAACTCGACGCCCAGCTCACCCAGTCGCAGCTGAAGGCGGTCGGCATCGACTCCACGATCCGCCTGGTTCCCGCAGGGTCCACCACCTGGCAGGACGACGTGTACGTGGCCAAGTCCCCGCAGCTGGCCCTGGACGGCACCATCGGGCGGGAATCGCCGGTGGCGAACCTGCTCGCGACGTACGGCCCCGCCGGGATCATGAATCTGTCCGGCCCGCACTCCTCAACCGAATTCCAGAAGGCGCTGGATGCCGTCCGCGCGACGCCCATCGATTCGCCGGACTACCCGACCGTCCTGCGCGCGGCCGTGAAGGCGGGCGTGGAGCAGTCGCCGACGAACTACCTCTACACCTCGCCGTGGATCTTCATCTCGGCGCCCGGGGTGAGCGACCTGAACCTCCTGCCCTCGCAGGTGCGCTGGGAGGGGGTGCGAGTCGACAGCTGATGCCGCTGACTCCTCACTCATGAGATACATCTCAGGTCGCGCCTTCCGGACGGTGGGCGCGACCCTCATCACCGTCGTCCCGGTGTTCATCATCGCGACGCTCATCACGTTCCTGCTCGGCGCCGCCAGCGGCCTGAGCCCGGCAGCATCGCTGTCGGGAGACGAGGCCACACCGGAGCGCATCGCGCAGATCGAGCACCGGCTGGGCCTGGACCGACCGCTGCTGGTGAGGTACCTCGACTGGATGCGGTCACTGCTGTCCGGTGATCTCGGCGTCAGCTGGTACAACCACTTCCAGGTCTCCACGCTGATCGGGCAGCGGCTCACGATCACCACGTCCATCGTGGTCGTCGCACTGCTGCTCGGTGTGGCCGCCGGCATCGTGCTCGGGCTGGCGGCAGCCGTCAACCAGGGACGGGTGGTGGACCGCAGCATCACCGCGTTCGTGTCGGCGGTGTCCACGCTCCCCCCGTTCGTCGTCTCGATCGGTCTGATCGTCCTGCTCAGCGTCTGGCTGAAGCTGCTCCCCTCGTCGGGATACGTGCCCTTCGAGCAGAATCCCGCCATGTGGCTGAAGCTCATCATCATGCCTGCCATCGCGCTCAGCCTGGAGCCTGCGGCGGACATCGCCCGGCAGCTGCGCACGGGCCTCGTGCACACGCTGTCCGAGCCGTACATCACTGGTGCCGTCCTGCGCGGCTTCTCCCCCGGGCGGATCCTGTTCGTGCACGCGCTGCGCAACGGATCGGGGCCCGCTGTCGCTGCACTGGGCATGAAGATCCCCGCGCTGCTGGGCGGCGCCGTGGTCACCGAGACCATCTTCAACATGCCGGGGTTCGGACTGCTCGCCGCCGACTCGGCGCTCCGCGGCGACGTGCCCGTCGTGCTGGGAACCCTGGTCGTGTCGATCATCCTCGTGCTCGTCTTCAACGTGCTCGTGAACATCGGACTGACGATCCTGCAGCCGGCATCCAGAAGGAGCGCGGAATGAGAATCACCGACATCCTGCGGTCCACCAGCGCACGGATCGCCGTGGCGATCCTCGTGGTCATCGCACTGCTGACCGTCGTGGGGCCGCTGATCGCACCGCACGATCCCTATGCGCAGGACACCGCGGCAATGCTGCAGGGCCCAAGCCCGGCGCACCTGCTGGGAACGGATGAACTGGGACGCGACGTGCTCAGCAGGCTGCTGGCCGGGTCGCCGCTCTCCGTGATCTCGGCGCTGCTGGCGGTGCTCGTGGGCGCCGCCCTGGGAGTGGTGCCGGCGCTGCTGTCCGTCCAGCTGTCGCGGACGTTCGAATGGTTCGCGCTCCGCGTGACGGACGCGCTGATGACGCTGCCCTTCCTGGTGTTCGCGATCGCGATGACCGCACTGCTCGGCAACGGGGTGCCGCAGGCGATGGTTGCTGTCGGCATCCTGATCTCCCCTGCGTTCTTCCGCGTGGCCCGTGCTGCTGCTCTCAGCACTGCGCGATCGCAGTACGTCGAAGCCGCAGAGCTGATGGGCGCGTCCACCGGATGGGTGCTCCGCAGGCACGTGTGGCAGCAGGTGCTCCCCGCCATCACCGTGACCGCGGCGTCGATGATGGGCACGGCGCTGGTCGTCGTGGCTTCCCTGACTTTCCTCGGGATCGGCGTCGTACCGCCGGAGCCGACCTGGGGCGGCCTGCTCGCCGGGGACCTGAAATACCTCTATCAGCGCCCGGCCGGCCCGCTGGCACCCGCCGCACTCATCGTGGCCACGGTGTGGGCGTTCAACGCACTCGCCGATGCGCTGAGAGACGCCCAGACCCTCAGCACTCGCGCACCGCAGCCGCAGAATGCTGCACGCACACGACAGGAAGTGACAGCATGACCCTTCTCGAGGTCTCGCAGCTCTCGATCACGACCACGGACGGCTCGATCCTCGTCGACGACGTGTCGTTCACCATCGACCGCGGGCAGACGCTGGGGCTGGTGGGCGAGTCCGGCAGTGGCAAATCCCTGTCCTGCCGCTCGGTGCTCGGCATCGTCCCCGACGCGCTCGTCGTGACGGCCCAGCGCCGCGTCTTCGACGGCATCGATCTGAACCGCACCACGAGCGCGCAGTGGCGGGCCATCCGCGGCACGCGCATCGGCGCGGTGTTCCAGGACCCGGGCTCGCACCTGAATCCGTCCATTCCCGTGGGTCGGCAGCTCGCGGAGGTGCATCGCGTCAAGCGCGGCCTCTCCCGCCGCGACGCGCGGGATGCCGCAGTCCGGGGCCTCGGTGATCTGGGCCTGGTCGCGCCGGAACGCGTCGCGCGCGCGCTGCCGCACGAGCTCAGCGGGGGAATGCTGCAGCGCGTTCTGCTCGCCATCGCCATTGCGGAGTCCCCCGAACTGCTGATCGCCGATGAGCCCACCACCGCCCTGGACGTGACGGTCCAGGCCGAAGTGCTCGACGTCCTGGCCGACCTGCGCGCGACGACCGGACTGGCGATTCTGTTCGTGTCCCACGATCTGCCGGTCGTCGTCCAGGTGTGCGACAGCATCCACGTCATGCGGCACGGGCGCATCATCGAGTCCGGCGACTCCAGCACCGTCCTGAGTGCCCCCGCGCACGAGTACACGCGCGCTCTGGTGCGTGCACACGCCGAGTACGGGCTGGATCGGGTCCTCACGCGGGAGGCCGCGCATGCCTGAGCTCATCCGTCTGGAGCATGCGAGCATCGGCTACGGACCGAGGCGCCGCGCCCTGCCGGTGCTGAAGGACATCACCCTGAGCATCGCGGCCGACGAGCGCATTGGTATGATCGGCGAGACCGGTTCGGGGAAGTCCACGCTCGCCCGCACCCTGCTCGGCCTGACGACGATCCTCGACGGCACGGTCGAAATCGCGGGGACAGACATCGCCGCGCTCCGCGGCCGGAGCCTGCGGGCGTTCCGCCGCGGTGGAGCGATCCAGTACGTGCACCAGGATCCGCTGCGCAGCCTGAACCCCGGCATGCGGGTGTCGGATTCGATCGCGGAGGGACTCGTCATCCGGGGTGGTCTGAGCCGCGACGAGGTCGCACGACACGTCGAGGACGTGCTCACCGTCGTCGGGCTGGATCCGCTGCTGTCCGACAGGCTGCCCTCCGAGCTGTCCGGCGGACAGCGACAGCGGATCGTGCTCGCCCGTTCGCTCGTGCTGCACCCCCGCCTGCTGATCCTCGATGAGCCGGTGAGTGCCCTGGACGCCGCAAGCCGCGTCCAGGTGCTCGATCTGCTGCGGCTGCTGGCGGACGAGCAGGACCTCGCACAGCTGTTCATCTCGCACGACCTCGGCTCCGTGGCCGGCACCACAGACCGGCTCATCGTGCTGTACCGCGGTCGCATCGTGGAGGACGGGCCGACCGCCGAGGTGCTCGCCGATCCCCGGCATCCATACACTCGACTGCTGATCGAATCCGCGCCGTCGCTGACCTCCACCGGCGCCGACCGCGACCGCCGCCGTCAGCTGCGTGAGGCCGTGGAGGTCATCCAGTGACATCGTGCGCAACAGTTCGACACACCCCTGCGCGAACCGCCGACGACCGTCAAGGATGGGACGCATGAGCAGTACGCCCTCCCCCACAGCCGTCTTCACACCGGCATCCCGTGCCCGCGGCACGCTCGCGCTGATCCCGGGTCGCGACGAGACAGCCGCGGTCTACCGCCGCTTCGGCACGCGCATCAGCGCCGACGGGTACGGCGTCGGCGTGTTCGCCGAGGCGGGTGCGGCGATCGCGTGGCTCCGCGAGCAGGAGAGCCCGCGCGTGCTGGTCGGCTCCGACGCCGGTGCCACGGCCGTGCTCACGGCGCTCGCTCAGGGCGACGTCGCAGATGCCGCGATCGTCGCGGGTGTGGTGGTCGATCCGGAGCGCATTCCGACGGATGCCGAGCGCACCGCGTGCCCCGTGCACCTGGGCGTGCTCGCCGAGCAGCACGCCGACACTTCACTTCGACTCGCGGCCGCTCGCTCAGCACAGGCGACAGGCTCAGCGACCCAGAGAACGGGGGCCCCTGAGCTGCCCGCCCCCGCCGACCTCGCCGCCATCTCCGTGCCGGTGCTGGCCGTGCACGGCGGCGCCGATCCGGTCTCCCCGTTCGCGCAGGCCCGCGCCGCGCTGTCGGCCGTGCCGGACCTCGAGATCCTCGAGACCGTCGACGGCCTGCACGACGCGCTCAACGATGCCAGCCACCGCAGCGTGGCCGCCGGCATCGTGCTGTGGCTGGAGCGCCTGCGCGCCGGCGACGTGCACACCGCCGTCGTCCGAGCGATCGACACCACCCGAGCGGCGGCCGCAGCGTGACCGGCGGATTCGCCACCCTGCAGGTGCAGGCAGGATTCACCGCCGGCCAGTCCTTCACCAGCGCCGTCCCCGCCATCCACCAGACCGCGGCCTACGAGTTCTCCTCGCTGCAGGAGGCGGCCGACCTGTTCGCGCTGCGCAAGCCCGGCATCATCTACAGCCGCAACGCCAGCCCCACCCAGCTCATCCTCGAGGAGCGCGTGGCAGCCCTGGAGGGCGGCACGAGCGCCGTGGCCGTCGCCTCAGGGCAGGCGGCGGTGGCCGTGACACTGCTGGCGCTGGCAGGCCGCGGCGGGCACATCGTCGCCGCCGACCAGCTGTACGGCGGCACCGTCGACCTGCTGCAGGACACCCTCGACGACTTCGGTATCGCCGTCACCTTCGTGGATCAGGATGACCCGGATGCCTGGCGGGCGGCCATCCGTCCCGACACCCGTGCCGTGTTCGCGGAGATCGTGGCGAACCCCGTGGCCCAGGTGCTGGACACCCGGCTCGTCGCCGACATCGCCCATGCCGCCGGCGTGCCCCTGGTGGTCGACAGCACCGTCGGCACCCCGGCGCTGGTGCGTCCGGGTGACCACGGGGCGGACTTCGTGGTGCACTCGGCCACCAAGTTCCTGGCCGGTCACGGAAGCTCCCTGGGCGGCATGGTGGTCGACCAGGGCACCTTCGACTTCGGCGCCGAACCCGAGCGCTGGCCGCAGTTCACCCAGCCGCACACGCGCTTCGGCGATCTGGTGCTGTGGGAGCGCTTCGGGCAGGGCCGCGCGTTCGCCGTGCTGGTGAAGTCCAAGTACGTGCACGACCTGGGCCCCTCGCTGTCCCCCTTCAACGCCTGGCAGATCCTGCAGGGCATCGAGACACTCGACCTGCGCGTGGCGCGCCAGTCGGCGAGCGGCCTGACCATCGCGCAGCACCTGGCGCAGCATCCGTCGGTCGCGAAGGTCAACCACCCCGGTCTCGCAGGCAACCCCTGGCACGCACTGGCCGAGCGGTACCTGCCGAACGGCGTGCCCTCGGTGTACTCCTTCGAGATCGCAGGAGACGAGCAGGACGCCTTCGCGCGCATCTCACGGCTCGTCGAGGAGCTGAAGTACTTCCGCCTCGTGGCGAATCTGGGCGATGCCCGCAGCTTGATCTCGCACCCGGCATCCATGACCCATTCCCACCTCACCGCCGAGCAGCGCGCGGCAGCGGGGATCTCGCTGAACACCGTTCGACTGTCGATCGGGATCGAGGATCCTGCCGACCTCATCGCCGACCTCGACCGCGCACTCGCGCTCATCTGACCCGCACCGAAGGAGCACGTCATGCCCATCGACCTCGGATACTGGACCCCCGTATACGGCGGATTCCTGCGCAACGTGCGCGACGAGGGGCGGATGGCCGCCACCTGGGAGTACATCCGCGAGGTATCGGTGACCGCCGACCGGCTCGGTTTACACACCACGCTGGTGCCGGAGCTGTACCTCAACGACCGCAAGGGCACCGACGCGCCGAGCCTGGAGGCGTGGTCGCTGTCGGCGGCCATCCTCGCCGCCACCGAGCGCCTGCGTGTGATGACCGCGGTTAGGCCCGGGTTCCACCTGCCGGCCGTGCTGGCCAAGACGGTGTCGACGCTGGACAGCATCGCACCAGGCCGGGTGGCGCTGAACGTGGTGGCCGCCTGGTGGGCCGAGGAGGCGCGCCAGTTCGGCGGCGTCTTCCCCGCGCACGACGCGCGGTACGCGCAGGCCACCGAGTTCGTGCAGGTGCTGAACGGGCTGTGGGAGCACACGCCGTTCAGCTTCAGCGGCGACCACTACGAGTTCGAGGGCACGATCGTGGAGCCCAAGCCGTCGGCCCATCCGGTGGTCTTCGCCGGCGGCGAGAGCGAGTCGGGTCGCGAGGCCATCGCCGGCTTCGCCGACGCGTACGTCATGCACGGCGGCACGCTGGACGAGGTGCGCGCGAACGTGAGTGACATGAACGCACGCTCCGAGCGCCTGCACGGTCGCCCGGTGGCGGAGTTCGGCATGCCCGCGTACGTGATCGTGCGCGACACCGAGGCCGAGGCGCAGCGCGAACTGGACCGCATCACCACCGTCGACCCGGCCTCCCCCGGCTACGCCTCGTTCGAGCAGTTCCGGCAGAACTCGAACCTGTCGCTGGAGCTGTCCCGCCGCGAGTACTCGGTCGGCACCCGCGGGCTGCGCCCGAACCTGGTCGGCACCGCAGAGCAGGTCGCGGAGCGCATCAACGAGTATGCGGATGCCGGCATAAGCCTGCTGCTGATCCAGGCGTCCCCGCTGGTCGAGGAGCTGGAGCGCATCGCCGACCAGGTGTTCCCTCTGGTGGAGCAGAGCTCGATGGCCGCCGTCTGACCGCCGCATCGCCGTCAGCGTCGGTGCCGCGCACTACGCTGGACGCCATGACCGGACTTCGCTGGGGCATCCTCGCCACGGGCGGCATAGCCGCCTCCTTCGCCTCCGACCTGCGCACCGCGGGTCTCGACCTGCAGGCTGTGGGCTCGCGCTCACAGGAATCCGCCGGCACGTTCGCCGCGCGGTTCGGCATCCCCCGCGCGCATGCCTCGTACGAGGCACTGGTCGAAGACCCCGACATCGACATCATCTACGTCGCCACACCGCACCCGATGCACCACGAGAACGCCCGGCTCGCGCTCGAGCACGGCAAGCACGTGCTGGTCGAGAAGGCGTTCACGCTCAATCGCGCACAGGCGGAGGACCTTCAGCGGCTGGCGGCCGAGAAGGGTCTGCTGGCCATGGAGGCGATGTGGACGCGCTACCTGCCGCCCATGGTGCGCATCCGCGAGATCCTCGCCGCGGGCACTCTCGGCGAGATCCGTGCGGTGATGGCCGATCACACCCAGCACCTGCCCACCGACCCCGCGCATCGGTTGAATGCCCTGGAGCTCGGCGGCGGCGCGCTGCTGGACCTGGGCATCTATCCCGTTTCGTTCATCTGGGACGTGCTGGGCGAGCCGGTCAGCATCCAGGCATCCGCACGTCTCGGCGAGACCGGAGCGGATGCCGAGATCGCGACCGTCATGACTCATGCCGGCGGCGCCGTCTCCACGAGCCTGTCGTCGTCGCGAGCAGCGGGACCGAACACCGCCACGATCGTGGGGACGGATGCCTGGCTGCAGCTCGACCACGTCTGGTACACGCCCACTTCCTTCCGTGTGACCGCGACCGACGGGACCGTGCTCGAGGAATACGAGTCCCAGGTCGACGGCCGCGGTATGCAGTATCAGGCATTCGCCGCGGAGAGAGCCGTCGCCGACGGCGGAAGCGGAGGCCTCGCACTCCCCATCGCCGAGTCCGTCGCCATCATGGGCACGCTCGACGAGATCCGCCGCCAGATCGGCGTGCGCTACCCCGAGGAGGTCTGAGCATGGCGGAGGCAACAGGACGCGTCGCGGTCTACTTGGACTTCGACAACATCGTCATCAGCTGGTACGACCGGGTGCACGGTCGCAACGCCTACGGCAAGGACCGCCAGCGCATCACCGACGACCCGCACGACAAAGAGGTCGCCGAGCGCCTGAAGCAGGCCATGATCGAGGTCGGCGCGATCATCGACTACGCCTCCTCGTTCGGCACGTTGGTGCTCACCCGCGCGTATGCCGACTGGTCCTCGCCGGTGAACGCCGAATACCGCTCGCAGCTCGTGGCGCGTGCGGTCGACCTCGTGCAGCTGTTCCCCGCCGCCGCCTACGCCAAGAACGGCGCCGATATCCGCCTGGCCGTGGATGCCGTCGAGGACATGTTCCGCCTGCCCGACCTGACCCACGTGGTCGTGGTCGCCGGCGACAGCGACTACGTGCCGCTCGCGCAGCGCTGCAAGCGCCTGGGCCGCTACGTGATCGGCGTGGGTGTGGCGGGTTCGACCGCCAAGTCGCTGGCCGCGGCGTGCGACGAGTTCGCCGGCTACGAGTCGCTCCCCGGCGTCGTGCGCCCCGAGCAGAAGGCCAAGGATGCCCCGGCGAAGGACACCAAGGGCGCGAAGGCCAAGGACGAGAAGAAGCCGGCCACCACCCGCCGGGCCAAGGCCGCCGCGAAGCCCGACGAGCAGGGCGAGGCGACGATGCTGCTGGAGCGCGCGCTGCAGCTGGGGCACGATAAGGGCGACGCCGACGAGTGGCTGCACGCCTCGGCGGTGAAGACGCAGATGCGCCGCATGGATCCGTCCTTCAGCGAGAAGGCGCTGGGCTTCCGGTCGTTCAACGACTTCCTGCGCTCACGCGACGACATCGCCGAGCTCTCCGAGAACGGGCACGAGCGGCTGGTGCGCCTGAAGGAGGCCTGAGTCGCCCCACCCGAGGGCTACTCTCGAAGCATGGAACACGTGCCTCAGTCCCCGTATCTGCGGGCGCTGGGCGAGCACCGGGCACTGCTGCACCCCGCACTGCGCACGTACTTCTCAGCGATCCCACGGGGGCAGATCGGCATCGGCGAGGGTGTGTTCGAGCGCGTGGGCACGCCGCGAAGGTGGCTGTGGCCGCTGCTGCGGGTGCTGCAGAATCACGCCGTCGTGCACGCCGGCTGGCACCACGAGGTGCCGTTCACCGTGCGCAACCGCACCATCGCGGGCAAGGCCGTCAGCATCCGCACTCTGCGCCTTCCGGACGGCGACTGGATGATGAAGGATGCCGTCAGTGCGCGTCCGCGTGGTCGAGTGCTGGATCAGCTCGGCGAGCCGACGACGCTCGCCGTCGCCTTCGAAGTCGCCGTCGACGATGGTGCCCTCACACTGCGCAGCCGGGCCGTGGGTGTCCGGATCGGACGCACGCGCATCACGCTGCCGCGCTTCATCTCTCCCGTGATCCAGCTGCGTGAGAGCGCCGAGAGGCAGACCGGCCGTCAGCGCGTGGCACTCACCGTCGACATGCCGCTGCTCGGGCGGTTGTATGAGTACGAGGGCATGTTCGAGTACCGCATCGAGCCGGAGACCGCCTGATCCGTGGCGTCCGAGGTTCGAGCGAATACGTGCTGCTTCATTTTTGAACATGTTCAATATATGCGTATCCTGGATCTCGAGGCATCTGAAGGGCGGGATCATGGCTGACGGACGTGTGGTGATCGGCGGATCGACGGGGTTCATCGGAACCCGCCTGCAGCAGACATACCGCGCACAGGGTCGCGAGGTCATCACGATCTCGCGCGCCGGTGCGGACCTGACCTGGACCGACCAGTCCGGCATCGATGCGGCTGTCGACGGCGCCGAGCTCGTGGTTGGTCTCGCCGGCAAGAGTGTGAGCTGTCGGTACACGCCGACCAATCGCGCGCTGATCCTCTCGTCCCGGCTGGACACCACCACCGCCCTCAGCACGGCCATCGGCCGGGCATCCGCTCCTCCGCCGCTGTGGGTGAACTCGTCGACGGCCACCATCTACCGGCACGCCGAGGACCGCCCGCAGACCGAGGCCGACGGAGACATCGGCACGGGATTCTCCGTCGAGGTCGCCAAGGCCTGGGAGCGGGCGCTGTTCGCCGACGATCTCCCCGCAACGCGTCGCATCGCGCTGCGCACGGCGATCGTACTGGGTGACGGCGGAGTGCTCGGCACCCTGCGACGGCTGGCACCCCTGGGGCTCGGTGGCCCGCAGTTCGACGGCTGGTGGCCCGTGACGAAGGCACGCCGCGCCGCCGGCACCGCGCACCAGCACGGCTCTGGCCACGGCCATCAGCGGTTCAGCTGGATCCACCTCGACGACGTCGCAGGCATCATCGACTTCCTCGAACAGCATCCGGAACTGAGTGGGCCCGTCAATGCGGCCGCGCCGAATCCCGTCGACAACGTGGCCTTCATGGCGGCCGTGCGCAGGGCGCTGGGCGTGCGGTTCGGCCCGCCCACGCCGCGGTGGATGCTGGAGTTGGGTGCGATCGCCATCCGCACCGAGACGGAGCTGATCCTGAAGAGCAGGTGGGTGCTGCCCGGTCGGCTCGCCGAAGCCGGCTATGCCTTCCGGCATCCGGATCTGGACGAGGCCGTCCGGGTGTCGCTGCGCTAAGCCTCGCCGCGCTCCTGCTTGCGCTTGGCGATCTCCGCGCGCAGCCGCTCCTCTTCGATCTCGCGATCCAGATCGGCGAGTTGCTGCTCGGTGGTGCGGGTGTCGGCGGGAACGGTGGGCGGCGCGGACGGCGCGGGCTCGGAACGCCGCCGGGGCGCCGGACGGCCCAGGCGGATGCCGCCCTCGGGGTACTCCCTGCCGATGCCGAACCACAGCACGCTGCCGATGAACGGCAGCAGGATCACCAGCAGCAGCCAGACGAACTTCGGCATGTGCCGCACCTGGGAGTCGTCACGACGGATGATGTCCACGAGCGCGAACACCATCAGCGCCAGTACGAGCAGCGAGAACAGGTACCCCATGCTCACAGAGTAGAGGATGCCGCCTCACCGACGGGCGACGGTCACTCCTCGCCGGTGGCCACCGGACGCCTCGGCGTGTTCGACCACGCGCTCCACGACCCGGGGAACACCGTCACCGCGCGTCCGGCGATCTCCCCCGCCAGCGCCAGCTGCGCGGCGGTGATCCCGGATCCGCAGTATGCCGCGATAGGCATGGAGCCGTCCGCGCCGACCGCATCGAAGGCCGCGGCGATCTCGGACGCCGGCAGGAACCGCGCATCCTCGGTGAGCACGCGACCGATGGGCAGGTTGCGTGCGCCGGGGATGTGCCCCGCGACCGGATCGATGGGCTCGGTCTCGCCCCGGTAGCGCTCGGCTGCTCGCGCATCCAGCAGCACGCCGGACGTCGGCCATGCGGCCGCCCCATCGATGTCGATGACGCCCTCGGACCCGGGCGAGCCCAATTCGATGTCCCCCTCGGGCACCTCGACGTCTCCCGTGGCCGTCTCGCCTCCGGCCGCCAGCCACGCCGGCAGCCCGCCGTCCAGCACGCGCACGTCGGCCACCCCCGCTCGGCGCAGCGCCCACCAGGCGCGCGACGCCGCCAGCATCCGGAAGTCGTCGTAGACCACCACGGGTGCTCCCGCTCGCAGGCCCCAGCGCCGGGCGGCGGCGGCGAGCGCCGCATCGTCGGGCAGCGGATGCCGGCCATCGCTCGGTTCGCCGTGGCCGGCCAGCTCTCGCTCCACGTCGATGAACACCGCGCCGGGGATATGGCCTGCCAGGTACTTCTCGCGCCCGTCGTCGCGGCCGAGCTGCCAGCGGGCATCCAGAACCTGCACCTCGCCGAGGCGCTCGCGCAGTTCAGTGGCGCTGATGAGCGGGTTCACGGCGTTCACGGAACGATGTGCCCTGCCGTGCGGAACAGCTCGTACCACTCGGCGCGGCTGAGCTCCACGTCGGCGCCGGCAGCAGCATCCGTCACCCGCTGCGGGGTGGTCGTGCCCAGCACGACCTGCATGTGCGCGGGATGCCGGGTGATCCAGGCCGTCGCGATGGCGATGGGCTCGACGCCTTGCTTCGCCGCCAGCCGGTCGATCACGGCGTTCAGCTCGGCATGCTTCGGGTTGCCGAGGAACACGCCGTCGAAGAATCCGGCCTGGAACGGCGACCACGCCTGGATCGTGATGCCGCCTGCGCGACAGTACTCCACGATCCCGCCGCCGTCTCGGACGATGCTCTGCTCCTCGCCGGACATGTTGGCCGCCACGCCCTGCGCGATGATCGGCGAGTGCGTGATCGACAGCTGCAGCTGGTTGGCGATGAGCGGCTGCGTGACGGCCGTGCGCAGCAGGTCGATCTGGCGCGGCGTGTGGTTGGAGACGCCGAAGGAGCGCACCTTGCCGGAGCTCGCGAGCTCGTCGAACGCGCGGGCGACCTCCTCGGGCTCCACGAGCGCGTCGGGGCGGTGCAGCAGCAGCACGTCGAGGTAGTCGGTGCGCAGTGCTTTCAGCGATCCCTCGACCTGGGTCATGATGTGCTCGTATGAGAAGTCGAACATCTGCTCCGAGGGGACGATGCCGCACTTGGTCTGCAGGATGATCTCGGCGCGCTCGGCGGCGGAGAGCTTCAGCGCCGAGGCGAATCGGTCCTCGCAGACGTGCATGCCGCCGCCGTAGATGTCGGCGTGGTCGAAGAAGTCGATCCCCGCGGCGCGGGCGGTGTCGTACAGCTCCCGCACCTCGGCATCCGTCTTGTCGGGGATGCGCATCATGCCGGAGATGACCGCGGGTGCGGTGCGGGTGCCGAACGGAACAGTCTTCATGCTTCCTCCAGGGTCACAGGCAACGCTACCCCGCGACGCGCTCAGCGGGTGGGCGGCGGAGTCGCTCCTGGCCGGTGAGCCAGGGTGAGAGCGGGGTGCGCAGCGCCACCAGCCCGATCGCCAGCGGCACCAGCATGCCCACGGCGAAGGCCACCGGGTCGGGCCAGGTGGTCCACAGCACGACGGGGTGCAGCAGCACGACGGTCAGCAGCGGCAGCGCCAGCAGCGTGCACACCTGGGAGAACATGCCCGGGCGCACCAGGCTCTCAGCGACGAGGATCATGCCGAACGAGATGGCGACGGAGACCAGCAGCGAGACCACGGGCGTGCCGTAGTCGCCCTGCTTGATGTCGATGAAGTCCGACAGCCCCGTCATGATGAGCACCGCGCTGATCAGGATGAGCAGGATGCCGGTCAGCAGCGGCATCCTGATCCGCGCGCGCACCCGGCGCAGGGCGTCGCCGATGAGCAGGTAGACGAGGCAGGTGACAGCCAGTCCGATGCCCAGTGGCGTGTCGGAGAGCACGGAGCCCCAGATCCAGCCGGCGATCGCGCCCACGACGCCGACGGCCCACTGCACGGCCAGCGGCAGGGGCTCGATCAGCCGCAGCAGCAGGGCCGTGAAGAACAGCGTGGTGATGAACCAGAACGTGATGTACGGCATCCCCGCCACGCCGCCGCCGTACAGACCGCCGAGGATCCGCTGCCCGGTGTCCTCGAAGCCCTGCAGGAGCAGTGCGACGGTGAGGATCACGAATCCGGCGAGATACGGACGGCCCAGTGAGCGGAGCCGGCGGCTCAGCTCGATGCGCAGAGAGCGGTGCGGCTTCCACAGATAGCCCGAGAGGATGAAGAACACCGCGACGTGCCAGGTGTACAGCAGATCGCCGGTGGCGTCACGGGTGAAGACGTGACCGGCCACGATCGCCGCGACCGCGATGATGCGGACGAGGTCGATCGCCCCGGACCGGTTCGGCATCGCCTCGAGCATGTCGCGACGATAGTCCTCGCACCTTGCCGTGGCATGTATGAGGCCCGAGCGACCCGGAACGACCGCCCTCCGGCATCCGGCGCTAACGTTGATTCCATGACGTCTCCTATCGATGCGACGACCACCTCCGCCTGGGCCGAGCTCACCGCTCTGCAGGAGAGCTTCTCCCCCGATCTGCGCGCGTGGTTCGCCGAGGATCCCGAGCGCGTGCAGCGCTTCTCGCTGCCGCTGGGCGACCTGCACGTGGACCTCTCGAAGAACCTGGTGACCGACGAGGTCCTGGCAGCCCTCGTGCGCCTGGCCGAGCAGACCGGCGTCGCCGAGCGCTACGCAGCGATGCTTCGAGGCCAGCACATCAACACCACCGAGGACCGTGCCGTGCTGCACACCGCCCTGCGTCGCCCGCAGGGCGCGACGCCGACGCTGGTCGTGGACGGTCAGGACGTGGATGCCGATGTGCAGTCCGTGCTCGCGTCCCTCTCCGCCTTCGCCGATCGGGTGCGCTCGGGCGAGTGGAAGGGCGTGACCGGCAAGAAGGTCACGCACGTCGTGAACATCGGCATCGGCGGCTCCGATCTCGGTCCCGTGATGGTCTACGAGGCGCTCAAGCCGTACGCGGATGCCGGTATCCAGGCCCGGTTCGTGTCGAACATCGACCCCACCGACATGGCGCAGAAGACGGCCGACCTCGACCCTGAGACCACGCTGTTCATCGTCGCCTCGAAGACGTTCACCACCCTGGAGACGCTCACCAACGCGCGCCTCGCGCGCGACTGGCTGTGGGCGGGGCTTGCTGCATCCGGAGCCATCGCCGACGACGACCAGAGCAGGACGGATGCCGTGGCCCACCACTTCGTGGCCGTCTCCACGGCCCTCGACAAGGTGGCCGAGTTCGGCATCGACCCGGCCAACGCGTTCGGGTTCTGGGACTGGGTGGGCGGCCGCTACTCCGTCGACTCCGCCATCGGCCTCTCGCTGGCCGTGGTGTTCGGACCCGAACGATTCCGCGAACTGCTGTCGGGCTTCCACGCCGTGGATGAGCACGTGCGCACCACCCCCCTGGCGCAGAACGTGCCGGTCCTGATGGGGCTGCTCAACGTCTGGTACTCGAACTTCCTGGGTGCGCAGTCGCACGCGGTGCTGCCGTACGCGCAGCAGCTCAGCCGCTTCGCCGCGTACCTGCAGCAGCTGACCATGGAGTCCAACGGCAAGTCGGTGCGCTGGGACGGCTCGCCGGTCACCACCACCACCGGCGAGGTGTTCTGGGGCGAGCCCGGCACCAACGGCCAGCACGCGTTCTACCAGCTGATCCACCAGGGCACCCGGCTGATCCCCGCGGACTTCATCGCGTTCGTGAACCCCGCGTACCCGCTCTCCGACGGCGGTCGCGACGTGCACGGGCTGTTCCTGGCGAACTTCCTCGCGCAGACCAAGGCGCTGGCGTTCGGCAAGACCGCGGCCGAGGTCGAGAGCGAGGGCACTACCGGCGCTCTGGTCGCCGCACGGACCTTCCCGGGCAACCGGCCCACCACGTCGATCTTCGCGCCGTCGCTGACTCCGGCCGTGCTCGGTCAGCTCATCGCCCTGTACGAGCACATCACGTTCACGCAGGGCACGATCTGGGGCATCAACTCCTTCGACCAGTGGGGCGTGGAGCTGGGCAAGCAGCTGGCGCTGCAGATCGCCCCGGCCATTGAGGGCGACGCCGATGCCCTGGCCGGGCAGGACGCGTCCACCCGAGCGCTGCTGGCGTACTACCAGGAGCACCGGAGGCACTGAAGCAGGCCCCTGACGATCTGAGAGAGCCCCTCGCCGTGAATGGCGAAGGGGCTCTCTCGATCTCGGGGACCTGCAGCGCTCAGCTGCGACCGAACTGCGCGGCCGCAGGACAGGCGAACGGGTCGCTAGCGGCAAGCCCGACGCGGTTGAGGTACCGGATGACGATGCTGTAAGAGCGCAGCATCGACACCTCGGTGTAGGGCACATCGTTCGTGCGGCAGTACTCCCGCACGATCTCCCTCGCGCGTGACAGGTGCAGTCGGGACATGCTCGGGAACAGATGGTGCTCGACCTGATAGTTCAGACCGCCCATCAGCCAGGTCGCCCACCAGCCGCCGCTGACATTGCGGGACGTGCGCACCTGCTTCGTGAAGAAGTCGAGCCTGGCCTCGGGGGCGATGATCGGCATCCCCTTGTGGTTCGGGGCGAAGGTGGCACCCATGTACACGCCGAACACGGCGACCATCACACCGAAGAAGGCGAAGGCCATGCCCAGCGGCAGCAGCAGGAACAGCGGCACCAGCACGATGGCGAAGCGAGCGACGATGAGGCCCAGCTCGGTCCAGCGGCCCGTCACTTTGCCGCGTGAGAACAGGTGCTGGAAGCTGAGCCGGTGCAGGTTCAGGCCTTCCAGCGTCAGCAAGGGGAAGAACAGCCAGCCCTGTCGCTGGGTGATCCATCGGATGATCCCGCGCGAGCGCGCGGCATCCTCCTCCAGGAAGGAGATCGTGTCGACCGCGATGTCGGGGTCCTTGCCGACTGTGTTGGGATTGCCGTGATGTCTGGTGTGCTTGGAGTCCCACCAGGAATAGCTCATCCCGACGACACCGGCCAGGATGCGTGCGAGCCGGAAGTTCGCCGGGCCCGAGGCGAGGATCTGCCGGTGAGCGGCCTCATGGGCGAGGAAGGCGACCTGGGTGAACAGGATGCCGAGCGCTCCGGCGATGAGCAGCTGGAACCAGCTGTCGCCGAGCAGGAGGAAGCCGGCGATGCAGCCGGCGAAGGCCACCGCGAGGCCGGCGGCGACCACCGAGTAGAACCTGGGCGTTCGGCCCAGCAGCCCGGTGTCGCGGACGACATTCAGGACGTCGCGATAAGCGCGCGCCATCGGCGGGAACTCGGAGTTCCCCGCGTACGTCTGGCGGATCCGGCCGGGGGTGAGCCTGGAGGCCTCGGTCGTGTCTGTGTGCGTGAGAGACATGTCGTTCTCCTGCCGGTCGGGAGCCCTTGAGCCGGTCGAGCCAAGGGCGGATGCCGATCGCTGTCTTCAGCGTACGCGGGGTGGTATGCGGCCCGGGGCATGCTTCGCGCATTCGTCGTGAGGCAGCTCACCCGCCGTGCCCGGGCGACCCGGACTTTCCCGAGTTGCTTCCCGTTCCCTGGTTGGGGTTCGCGGCCTTCTCCGCACCGTGCGATCCTGCGCGGGCACGCTGCCCGTGCCCGGTCTGGCCGTGGCCGTTCTGGCCGTGACCGGTCTGGGACGTCACAGGTCCGGTCTGCACGCCGGCACCGGAATCCGAGGGCGTATCGAGCGGGTCGGGCTGATCGGACGCCGCGGGGCTGATGGCGACGCGCGCAGGCGGCACTGCGGGACCTGCCGAGTTCCACGCTCCCGCGATCGCGAACAGCGAAAGCGCGGCGACGCCGAGCGCGCCCGCGACGGTGAAGCGCAGACCGCGCGATTGGCCCCTCCGGCGGGGGCCGCCTGGATGTTCCCCGGTCGTCCCGAGCGGATCGGAGTCGACGTCGTGAGGCTCTGCAGCATCGGGCGTCAGCCCGATGGGCAACGTGCGGGCCACGTCCCGAGCATCCGGCGGCTCGCGGTCCTCGAGCACGAGGGCCGCCCGTGCGACATCTCCCGCTGACGGGCGCTGCGCGGGATCGGTGCGGGTCATCCTCGTGAGGAGGATGTGCCACCCCGGCCCGGCTGATGACGGAACGGCCGGAGGCTCGCTCAGCCGCCGCAGAGCCGTCTGGACTCCGCCTGCGATCGGATACGCCGGCCGGCCGGTGAGCGACTCGATCAGCACGAGGCCGAGGGAGTAGATGTCGACGGCTGTGGTCAGCTCCGCGGCGCGAACCTGCTCCGGAGCCATGTAGGCGGCAGTGCCGATGGCTACTCCGGGTGATGTCAACCTGGCATCATCGATGTCGAAGGCGACTCCGAAGTCCGTCAGCTTCGCGACTCTGCGCGCACCAGCGTGCTCAGGCGAGGCCATCAGCACGTTCGAGGGTTTGACGTCGCGGTGGATGATCCCGGCGCGGTGGACGGCTTCCAAACCCTCGGCGATGTCGCGTGCCAGCGACGCGGCCGCCATGGGGGTCAGTGGCCCCGCGTGCAGCAGCGACGCCAGCGTGGGCCCCTCGACGTACTCCATCACCAGATACCGGGGGTGGTCGGGATCCAGTCGGGCGTCGTACAACGTGACCAGTGAGGGGTGGTGCAGGCTCGCCAGCACGGCTGTCTCCATCCTGACCCGCTCGAGCGACATCGGCAGTTCGTCCAGGCTCTTCAGCAGCTTGATCGCGACCATCCGTCCCAGCTTCAGATCCTCGGCGCAGTAGACCGCCGACGTCGCGCCTCGCCCGACGCAGGGTCCCAGGCGGTACCTTCCGTCCAGCAGCGGCTCGGTCGGCTGATCGTCGAAGGCGGGCATGGATCACTCCTGACTGCGCGGCCCGGGCGCCGCATCTCGCGTGCCGCGTATCGGGTGCGGCATGGCTGCTCGGGCACCGCGTCGATCCCGACTCTATGAGCGACCGCGCGATTCGGCTCCCCGGTTGACGCGAGAAGCGGGATCTGCAAGAGCGCCCGGCATATGAGTTCGCTGACAATCATGCACTAATGCAAGTTTGCCGTTGCGCATGAATTCTCGCGCGCGCAGACTTCTCGAGTGAGCAGGAACAGGGAGCCGGGCCTTCGCGAGCGCAAGAAGCAGCAGACGCGCCGTCGTCTGGAGCAGGCGGCTGTCGCGATCGTCGCCGAGGACGGCCTGGATGCGCTGACGATCGACGCCATCAGCGAGCGCGCGGAGGTCTCTCCTCGCACCTTCTTCAACTACTTCGACAGCAAAGAGGACGCGATCCTCGGCTTGGGAACCGAGGAGGCGACGCGTCGCGCGGTGTCGGATGCCGTGGACGAGATCCCTCCGGGGCCCGTCGTCGACAGCATCCTCGAGCTGCTGATGCGTGCCAGCGACAGCGCCATGCTCGATCACGGCCTGCGCGAGCGGCGTCGTGCCATCCTGCGCGACCATCCCGAGCTGCTCGGCCGTCATTTCAGCCACATCGGTCGGATGCTGGACCCGCTTGCCAAGGGCGTGCAGTCACTCATGACGCGCGGCGGCGCAGCATCCGACAGCCCAGCATCCGACAGCCCAGCATTCGACAACGGAGCCGAGGCCGACGAGCCCACCGCACCCGATCCCCACGCGCAGATCCTGCTGATGATGTGCGGCGCGGCGCTGCGCGCGGCCACGCTCGAGCTCTCCCCCGGCCACGCCGATCTGCCCGCCGACACATCCCTCGCACTGCTGCACACCCGAGCGGCAGCCCTCGTCCGCGAATCCATCGAAAGGCTCTCATGAGCGCCATCGAAGAACCAGACCCGGTCCTCGAGCCGCACCACACCCGCAACGTCCTGCTGGTGTTCGCGGGGCTCATGGTCACGATGCTGCTGGCATCCCTCGACCAGACCATCTTCAGCACCGCACTGCCCACGATCGTCGGCGACCTGCACGGCGTCGACGAGATGAGCTGGGTCATCACGGTCTACATCCTGGCCTCCACGATCATGCTGCCGGTGTACGGGAAGCTCGGTGACCTGATCGGCCGCAAGGGCATCTTCATCGGCGCGATCTCGGTGTTCATCATCGGGTCGATCATCGGCGGCTGGTCGCAGGACATGACCTGGCTGATCATCGGCCGAGGCGTGCAGGGACTCGGCGGCGGTGGCCTGATGATCCTGTCGCAGGCCATCATCGCCGACGTCGTACCTGCTCGCGAGCGCGGCAAGTACATGGGCATCATGGGCGGCGTGTTCGCCATCTCGTCGGTGGCGGGTCCGCTACTGGGCGGCTGGTTCACGGACGACCTCACGTGGCGCTGGGGCCTGTGGATGAACATCCCGCTCGGCATCCTGGCCATCATCGCCGCCGCCGTCTTCCTGCATCTGCCCGCCGCACCGAAGCACCGCGTACGGCTGGATGTGCTGGGCATCGCCCTGCTGGCTCTGGCCTCCACCGGCATCGTGCTCATCAGCACCTGGGGCGGGCACGACTCCCCCTACGGCTACGCGTGGGACTCCCCGCAGATCATCGGACTCATCGCGGGCACAGTCAGCGCCGCCGTCGCGTTCGTGCTCGTCGAGCTGCACGCTCCGGAGCCGGTGATGCCGCTGCACCTTTTCCGCGAGCTGAACTTCAACCTCATGACCGCGGCGGGGCTCGCCATCGGCGTGGCCATGTTCGGCACGCTGGCCTACATCCCCACGTACCTGCAGATGGTCACCGGAGCGAACGCCACCCAGTCCGGGCTGCTGATGATCCCGATGATGGGCACCGTGCTGGTGTCCTCGATCATCTCCGGTGCGCTGGTGACACGCACCGGCCGGTACAAGTGGGCGCCCATCTCGGGAACGCTCGTGACGGCCGGCGGCATGGTATTGCTGTCCACCATGACCAGCACGCTGCCGGTGTGGATCATGTGCGTGTTCCTGGGCGTGATGGGACTGGGACTGGGGCTGTGCATGCAGATCTTCGTGCTGGTCGTGCAGAACACGTTCCCGAACTCCGAGGTCGGCGTCGCCACGGCCACCAACAACTACTTCCGCCAGATCGGCGCCTCGCTGGGCTCGGCGGTCGTCGGCAGCGTCTTCACGGCGCGGCTGATCGATCTGCTCACGCAGCGGATGCCGGCGGGCGCCGGCGGCGGTGCGGCCGGAGCCACGAACAGCCTGACGCCGGAAACGGTCAAGGAGCTGCCGACGCAGATCCGGAATGTCATCATCGGCGCCTACAACGACGCGCTCACGCCGATCTTCCTGTACATCCTGCCGCTGATCCTGCTGGCGACGATTCTGGTGTGCTTCCTGCGGGAGGTTCCGCTGAAGAAGACCATCGACCGCGGCACGGTCGCGGCCGAGAGCCTAGAGATCGACGGCGCGAACTCCGTCGCCGACACGACGGGGCGCATCGCGACGGTGACCACGGCGGCCGCGGCCGCGGAGGAGCCGGGGCGCTGAACGGCCTCGAGTAGCCTCGAAGGCGTGAACGACGAGATCGAGGTCGGAGGCCGAGCCCTCCTCGCACTCGGGGGCGTCGCTCTCACCGCCGCACTGCTGGCCGGCTGCGCCACGGCATCCGCTCCCGTCCCGACCCCGCCGCCGACGGATGCCGGCTTCGACTACCAGCTGGGCGGCGCGTATGAGCCGCCCAGCGGCGTCACCGTGGTCGAGCGCGATCACACAACGGAACCCGCCGGTCTCGGCTACGACATCTGCTATGTGAACGGCTTCCAGACGCAGCCCGGCGACTCCGCCGCGTTCGCGAAGAAGCATCCCGACCTCGTGCTCCGGCAGGGCGGCGAGCCGGTCGCCGATCCGGAATGGCCCGACGAGTACCTGTTCGACACCTCGACCGCGCAGAAGCGCTCGGCGCTCGCGCAGATCGTCGGCGGCTGGATCAGCGGATGCCGGGACTCCGGCTTCGACGCGGTCGAGATCGACAACCTCGACTCGTTCTCCCGCTCGGGTGGCGCGCTCACGGCGAAGGACAATCTCGCCCTCGCGGAGCAGTACGCGCGCGCGGCGCACGACGCGGGTCTTGCGATCGCGCAGAAGAACACCGCCGAGCTGTCGGCGCGGCTGCACGCGCGCGGGTACGACTTCGCCGTCACGGAGTCCTGCGAGCAGTTCTCGGAGTGCGACGCATACACCGACGTCTACCCGGTCGTGCTCGACATCGAGTACACCGACGAGCTGGGTGTTGCAGGGTTCCGCAAGGCGTGCGATGACGCAGACCGGCCCGCCGTGATGATCCTGCGCGACCATGACCTCGTCACGCCCGACGACGAGCAGTACCACTACGAGGCTTGCGAGCGCTGACGTCGCGGAGACGACGGGAGGGCGGATGCCGCAGCATCCGCCCTCCGTTCTGTTTCGGCAGTGACTCAGAAGTCCCAGTCGTCGTCCTCGGTGGCCTCGGCCTTGCCGATCACGTACGAGGAGCCCGATCCCGAGAAGAAGTCGTGGTTCTCGTCGGCGTTCGGCGACAGGGCCGACAGGATGGCCGGGTTCACGTTGGTGACCGTGGCAGGGAACATCGCCTCGTAGCCCAGGTTCATCAGGGCCTTGTTGGCGTTGTAGTGCAGGAACTTCTTGACGTCCTCGGTCAGTCCCACGCTGTCGTAGAGCGACTGCGTGTACTGCACCTCGTTGTCGTAGAGCTCGTACAGCAGCGAGAAGGTGTAATCCTTCAGCTCGTCGCGCTCGGCCTGCGAGATCTGCTCCAGGCCCTTCTGGTACTTGTAGCCGATGTAGTAGCCGTGCACGGCCTCATCGCGGATGATCAGGCGGATCAGGTCGGCCGTGTTCGTCAGCTTGGCGTGCGAGGAGAAGTACATCGGCAGGTAGAAGCCGGAGTAGAACAGGAACGACTCCAGCAGCGTGGAGGCCACCTTGCGCTTGAGGGGCTCGTCACCGCGGTAGTACTCGAGGACGATCTGCGCCTTCTTCTGCAGGTTCTGGTTCTCGGTCGACCAGCGGAACGCCTCGTCGATCTCCTTCGTCGACGCGAGGGTCGAGAAGATCGACGAGTAGCTCTTCGCGTGCACCGACTCCATGAACGCGATGTTGGTGTACACCGCCTCCTCATGCGGGGTGATCGCATCGGGGATCAGCGAGACCGCGCCCACGGTGCCCTGGATCGTGTCGAGCAGGGTGAGGCCGGTGAACACGCGCATCGTGAGCAGCTGCTCATCCTCGGTGAGCGTGTTCCACGACTGCACGTCATTCGACAGCGGCACCTTCTCGGGCAGCCAGAAGTTGCCCGTCAGACGGTTCCAGACCTCGTGGTCCTTCTCATCCTCGATGCGGTTCCAGTTGATCGCGTCCACATGGCTGACCAGCTGAAGTTTGGGCGACGGTGTCATTTCGAATAGTCCTGTTCTTGAAGAATTCTGCGTTTCGTCTCGCTGCGCTCGCGGGGCGACCGAGCGTCACAGCATGCAGCTGACGCACTCCGCCATGTCGGTCCCCTCGAGGGCCATCTGGCGCAGGCGGATGTAGTAGATGGTCTTGATGCCCTTGCGCCACGCGTAGATCTGCGCCTTGTTGATGTCGCGCGTGGTGGCGGTGTCCTTGAAGAACAGCGTCAGCGACAGGCCCTGGTCGACGTGCTGCGTCGCAGCGGCGTAGGTGTCGATGACCTTCTCGTAGCCGATCTCGTACGCGTCCTGGTAGTACTCCAGGTTGTCGTTCGTCATGAACGGCGCCGGGTAGTACACGCGACCGAGCTTGCCCTCCTTGCGGATCTCGATCTTCGAGGCGATCGGGTGGATCGACGAGGTCGAGTTGTTGATGTAGGAGATGGAGCCCGTCGGCGGGACGGCCTGCAGGTTCTGGTTGTAGATGCCGTGCTCGCGGATGCTGTCGCGCAGCTCGGCCCAGTCCTGCTGAGTCGGGATGAACTTGCCGGCGAACAGCTCCTTGACCTTCTCCGTCTCCGGGGCCCAGGCGCGCTCGATGTACTTGTCGAAGAACTCGCCCGACGCGTAGGTGGAGTCGGCGAAGCCATCGAAGCTCTCGCCGCGCTCGATGGCCAGCCGGTTCGAGGCGCGCAGCGCGTGGAACAGCACCGTGTAGAAGTAGATGTTCGTGAAGTCCAGGCCCTCTTCCGAGCCGTAGTGCACGTGCTCGCGAGCGAGGTAGCCGTGCAGGTTCATCTGTCCCAGGCCGATCGCGTGCGAGCGGTCGTTACCGTCCTCGATGGAGCGCACCGAGCTGATGTGGCTCTGCGTGCTCACCGCGGTCAGCGCGCGGATGGCGGTCTCGACCGTCTTGCCCAGGTCATCGGCATCCATCGCCAGCGCGATGTTCATCGAACCGAGGTTGCAGGAGATGTCCTTGCCGATCTGGTCGTACGACAGGTCGGTGCTGTACGTGGTCGGCGTGTTCACCTGCAGGATCTCGCTGCACAGGTTGGACATGTTGATGCGACCCTTGATCGGGTTGGCCTTGTTCACCGTGTCCTCGAACATGATGTACGGGTAGCCCGACTCGAACTGGATCTCGGCGAGGGTCGTGAAGAACTCGCGCGCGTTGATCTTGGTCTTCTTGATGCGCGCATCGTCGACCATCTCGTAGTACTTCTCGGTGACGGAGATGTCACCGAAGGGCACGCCGTAGACCTTCTCGACGTCGTACGGCGAGAACAGGTACATGTCCTCGCCCTTCTTGGCGAGGTCGAACGTGATGTCGGGCACGACGACACCCAGCGACAGCGTCTTGATGCGGATCTTCTCGTCGGCGTTCTCGCGCTTGGTGTCGAGGAACCGCATGATGTCGGGGTGGTGCGCCGAGAGGTACACGGCACCGGCGCCCTGACGCGCGCCCAGCTGGTTGGCGTAGCTGAAGCTGTCTTCCAGCAGCTTCATCACGGGGATGATGCCGGAGGACTGGTTCTCGATCTGCTTGATCGGGGCGCCGGACTCGCGGATGTTGCTCAGCAGCAGCGCCACGCCGCCACCCCGCTTGGAAAGCTGCAGCGAGGAGTTGATGCCGCGGGCGATCGACTCCATGTTGTCCTCGATGCGCAACAGGAAGCAGCTGACGAGCTCGCCGCGCTGCGCCTTGCCAGCGTTGAGGAAGGTGGGGGTGGCCGGCTGGAAGCGGCCGGAGATGATCTCGTCGACCAGGTCCATCGCGACCTGCTCGTCGCCCTCGGCCAGGGCGAGGGCCGTCATCACGACACGGTCCTCGAAGCGCTCCAGGTAGCGCTTGCCGTCGAACGTCTTCAGCGTGTAGCTGGTGTAGTACTTGAACGCGCCGAGGAACGTCTCGAAGCGGAACTTCTTCGAGTAGGCGAAGTCGTTGAGCTTCTGCACGAAGTCGAACGAGTACTGGTCGATGACCGCGCCCTCGTAGTACTCCTTCTCCACCAGGTAGTCCAGACGCTCGCGCAGCGAGTGGAAGAACACGGTGTTCTGGTTCACGTGCTGCAGGAAGTACTCCCGCGCGGCGCGCTTGTCGGCGTCGAACTGGATCTTGCCGTTCGCGTCGTACAGGTTCAGCATCGCGTTCAGGGCGTGATAGTCCAGCCCCTCGTACGCGGGGTTGACCTTGAACTCCACCTGCTCGGTCACGGTCTGCTCTGCAACTGTGCTGTCCACCATCGTTCCAATCCGTCGCTGACGCGATCGACATCATCGGGTGTGCCGAATACTTCCAGCCGGTACAAGTGCGGCACGTTGCACTTGCGGCTCACGATCTCTCCGGCAAGACAGAAGGAGTCTCCGAAGTTGGTGTTCCCAGCGGAGATGACCCCGCGGATCAGGCTGCGGTTGTGCTCATCATTGAGGAACTTGATCACCTGCTTGGGAACGGCTCCCCTCTCCTCGCCGCGCCCCTGTCCGCCCCCGTAGGTGGGGGTGACGAGCACGTAGGGCTCGTCCACGACGATCGGTTCGTCGTTGCGGTGCAGCGGGATGCGGCGGGCGGGAAGTCCGAGCTTCTCGATGAATCGCGCGGTGTTACCGGAGATGCTCGAGAAGTAGACCAGGAGCGGCGCGACGGTCGCTACGGCGCTCATGGCCTGTCACCTCACGCCAGACGAGCTGCGAGTTCGTCGATCTTGTCGGGACGGAAGCCCGACCAGTGGCCCTCGTCGGTGACGACGACGGGTGCCTGCATGTAGCCCAGCGCCTTGACCTGCTCGAGGGCCGACTCGTCCTGCGACAGGTCGTGGACCTCGTACTCGATGCCCTTCGCATCGAGTGCGCGGTAGGTGGCGTTGCACTGCACGCACGAAGGCTTCGTGTAAACCGTGATCGACATGATTTCTGGCTTCTTCCCCTCAGATCTCAGCTGTTCTCCGGCAGACCCCCCGCCGGGACTTCAATACTACATATGGGGACGGACATTGCGACCGACCACTAGGGATAGTAGTTACATCAATGTAGTTTTCCACCGCTCTCCCTAGGTTGAACACAGCTTGTCCACGGATCCTTCCACAGCCCGGATGCCTGATCGAAGGCCCGAGAAGCGCGTGTTCTCGCGGCTTCCGGGGCCGCCTCGGGAATCCATCCACAGGCCGGACGTTACGCCGTGCCACCGACACCCGATTTCCTGTGGAGAACGCGCTTCGGCGTGTCGCGGCGTGTCGCGGCGTGTCGCAGCATCCGCCACCTCAGGCGCGTCCCTCGCACCCCTCGCCCACCGGCTCATCCGACGGATAGGGTTCTCTGGTGGCGGGATATCGGGACCTTCTTCGCACACCGGGCGTCGGGCGCATGATCGCCGCGCAGCTGGTGGCGCGCTTCCCCAACGGCATGATGAGCCTGGCCATCCTCATGCACGTCGAGCAGCAGACCGGGTCGTACGGTGCGGCGGGCATCGTGCTGGCCGCAGCCTCGGTCGGACAGGCCGTCGCCGGCCCCATCACCAGCCGCTGGATGGGCGCCTGGGGAATGCGCCGGGTGCTCACCCTCACCACCGCCGTCTGCTTCCTCGCCATCCTGGGCCTGGCGCTGCTGCCGCTGGGCATGGCCGGATACATGGCGCTGGCGCTGCTGGCGGGCCTGTCGACACCACCCGTGCAGTCGGCCGTCCGGACCATCTATCCCAAGCTCGTCAACGCCGGTCAGCTCACCCCGCTGTTCTCGCTGGACGCGTCACTGCAGGAGATCATCTGGATCGTCGCGCCGGTGCTGATCACGCTCGTCTCCACGCAGATCGGCACGGTGACGGGTCTGCTGATGGTGGCGGCCATACTCGCAGGCGGCGGCGCGTGGTTCATCCTCTCCCCCGAGGTCGGCCGGGTGCGCATCCCGCGCAGTCGCCGTGCGTTCGGACTGGTGGTTCTCAAGCCGCCGGTGATGCTGGCGACGGTCATAGGGTTCCTGCTGATCGGCGCGTGCTCGGCTGTCGAGGTCGGTGTGGTGGCCACCTTCGGGCACGGCGGCCTGGAGGCGGGCCTGGTGCTGGCGGTGTTCTCCGTCGGAAGCCTGGCCGGCGGCCTGGCGTTCGGGCACATCCCGATCGGACCGTGGGCGATGGCCCGGCGCCTGCTGATCGTCACGATCGGGCTGAGCCTGACGATGTTCTTCCTGAACGCGTTCTGGATCGGCGGCACGCTGCTGGCCGCGGGCATCGGCGTCGCCCCCGCGCTGGCCGTGCTGTTCGCCATCACGACGGCCAGCGTGAAGTTCAGCGAGACCGCCGAGGCGTTCGGCTGGGCCGGAACCGGACAGCTGATCGGGGCGGCGGCGGGTTCTGCGGTCGCCGGCCTGCTCATCGATGCGGAGGGGCCGACCGGCGCCTACCTGGCGGCGGCGTTGTTCGCGTTCGCAGGGCTGCTGGTCGCGATCGTCTTCGTCCGGGCCTTCCCCGACCTGCGGCACCGCGACCCCAGCCCGTACCCCGACACGGAGACGCTGTCCATCCCGATCATCCGCCCCTGATCGCCCGCCTTCGGCAGGGTCGAGCGGAATAGGCTGAGCGCGTGAGCACCTTCGACGCAGCAGCCTTCCTCCCCGACGACCTGCTGGAGCGCATCCGCGAGCGCGCCGCCACGCACGATCGGGAGAACACGTTCCCGCAGCAGGACCTGGACGAGCTGAAGGATGCCGGATATCTGTCGATCCTCGTGCCCGCCGAACTCGGTGGCGCGGGCCTCGGGCTCGAGCAGGCCGCGCTGCTGCAGCAGCGGCTGGCCACGGCCTCCCCCGCCACGGCTCTTGCGATCAACATGCACCTGGTGTGGACCGGTGTCGCGAAGGTGTTCAGCGACCGCGGCGTGCCCGGGCTGGAGTTCGTGCAGCGCGGCGCCGTCGCGGGCGACGTCTTCGCGTTCGGCATCAGCGAGGGCGGCAATGACCTGGTGCTGTTCGGCAGCGATACGGATGCCGCGCCTCAGCCCGGCGGCGGATACGCCTTCACCGGCACGAAGATCTTCACCTCGCTGGCGCCGGTGTGGACGAAGCTGGGCCTGCACGGCCTGGACACCACCAGCGCGGACGCCCCGAAGCTCGTGTTCGCGTTCGTCGACAGGACGGATGCCGTGGTCACCAGCGACGACTGGGACACGCTCGGCATGCGCGGCACGCAGAGCCGCACCACCCGCCTGAACGGCGCGGTGGCGGCTCCGGAGCACATCGTGCGCCGGATCGACCCCGGCCCCAACCCCGACCCGATCGTGTTCGGCATCTTCAGCGTGTTCGAGCTGCTGCTGGCGTCGGTCTACACCGGCATCGCCCGTCGCGGACTGGACCTGGCGATCGAGACGGCGAAGAAGCGCCGGTCGAAGAAGAGCGGCACGACATACAGCCAGGACCCCGACATCCGCTGGCGGGTGGCAGGGATGGGTCTGGCCTACGACGCCCTGCCTCCGCAGATCGCGTCGCTGGCGCGGGATGTCGACGATCTGGGCGACCACGGATCGCACTGGTTCACGCTGCTGTCGGGAGTGAAGCATCGTGCGGTGGTGATGGCCAAGCACGTGCTGGACGAGGCGATGCTGGTGGCCGGCGGCGGCTCGTACTTCTCGTCCAACGAGCTCTCGCGGCTGTACCGCGACGTACTGGCCGGGCAGTTCCATCCCTCCGACCCGGAGTCCGCGCACGCCACCGCGGCGAGCGCGTGGCTGGGCCCCCTGGAGGGCTGACCGCCGAGGATCCGACGGGCCCAGCGCCCGATTCACACCCATGACCTGGGTCCCTGAGCTTGTCGAAGGGTCGTCCTACCGGCGGTCGAACTCGAACGCCTTCAGCAGTTCGCCGACGGCCTGCTCGCGTTCGTCGCCGCCCTGCTCGAACATGGTGGTGACGTGAGTGCGCAGGTGGTTCTCCAGCAGCAGGCGGTTCAGGGACTCCAGTGAGCGCTGCACGGCGCGGGACTGCGTGATGATGTCCATGCAGTACTCCTCGTTCTCGATCATCCGCGCGATGCCGCGCAGCTGACCCTCGAGGATGCTGGTGCGGTGCAGTGCACGCTTCTTGATGTCTTCGATCACACTGAGAGCGTAGCCAATGCCCCGGTGAGCCCGACCAGCGAACCCACAGGCGCGACTGCACGTGCGCCATCACCGCCGCACCTTCACCCGCTCGGCGCGGAGCCCCGCGCTCCCGCGAGTGCCCGATCCACCGCCCGGTACCCGTCCTGGGGCGATCGCCAGCGACAGTACGGGTCCCACCAGGACGGGCCGCGGACCTCCGGGATGCCGTCGCGCATCCTGATCCGCCAGCCCGAGGTCTCGAGAGTGCGGTGGTGGTGCCAGCACAGCGCGACACCGTTGTCGGTGTGCGTCGGCCCGCCTCGAGCCCACTCCTGCACGTGATGGAACTCGCACCAGTCGCCGCGCACGTCGCAGCCCGGGATCAGGCATCCGCCATCGCGCAGCACGATCGCCTTGCGCTGGTGCGGCGTGAAGACGCGCCCGCTGGTGCTGATGCCGATGATGGCCCCGGAGTCGTCGAACAGCACCCGCTGCACACCGCCCGCGCAGGCGGCGTGCATGGCCACGCTCAACGACACGTCCCATTCCGTGCTCTGCAGGTGCGCGCGACCGGCACCGGATGCGAGATCCGCAGCATCCACCGAGACGACCAGCGTCGGAGCCGCCCCGCCGAGCTGAGGCGCGCCCTCTGAAGCCGCCACGGAGCCGACGACGGACGCGAACGCATCATGCCGCTTCTGCGCTGGCGTGCGCAGGTCTGCCGCGGACACCGGCGGCACATCGGCATCCCCCTCGATGTCCAGCATCCCGCCTTCAGGCGATGGGACGAACTGCACGCGAGGGTTGTTGTAGGCATCCATCAGCCGCTGCAGCGTCGCCGCGACCTCGGGGAGCAGAACGCCGCGCACCGGGACCGCGCCATCGCGCATCCTGCCGATCGTGAGGGCGCGGTTGCGCTCACCCGCGTCATCCGCGGGACGCGCCCCGTCGGGATCGATCCGCAGCAGCACGTGCGCTGTCAGCCCCGACAGCTCGACGACCGTGGGCCGGGGTGCGCGCTCGTCACCCGCGTCGGAGGCCGGGCCGGAGACCGAGCTTCGGTCCTCGAGATCGCGCCCCGCCGCCGCACGAGCCAGAACGGCTTCCGCCACGGCGCGATCCTCGGGCGCGATCCGTGACCGAGCCCGGCGAAGCGGACTCACGCACGCCAGGAACCCGGCCAGCGAAATCTCGCCTGAACGAAGCGCGGCGGACAGAGCCGGGAAGTCTCCGGGCAGCCGCTCGCCCGACACGAGCGCGATGTCCTCGTGCACAGCATCCGCAGCGTCCGCATAGCGCCGAGCAGCGGGCGCATCGATCAGCATGACCCGCTGCAGCAGCTCGGACGTGTTCCGGCATCCGGCGCGTGCGGTGACCCGATTCGCCCGCGCTCGCCTCGCGTCCTCGGACTCGATGTCGTCGACCACGTCGACGACGATGCCGTCCAGCAGTCGCTGAAGCTTCCCGATGCTGCGGAGCACATCGATCTGCTCGTCAGGCGCCAGCAGCGTCGCCTCCGCAGCAGGATGCTCCCCCGCCCGCTCGTCGGCGAGCTGCCGAGCGATGCTCTGCAGGACCTCCGGAAGCGATGTCATGCTTCCATTCAACAGGGGGCCTCCGACATTGCATCCCCAGATCAGAGCTTGTTTTCAATCTGTGGATAACTCGCACTGGACGGTTGTTTGTGCAGGAGGAATCACGGAAGGCCGACAGTCCTCACCCGTCCGCGAACGGATTGAGCACCCGCAACCCCGGCACGTCGAAATCCTTCACGTTGCGCGTGACGAGGGTGAGGTCGTGGTGCAGCGCGGTGGCTGCGATCAACGCGTCGGGCAACGGCCTGCGGTCCGGCACCTGGATCGCCGCGCAGATGCGGCCGATCTCATGCGTCACAGGAAGCAGCCGAGGCTCGTACGTCCTGCGCATCTTCGTCAGCCACGCATCGAGGAAGGATGCCTGGCGGGGGTCCGTGTGACGCTTCCCCGCCAGCCCGAGCTCAAGCTCGTAGTCGGTGACGACACTGATCCACCACTCGTCCGGACCCAGCCCGTCCAGCCAGGACAGCGCCTGGGGATTGCCGCGCCGCCGACGCCTCAGCTCTGAGATGACGTTCGTATCCAGGAGGTACATCAGTCGAACTCGAACGGCGGGCGGTCAGGCGTGTTCTTGCGGATGTCGGTCAGGATGTCATCGAAATCGTCGTCATCGTCGAACTCGACTCCGTCAGGCGGCGACAGCAGCTCCAGCAGGCTGTAAGGCGCACGCCCGGTGCCCTTCTGCTGCGCCGGCTTCAGTCGCTCGTACTCCGCCACGCTCAGCAGCACGTACGCCGGCTCACCGCGGCGCGTGACCAGCACCGGCTCGTCGTCGGCGACGCGCTGGGCCTTGGCCACGGACTGGTTGAACTCCCGCGCGGTCATGGTGAACATCCTGTACCTCCCGACAAGAAGTAGTGACAGTACTACACAGGATACGCCCACGACGGCGTGAAAGGATGGCCCCATGTCGCGAACACCCATGGCGCTGCTGTCCCCCGCCGACCAGGAGCGACTGCGGGGCCTGCGGCGGATGAAGGCCGTGGCGCTGGGCGCCCTGATCTTCATGGCCGTGGTGTTCGTGGTCGCGTTCGCCCTTGAGCACCGCTACCCGTGGCTGAGCTACGTGCGCGCGGCCGCCGAGGGCGGCATGGTCGGAGCGCTGGCGGACTGGTTCGCCGTCACGGCGCTGTTCCGGCATCCGCTGGGCCTGCCCATCCCGCACACCGCGATCATCCCGCACCGCAAGGACGAGATCGGCCGCACCCTGGGCGAGTTCGTGGAGACCAACTTCCTCTCCGGCGAGGTCGTGCGCGACAAGCTCTCCCGCACGGCCCTCGCGCAGCGGCTGGGCGAGTGGCTGAGCGGCCCCGCGCATGCGGAGCGCGTGACCGCCGAGGCGTCGACGGCGGCATCCGCCGTGCTGCGCGCGCTCAGCGACGAGGACGTGCAGGGTCTGATCGCCGACCTCGCCCGCGAGCATCTCATCGAGCCGGACTGGGCGCCGTCGGCCGGCGGCTGGCTGGAACGCATCGTCGAGGCGGATGCCCATCACGGCGCCGTGGACCTGGCCGTGGACAGCATCGGCACGTGGCTCGTGAACAACGCCCACACCTTCAATGGCCTGGTCTCCCGCCGCCTGCCGGGCTGGGTGCCCAGGCTTGCACACCGGTTCGTCGACGAGACCGTATACCACGAGGCCGTGAAGTTCGTGCAGGCTGTGCAGGCCGATCCGCGGCATCCGGCCCGGCTCGCGCTCGACGGCTACCTGACTCGCCTGGCCGACCGGCTGCAGCACGACCCCGCCATGGGCGACCGGTTCGAGGGCGCGAAAGCCGCGGTGTTCGACAGCCCGCGGGTGATCGCGCTGGCCGCCCAGGCGTGGGACACCGCCAAGAACGGGCTTCTGAAGGCGCTGGCCGATCCGCAGAGCGCGCTGCGCAGGCGCGCGGCATCCGCCGTCGCCGAGATCGGCACACGGCTGGCAACGGAACCCGCGCTGCAGGCACGCGTGGACGGCTGGGTGACCGACGCCGCGGTGTTCCTCGTGGACCGCTACCGGCACGACATCGCCTCGATCATCACCGACACCGTCGAGAAGTGGGATGCCGCGGAGACCACCGAGAAGATCGAACTCATGGTGGGTCGCGACCTGCAGTACATCCGCCTCAACGGCACCGTCGTGGGTGCGCTCGCGGGAGTGGCGATCTTCGCCGTCGCACACGCGCTGATCCCGCTGGGCTGAGCGCCGTCAGCGGCTGAGCGCCGTCAGGGGCCGAGCGCCGCTCTCAGCCCGCGAGCGCCTCGGCGACTGGAGTGTCGCCGTCGTTGAAGCGGATGGTGCGGTGGATGGTCGCGGGCTCGCGCAGCGCCTGCGCGACGACCAGGGCGACGTTGGCGCGGGAGACCTCCGCCGAGGCTGCGGCCTCGGCATCGATGCGCCCGGTGCCCTCACCGAGGGTGAGACGGCTGGGCCCGAGCACAGTCCAGTCCAGGGTGGTCGCGCGCAGGTACTCATCGGCGGCGGCCTTCGCCTCGGCGTAGGCGTGGAACGGGTCGTCGGCGGGGATGCCGTGCTGCGGCGAGGAATTGAAGTACGACACCATCACGTAGCGGCTGACGCCGGCATCCCCGGCCGCATCCATGGAGCGCACGGCGGCCTCGAAGTCGACGGCGTGCGTGCGCTGGGCCGAGCCGCCGCCGGCACCGGCTGACCACACCACCGCATCGTGCCCCGCGATGACCCGGGCGAACGCCGCGCGGTCCTGGTGCTCGATGTCGAAGACCACCGGCTCAGCGCCGGCGGCGCGCACGTCGTCCGATTGGTCGGGATCACGGATGATCGCGGTGACCTCGTCGCCGCGGTCGGCGAGCACACGTGCGAGCAGAAGCGCGACCTTGCCGTGGCCGCCGACGATCAGGATCCGTGCCATGCCTCCACGGTACCCGCGCCCACAGGCCGAAGGGCGGTCCGAACGCCCGCCCATATGGCTCATTGCGCCCCTCATCCCCTCGATTCGGAGCCGTTCGCGCCATATGGGCGGGAGTGTGTGAGGCCGCTCAGCGCGCGTTCAGCGCGGCCAGCAGCTCCAGCACGCACAGCGCCGCCAGGCGCACGGTGCGGCCGTCCTCGGCATCCGCCGTCGCGTCCACCTCGGCGAGGTCGGCGCTGACCACCCGGGGATCGGTCGCGATGCCGCGCACGAGGCTGCGCAGCTCCCAGGCGGCGAAGCCGCCGGGCACGCTGGCGGGGCAGCCGGGCACGGCCGCGCGGTCGGCGGAGTCCACGTCGATGTCCAGGTGGATGCGGGATCCCGCGCCTGCGACCTCCAGGGCCTCAGCCACCACGTCGGAGTTGCTGCGCCGGCGCACCTCATCGATCGTGATCACGCGGATGCCCCACTCCGAGGCGCGCTGCGCGTAGGCGGCGGAGTTCGCGAAGTCGGCGATGCCGATCTGCACGATCTTCTTCGGATCGATGCGCTCGGAGTCCGGGGCATCCTGCACGAGGCGGCGCACGGGCGAGCCGTTGGAGACACCGTCGCGCAGGTCGTAGTGCGCGTCGATGGTGATCAGTCCCCCGGCTCCCGCGCCGCGGGCCACCGGGTAGGTCAGCGAGTTGTCGCCGCCGAGCGCGATGACCAGGCGGTTGTCTGCGGCGAGCGCCCGCACCCGCTCCACCGTGCGCTGCATGCCCTCGTCGCCGTCGGGTTCGTGCACGTCACCGGCGTCGACGACCCGCAGCACCTCGTTGAGGTCGACGGCGGGCTCACCCATGAGCGTGGCGCTGTAGCGCTGCAGCGCCTCGCGGATGGCGGCCGGCGTGGCATGCGCGCCGGTCTTCGAGATGGAGGTGCGCCAGGTGGGAACCCCGAGCAGCACGGCATCCGCCTTCTCCCCCTCGACGGGAGCCGGCCAGGCTCCGGCCCGCGGCCAGAGCTCATCGTGCGGAAGTGCCATCTCGATCTCCTTCTGCGGACATTCGCCCGCGCTGTTCTTCTCTGCCCGCGGTGCAATTCTCGCGCTGCAATTCTCGCGCTGCTCTTCTCGCGCGGCTCTTCTCGCGCGGCTCTTCTCGCGCTGCTCTTCTCGCCTCGCGCGGCTCTTCTCGAACGCCCGACCGGTCTGCGCGGCTCTTCTCGCTCAGCGCTGCGCGGATCTGCACAGCGGATGCCGAGAACTGCAGCGCGAACGCACGAGACGGAGCAGCGCGAGGCGGAGCAGCACGAGACGGGGCACCACGAGCGCTCACGTCACGGCGACGCCGTCCTTCCAGACGTGCTTCACCAGCGGCACGCCGGGCCGGTAGGCCAGATGAACGCGCGTGGGCGCGTCCAGCAGCACCAGGTCGGCGCGCTTGCCCGGCGCGATCACGCCGATGTCGTCACGGCGCAGTGCCGCCGCTCCCCCGGCAGTGGCGGCCCAGACCGCCTCGGCCGTGGTCATGCCCATCTCCCGCACCGCCAGCGCGATGCAGAACGGCATCGACGAGGTGAAGCTGGAGCCGGGGTTGGTGTCGCAGGCGATCGCGACCGTCACGCCGGCATCGATCAGGCGCCGCGCGTCGGGGAACGGATGCCGGGTGGAGAACTCCACGCCGGGCAGCGCCGTGAGCACGGTGTCGGATGCTGCGAGCGCTGCGATGTCCTCATCCGTCAGGTATGTGCCATGGTCGACGGATGCCGCTCCCAGCTCGATCGCCAGGCGCACCCCGTCGCCGGGGCCGAGCTGGCTGGCGTGCACGCGCGGCTGCAGGCCCCGGGCGATGCCGGCCTCCAGCACCCGACGCGTCTGCGGCACGGTGAACGCGCCGGTCTCGCAGAACGCATCGATCCACTTGGCGTACGGCGCGCAGGCGTCCAGCATGTCGCCGATCACCAGGTCGACGTACTCGTCGCCGCGGTCGGCGTACTCCGCCGGCACCACGTGCGCGCCGAGGAAGGTCACCTCGGGCGTGACCTCGGCGGCCAGGCGCACCAGGCGCTCCTCGGTGGCGACGTCCAGCCCGTAGCCGCTCTTGATCTCCACGGTGGTGGTGCCCTGCGCGAGCATCTCGTCGACGAACCCGCGCAGTCGCGCGCGCAGCTCGTCGTCGCTCGCGCCGCGGGTGGCGGCGACGGTGGAGCGGATGCCGCCGGCGGCATACCTCTCGCCGGCCATCCGCGCCTCGAACTCGGCGGCGCGGTCGCCGCCGAACACGATGTGGCTGTGGCTGTCGACGAACCCGGGGATGACCGCGCATCCCTCGGCATCCGCCTCGACGTACCCGCCGGGCAGCGCGGGGGCCTCGGATGCCGCACCGACCCAGGCGATGCGGTCGCCCTCGATGAGGACGGCCGCGTCGCGCAGGGTTCCGAAGCGATCCTCTGGGGAGCCGACGTTCGTCGTCAGCTCCCCGATGTTCGTGATCAGCGTGGCGGTCACAGCATCGGCACCTTCAGGCCGCGCTCGCGGGCGACGTCCTTGGCGTGCTCGTAGCCCGCGTCGACGTGGCGCATCACGCCCGTGCCGGGGTCGTTGGTGAGCACCCGCTCCAGCTTCTGCGCGGCGAGCTCGGAGCCGTCGGCGACGGTGACCTGACCGGCGTGGATCGAGCGGCCGATGCCGACGCCGCCGCCGTGGTGCAGCGACACCCACGACGCACCGGACGCCGTGTTGAGCAGGGCGTTCAGCAGCGGCCAGTCGGCGATGGCATCCGATCCGTCCTTCATGGCCTCGGTCTCCCGGTAGGGCGATGCGACCGAACCGGAGTCCAGGTGGTCGCGGCCGATCACGATCGGGGCGGACAGCTCACCGGACGCCACCATCTCGTTGAACTTCAGCCCCGCCAGGTGGCGCTCCTTGTAGCCCAGCCAGCAGATGCGCGCCGGCAGGCCCTCGAAGTGCACCTTGTCGGCGGCCTTCTCCAGCCACCGGTGCAGGGCCTTGTCCTCGGGGAACAGCTCGGCGATGGCACGGTCGGTCTTGTAGATGTCCTCCGGGTCGCCGGAGAGCGCGGCCCAGCGGAACGGTCCGCGGCCGGACTCGAACTGCGGGCGGATGTACGCCGGCACGAAGCCGGGGAATTCGAACGCGCGGTCGGCGCCGCCGAGCTTGGCCTCGGCGCGCAGCGAGTTGCCGTAGTCGAAGACTGCGGCACCGGCATCCTGGAATGCGACCATGGCGTTCACGTGGGCGGCCATCGACTCGCGCGAGCGGCGGGTGAACTCCTCCGGGTCGCGGGCGGCCTCGGCCTTCCAGTCGGCGACGGAGATGCCGATCGGCAGGTAGGCCAGCGGGTCGTGCGCGCTGGTCTGGTCCGTGACGACGTCGATCGCGATGAGACCCGCCTGCTGGCGGCGGAACAGCTCGGGGAAGATCTCGGCGGTGTTTCCGACGACGCCGACCGAGAGGGCCTCGCCCGCCTCCTTGGCGGCCATCGCGCGGGCCACGGCGACGTCGAGATCGGTGTGGTACTCGTCCAGGTAGCCGTGCTCCACGCGGCGCGCCAGGCGGGACTCGTCGGCCTCGACGATCAGCACCGCGCCCTCGTTGAGGGTGACGGCCAGCGGCTGCGCGCCGCCCATGCCGCCCGCGCCGCCGGTCAGCGACAGGGTGCCCTTCAGGGAGTCCCTGCCCAGCGACCGGGCCACCGCCGCGAAGGTCTCGTACGTGCCCTGCAGGATGCCCTGCGTGCCGATGTAGATCCAGGAGCCTGCCGTCATCTGGCCGTACATGATCAGGCCCAGCGACTCCAGGCGGCGGAACTCGGGCCAGTTGGCCCAGTCGCCGACCAGGTTGGAGTTGGCGATCAGCACGCGCGGCGCCCACTCGTGGGTGCGGAACACGCCGACGGGCTTGCCGGACTGCACCAGCAGGGTCTCGTCGGGCTCGAGCTCGTCGAGGGTGCGCACGATGGCGTCGTACGCCTCCCAGCTGCGCGCGGCGCGGCCGGTGCCGCCGTAGACGACGAGGTCCTCGGGGTGCTCGGCGACCTCGGGGTCGAGGTTGTTCATCAGCATCCGCTTGGCGGCCTCGGCGCCCCAGCTCTTGGCGGTGCGCTGGTTGCCGCGCGCGGCGCGGATGCGGCGGGACGGGTCGTGCAGGGTGGGCTCAGACATGGGCGTGCTCCTTTGCAGTGCGGAGGACGGCGCCGGAGCGGACGAGCTCCGTGACGGCCTCGATGTCGGGTGAGAGGAAGTGGTCGGGTCCGGGGCCGGCGGCCACGGTGCGGACCAGATCGCGGACCGCGCCGGTGGCGGGGCCCGCCACCAAGGGTGCGCGCAGGTCCAGCGCGCGGGCGCCGGTGAGGATCTCGATGGCCAGCACTCGGGTGAGGCCGTCGATGGCACGGCGCAGCTTGCGGGCCGCCGACCAGCCCATCGACACGTGATCCTCCTGCATGGCGGACGAGGGGATGGAGTCGACGGTGGCTGGGGCGGCGAGGCGCTTGAGCTCGGAGACGATGCCTGCGGCAGCGTACTGCGCGATCATCAGGCCGGAGTCCACGCCCACCTCGTGCGCGAGGAACGGCGGCAGGCCGTGGTTGCGGGCCGGATCCAGGGCGCGGTCGGTGCGGCGCTCGGAGACCGATGCCACATCCGCGACGGAGATGGCCAGGAAGTCCAGCACCACGGCGACCGGCGCGCCGTGGAAGTTGCCGTTGGACTCGATGCGGCCATCGGAGGTGATCACCGGGTTGTCGACGACGGATGCCAGCTCGCGCTCGGCGATCATGGCGGCATGACCCATGGTGTCGCGGGCAGCGCCGTGCACCTGCGGCGAGCAGCGCAGCGAGTACGCGTCCTGCACTCGACCGTCCTCGGGACCCTTGTGACTGGCGACCATGGGCGAGGGGTTCAGGAAGGCGCGCAGGTTGGCGGCGGAGACCGCCTGGCCCACCTGCGGGCGCAGCGCCATCAGGTCGGCGGCGAACACGGCATCCGTGCCCAGCTGCGACTCGATGGACATGGCGGCGGCCAGGTCGGCGGTCGAGACGAGGTTCTCCAGGTCGTGCAGCGCCAGCAGCAGCTGGCCGAGCATGCCGTCGGTGCCGTTGATGAGGGCCAGGCCCTCCTTCTCCCGCAGCACGAGGGGCTCGATGCCGGCGGCGGCCAGCGCGTCGGCTGCGGGCGTCTTCTCGGACGGTTCCTGGCCCGGGCGCACCACGCGCACGTCGCCCTCGCCCATCGCGGCCAGCGCGACGTGGGCGAGCGGTGCCAGGTCGCCCGAGCAGCCCAGCGAGCCGTACTCGCGCACGATCGGGGTGATGCCGGCGTTGAGCATTGCGGCGTAGGTGTCCACGACCAGCGGGCGCACGCCGGTGTGGCCGGACGCCAGGGTCTGCAGGCGCAGCAGGTGCAGCGCGCGGACCACCTCGGTCTCGACCTCGGGGCCGGTGCCTGCGGCGTGCGAGCGGATCAGGCTGACCTGCAGCTGGCGGCGGCGCTCGGCGGCGATGAAGGTGGTGGCGAGCGCTCCGAAGCCGGTGGACACGCCGTAGTGCGGGTTGGGGTCGGCGGCCAGTCCGTCCACGACGGCGCGGGCGGCGGCCACGCGCTGACGGGCGGAGTCTGAGATCTCGACGGTGGCGAACTCACGCGCGACGGCGACGACGTCGGCCGGCGCGAGCGGCGCCTCACCGACGATCACGGGAGAAGAATGCTGCATGTTCTGATTCCACACCGTCCGAGGTCCGCCCGGCAGGCTCCCATGGCACACTGTGTCTGTGATCCCAGACATTGCCCCTGCGGATGCCGGTGATGCGCGCCCCCAGGTGCCCGCAGCGGATCAGACGCTGCGCATCCTGCGTCATCTGGCGCGCAGGCCTGCACCGATCGCGGCATCCGCTCTGGCCCGGGATCTCGACATCCCGCGCTCGACGGTCTACCACCTGCTGGCCACGCTCGAGCAGCACGGCTTCGTCGTGCACCTGGAGCAGGAGCGCCGCTGGGGGCTCGGCACGAGCGCGTTCGAGCTGGCCGGCGGCTACGCCAGGCAGGAGCCGCTGGCGCGCCTGGGCCGGCCGCTGATCGCGGCCCTCGCCGACCAGGTGGGCGAGAGCGCGCACCTCGCCGTGATGAGCGGGCGCGACGTGCTGTACATCGTCGAGGAGCGGGCCGCCCGCCGCCCCGCGCTGGTGACGGATGTCGGGGTGCGGCTGCCCGCGCACCTGACAGCGACGGGCCGGGCCATGCTGGCGGCCCTCCCTCGCAGTCAGGTGCGAGCACTGTATCCGGATGCTGCGGCCTTCACCGACCGCACCGGTGCGGGTCCGTCCCGCCCCGGCGAGCTGCGCGAGGTGCTGCGCGTCGTCCGCGAGACGGGGCTGGCCACCGAGAACGGCGAGGTGACGCCCGGATTCCGTTCCATCGCCGCCGTCGTGCGCGATCACGCGGACTGGCCGACGGCCGCCGTCGCGGTCACCTGGGAGGCCGAGCCGAGAACCGACCCGACGGATGCCGTGCTCGCCGCCGCCCGCACCCTGCAGCGCCGCCTGGGCTGAGACCGTCCGGGAATGCCGAAGGGCGCCGTGCACGCACGGCGCCCTTCTTCTCCAACCCGGACTCGATCAGATCCGCGCGTCCTTGCGCGACTTGATGAAGGTCTCGGGTTCGCGCTTCGCGCGCTTCTCAGCTCTCTTCTCCTTGAGGGAGAGCTTGGGAGCCTTCTTCCCTCCTCGTGCCTGCGGTGTCTTTCCGGACATGAGACTCGCTTCCCCTTCGTTCGGCTGGCGGGTGGTTGATCCTTGACCATAGCCGAGACCTGCAGGAAAGCAAGTCGGGGGATGAGAAGAGCCCCGGGCTGATGCCCGGGGCTCTCGGAATGTGGACCTAAGGGGATTCGAACCCCTGACCTCCTCGATGCGAACGAGGCGCGCTACCAACTGCGCCATAGGCCCGTGAACCTCAGCTAGATTAGCACGCTCTCAGCCCACCGCTCGACGCGCGAGCAGCTGACGCACATGCGCTTCGATCTCCGCGTCGTCGACGACGCCCATGCTCGCATACGGCGAGACCGCGGCATCCGCTCGCGCCGCCGGGGCGGGCAGAGGAGTCGGCGCGGCGGGCGCGAGCTCCTCGGCTCGGCGGCGCAGCTCGGCGCGTCGCGCGGCGCGGCGGCGCTCCTCCTGCGCGTCGATCTGCGCACGCGCCTGCTGGGCGCGCGAGCCGGCGACGGTGACCATCGACTGCGGCACGGGGCGCGGCGTCCACGACACGGCGCCCTGGTCGTGCAGCGGCGGGGACACGCGAGCGGCGACGGGTTCGGCATCCGCCTTCTGCACGCGCACGACCGCATGCTGCGCGACCTGCGCCATCCGCACCAGCACGGCCACGCCGACCACGGCCAGCGCCAGGCCGGACGCCCCGAGCAGCCACTCCTCGCTCAGCACGAACTCCCAGATCCCCAGGCCCAGCATCGCCAGGCCCGCGACGAGGACGATGCTGGCGGCCAGCCGCACGCGCCTGCGAGCCCTCGCCTGCCGCAGCACCGGATCCTTCCGGGTGGCCGCCAGCTCCTGCCGCAGCTTCTCCAGCTGGGCGTTCTCCTTCTCGGCCTGCACGCGCTTGGCGAGCCGCTGCTGCTGCATGACCGTGCGGGCGGTGAGCTCCAGCCGCACCTCGTCCGGCGTCTCGCTGGTCTCGGCCAGCACGCGCAGCGCCTGGTTCAGCCGCACGGCGTTGCGCTCGGCGGCGTAGTACTGATGGCGTCCGCGCCAGGTGGGCATGAAGTACAGCGCCCACAGCAGCACCGACACCAGGACGATCACGCCCCCGCTCAGCACCGGCCCACCCATGCAGACCACGCTAAGGGAACCCGCCGTCGACGCGCCGAAAGTCGTCTCGCGTGTCGCGCCGAATCGGGTCAGCCCGCAGCGGGGACCGCGCCTGCGCCGGGTGGCACGCGGCCGGCCAGCCAGCGCGCGAGCACCCCCTCGGGCACGTCCTCCTTGACCAGCGCGAAAGCATGGTGATCGCGCCACTCGCCGTCGATGTGGATGAACCGGCGCCGCAGGCCCTCGTAGCGGAAGCCGAGCTTCTCGACCACGCGCAGGCTGGCGTGGTTCTCGGGCCGGATGCAGATCTCCATCCGATGCAGCCCGAAGAGGTCGAAGGCGGCATCCGTCGCCAGGGCGACCGACGTGGGTGTGATGCCGCGGCCCGCGAAGCGCTCGCTGACCCAGTAGCCGATGGTGGCCGAGCACAGCGAGCCGCGGGCGACGCCCCAGATGTTGAGCTGGCCGGCGATCTCGCCGTCGTACTCCATCACGAACGGGTAGCCGGCACCCTCGCGGTGCTGCTGCAGGAGGCGGCGGATGCTGACCCGCATGTCGAACGACGTCACGCCCCCGGGGATCGTCGCCTCCCACGGCCGCAGCCAGGCCCGGTTCGACAGCAGCTCGCGCTGCAGGATGCGGGCGTCGCGACCGCGGATGAGTCTCAGACCGACGGGTCCGTGCTGCAGCTGGTCGATGGATTCGAGAGGCATGTCGATGTGCAGGCTACAGGCGCCCGGCGAAGGACTTCAGCCACGGGCGCAGATCCGGGCCGAGATCGTCGCGCTCGACGGCCAGCTGGACGATGGCCTTGATGTACTCCAGCCGGTCGCCGGTGTCGTACCGACGTCCGCGGAACACCACGCCGACCACCCCGGGCCCGTCCTCCTCGGCGGCCAGCTCCGCCAGGGCGTCGGTCAGCTGGATCTCACCGCCCTTGCCCGGCCGAGTGCGCTCGAGCACCTCGAAGACGCTGGCAGGCAGGACGTAGCGGCCGATCACGGCCAGGTTCGAGGGGGCGTCCTCGGGTGCGGGCTTCTCGACGAGTCCGGTGACCCGCACGACGCCGTCGGCATCCGCCCCGTCGACAGCGGCGACGCCGTACGCCTGGATGTGTGCGGGATCGACCTCCATGAGGGCGATCACGGCGGCGCCGGTGCGCTCGTGCGCCGCGATCATGGCGGGCAGCAGCGGATCGCGCTCGTCGATCAGGTCGTCGCCCAGCAGCACGGCGAACGAGCTGTCCCCCACATGCGACCGGGCGCGGAGCACCGCATGGCCGAGCCCCTTGGGCTCTCCCTGTCGGACGAAGTGGATGTCGGCGAGATCGCTGGACTCCATCACCTGCTGCAGGCGGTCCTGGTCGCCCTTCTCGGCGAGGCGCACCTCGAGCTCGGGAACGGAGTCGAAGTGGTTCGAGATGGCGTTCTTGTTGCGCCCGATGATGACGAGGATGTCGTCGATGCCGGCCTCGACGGCCTCCTCGACGACGTACTGGATGGCCGGTTTGTCGACCACGGGGAGCATCTCCTTCGGCATCGCCTTCGTCGCCGGAAGGAACCGGGTGCCCAGACCCGCAGCGGGGATGACCGCCTTGATGGTGCTCATCCGGTCAGCATACCGGCGGCATCCCCCATCACCGCGGGTCACGTCCGGCCGGATGCCGAGGACCTCGCCGTATGATCGAGGGATGCCGGGCGACGAGATGCAGCAGAAGCGCGCACTGCGCGCGGAGCTGCGCGAGAGACGACAGCTGCTCACCGAGGCCCAGCGCGAGGCCGCGGGGATCGGCATCGCCGAGCAGCTGGACGCTCTCGTCCGCGCCCACGATGCTCGATCGGTGTCCTGCTTCCTGTCCACCCGCACGGAGCCCGACACGCGCCGGTTCGTGCACGAGGCCGTCAGACGCGGCATCCGCGTTCTGCTGCCCATCACCCGTGCCGACGGCCTGCTGGACTGGGCGGTCGCTGACGACACCGACGAGGTCGCCGAGGGCCTGTACGGACTTCCCGAACCCACCGGCGAGGTGCTCGGCCCGATCGCGGTGAACGACGTGGACCTGATGATCATCCCCGCGGCGGCCATCGACCGCACGGGCACCCGTCTGGGCTGGGGTCGCGGCTACTTCGACAAGACCATCGGCTCCATGCTGAAATGCCCTCCGGTGTATGCGGTGATCTATGATTCCGAGGTACTCGATGCGCTGCCGCGCGAGGTCCACGACCAGCCGGTGAACGGCATCGTCACCCCGACGCAGACCATCGTGCTGTCGTCCGCACGCAACTGAACAGGAATCCCGGATGCCCACCTACTCTTACGCCTGCACGGCCTGCGACCACCGCTTCGACGCCGTGCAGAGCTTCTCGGAGGACTCGCTCACCATCTGCCCGGAGTGCGGCGGGGCGCTGCGCAAGCAGTACGGCAGCGTGGGCGTGACCTTCCACGGCTCGGGCTTCTATCGCACCGACTCGCGCGGAAAAGCTGGCACGAAGGCGGAAAGTCAGACATCATCGGGTTCAGGATCCTCGACGAGCACCAGCCCGGCGCCCGCGAAGACCTCGGCCTCGAACTGAGGCTGAACGAACACCCACAGGGGGAGTCCAGTGCTCAAGGGATTCAAGGAATTCATCGCCCAGGGCAATGTCATCGATCTGGCCGTCGCAGTCGTCATCGGCGCTGCGTTCTCGGCCATCGTCGCAGCCATCGTCGACAACCTGATCAACCCGCTGATCGGCCTGCTGTTCAACGCCGAATCGCTGGATCACGTCAAGCTCGGCGTGTTCGGCGTCGGCGCGATCATCGGCGCGATCATCAACTTCCTCGCCGTCGCACTGATCGTGTACTTCGTGTTCGTCCTGCCGATGAACAAGTACAAGGAGCACCAGGCCGCGAAGAACCCGGCCGTCGAGGAGCCCACCCTGCCCAGCGAGCAGGAGCTGCTCATCGAGATCCGCGACGCTCTGCGCAAGGATGCCGCGAGCTGACCGCGGTCGGCGCATGATCGAGCGCCTCGTCCCTTCGGGGGGCGGGGCGCTTGTTCGTGTGCCCTGACGACCGTCGAAGCGCCGAGACTCAGTAGTGCGGCGGCACTTCCCGCAGCATCTGCGCGTCGTTGGGCCCGTGCTCGCCGTCGATGCCGGCGTGCCGCTCCTCGCGCACATGCGGCTCGGCGTGGGTGCCCTCGACGCGGGTCAGCTGCGCACGCCGTGAACCCGGCACGCGCACGATGTGCTGCCGCTCCTCACTCATCGACGTCGAGCGGCTGGGTGTCGTCGTTCGCCCGCACCGCGTCCTCCTCGATGCCGAGGACGGTGGCGATGCGTCGTGCGACCGTCGCCGGGTCGCTGTAGAGATCGAAGGCGTGCACGCGCACGTAGTGCCAGCCCAGGCGCCGCAGCACCTGCGGTCGCAGCCGCAGGCTCTCGCGCAGCGACTCGTCGTGGCTCTCGGGATCCGACTCGATCACGACCGCGCGCCCGCCGTGCTGGGCCACCAGCGGCAGCAGACCCCGGTAGTCGACATCCACCGAGGCCCCCAGGCGCCGCAGCTCGCGTGCCAGCGCCAGGGTGAGCGGGTCGGCCAGATCCTCCAGGCGGGCGTCGCGCCCTCGCGCGGCCAGATTGCCGAGGATGGACATCAGCGTCGAGGCGCCGTGCTCGAGCCGGCCCTCGTCGAACGCGGAGGGACGGATGCAGGAGACGATGACCATCGACCGGCGCGCCCGCGTCATCCCGACGGTCAGCAGCCGCTCGCCGTCCTCCTGCGACAGATCCCCGAAGTCGCTGAGCACGCGGCCGTGCCTGGTCAGCCCGAAGCCGAGCGAGAAGATCACGCGGTCGCGGCTCTCCGCGACCGATTCCTCGAGCGTCAGCACGGCGAACGGCTCAGCGGTGTCCCGGCCGACGAAGTCGGCGACATCCGATCGTCCAGCGAACGACCTGGCCACGGCGGCTCGCACGCGTTCGGCGTGCCGCCTCGAAGCGGTGACCACCATGAGCGACTCGGTGGGACGGTTGATGGCGTGCTCGACCACCAGGGTCACGACGCGCGCGACCTCGGCATCCGGGCTCTCCACAGCTCCGGTCTCGGGATCGGGGTTGCCCACGCCGCCCTCGACGTAGTCGACGGTGAGGCTGCCGCGTCCCAGGTACGAGCCCGCCCACGGCAGCGAGACGATCTCGCCGCCGTAGAACGCGTCGTTGATGAGCTCGGCGAGATCCTCGCCGCCCGCGCGATAGCTGCGCGTGAGCGTCATCACGGGAAACAGCTCGGCCAGGCGCTCGAACACCGAGACGTCGTCGAACGGCACCTCGGGCTCCCAGGTCGGGTCTGCCAGCGTCGCCGCGGTGAACGGCGTGGGACGCTGCGTGACCGGGTCGCCGAAGGCGACGATCTGGCGGGCACGGCGGATGGCCGGCGTCGCCTCGGTGAGGTTCACAGCGCCGGCATCCACCAGCAGCACCGCGTCGAACTCGACGGAGTCAGGGATCTCGGGCACCTCGTAGGGCGAGGCGATCCAGACCGGGGCGAGCACGCGCACCAGGTCGGGGGCCGCGGTGACGATCTCGGCCGTCGTGGCCTCGCCGTTCTTCAGCGCGCGGCGCAGGTTCGTCGCCTGATCGGGCTCGTCGACGATGGCGATGCGCCACTGGCTGGCGAGATTCCAGGCCAGCAGCGGGCCCGCCATGGCGGTGTGCGCCTCGTCGACCAGGCGGAAGTCGCGCTCCAGCCTGTCGACCACGGAGGTGTTGGCGCCCAGCAGCGAGCGGTCGTCCTGCAGCGCCCGCTCCAGCAGCGACTGCCACCAGGCGAACTCCAGCTCATCGGCCACCCGCTCCTCGGGCACGTGCCGCACGGAGAGGTCGGCCAGCAGCGGCCGCAGCCCCAGGCCGGACAGCTCGTCGCGGATCTCGGTGCGCTCGACGAGGTTGTCGAACACGGCGCTGCGCGTGGCCAGTCCCGAGAGCGTGCGCACGAGACGCGCGACGGGGAGCGCCGCCAGCGGCTCCTTGCGGCCCAGCGCGGCATCCAGCTCGCTCAGCTCGGCCGACACCCGCTGCCATGCGACATGCACGTCGGACAGGCCCAGCGGCACCTGCGGGGCGACGCCGGCGTCGACGTAGCGCTGCCACTGCGAACGCTGCTGCTGGATGCGCAGCAGCCACTCGTGCATCTCCGCGACCTGCGCGCCGGGGCGGACGTATTCGCGCGCCAGCCGCTTGAGGCGCCGGCGGTTGGCGGACGACATCCCCGGCGCGTCGCGACGCGAGCCGTGCGCCTGGATGAGCTCGCCGAGCGGGCGCTCGAAGACGGTCGGGCTGAAGCGATCCAGCGAATCGCGGATGCCCTTCAGCAGCTGCAGGTACTCCCCCAGCTCGGTGATCGTGGTGAACGGGCGCATGCTGGTCTGCGCGATCAGCTCGTAGCCGCGCTCCAGCAGCGAGGGGACGCCGGTGGCGTGCAGCTCCCCCGCCAGCTTGTGCGCCTGCTGCGCCGCCTCGGTGCTCTCGAAGCTGACGCCGTACCACGGCGAATCGTCAGGCCCGAAGCGGAACTCGCCGAGCTGCGCAGCCCTGGTGAGCGCCCTGGCCGCATGCGACCGATCGCCGGCCAGCCGCTCCAGCGTCTTCATATCCAATCGAGCGCCGGTGGACGGAGGCACGGGCAGCAGCGCCAGGCGGGTGAGCCTGCGCGTGGCATCCAGCACCGAGGCGCCGGTGCCGCCGATCTTCCCGGTCAGCGCCCCGCGATAGTCGCGCAGCACGGTGCGCAGCCGCACGAGCGCCTCGTCGACCTCGGTGGCGCGGGGTTGAGTCGCCTTCTCGCTGCGGGAGATGGCGCGGATCAGGTCACGACGCACAGCCGAAGGCGAGACGGCCAGGCCGTCCAGGCCGATGCCGGCCAGGCGATGCCGGACGCCGTCGAGCGTGGAGCGACGGGTGGAGACGACCAGCACCCGCCGTCCCGCGCGCACGAACGCGCCCAGGGCGTTGATGACGGTCTGGGTGCCGCCGGTGCCGGGAAGGGTGGAGACGACCACGGAGTGTCCGGCGGCGATGCGCGCCAGCACGTCCTCCTGTTCGGCATCCGCGTCCAGCAGCAGCGTCTCGGCCGCAGGCGCTCGATCGTCCGGCCCGTGCACCTCCGGCAGCTCGCGTCGGGCGGACACCCGCTCGCGGTCGTCGGCGTGCCCACCCAGAGCATTCAGCACCGGGTGGTCGAGGTTCACCATGTCGCGGACCATTGCACCGGCGACGTCGGCGAAGGTGGAGACCACCAGTCGCGGATGCACGGCGAAGGTGTCGATGGAGTGCGTCAGCGCGCGGAGCTGATCGATCACCGGCTGCGGCTTGAAGATCCCTCCGTCGTAGGCGAGGGATGCCAGACCCGCGGGGTCCAAGGTGAGGCCGAAGTGGTCGCGTGCGGCGCGCACCAGAGCGGGGTTGACCTCGAAGGCGCCCTGCAGCTTGAGCTCGAAGTCGGCATGGTGACGGCGGATCCCCAGCGGCCGCAGCAGCACCGGGGCGGAGAATTCGACGCCGCCGACCTTCCAGCGCGCGAGGCCCACGGCCAGGCGCACGGCGTCGATGCCGCGCACGGTGCGCAGTTCGGTGCTGCGCGCGGTGATGCGCTCGGCTGCCATCCGCGCGGTGCGCAGCCCGACTTCGTCCCGGAACAGATTGGAGAGCAGCGTGGAGCGGCCCGTGATGAACTGCGGCAGGCTGCCGGGATGCGCCTTGGAGATGTCGATGCCGGACTCCGGCGCATCCACGAAGGCGAGCAGCGGCGAAGCGCCGCCGAGGTCGGCGGCCTCTGCGCGCAGCGTGGTGCGCTGCGCCTCCGCCGCGTGGGCGATGTCCACTCCCGTGGATGAGTCGCCGAGCTCGCCGAGGTTCATCGCGGTGTCCTCTCCCGCGTCCTCGGCGCCCTTCGCCTCACGTCGCCACACACCCAAAGCCTAAGCGGAGCGGGGGCTGAGGTCCGGTATCCCGGGCCGATTCGCGCGGATTGCCGCCGATCACGCGCGCAATCGCCCCTCCTGCACACATCGGTCTTCCTCCCGACTTGTCCACAGCCACCGAGTTCTGGTGCCTGTGGGGTCGGCCCCGCGCAGGATGATGGGGTCATGAGCTTCCGATACGACTTCGTGCCCACGCCGTTCGGTGACGCGTTGGCGGTGTTCTCGGATGCCGGGATCGTCAGCTTCGACCTGTCCGAGGCCGATGATCCCAGCGTCCCGTGGCTGCTGGAGAACGTCAGCCGCAGACTCCGCGCGGTCCCCGAGGACGCACCGGGCTCCGGCGACGAGCTCGCGCACCTGATGGACGCGTACTTCGAGGGCGAGCCCATCCGGTTCGACGAGCACGTGCGGTTCGACTGGCGGCTGGTGGATGGCTTCACCCGCGCTGCGCTGCAGACGGTGTGCACGGTGCCCTGGGCCGAGACGATGAGCTACGGCGAGGTGGCCGTGCTGGCCGGGCATCCCGGTGCCGCGCGCGCCGTGGGCACGGCATGCCGGCTCACGCCGTTCTCGGTGATCGTGCCCGTGCACCGGGTGATCCGCGCCGACGGCTCGATGGGCCACTACGGCGCGCATCCGGAGCGCAAGCGCTACCTGCTCGACCTCGAGCGCGACGCCGCTGCTGACCGCTGAGCACTGAGTTCCTGAGCACTGAGACCAAGCGGAGCCCGGCGTGTAGGCCGCCGGGCTCCGCTTCTGGGGATGCTCGGATCGCACTGGGGATGACGATCCGAGTCCTGGGGACGCCCGCATCGCACTGGGGAGTCGACGCGGGCGGGCATTCGGGCCGACCGCTCGGGCCGTGCTGCGCACGAGCCCGAGCGGTCGGAGGGGATCAGTGCTCGACGGCCTTCTCGGCGCCGAACCCGGTCAGCGAGCGCACCTCCATCTCGGCGGCCAGGGCACGCGACTCCGCGGTCTTCGCGGTGACCGTGCCGAGCCATCCGAGGATGAAGCCCACCGGGATCGAGATGATGCCGGGGTTGCTCAGCGGGAAGATCGCGATGTCGATCCCGGGGATCATCGAGGTCTCGCTGCCGGAGAAGACCGGCGAGATGACGATGAGACCCACGGCCGCGATCAGACCGCCGTACATGCTCCACACCGCGCCGCGGGTGTTGAACTTCTTCCAGAACAGCGAGTACAGGATCGTCGGCAGGTTGGCGGATGCCGCGATGGCGAACGCCAGGGCCACGAGGAACGCGATGTTCTGCCCCTGCGCGCCGATGCCGCCGATGATCGCCAGGATGCCGATCACGATGACGGTGCGACGCGCGACCTTGACCTCGCCGGCGGAATCGGAGACGCCGGTGCCGTCCTTGCCGCGCTTGATGACGTTGGAGTAGATGTCATGCGCGAACGAGGCGGCGGCGGTGATGGTCAGGCCTGCGACCACCGCGAGGATCGTGGCGAACGCGACGGCCGAGATGAAGCCCATCAGCAGCGGACCGCCGAGCGCCTGCGCCAGCAGCGGAGCCGCGGAGTTCACGCCTCCCGGAGCCGCCTTGATGGTCTCGGCGCCGACCAGCGCGCTGGCGCCGTAGCCCAGCACCAGGGTCAGCAGGTAGAACAGGCCGATCAGCCAGATCGCCCAGACGACGGACTTGCGTGCCTCCTTGGCGGTCGGGACCGTGTAGAAGCGCATCAGCACGTGCGGCAGACCCGCGGTGCCCAGGACGAGAGCCATGCCCAGCGAGAGGAAGTCCAGCGGGTTGGCGCCGTACTTCAGCCCCGGGCCGAGGATCTTCGCGCCCTCTGGTGCGTTGGCCACGGCATCCTCGAGCAGGCCGTTGAAGCTGAAGCCGTGCAGCGCCAGCACCCAGACGGTCATGCCGATCGCACCGAGGATCAGCAGCACCGCCTTGACGATCTGGACCCAGGTGGTGCCCTTCATGCCGCCGATGAGCACGTAGATGATCATCAGCACACCGACGATCGCGATGACCAGCGACTGTCCGACCTTGCTGTCGATGCCCAGCAGGAGCGAGACCAGCGCGCCGGCGCCGGACATCTGAGCCAGCAGGTAGAAGAAGCACACCGCGAGGGTGGTGATGGCGGCGGCCATGCGCACGGGGCGCTGCTTGAGGCGGAACGCCAGCACGTCGGCCATCGTGAACTTGCCGGTGTTGCGCATCAGCTCGGCCACCAGCAGCAGCGCCACCAGCCAGGCCACCAGGAATCCGATGGAGTAGAGGAATCCGTCGTAGCCGTTCACGGCGATCGCGCCGCAGATGCCCAGGAAGGATGCCGCGGAGAGGTAGTCGCCCGAGATGGCGAAGCCGTTCTGCGTACCGCTGAACGAGCGGCCGGCGGCGTAGTAGTCCGCGGCCGTCTTGTTGTTGCGGCTGGCGCGGATGACGATGAACAGCGTCACGGCGACGAAAGCCGCGAAGATGGCGATGTTCAGGACAGGGTCGTTCTTGACGGCCACCGCCGCCATATGCGTGACATTCATGAACGCACCTCCGCCTTCTCGAGCTCTTCACGGATCTCGGTGGCCACCGGGTCGAGCTTTCGGTTGGCGAATGAGACATATGCCATGGTGATGGCGAATGTGGTGACGAACTGCCCGAGTCCGAAGAGCAGGCCGACCGTGATGTCGCCCCACACCCTCTGGCTCATGAAATCCGTTGCGAATGCTGCGAGCAGCACATATGCGAAATACCAGAGCAGGAAGAAGATCGCCAGCGGGAAGACGAACGAGCGCTGCATTCGCTTGAGTCCCTGGAATCTCTCCGATTCCTCGACTTCGATGTAGTCGATTCCTCCGCCGGATTCTTCATCGATCCGTTCTGTCATGAGGCCTCCTTGCCGCATGTACGAAGCCGCGTGACGGCGTCACGCGGGTGGTATCCTCGACGCTACGAAACGGGCGGGCAGCGCCGTCACCCCCGAAAGTTGGTATCTGCTGACAATGAGCGTCCAGGCTGGCACCGCGCAGGAACTCGTCGCCGATGGTGTGCGCGAGCTCGCCAGGCGCACGCGATTCCCGGTGGCGTTCGGCGGTCTCATCGAGGACGGCGAGGTGGCCGTGACCACCATCGTCGGCAATCGCACCCGTCATCTGGACGGTCTGCAGGTGCGCCCGGAGCGGGGACTGGGCGGGCGGGCGATGATCGAGCTGCGCCCGCGCATGACCAACAACTACCGCAATTCGCAGCAGATCACGCACGACTACGATCTGTTCGTGCTGGGCGAGGGGCTGCGGACGCTGCTGGCCCTGCCCATCGTCGTGGCGGGCCGCCCTCGAGGCATGCTGTATGCCGGAGCCTGGGAGGAATCCCAAGTCGGAGGCGTGACCACGGCGCCGGCCATGAGCGTCGCGCAGCGCATGGCGACGGAGCTGCAGATCCGCGACGAGGTCGAACGACGGCTGCGCGAGGCCTCCCCCGTACCCTCACTGGCCGCCCCGCAGCGCGAGGATCTGCGCGAGAGCTTCGCCGAGCTGCGCTCCATCGCCGCCGGTCTCGACGACGAGACCCTGCGCTCACGGATCATGGCCGTCGAGAAGCGTCTCCTGGGGTTCGTCGAGCCGGTGCCGGTCACCACCAGCTCGGTCCCCACCGTGCACCTGTCCCCCCGTGAGCTGGACGTGCTGGCCTGCGCGGCGGTGGGCTCCACGAACGGCGAGATCGCCTCGCAGCTGGGTCTGCGTGAGGGAACGGTGAAGGCCTACCTGGGTGCCGCGATGTCGAAGCTGGATGCCTCCACCCGGCACTCGGCAGTGGCCCGTGCGCGCCGTGCGGGCCTGCTTCCCTGACACCCTTTCCAACGGTGCGCGAATTCATTCCGCACCATCGACATGCTTCTTGCATTTCCAGAATATTGCAATTACTGTTATCACCATGGCTCGACGAATTGTGCATCAGCTTGTTGACGATATCGATGGCGCACTGCTGGAGGTCGGTGAGGGCGAGACAGTTCATTTCTCCCTCAATGGCGTGGCATACGAGATCGATCTCACGAATTCCCATGCGGAAGAGCTTCGCGCCGCCCTGGCGCCATACATCAATGCCGGTCGTCGCGCGTCCGCGGGCAGTTCCCGTGCCGCTGCACCTCGGCGTCGCGCTGCTCGCAATTCCGAGGTCGGTGAGATTCGGGAATGGGCCAAGGCTCAGGGCCTGAAGGTCTCCGAGCGCGGACGCATCGCCGCGGACGTCATGGAGGCGTACCGAGCGGCGCACTGACATTCTTCCTTCTGCGGCCGGCGCCCTTCGGGACGCCGGCCGCTCTGTGTGCCCTCGCTTCCCCACCGGCCGCTCGCTGCGTCGCCAGGTCCCGAGATCGGCTGCGGTGTCGAGGAAGAGCGCCGCAGCGAGCCTCCTGGCCGGCGGGGCCCCTCTGTCGAGGGGGTGAGACGACGAAGGACGCCGCCCTCCGGGCGGCGTCCTTCGTCATCGTGCCCTCGACAGGATTCGAACCTGCGACCTGCCCTTTAGGAGAGGGCCGCTCTATCCGACTGAGCTACGAAGGCGCTCTTCAAGTCTAACGGAGCCGGATCGTCGCTACGCGGCCAGCGCGAGGTAGGGCTCCCAGCGCGGGTCGCCGCGCTCGGCACCGCGGACGGTCCACGCCGTGCCATGCGGAGGACGGGGCGTCATCCGCAGCTCCCAGCCCATCTCCCGCGGCGTGCGGTCGCTCTTGACGTTGTTGCACTTCAGGCAGCACGCGACCAGGTTCTCCCAGCTGTCCGCTCCCCCGCGCGAGCGGGGGAGGATGTGGTCGATGGTCGATGCGCTGCGGCCGCAGTACCCGCAGCGGTGGTCGTCGCGGCGCAGCACCCCGCGACGGGTGACCGGCACCCGGCGGGACGACGGCAGACGCACGTACCTGGTGAGGAGGATCACGACCGGGCGTTCATAGGCGTTGCGACCCGACCAGACCGGGTCGCCCTCCACGTGCTCGATCACACTGGCCTTGTCGTTCATCACGAGCACCATGGCCCTCTTGAACGACACCACCGTGATGGGTTCGTATCCTGCATTCAGCACCAGTGTGCGCATCGTCGGCATCCTCTCGATTCGGCCGGGATGGCTTCCCGGCTCTCTCGACTCCTCGTGCGGACAGCAGCGGTCGCAGGGATGACAAAAAAGCGCCGTCCTAAAGACAGCGCCTTCCGTGCTCGACAAAGCCGAGCCGTCCCTGCGGACGATGCTGAAGGACAAGACGGCCGAGCGCATCCATGGTTCGGATGCCCGGTGACTGTCCCATCAGCTTCTCCCGCCCGTACGACGACGGGTACAGGCTAGCCCATCCGTCTGAACGACGCGGGAACACCGGCCGTCGAACGGGGAACGTGTCGGGCGATCAGCCCGCGTTGACCTTCAGCCAGGAGATCGGCTCGATGAGCGCGCCGTTGATGTGCACCTCGAAGTGCAGGTGGGAACCGAACGAGCGCCCGGTGTTGCCGACCTTGCCGATGAACTGGCCGGGCTGCACCGTCTGGCCGGTGCTGACCGCGCGGGTGCCGTAGCTCATGTGGGCGTAGAGGGTCGACACGCGCTGACCGCCGACGACCGAGTCGATGACGATGGCGACTCCGTAGCCGTAGTAGTTCTCAGACGACACGCGCACCACTCCGCCGGCCGCCGCGAAGATCGGGGTGCCGGAGTTCGCGACCATATCGGCGCCGCCGTGGCCGCTGCCCACGGTGCGACTGACGTAGTACGAACCCCGCGGAAGCGGATAGCGGACCTCGCCCGAACCCGGCGAGGTGAGCTGCAGGTCTGCGGCGCTCAGGCGCGAGACCCTGGTCGAGGCGAGCTTCGCGGTCGCCGCGGCGCGCGCCTTGGCTGCCGCTTCAGCCTTCTTCGTCGCGATCTCCTCGGGCGTGGTGGCCGAGTAGGTGCCGCGATCCAGCGGCGAGGCGGTGGCTTCGGATGCCACCACCAGCGACTGCGCATCGCCTGCCGCAAGCTGCTGCAGGGTCGTGGCCTCGTTCTTGTGGGTGCCGTTCGTCGCGGCGTAGGCCGGAAGGGCGACGGCGGCGACCAGGGCGCCGACTGCTGCGAAGATCGCGATCGTGCGCATGGGCTTCACGCTCGTGCGGCTGCTGCGGGTGGCGCGTCCTCGCGCCGGCTTCTTCGGGTCTTCAGCGTTGTCGGTCGTGGTGATGTCTGCGGCCAAAAGGGAATCCTCCTGCGCCTCCGCGCTCGATTCGGGCAAGCGCAGGCTCGTCGGCAATAGTCGTTTCTCGGGCACGTATGCCACACGGCACGTTGTGCGAACTTCTCGCGGAGAGGACGAGCCTAGGAGGCGATCTCCGCGTTCATCACCGACGGGCTTCTTCGTCGGCGACCCCACCGACGTTACCGGAAGATAACGATTCTGTCACCCTCCGAACCTGACAATCCGCCAGAACGCCCCGAGAATCCTGACTGATCAGGCATTGTCCTGGACGAGGAAGATGTGGGATGCCAGTTCCACCGGCAGTTCCAGGTCGTCGTCGCGACCCTCCATGCTGATCAGGACGTACCCCTCGTTGTAGCGGTACTCCCCGCGCGCACCAGGGACGACGCCCGCATCGCGCAGCTGCTCGAGCAGTTCCGGATCCACCTGCGCGGGCTCGGCGAGACGGCGCACGGTGCCCTCGATGGGTCCGCCCGCGGCATCCAACTGCCTGACCAGGCCGATCACGCCCTCCTCGAAGGAGCGGGTCGGAACGTCGCCGAGCTGGTCCAGGCCCGGGATCGGGTTGCCGTACGGCGACTCGGTGGGATGACCCAGCAGCTCGACGAGGCGGCGCTCCACCTGCTCGCTCATCACGTGCTCCCAGCGGCAGGCCTCCTCGTGCACGAACGCCCAGTCCAGCCCGATCACGTCGGAGAGCAGTCGCTCGGCCAGCCGGTGCTTGCGCATCACGTCGACGGCCTTGCGACGCCCGGCATCCGTCAGCTCCAGACGACGGTCCTCGGAGACGACGACCAGTCCGTCGCGCTCCATTCGTCCGACCGTCTGCGAGACGGTCGGACCGGAGTGCCCGAGTCGCTCCGAGATGCGCGCGCGCAGCGGAACGATGTGCTCCTCCTCCAGCTCGAGGATGGTGCGAAGGTACATCTCGGTGGTGTCGATCAGGTCGGTCATGCGGGCCCTCCGATGGTCTTAGGCAAGCCTACCTTTCCGCCGCCCGGTCATCGCCCGTCACGCGGGCGGGAGCGCCGCCCACGGCGACCTAGAATCAACCCATGGCGATCGAGATCCCCCGTGAACTCCTACCCGTCGACGGACGCTTCGGCTGCGGCCCGTCCAGAGTGCGCCCCGCGCAGATCGAGGCGCTGGCCGCGGTCGGCGCGAGTCTGCTGGGCACGTCGCACCGCAAGACCCCGGTGAAGAACCTGGTGGCCAGCGTTCGCGATCGCCTGTCCACCCTGTTCAGCCTGCCGGAGGGATACGAGATCATCCTCGGCAACGGCGGCTCGACGGCGTTCTGGGATGCCGCCGCCTTCGGCCTCATCGAGCACCGTGCGCAGAACCTCGTCTTCGGCGAGTTCGGCGGCAAGTTCGCCAAGGCCGCCGCAGCTCCGTGGCTGGAGGCGCCGGACGTGCGCACCGCCGAGCCCGGCACGGTCGCCTTCGCCGAAGCCGTCGAGGGCGTGGACGTGTACGCCTGGCCGCACAACGAGACCTCCACGGGCGCTGCGGCTCCCGTCACGCGCGTCGCGGCCGACGGCGCACTGACCGTCGTCGACGCGACCAGCGCCGCTGGCGGCATCGACGTCGACATCAGCCAGGTGGACGTCTACTACTTCGCCCCGCAGAAGAACCTCGGCTCGGACGGCGGCCTGTGGCTCGCGGCGGTCTCCCCCGCTGCCATCGAGCGCATCGAGCGCATCGCGGCATCCGGTCGGTACATCCCCGAGTTCCTCAGTCTTCACAACGCCCTGACCAACTCACGCCTGAGCCAGACCCTGAACACCCCGGCACTGACAACCCTGCACCTGATGGACAGCCAGTTGGACTGGATCCTGGCGAACGGCGGGCTGAAGTGGGCTGCCGCCCGCACGGCCGAGTCGTCCGGTCTGCTCTACGACTGGGCGGAGAGCACCTCCGTCACGACCCCGTTCGTCGAAGCCGCGTACCGCTCCCCCGTGGTCGCGACCATCGACTTCGACGGAGTGGACGCCGCGGAGATCGCCAAGGCCCTGCGTGCCAACGGCATCGTCGACACCGAGCCGTACCGCAAGCTCGGCCGCAACCAGCTGCGCATCGCGACATTCGTCTCCATCGAGCCCGACGACGTGCGCCAGCTGATCCGCTCGATCGACTACGTGCTGGGCCACCTGGCCTGACTCGAGTCCCAGCGGAGTTCGAGACCCCTCAGCAGCGTCGAAACCCCTCCTGGCCCGCGTGGGTCAGGAGGGGTTTCGGCGGTCAGGAGGGGTTTCGGCGGAAGAGGTCACTCCTCTTCGGCTGCGTCCTCCGGAGCGGCTTCGTCGTCGGCGTTGTCTGCGTTGTCGTCGTCTTCAGCGTTGTCGTCGTCGTCGGATGCCGCGGACTCGTCCAGCTCGTCGATGTCGACGCCGTCCAGGTCACCGGCGTGCAGCCGTGCGGTCACGTCGTGCTCGTCGACGTCCTCATCGTCGGAGTCGTCATCCTCGTCAGAGCCGTCGAGATCGACATCCGCGTCGTCGGAATCGACGTTCGCGTCCGCATCACCCGACTCCGTGCCCTCGGCGGCGGCCGCGGCGGCGAGCTCGGCCTGGTGCGCGCGGTACTCGGCGAGACGCTCGGTCCACGGCACCCAGTCGGGTGCGAGCAGGGCGCTGTCACCGGGCATGAGCTCGGTCTCGAGCACCGTCGGCTCGGCGTCGTCCAGCTGCGCGACGGAGACCGTCCAGTACCAGCCCGGGTATCCGGGAAGCCGGTTCTCGAACCGCAGCGACAGCGCGCCGGACGGCTCCACCGTGTAGCCGGCGGCGGGTCCGATCGTGGAGGCGGGGGTGATCTCGTGCAGGGCGGCCAGCGCGATCTCGCGCGTGGCGGCAGCCAGCTCGTCAGGCGTCGAGATCATCAGCGACCTTGCGCAGCACCGCGGGGAGAGTGCGGCTGGTGGGGCGGCCCTTGCGCAGCGCGGAGCTGGCGTCATCGAGCATCTTCATGAGGTCCTCGATGATCACCGCCATCTCGTCCGCGTTGGCGCGCGGCGCCTTGGCGCGTGCCGGGGGCGCGTCCAGCACGCGCACCGACAGCGCCTGCGGGCCGCGGCGACCGTCGGCGAGGCCGAACTCCACGCGGGTGTTCTTCTTCACGGAGACACCTGTGGGAAGGGCAGAGGCGTGCAGGAAGACGTCCTGGCCGTCATCGGAAGCGATGAAGCCGAACCCCTTCTCGTCGTCGTAGAACCTGACCTTGCCGGTGGGCATGGGAGAACCTCGCTGAGTCTGTGTGATGGAACGTCGCGCGGCGACGCGACACCTCCAGCCTACCCGCCGGGCGCCCGACGACGCCGCGTGCGCGCCCAGGAGATACGCTGAAGGGGATGAGCAAGCAAGACGACGCCGCGGAGGCGCCCACGAGTCTGATCGACCGCATCCTGGCCTACACGGCGCTCGTGCTGGCAGCCGCGTCGATCATCTGCTTCTTCGCCATCATCATCGGCACCGCGACGGGCATGAAGCAGTCCTCGTTCGGCACCGGGGTGTGGCCCTTCGTGGCGGCACTGCCGCTGTACGGGCTCCCGCTCGCCTTCGTGATGATCATCGCGCTGCTGATCATCACCTTCGTCCGCAGGGGACGCGCGAGCAAGCGATCCTGAGCGGCCCTGAACATGAGCACCCACGCGCGCCCTCTGGCCGATCGGCTGGCAGCGGCGAGCGATGAGCAGTTCGGCGAACTGCTGCGCATCCGCGACGTGCATGCGGATGCCGACTGGGACGACTTCTTCGACGCTGCCGAGGCGCTGCTGGAACCGGCCTCCATCGAGCGCGGCCTGGCCGCACTCACCCGTGCCGACGCGCAGCGGCTGGCCGATGCCGTACGACCGGATGCCGAGATCGATGCATCCACGGCCGACCTGCTCGCCTCCCTCGGATTCCTGGATGCCCAGGGGCGCGTGCCCGCACCGGTGATCGCCGCCGTCGCCGCCCACTCCCCTGTCGCCGACGCGGAGCGAGCCGCCGAGACTCCGGCGTCCGATTCCGCCGCGGCGGGCGCGGCAGAGCGCGCCTGGGCGACGGTCGGCGCACTGGCCGATCTGCTGCTGGCGGCCCGGACCGCGCCCTTGGCGCTGGTCGCCACCGGCGCACTGAGCGTGACAGAGAAGCGCAGGCTGATGCTCGACGACGATGCCGACAGTCTGCGCGAGATCGCGGAGCTGTCCGGTCTCGCCCGCCCCGTCGATCGGGAATGGCGCCTGACGCCCACGGCGGAGGACTGGCTGGCCGCTTCGTTCGCCGAGCGGTGGGCGCAGTTGGCCACGGCTTTCCGCGAATCGATGCCGGCCGGCATCCGCTCCGGCTCCGGCTGGGACCCGATCGGGAGCTGGCCCGAGGCGCACCCCTGGGATTCCGCCTGGGCGGCGCATGCGGATCGCCTGACGCACCTCGCGGTGCTGCTGGGACTGCGCACGATCGACCGCACCGAGCCCGCCTGGGCGCAGGCGCTGCGCACCGGAGGCGAGGCCGACACCTCCGCCCTGCAGGCGCTGCTGCCGACCGAGGTGGATCGGCTGTTCCTGCAGAACGACCTCTCCGCGATCGCCCCGGGTCCACTGCAGCCCGCGCTGGACAACCGCCTGCGCGGCATGACCGAGCATTCCTCGGCCGCGCAGGTGTCGTCGTACCGCTTCACCGCGGACTCCGTCGCCCGCGCTCTCGTGGACGGAGAGACCGAGCAGGGCATCCTGACCTTCCTGCACGAGCTCTCGCTGTCCGGGGTGCCGCAGCCGCTGGAGTACCTCATCGCGCAGACAGCCGCACGCCACGGCCTCGTGCGTGTGGGTCCGGATTCGACCGGCGGCACGCAGGTGCGCAGCGCCGACGAGCATCTGCTGGAGGCCATCGCCGTCGACCGCAACCTGCGTCCGCTGGGGCTGGTGCCCGACGGCGACCGTCTGCACTCCCGCGTGAGCGCGGAGACCGTCGCCTGGGCGCTGTCGGATGCCCGCTACCCGGCAACCCTCGTCGACCGCGACGACGTGGCCATCGCCGTGCAGCGGCGCCGCCTCGCACCACCCGCGGCCGCGCCCGGAGTCGAGTACGCGAGCCTGATCGCGCGGCTGCGCTCGCACCGCGGACCGGACGCGGATGCCGCCTGGCTGGGCCGCGAGCTGGAGGCCGCCGTCCGGGCCCGCGCGCTCGTGCAGGTGCAGGTGGCCATGCCCGACGGCACCAGCCGCCAGCTGACTCTGGAGGCGTCGGGCATCGGCGGCGGTCGGCTTCGCGGCCGGGACCGCGCGGCCGATGTGGAGCGCACGCTGCCGGTGCGCAGCATCCGCTCGGTGCAGGTGCTCGAGGCCTGATGCACCGCGGCCTCGGTAGACTGGTCTGCTATGTCTGATGGCCCACTGATCGTCCAGAGCGACCGCACCGTGCTGCTGGAGGTCGCGCACTCCGACGCGGACGCCGCCCGCCACGAGCTGGCGATCTTCGCCGAGCTGGAGCGCGCCCCCGAGCACATGCACACCTACCGCATCACGCGGCTGGGCCTGTGGAACGCCCGTGCGGCCGGCCACACCGCCGACGACATGCTGGCGACGCTCGAGCGGTGGTCGCGCTTCCCCGTCCCGCCGTCCGTGGCGCTGGACCTGCGCGAGACCGTGGACCGCTACGGACGCCTGATCATCGAGCGCGACGACGAGGGCGCGCTGATCCTGCACTCCACGGATCCCGCCGTGCTCACCCAGGTCGCCGCGAACAGGCGCATCCAGCCGCTGCTGATCGACCACCCCACCCCCGAGACGTACGTCGTGGACGCGTGGGCGCGCGGTCAGATCAAGCAGGAGCTGCTGAAGATCGGCTGGCCGGCCGAGGACCTCGCCGGCTACACGCCGGGCACGCCGCACGAGATCGAGCTGGATGAGGACGGCTGGGCGATGCGGCCGTACCAGCACGAGGCCGTGGACGCCTTCGCGAAGGAGGGCTCCGGCGTGGTGGTGCTGCCCTGCGGCGCAGGGAAGACCATCGTCGGCGCGGGCGCGATGGCCGCGACCGGCACCACCACGCTGATCCTCGTGACCAACACGGTCTCGGCCCGGCAGTGGCGCGACGAGCTGCTCAAGCGCACCTCGCTCACGCCCGAGGAGATCGGCGAGTACTCCGGGCAGGCCAAGGAGATCAAGCCGGTCACCATCGCCACGTACCAGATCCTCACCGCCAAGCGGAAGGGCCAGTACGCGCACCTGGCGCTGCTGGATGCCCTGGACTGGGGCCTGATCGTCTACGACGAGGTGCACCTGCTGCCGGCGCCCGTGTTCAAGCTCACCGCCGACCTGCAGGCCCGCCGCAGGATCGGCCTGACCGCCACGCTCGTGCGCGAGGACGGTCGCGAGGGTGACGTGTTCAGCCTGATCGGGCCGAAGCGGTTCGACGCACCGTGGAAGCAGATCGAGGCGCAGGGCTTCATCTCCCCGGCCGCCTGCTACGAGGTGCGCGTGGACCTGCCGCCCAGCACCCGGCTGGAGTACGCCGCAGCCACCGACGACGAGCGGTACCGGCTCGCAGCATCCGCTCCGGAGAAGATCACCGCGGTGCGCGAGTTGATCGCCAAGCATCCCGGCGAGCGCATCCTCGTGATCGGCCAGTATCTCGACCAGCTCGACGAGCTGTCCGAGGCGCTGAACGCCCCGCAGATCACCGGCGCCACGCCCGTGGACGAGCGCGAGCAGCTGTATCGGCAGTTCCGCGAGGGCGAGATCTCGCTGCTGGTGGTCTCGAAGGTCGCGAACTTCTCGGTGGATCTGCCGGAGGCATCCGTCGCCATCCAGGTGTCGGGATCGTTCGGCTCCCGGCAGGAGGAGGCCCAGCGGCTGGGCCGCCTGCTGCGGCCCAAGCAGTCCGGGCACACCGCCAGCTTCTACACGCTGATCGCCCGGGACACGGTCGATCAGGACTACGCGCAGAACCGGCAGCGGTTCCTCGCCGAGCAGGGCTACAGCTACACCATCATGGATGCTGTGAGCCTGGCCGCCTGAGTCAGCTCGCGGCCCCCGCCGGCTCCTCGCCGGGCTTCAGCCCGCACCGCCAGCAGGGCGCGGAGAGGTCGTCGAGCAGGGCGCCGCACTCGGGGCACACCTGCGACAGCCAGCACGCGCTGTCGCCGCCCTCGTACTCGTCCATGCTCCGGATGCTACCCCTGCGGCAGCGGCACGGGGGCCGGCCGCAGCACGGTGCGAGTGCGCACCAGTCCGGTGCGCCGCTGCATCCACTCGATGATCCCGGCGTACACGACCATGGTGATCGCCGTCGTGACCACATCGATGGGCAGGCCCGTCGTGGCGTTCGCATCGGCCAGCCCGAACGCGCCGAGCAGGAAGGCCGAGACGTTGTTGACCGCGTGCAGCACGATGGCGGACTCCAGCCCGCCGGTGCGCCATACCAGCCAGGCCGCGGCCACGGCGAACACGGCCACGCTCAGCAGTCCCCATACGTCGTACAGATGCCCGAACACGAACAGCGGGATGGGAAGCAGGATCGGGAACAGCGGATGCTTCAGCCACGTGCCGATGGCCTGCATGAGGAACCCGCGGAAGACGTACTCCTCGGCGGCCGACTGCAGCGGCACCAGCAGCACGATCAGCAGCACCATCAGCCCCAGCCCTGGCTGGGAGGCGTCGGCCTCAATGCTCTCCCCGGTGGCGGCGGCCAGCGCCAGCGTGATCGCGGTCTGCACCGCGTACACGGCCAGCGCCACCAGCAGGCTGCGCCCGAGCCAGCCCCAGCGGATCCGCCCTGCCACCGAGAGCAGCAGGCCGACGCCCCGGCCGCCCAGCATCCTGGACGCCGCCAGGAGTGCCGGGATCATCAGGATCAGCGGCACGATCAGCACCAGGAATCCGGTGGGATCCGCCACCTCGAACGGCGGCACCTGCCCCCGCTCGAGCATCTCGAAAGCCGGGCTGAGGCCCGGATTCATCACCACGACGACCACCAGCGGAACCATGATCATGACGATCATCGCGAGGTACAGCGCGGCCGCGACGGCGGCGATGGCCAGTGGGCGCCACCACCGGGTCGGGCGAGAGCGTGCACGGTCCAGACGGTGGAAGGCCAGCTCCTCCGGCACGGGAGCCAGCAGCGTCACCTCCGGCACGAGCGGTGCGCCTGACGGCGCCGGAGGCGCGGGCGGCGGATACGCAGCAGGGATGCTGCGTGGGGCAGCAGGGTGGGTCTCGGAGGGCACCCTCCGATCCTCCCCGATCAGAGGGTTCACCGCATCCCGGTGACATGCGCGCGCCGCATCCCTCGTCCGGCCCGCGCCGCGTTCACACCTCGTCGGAGGCGGCCTCAGCGGTGCTGCCGACCGTCGCGAACCACTCCAGGGTGTGCCGGGCGACCTCATCGGGCGCGTCGTCGGTGAGGAAGTGCGAGGCGCCGTCCACGAACGCCAGCGAGAATCGGTCCGCCCGGCGCTCCTGGTCACGGCAGATGTGGCGGACCAGCTCCTCGGGGAACGGTCCGTCCTGCCGGCCGAACAGGGCCAGGGTGGGCGGACGCAGTCGCATCCGCCGGTACTCGCCGGCGGCGAGCGCCATCACCTCCGGGACGATCAGGCCGCGATACATCGCCGCGACGGCGCGACTCACCTCAGGACGCCTCTGCACCCGCAGATAGCCGTCGAGGTCCTCCTCGCCCAACGGCCGTGCCAGGTACTTCTCGGAGAAGAGATGCCGCAGGGAGCCGCCCTCCCTGTGCATCAGCATCCGTGGCATGTGGGAGAAGGCCGGCAGCAGCCGCGGCGTGAAGATCATGAATGCCGGCGGCACGGAGCACTGGACGGCGGCGCGGACCCGCTCCGGATGCCGGTACGAGAGCTGGTGGGCGATGACAGCACCGAAGTCATGGCTGAGAAGGCTCGTGCGGCCGATCCCGAGGACGTCGAGCAGCGCCACGATGTCGTCGACGACCGAATGGCGCCGGAAGCGCGGGTCCTCGGCCGCCGTCCAGCCCGCACCTCGCAGGTCCGGGCAGATCACGCGATACCCGGCGGAGGCGATCCGGGGAGCGATGGCACGCCACTGCCACCAGTGCTCTGGGAACCCGTGCAGCATGAGCACCGGCTCTCCCTCCCCGATCACGGCGACGTGCGTGCGCAACCCGGGCGTCTGCACGATGTGATGCTCGAAGCCCGCGGCCTCCGGCAGCGGCGGATCCCACTCCCTGTGCTCTTCCATGCGCACACGCTACTACGTTCATAGTGTTTTGTCACTAGAGAAGTAGTTGCGTAGTCTCGAGCTGTGAGCAGGACCCGCGATCAGGCGCTGGATGCCGCCGTGATGCTGATCGGCGCCGAGGGCATTCGCGCACTCACGCACGGCCGCGTGGATGCCGCCGCCTCCCTGCCGCCCGGATCCACCTCCAACCATTTCCGCACCCGCGCCGCGCTCGTGGCCGGTGTCGCCGAGTGGATCGCGCGACGCGAGCTGGGCGATGCCGGCGTGCCCGAGATCACCACGCGCGACGAGCTCGTCGACGCGCTCACCCGCATGGTCGAGGTGCAGTCCGGGCCGCTGTCCGCGCGAACCCGGGCCAGGTACGCGCTGTTCCTGGAGACCGACGACGATGCCGTGCGTCCGCTGCGCGAGCAGCGCGCCGGCATGGAGGCCTGGCTGCGCAGCATCCTCTCCCGGCTCGGCGGCGACGCCGCGGCGAGCCGCACCGCCTTCCTGATGGCCGCCGCCGACGGGCTGCTGCTGCACCGCATCACGGTCGACCCGGCGGCTCCGATCGTCGACGTGATCACCCGCGCGGTCGATGCGTCGCTGGGGCACTGACCTTGAGCTCTCGCGCGCCCAATCAGCGCGTACAAGGACGAAGTCACCATAATGGGGGCATGACTGATGCGCGCATCCTGGTCGTCGACGACGAACCGAACATCCGCGACCTGCTCTCCCGGGGTCTCAGCTTCGCCGGGTTCAAGGTGAAGACCGTCGCCAACGGCGCGGCGACCATCTCGGCCGTCCTCGAGGAGGAGCCGGACCTGATCATCCTCGACGTCATGCTGCCCGACATGAACGGCTTCAGCGTGACCAAGCGACTGCGAGGGGCGGGGTTCACCGCCCCCATCCTGTTCCTCACCGCCAAGGACGACACGCAGGACAAGATCGAGGGTCTGAACGCCGGCGGTGATGACTACGTCACCAAGCCGTTCGCGCTCGACGAGATCGTGGCGCGCGCACAGGCCATCCTGCGCCGCACCATGCAGAACGACGACGAGGAGGCGCTGATCCGCGCCGGCGAGCTGTCCATGGATCAGGACACTCACGACGTGTTCGTCGGCAAGGTGCCGATCGAGCTCAGCCCGACGGAGTTCAAGCTCCTGAAGTACCTCATGCTCAACCCCAACCGCGTGCTATCCAAGGCGCAGATCCTCGACCACGTCTGGGAGTACGACTTCAACGGCGACGCCGGCATCGTGGAGAGCTACATCTCGTACCTGCGCCGCAAGATCGACCCGCACACCGAGGAGTCGCTCATCCAGACCAAGCGCGGCTTCGGCTACATGCTCAAGGTCGGCAAGTCCGCCTGAGCACGGGGACGGGCATGGCACGCGGCTCAGACGCCGTCACCACCTGGTGGCGGCGGATAAGCCTGCGCGCCAAGGTCACCGGCGTCACCGTCGCGGTGCTCGCCCTGGGGCTGGTGGTCGCGGGGATCGGAACCGTCCCGATCCTGCGCAACGCGATGATCAACAACATCGACTCGCAGCTGCCGTCGCTGGCGACGACGGGGCAGGCGGAGCGGTTCTTCGACGTCACCGTCGAGGGCGGAAGGCTGGTCTTCCAGCCGAAGGCGGATGCTCCGCGCGCGACCGACTTCGTGGTGGCCTTCTACACGACCACCGGTGATCCCATCGCCCAGGCCGGAGGCCGCAGCGATGATCACCGCCCGGCCTTCCCCGCGAAGATCGACCTGCAGACCGCGCTGGCGAAGGCCGACCAGGTGATCCCGCTGCAGGCATCCGACGGCGACACGTATCACGCGGCCGTCTCGCCGCGTCCGCTGGAGACCGTCCCCGGCGTGACGTACGTGCAGATGGTGGCCCTGCCGCTGGAGGAGGCCGACAACATCGTTGGCACGTACTTCGCGGTCTACACGGTGGTGGCGCTCGTGACGATCCTGCTGGCGGCGCTGCTGATCCGCGGCCTGGTGACGCTGACGTTCCGCAGGCTGGGGCACGTGGAGTCCACGGCCATGGCCATCGCCGCCGGCGATTTCAGCCAGCGCCTGACCGATCTGGAGCCCACCACCGAGGTCGGGCGGCTCAACGCCGCCATCAACACCATGCTCGAGCGGGTGGACCGCTCGCTCGCGCAGCGCGACCGCACCGTGCAGAACATGCGCCGCTTCATCGGCGACGCCAGCCACGAGCTGCGCACACCGCTGGTGAGCGTGCGCGGCTACGCCGAGCTGTACCGGATGGGCGCCATCAGCGGCGACGAGGACACCGCCAGGGCCATGGAGCGCATCGAGAAGGAGGCCATCCGGATGGGGGTCCTGGTCGAGGACCTCCTGGCGCTGGCACGTCTGGACGAGGACCGCGAGAAGCAGCTCGAGATCATCCCGATCGACCTGCGCCCGGTCGCCCGCGACGCGGCATTGGATCTGCGGGTCACCTCCGCCGGCCGCACGATCACGGTGATCGACACCACCGCCGAGGATGCGGAGCCTCCGCACCCCCGTCCTGCGGCGCCGCCGGCGCCCGCGCCGGCCCCGCCCACGGCATCCCTCCCGGCCCCGCGCCGCACGGCGGCGGCGCTGGGGCGTCTGCGACGCCGGGGGAAGCCCGCGCCCGCAGTGCCGTCCATCGACTTCAGCGAGGCGACGGATGCCCCGGTGCGCACACCCCCGATCGTGCTGGGCGAGGAGAACAAGGTGCGTCAGGTCGTGACGAACCTCCTGGGCAACGCCCGCCGCTACTCCCCCGAGAACGGCCCCATCGAGCTCGTCGTCGGCGCCGACCGGCGCCTCGGCGTGGGCACCATCGCCGTCGTCGACCACGGCGAGGGCATCCCGCCGCAGATCCGCGAGCACATCTTCGAGCGCTTCTGGCGCGCGGACACCTCCCGCGCGCGTGAGACCGGCGGGGCGGGCCTGGGCCTGGCCATCGTCGCCTCGATCCTCGAGTCGCTGCACGGCTCGGTGCGCGTCGAGGAGACCCCGGGCGGCGGCGCGACCTTCATCGTCTCGCTCCCGCTGGCGCCCGCCCAGGCGACACCCGCGCACCTGCTGGAGGAGACGCAGCCGCTGGACCGGCTGGACCTCTGAGCGCACTCCTGTGCACATTCCGGGAACCCGGGGGACTTGTGCACAGACGCCGGGTTTCCGGCCTCGCGGCCTTCTCGGACGCTCCTAGAGTCGGAAGCCCGTCGAGAGGAGATATCCCATGTCCGTCTTCACCGTTGACACCGATGCCGTCCAGTCCGCGAACGGTGCGGCCCGTGCCACCATGGAGCGCCTGCAGAGCGAATCCAGCGCGCTGATGGCGCAGCTGACGCAGCTGCAGTCGTCGTGGACCGGTTCCGCATCGCTGGCGTTCCAGCAGTGCAGCGAGCAGTGGCGCGGTGCGCAGCTGCACGTCGAGCAGGTGCTGGCGTCCATCAGCACGGCGCTCGGCTCCGCCGCCAGCCAGTACGCGGATGCCGATCAGTACTCCGCGAGCCTGTTCCACTGAGCTCTCAGGTCCTGGGTCGCTGAGCCTGTCGCTTGTACTGAGCGAGCGTCAGCGAGTCGAAGTGAAGCGTCGCAGAACGCAGAACGCCCCCTGCACGAAGCAGGGGGCGTTCCGTCTGGCAGTGAGAGCCGGCCGCGGTCGGGGTTTCGACTCGCTCCGCTCGCTCAACCTTGACCCGACTCGGACTCAACGCTGCTTCGCAGCATTGAGTCCTCGCGCGTCAGAAGTCCATGCCACCGGTCGGGTCGGCCGGAGCGGCGGCAGCCTTCTCCGGCTTGTCGGCCACGACGGCCTCCGTGGTCAGGAACAGGCCGGCGATCGACGCGGCGTTCTGCAGCGCCGAACGGGTGACCTTGGCCGGGTCGATGATGCCCTGTGCGAACATGTCGCCGTACTCACCGGTGGCGGCGTTCAGGCCCTGGCCCGAGGGGAGCTCGGAGACCTTGTGCGCGACCACGCCCGGCTCGAGGCCGGCGTTGAGGGCGATCTGCTTCAGCGGGGCCTCGATGGCCACCTTGACGATGGAGACACCGGTCGCCTCGTCGCCGTCCACCTCAAGGGTGTCCAGCGCCTTCGCCGACTGGATGAGCGCGACGCCACCACCGGGGACGATGCCCTCCTCGACAGCCGCCTTCGCGTTGCGGACGGCGTCCTCGATGCGGTGCTTGCGCTCCTTGAGCTCGACCTCGGTGGCCGCGCCCGCCTTGATGACGGCCACGCCGCCGGCGAGCTTGGCGAGGCGCTCCTGCAGCTTCTCGCGGTCGTAGTCGCTGTCGGTCTTCTCGATCTCGCGACGGATCTGGGTGACGCGACCCTCGATCGTCGCAGCCTCACCGGCGCCCTCGACGATGGTGGTCTCGTCCTTGGTGACGATGACCTTGCGCGCACGGCCGAGCAGGTCGAGGGTGGTGTTCTCGAGCTTGAGGCCGACCTCCTCGGTGATGACCTGGCCGCCGGTCAGGATCGCGATGTCCTGCAGCTGGGCCTTGCGACGGTCGCCGAAGCCCGGAGCCTTGACGGCGACGGACTTGAAGATGCCGCGGATCTTGTTCAGCACGAGCGTCGCGAGAGCCTCGCCCTCGACGTCCTCGGCGATGATGACGAGCTCCTTGCCGTCCTGGATCACCTTGTCGACGACCGGCAGCAGGTCCTTGATGTTGCCGATCTTCTGGTTGGCGATGAGGATGTACGGGTCCTCGAAGACGGCCTCCTGGCGCTCCGGGTCCGTGACGAAGTACGGGTTCAGGTAGCCCTTGTCGAAGCGCATGCCCTCGGTGAGCTCGAGCTCGGTGCCGAAGGTCTGCGACTCCTCGACGGTGACGACGCCCTCCTTGCCGACCTTGTCGATGGCCTCGGCGATGAGCTCGCCGATGGCAGGGTCAGCGGCGGAGATGGATGCGGTGGCGGCGATCTCCTCCTTGGACTCGATCTCCTTGGCGCTGGCGAGCAGGTCGGCGGTGATGGCCGCGACGGCCTTCTCGATGCCCTTCTTCAGGCTGATGGGGTCGGCGCCGGCTGCGACGTTGCGCAGGCCCTCGCGGACCAGTGCCTGGGCCAGGACGGTCGCGGTGGTGGTTCCGTCACCGGCGACGTCATCGGTCTTCTTGGCGACCTCCTTGACGAGCTCCGCACCGATCTTCTCGTACGGGTCGTCGAGCTCGATCTCCTTGGCGATGGAGACGCCGTCGTTGGTGATCGTGGGGGCGCCCCACTTCTTCTCCAGCACGACGTTGCGACCGCGCGGGCCGAGGGTCACCTTGACCGCGTCGGCCAGGATGTTCAGGCCGCGCTCGAGGCCGCGACGGGCCTCCTCATCGAAAGCGATGATCTTTGCCATGAGTCTTTCGTCCCTCCCGGACGTAGGCGATGTGGTTAGCACTCAGAGTGTTCGAGTGCTAACACTCAGTCTGGCACTCGACCCATGAGAGTGCAAGCCGTGCGGGAGGGGCGTTCGCCCAGCGCGGATCAGCCCGCCGGCGTCTCGTCGCCGGCGCTCGGTGCGGGGCTGTTCGTGCCCACGAGGTTCTTGCCCACGACCACGGTCAGCTGCGGCCTGTCATTGCCGTTGGAGGAGGCGTAGTGGTCGTTCTGCTCGATCTCCGCACCGCCGAGCACCTCGGCCACGCCCAGGGCGGCGGCCTCGTCCTCCTTCTTCACGTAGAAGACGGTCGTCTTGTCGAACGACGTGGAGGAGTTGTCGCTGCCGAACACGTCGGCGCCTGCCCAGCCCTGGTCGATGAGCTTCTGGCGCACCTGGTCGACCACGCCGGTCTGCGGCGTGGCGTTCAGGATGAGCACCTGGTACGAGGTGTCGATCTTCGCCAGGACGCCCGGCGTCTGCGTCGCGACCGGCGCACCCGCGCCGCCGCCCAGATCGATGCGCCCCATCAGCACCAGCGAGATGAAGATCCCCACGGCGATGAGCACCAGCGCGGCGGCGGCGGACCACAGCAGCGCGACGAGCCCGTTGATTCCCGGCTGCTCGGCGCGGTGCGCTCCCACACGTCCGGTGGTGCGCGGAATCTCGTCGAATCGGTCGCGTGGGGGGTGTGGCACCCCTCGATGCTAGCCGCCCGATCCGGGGAATGCGCTGGGCTGACGCGCTCAGCCGACGAATCCGCGCAGCCGCGCGGAGCGCTGGCGCCCCCTGGCGTCGCGCAGCCGGCGGAGCCGTCGCACCAGGAGCGGGTCGAACGCCAGCGCCTCCTCGGTCTCGATGAGGCGGGCGAGCAGCTGGTAGTAGCGCGCGGGGCTCATGCCCAGCTGGGTGCGGATGGTCTCCTCCTTCATCCCGCTGTGCCGCGGCCACGCCGCCTCCAGCGTCAGGATCGCACGGTCGCGATCGGAGAGTTCACCCAGCATGGGATCAGGCTACGCGGCATCCGAGGCGTGGTCCGCGCGCCACTCCCACCAGCGTCCCAGCGGATCGGCCTCGGCCAACTGCGTGCCGTCCAGCCCCACGCCGAAGCCGTCGTCATCCGCCGCCGACCATCCCTCGTGCAGGCGGACGGGGTCGATGGTCACCCACCGCGCATCATCCACAGCGCGGATGCCGGCGATGAGCTCCTCGCGCGCCGCGCGCGGCAGGTAGACCAGCATCCCCGGCGTGGTGATCACGAGCGTCGCGTCGCGGGGCGCGGATGCCGCCAGCTTCGCCAGCCGCGCCTTCGCGTCGCCCGCCAGGATCCGCGGCGGGGAGGCCCGGGCGATGTCGACGGCGGCGGCGATGCGCGTGGCGCGATCGGTCTCCCCCGGCCAGATCTGCGCCCGGATCCACGCCCGATCAGCGGCCGAGCGCACGTCGACGGGTGCGAGGTCGATGCCGGCGCGCCAGACGATCTCGGGCATCCGAAGCGTCGGCAGCGATCCGCGCACGACGCTGGTGAGCACGACTCGGGATGCCCCGGACGCGGGGTCCAGGCGGGCGCGCTCCGCGCCGGAGGCATCCGTGAAGCGGTACGAGAACCGGTCCGGGTACAGGCACAGTCCCGCAGCGGCACCCAGCTCCAGCAGTGCGATGGGTCCGTCGATCAGGCCCAGCACCGGCAGCAGCGCCGCCATGCGCAACGGCTCGTTGGCCTGCACCGTGCGCTGCGAGCACTCCGCCACGACCTCTTCGGAGTGCGCCAGCACGAACGCCCGCCACTGGGCGTAGTCGCCGTCGGCGGCGCCGAGCAGCCTGGTCACGGCGAACACCAGGGGCGGCTGCCGATGCTGCGGCGGGATGCGGGCCAGCAGCGCCTGCATCCCGGCATCCGCCACGACTCCCGCCGCCCACCGGGCGTACACGTCGCTGCGACCCGGCGCCTCGTGCAGGGCGAACCTGGAGAAGCGCTCGCGCACGGCATCCGTCATGCCTCCATTCTCACCGACCCGGAACACGTCCGAACAGGGGAGAATGGATGCATGGCTTACAGCGTGAACAAGACCGAGGCCGAGTGGCGCGAGCAACTCGGCGACGACCAGTACGCCGTGCTGCGCACGGCGGCGACCGAGCGCCCCTGGACGGGTGACCTGCTCGACGAGAAGCGCGACGGCTTCTACCACTGCGGCGGATGCGGCGCGGAGCTGTTCCGCAGCGGCACGAAGTTCGAATCCGGCTGTGGCTGGCCGAGCTTCTACGAGTCGGTGCGTCCCGAGGCCGTGAAGCTCATCGAGGACCACACCCTCGGAATGGAGCGCACGGAGGTCAGGTGCGCGGCGTGCGGCTCGCACCTGGGCCACGTCTTCCCCGACGGCTTCGGCACCCCCATCGGCGACCGCTACTGCATGAACTCGCTGGCGCTGACCTTCACTCCCGACGAGTCGTGAGCGCGCTCGAGGCGATCCTGCGGCGCACCTCCTGGTCGAAGGTCACCGCGGACGCCCCGACACGCGAACAGCTCCTGCCGCTCATCGAGGCGGCGGGGCGCGTCGCCGACCACTCCTCACTGCACCCGTGGCGGCTGATCGAACTGCGCGGCGACGACAGGCTCGCCCTGGGTGCGGCCATCGCCGAGACGAACGGCGACTCCGAGCCATCGGCCAAACCGCTGCGTGCCGAGCTGCTGATCGCCGTGGTGGTCTCGTACCGCGCCAGCGAGAAGGTGCCGCACTGGGAGCAGGAGGCGTCGGCCGCCGGTGTGGCGCACATGCTGAGCCTGCTGCTGGACGAGGCCGGCTGGGGTGTGATCTGGCGCACCGGCGGGTACACCCGCAGTGAGCCCGTCGCGCGCGTGCACGGCCTGGGTGCGGACGAGCGGCTGCTGGGCTGGCTGTACGTCGGCGGCAAACCGGAGGGCCGCGATCCGGGGCGGCGGAAGACCGTGGATGCCGATGCCGTGCTGAGCCGGATGCCGGGAGCCGCTGCCCGGGGCTGATGCGTCGGGGCTGACGGATGTCGGTGGTCGCGGCTAGCCTTCAGGCATGTGCGCGAGCTACGGACTCGACCCCCGCTTCACGGATGCCGAACTGCTGGCAGAGGCCGATGAGGCCGTGCTGGAGGGGCTGCGCTCCTGGGCGGAGAGGAACGCCGGCGAGACGCTGCGTCCGACCGGTCGGAACCTGCGCAACCTGAATCCGGTGATCGTCGACGATGACGACTCGCCGGTGCTGGAGAGCGCCTGGTGGGGCTATCTGGTCGACGGCGCCCCTGCGCGGTTCCCGTCGATCAACACGCGCTCCGAACGCCTGCAGGACCGGCCCGGCGGGCTGCGGTCACGGGCGATCGCGCCCGCCACCGGTTGGTACGAGCTGCAGAAGCCCGACCGCATCTGGCACGAGTTCGGGCTCGGTGCCGGGGTGGCCTTCGGCATGGCCGCCGTCACGCAGCGCGGCCGCACGCCCGACGGAGAATGGACCACGTGCTACTCGATCGTGATGCGACCCGCACCCGAGCACCTTGCCGCGCTGCACGATCGCGTGCCGGTGCTCATCCCCACCGCGTTCGCGCAGGACTGGCTGAGTGCAGAGCCGTCGCGCGAGCTCATCGACGAGGCGCTGCTCGCAGCGGCATCCCTCGACCAGCGCCTGCGCGCCGAGCCCCGCCCGAACGACCGCGGCGACGGGATGCTGTTCTGACGCGCGGGTGCTCGCCGCAGCCCGCTCGCCGCGAACTCACGAGTGGCGGACCTGCTCGGTGAACTCCTGGACGGTGACGCCACTCGGGAGGGCGATCGTGACGTGATCGTCGGTCGACGGCTCCATGACCCTCACGGCGGACACCAGCCTGTCGCCGACCTTGATCGCCAGTCGGGCGTCGTCGCCGGCCTTGCTCGCTGCCGTGGACGATGCCGTGAGCACGGCCGCGCCATCCGGGGTCAGCTCGAGCTCGACGGCGTTCCCCGACTGCCCATCGGCCGTAGAGACGGACTTCAGGCCGACCGTCTCGAAGTCGCCGTCGGCCACACGGACGTGTTCGCCGTTGATCTCCACACAGTCCGGTGAAGAGCCGGTGGCGCAGGTCTGCGCCACGGCCACCTCGATGGTTCCGCCGGTTGCCGACGAATCGCCCGCACCGCCCTGAGCGCAGCCGCTCAGCACGAGTACGGCAAGTGCTGCAGCCGCTCCCCACGTACGCCGAATCCTCATGATCCGTCCTCCTCGGCTCAGGGGTTCCCCCGTCCACAGACTAGGGCGCTCCGCGCTGGCCGTCGAGAGGACGACCGCGATGACGGGATGCTGCTCCGATCGGCGCTGCGATGCAGCGCTCACACTGAGCCGACTGCGGGACTCGAACCCGCGACCGCCTGTTTACAAGACAGGTGCTCTACCAGCTGAGCTAAGTCGGCGAACCGTCACAAGCATAGCGACGGACGCGGCACGCGACGCACGGGTCAGGACGCGGGCGTCTCGCTGGGGACGGGCGTGGCAGGCGGCGTGGGCGTCGGCGTCGGGTCGACCGCGCCGTAGTACTGGTCGCTTGCCGTCGTGAGCACGAACTGCGAGAACTCCGCCGGGTCGTTCAGCGCGCCGACGTAGGCCTCGCCGCCCACGACGATGAGTGCCTCGTTGTTGAGCTTGAGGTTCTTCGAGCCGGGCAGCGGACCCTTGAGCGCGCGCTCGGTGGCATCCTTCGCCCATCCGACGAAGTCCTCGCCCTCGATGCAGGAGCGCACCTTCTTGACGTTCTGCACACCGACGGCGACCGCGAGGTCGGCCAGCTGCACATCGGTGCGTCCGTCGCTGTCGACCTTGGGCTGGTCGGTGAGCAGCTCGTGGTTGTAGTCGAAGAACTGGTCGGGCGAGTACGTCACCACGCACGCCGCAGCGGATGCCGCTCGCTGGGAGTACTTCGTGCCGTTGGAACTGGCGGTGAGCAGCGCGATCGGGTGGTACGTGACCGTGACCGCACCCTGCTTGATCCAGCTGGCCAACTGCCTGGCATTGGCCTTCTCGAACTCGGACGCTCCGGCCGACAGGTAATCCACGTAGATGTGGATCTCCGTCGGCTCGGCCGCCTTCTCGGTGGTCTTCGGCGTGGGCGTCGCCGCGGCCGAGGTCGGCGACGGCGAGGCCGCAGGAACCGACCCGGTTGTGCCCGAGGCCAGCGTCACGTCGTTGACGGTCACGCCGTCGCCGGTCATGCCGCTCGGGCTCAGCTCGGGCTTGGACATCGAGGAGCCGACGGCGAAGGCCACCGCCGTGCCCACGGCGCCGACGGCCACCGCGACGATGAGACCGATGATGACGCGTCGCATCAGACGCGCGCGGGACTGCCGCGCGTGGACTTGCTGGGCCTTCTCCCGCACCGCTTCACGCGAGTTGCGAGCGGTAGGGACGTTCGGCGTTTCGTCGCTCGACATCGTTCCTCTTGAAAGATCGTGTGGGACGGGTGATCCCGTGGCCGCTACGGGCGCGGCATCGGTTTCGATGTTACGGAGGCTGTCTGGGAAATACCCAGAAGCGCCCAGCCATGCCATACTGATCTCGACCCGACGACGGGTCACGGTGGACGTTCGCCCACCGCTTCCATCACAACGGATCGTCCGGCACGTACCTGCCGGTGAAGGAGAAACAATGGCAACCGTTACGTTCGACGAGGCCACCCGCATCTACCCGGGCGGAACCCGCCCCGCGGTCGACAAGCTGAACATCGACATCGCCGACGGCGAGTTCCTCGTTCTCGTCGGCCCCTCCGGCTGCGGAAAGTCCACCTCGCTGCGCATGCTGGCCGGTCTCGAAGAGGTCAACGCCGGCCGCATCCTGATCGGCGACCGCGACGTCACCGACGTGCCGCCGAAGGACCGCGACATCGCGATGGTGTTCCAGAACTACGCGCTGTACCCCCACATGACCGTCGCCGAGAACATGGGCTTCGCCCTGAAGATCGCCGGCGTCGGCAAGGAGGAGCGCGCGGCCCGCGTCCTCGAGGCCGCCAAGCTCCTCGACCTGGAGGAGTACCTCAACCGCAAGCCGAAGGCCCTCTCGGGTGGTCAGCGTCAGCGCGTCGCCATGGGCCGCGCCATCGTCCGCCAGCCGCAGGTGTTCCTCATGGACGAGCCGCTGTCGAACCTCGACGCCAAGCTGCGCGTGCAGACCCGTACCCAGATCGCGTCGCTGCAGCGTCGCCTGGGCGTCACCACCGTGTACGTCACGCACGACCAGACCGAGGCTCTGACCATGGGCGACCGCATCGCGGTGCTCAAGGACGGCATCCTCCAGCAGGTCGGCACGCCGCGCGACCTGTACGAGACCCCCAGCAACGTGTTCGTCGCCGGCTTCATCGGCTCCCCCGCCATGAACCTCTTCGAGCTCTCTCTGGCCGAGGGCGGCGTGCAGTTCGGCACCAAGGTCGTCGCGACCGAGGCATCGGCCGTCGCCAAGGCCAAGGGCAGCACCGTCACCGTCGGCATCCGCCCCGAGGACGTCATCGTCAACCCCGAGGACGGCCAGGGCCTGCAGGTCACCGTCGACCTCGTCGAGGAGCTCGGCGCCGACGGCTACCTCTACGGCCACAGCGAGATCAACGGCAAGCGCACCGACCTCGTCGCACGCGTCGACGGCCGTCGCCACCCCAACGCCGGTGAGAAGATCACCCTCGCGCCGGTCGCCGGTCACGTGCACCTGTTCGACATCGAGTCGGGCGAGCGCCTCAACGAGAAGCCGATCGTCTCGGCATCCTGATCATCAGGCACTGCGGCGCGGGTCGATCCTCACGGGTCGCCCGCGCCGCGGCGTTTCCGGCGCGGCGCCCTGATGCGGCATCCGCTCCCGACGGCACGACCCCTCTCCACGGCACGGAGGAAGCATGAAGAAGCAGTCGCTGCGGATCAGCGCCAGCGAGATCGACCCCGGCCTGCTGTCGCTGCCGTGGCGGATGCCGCTGGGGAAGTGGCCCTCGGAGCACATCGTCTCGCTCCCGAAGGGCCTCTCACGCCACCTGGTGCGCTTCGCCGACCTGTCCGGCCGCGTCGTGGCCGTGAAGGAGACCACCGAGGAGATGGCCCAGCGCGAGTACGAGATGCTGGGCAGCCTCGCGAAGCTCGATGTGCCGTGCGTGAACCGCGTCGCCGTGATCGCCGGGCGCGTGGACGGCGACGGCAAGCCGCTGCCGGCGGCGCTGGTGACCTCGCACCTGCGCTTCTCGATGCCGTATCGCGCGCTGTTCACCCAGGTGCTGCGCCCCGACACCGCCGGACGCCTGGTGGACGCCCTCGCGCTGCTGATGGTGCGCCTGCACAACGTCGGCTTCTACTGGGGCGACGTGTCGTTGTCGAACACGCTGTTCCGCCGCGATGCAGGCGCGTTCGCAGCGTACCTGGTGGATGCCGAGACCGGTGAACTCCACGAGGAGGGCCTGACCACCGGCCAGCGCGAGTACGACCTGGAACTGGCCCGCACCAACATCGCCGGCGAGATCATGGATCTCGCCGCCGGCGGACGCCTGGAGCACGGCGTGGATGCGCTGGAGATCGCCGACGGCATCGTCTCGTCGTACCGCTCGCTGTGGACCGCGCTCACGGACGAGGAGTCGTTCGACGTCGATGAGGCCTGGCGCATCACCGAGCGGGTGCAGAAGCTCAACGAGCTGGGCTTCGACATCGACGAGATGTCGATGGTGACGACCGAGGACGGCACCTCCGTGCGCATCCAGCCGAAGGTGGTGGATGCCGGGCACCATCAGCGTCGGCTGATCCGGCTGACCGGGCTGGACGTCGAGGAGAACCAGGCCCGTCGCCTGCTGAACGACCTGGACGAGTTCCACGCCCGTTCCAAGAAGGATCTGGGCGACGAGGAGATCTACGCTCACGAGTGGCTCACGCGCGTGTTCGAGCCCGTCGTGCGCGCCATCCCCTACGACCTGCGCGCCAAACTGGAGCCCGCCGAGGTGTACCACCAGGTGCTGGAGCACCGGTGGTACCTCTCGCAGGCGCAGGGCCGCTCCGTGCCGCTGGCGGAGGTGCTGACCAGCTACATCAACGACGTGCTGCGGCACCGCCGCGACGAGGCGACGATCATGGGCCCGCCCACCGAGACCATGAGCCTGCCGGTGATCACGGGAGCGGTGGGCGTGTCCGATGACACCGCCGCGATCGATTGGCGCGACCTGGTCTAGCCCTTCGGCAGGCTCAGGACCCGGCGGAACCCGGATCCCGGTCGGGCTCAGTACCCGACGGCGAAGCGGTCGCGGCGGTGCTGGGGCGACTCGATCTCGTCGACGACGGCGATCGCGAAGTCAGCGCCCGAGATCGTGGAACTGCCGTCGGCCGCGCGCACCAGCACGTCGCCGCCGTCACGGTACGACCCGGTGCGCTCGCCCTCCGCCCACGGGCCGAAGACCTCGGCGGGGTGGATGAAGAACCAGTCCAGATCATCCGTGCCCTGCAGCAGCTCGAGCGAGTCGATGCCGACCTGCGCCTCGTGCTTGTACTCCTCGGGGAAGCCCTGATCGAACAGCCGCGGGCCGCCGGGCGCCACCAGGCTGCCGCCCGCGCCGCCCACGACGCCGAGGCGGGTCGGCGTGCCGGACAGCTTGGCGATCAGCCCGCGGAGAGCGTCGAGCACCTTGTCGGTCATGTCGCCGCGCGGCGAGAGGGACGAGACCACGGCATCCGCTCCGTCGAACACGTCGCCCAGCGAGCCCAGGTCGAGGACGGAGCCCTGCACGTACTGCACGCCGTCGACGGGAGCGTCGGCGGCCTTCCGCGAGATCACCACGACCTCGTTGCCGCGTGCAGCCGCCTCGCGGGCGATGTGCGCGCCGGCGTAGCCGGTTCCTCCGATGACGACGATGCGAGCCATGTGCGTTCCTTCCGGGTCTGCGGGTGAGTCCGTCAGGAACAAGGCCACGCCGCCGGGAGTTATTCCCGTTCGCTGCGAACCGTGGACACCTGGTACAGCGCGACGGATGCCGCGATGCCCGCGTTCAATGACTCGGTGGCCGCCGAGATCGGGATCGACACGATCTGGTCGCAGGTCTCCGCAACCAGGCGCGAGAGACCCTTGCCCTCGGAGCCGATGACGATCACCACGGGCCGATCGGCGAGCTGCAGCTTCGGCAGCATGACGTCGCCGTGTCCGTCCATGCCCAGCACGAACACGCCCTGCTTCTTGAACTCCTTCAGCAGCGAGGTGAGGTTCGAGGCCAGCGCGACGGGCAGGCGCGCGGCGGCGCCGGCGCTGGTCTTCCACGCCGCCGAGTTCACACTGGCGGAGCGGCGCTGCGGCAGGATGATGCCGTGCCCGCCGAACGCGGCCGTGGAGCGGATGATGGCGCCGAGATTGCGTGGATCGGTGATGCCGTCCAGCGCCACGAACAGCGGGTTCTCACCGCGATCGATGACCTTCTCCAGCAGATCCTGCGGGTGCGCGTACTCGTACGGCGGCACCTTCAGCGCGACGCCCTGGTGCACGCCGTCGAAACCGGCCATGCGGTCCAGCTCCTGACGGGTGACCTCCATCATGGGGATCTCGCGGTGCCGGACGATGGCCAGCATCTCCTTGACGCGGTCGTCCATCTCCACGCGCTGGGCGATGTAGAACGCCGTCGCGGGGATCTTCGTGCGCAGCGCCTCGAGCACGGAGTTGCGCCCGGTGACGGTCTCGGTGTCGTCGGAGGACTTCGAGCCGCGTGCCGACCGGTTCATGTTCGACTGCGACCGCGACCCGCCGGGCCGGCCCTTGCCGCCGGCTGCGGCGTACCGCTCCTGGGCGGCCTTGCGCTTGCCGGCGACGTGCCAGCTGCGGTCCTCCGCCTTCGGCGTGGGGCCACGACCCTCGAGCGCCTTGCGGCCGAGGCCGCCGGTGCCCTTCGAGGCGCCCTTCTTCTTGCTGTTGCCCGCTCCGGGGCGGCCGGGCTTAACCATCGATACTCCAATGCGTTCCGTCCGGAGTGTCCTCCAGAGTGATTCCCGCCGCGGCGATCGCATCGCGGATGCGATCCGCCGCGGCCCAGTCCTTGTCGGCGCGCGCCTGCGCGCGCTGGTCGATCATCGTCTGCACGAGCGCGTCCAGTGCGGATGCCGAGGCATCCGCTTCCTCGCTCGCGCCGGGGATCTCGTCGATGCCGAGCACCGCCGTCATGGCGGTCACCTCGGCGAGCGCCCGGCGCGCGGCATCCGCATCACCGCGGTCCAGCGCGGCGTTGCCCGCGCGCACGGTCTCATGCAGCACGGCCAGTGCCTGCGGCACGCCCAGGTCGTCGTCCATCGCCTCGGCGAAGGCATCCGGCACGGCGGCAGCCTCGACGTCGTCGCCCGAGCGCTGCGCGCGCTCCACGAACCCGCGGATGCGGCCGAGCGCCGCCTCCGCCTCCGCCAGCGTCGACTCACCGAGGTCCAGACTCGACCGGTAGTGCGCTGCGGCCAGCGCGTAGCGCGCCACCAGCGGATCCACGCCGTCCAGGAAGTCGGATGCCAGGGTGAAGTTGCCCAGCGACTTCGACATCTTCTGCCCGCCGACGGTCACCAGGCCGTTGTGCACCCAGTACCGTGCGAAGCCGTCTCCGGCTGCGGTGGACTGTGCGAGCTCGTTCTCGTGATGCGGGAAGCGCAGGTCGAGGCCGCCGCCGTGGATGTCGAACTCCGCGCCGAGGTACCGCTTGGACATCGCCGAGCACTCGATGTGCCATCCGGGACGCCCGGCGCCCCAGGGCGACGGCCACACCGCATCCGCCGGCTCGTCGGCCTTGGCACCCTTCCACAGGGCGAAGTCCTGCGGGTTGCGCTTGCCGCGCGGATCCGCGTCGGCGGCCGGCTCCATGGCATCCACGCCCTGATGCGTGAGCGACCCGTAGTCGGGCCAGGAGCGCACGTCGAAGTACACGTCGCCCGAGCCGTCGGGAGCCGCGTACGCGTGCCCGCGGTCGATGAGCTCGGCGATCAGTGCGTGCATCTGCGGGATGAACCCGGTCGCGCGCGGCTCGTAGGTGGGGGGAAGGATGCCGACGGCGGCATATGCTGCGGTGAACTCCTTCTCCATCCGGTATGCCAGCGCCCACCAGGGCTCGGTCTCGGTGGCGTTCACGAGGATCTTGTCGTCGATGTCGGTGACGTTGCGCACGAAGGTGACCCGCCCGAAGCGGTGCGCAAGCCAGCGGCGCAGGATGTCGAAGCTCAGCGCCGCGCGGACGTGCCCGATGTGGGGGCCGGACTGCACTGTGGGCCCGCAGACGTACATCGTCACGTTCGAGGAGTCGAGCGGAACGAAGTCGCGCAGCAGCTGTGCGCGGGTGTCATACAGGCGGATCGTCACCGCACAAGACTACCGGGGCGGCGTCCTGCGTACCTGGCAGTTCCGCGCTCAGCGCTGCGGCAGCACCAGCGCGACGGCGGTGACGGCGATGCCCTCGCCACGACCGGGGAAGCCCAGCCCGTCGGTGGTGGTCGCCGAGACCGAGACGGATGCCCCGCCCAGGGCCTGGGAGAGGGCGCGCTCGGCCTCGACGCGACGGGCCGAGAAGCGCGGGCGGTTGCCCTGGAACTGCACGGAGACGTTGCCGATCGTGAAGCCGGCATCCGCCAGCATCCGCGCGGTGCGGCCCAGGAAGACATCGGCGTGCGCGCCGGCGTACTCGGGATGCGCGGTGCCGAAGTGCGTTCCGATGTCGCCCAGGCCCGCCGCGCCCAGTAGCGCGTCGACGATGGCGTGCGTGACGGCGTCGCCGTCGGAGTGTCCGGACAGCGGCTGCTCACCCGGCCATTCCAGCCCCGCCAGCCACAGGTTCCCCTCGCCGCCGAACGCGTGCACATCGGTGCCGATCCCGATCCTCGGCGCCGCAGGCGCCGGCATCAGCAGCGTGCGCGCGCGCTGCAGGTCGGCCGGGGTGGTGATCTTGAACGCGCGCTCGGAACCGCGGATGCTGCGCACCTCTCCCCCGGCCGCGGCGAACAGCGCGGCGTCGTCGGTGTGCTCGTCCGCTGACGCGCGCGCCCGCGCGTACGCGGCATCCAGCGCCTGACGCGGGAACCCCTGCGGCGTCTGGGCCGCGGCCAGCACGGAGCGGTCGACCGCCGCGAGGACGACATCGCCGTCCACCCGCTTGAGCGTGTCCACGACCGGCAGAACGGGGAGGATCCCGGCATCCGTCACGGACTCCGCCACTGCGTCGATCTGGGCCGGCGGTGTGAGGGCGCGAGCGGCGTCGTGCACGAGCACGGTGCAGATGCCGGCATCCAGCGCCGCAAGTCCCGCTGCGACGGACTGCTGCCTGGTCGCGCCGCCGGTGACCACGCGCGTGGAGCCGGCGCGCTCCCCGGCGGCATCCGCCAGCTCGTCCGCCACGTCCTGCTCGTACCCGGCCGGGGCGACCACGATCACCTGCATGGGTGCTGCGGCGAACACGCCGTCCAGGGCGTGCCGCAGCACGGAGCGGCCGTCCAGGTCGACGAGCGCCTTCGGTGCGCCGGCGCCGAGCCTGGTGCCGGATCCGGCGGCGACGACGATGATCGCTGTGGTGGGTGCTGCTGTCACGCTCTCACGGTACCGTGCGGCTCCGAGCGCCTGCAGACGCGATGAGGGCGGATGCCGCAGCATCCGCCCTCATTCGAACTCCGGTCTTGAGCGACGTGCGCTCAGGAGGCGAGCACCTCGTCGAGCAGCTCGCCGGCCTTCTCCTCGTCGATCTTCTCGGCGAGCGCGAGCTCGGAGACGAGGATCTGGCGAGCCTTCGCCAGCATCCGCTTCTCACCGGCCGACAGCCCGCGATCCTGATCGCGGCGCCACAGGTCGCGGACGACCTCGCTCACCTTGATGACATCCCCCGACGCCAGCTTCTCGAGGTTCGCCTTGTAGCGACGCGACCAGTTGGTCGGCTCCTCGGTGAAGGGTGCGCGCAGCACCTCGAAGACGTGGTCGAGCCCCTCCTGGCCGATGACGTCGCGAACGCCGACCAGGTCGACGTTCTCGGCGGGGACCTCGATGATGAGATCGCCCTGCGTGACGTTCAGCTTCAGATACTTCTTCGTCTCTCCCTTGATCACGCGGTCCTTGACCTCGATGATCGTCGCAGCCCCGTGGTGCGGATAGACGACGGTTTCGCCAACCTCAAAAAGCATAAAAACGTGTCCTTTCGGCAATCTCCAGAATACCACAGGAGTTATGCACTAAAGTTCGCGCCGACGCGCCCCGCGCCGGTCTCCGTCCCGTGGGAGCGCCCCGAACCCACTACACTTGAGCAGGACACCCGTCGCATATCAGGAGGATCCGTGAACTCGCGCTCTGCTGCGTCCATCGCTCCGCGTCTCATCGCCGCCGTCGCACTCGGCGCAGCCGTCATGCTCGGCACCGCGGGCTGCACGTTCATCACTCCGCAGGACACCGCGAACATCTCCGCGGTCAGCGACGGCGTGAACGTCCCGTCGACGGGCGGTCCCGTGGTCGTGCGCAACGCGCTGATCGTCGCCACCGATGACGGCTCGGACGGCAACCTCGTCGCAGCCCTCGTCAACGAGAGCGACAAGAGCGCGTCCGTCGCCATCGACGTCAAGGGCCACCAGTACACCGTGCGCGTGCCCGCCGGTGAGCGCGTCAGCCTCGGCGCCGACGAGGATCCGCTGCTGATCGAGGGCCTGGACGTCAAGCCCGGCGCCACCGTCGAGGTGCTGTTCCAGTCCGGCGGCGACGACGCCGAGCCCGTCAAGATCCCCGTGCTCGACGGCACCGAGCCGTTCTACAAGGACCTGGTGCCCTCACCGAAGCCGACTCTCGAGCCCGCCGGCACGCCGACGCCCACCGAGACGCCCGCGTCCTGACGGCGATCCAGACTCCACGGCAAGAGGCCGGTCCGCACGGACCGGCCTCTTCCGTATTCCGGAGCGAAGGCCCTCAGGCCTCGAAACGGTAGCCCAGTCCGCGCACGGTCACCAGCATCACGGGGTGGCCTGGATCCTTCTCGATGCGGGAGCGGATGCGCTTGATGTGCACGTCCAGCGTCTTGGTGTCGCCGAAGTAGTCACTCCCCCACACCCGGTCGATGAGCTGGCCGCGCGTGAGCACACGTCCGGCGTTGCGCATGAGCACCTCGAGGAGTTCGAACTCCTTCAGCGGCATGCTGATCTCGCCGCCGTCGACCGACACGGCGTGCCGGTCGATGTCCAACCGCACCCGTCCGCCGTCCAGGACACGCTCATCCAGCTCGGCCTCCGCCTGCGCCGCGCGGCGCAGCACGGCGCGCATGCGCGCCAGCAGCTCGCGCGATGAGTACGGCTTGGTGATGTAGTCGTCGGCGCCCAGCTCCAGCCCGACGACGATGTCCACCTCGGAGTCCTTCGCGGTGAGCATGATGATCGGCACGGACGAGGTCTGGCGCACCTGGCGGCACACCTCGGTGCCCGGCATGCCGGGGAGCATGAGATCGAGCAGGATGATGTCGGCTCCGCGCTCCCGGAACGCCTCGAGCGCCCCTGGTCCGTCCTCGCCGATCTCCACCTCGTACCCCTCCCGGCGCAGCAGGTACGCCAGCGGGTCGGCCAGGTCGGGCTCATCCTCGACGAGCAGGATGCGGGTCATGCGGGGTCTCCGTTCCTGGTGGCATCACGGCGCGCGTCATCCCTGCGGGTGCGCGCTGTGGCCGTCTTCTTCCTGTGCTTCTTCTTGCGCCTCTTGGAGGCCTTGTCACCGGCATCCGGTGCGTCGATCCGGGGCAGGCGCATGGTGAAGGTCGATCCCTTTCCCGGACGCGACCACAGCAGCACCTCGCCGCCGTGACGCTGGGTGGCGTGCTTGACGATCGAGAGACCCAGTCCCGTGCCGCCGGTGCGACGCGAGCGCGCCTCGTCGGCGCGGTAGAACCGCTCGAAGATGCGGTCGCGGTCTGCCTTGGAGATGCCGATGCCCTGATCGGCGACGGCGATCTCGACGACGTCGCCGTCGACCTTCACGCCCACGCCCACGCGCGATCCGCGCGGCGAGTACACGATGGCGTTCGCCAGCAGGTTGCCCACCGCTTCGACGAGCACCTGGGACTCGCCACGCACCCATGCGCCGCGGTCACCGCCCCGGGTGAGCTCGACACCGGCGGAGTCGGCCTGCACGGCATGCGCCTCGACGGACGCGCGGACGACCTCGTCGATGGAGACCGGCTCGGCCTGGGCCATGCCCTCGGCGGCCTGCAGCCGGGACAGGCTCATGATGCGGCTCGTGAGCTCGGCCAGCCGCTCGGCCTCGGCGGTGATCCGGCCGGCGAACCTGCGCACCTGGTCAGGGTCGTCGGCAGCGGACTCGATGGCCTCGGCCAGCAGACTCACCGACGCGACAGGCGTCTTCAGCTCGTGACTGGTGTTGGAGACGAAGTCCGTGCGCATCTGGTCCAGGCGCTCGCGCTCGGTGACGTCGCGGATGATGAGCAGCGTCAGCCGCGGGCCGACGACGCTGGCTCGCGCGGAGACCATGCGGGGGTCCAGCGTGGCGCGGGAGGTGAGGCGCAGCGCCTCCGTCGAGCTGACGCCCCGGTCCCGCACGCCGCGCACCAGTCTGCGCAGCTCGGGGTTCTCGAGCACCGTGCCGACGCTGATGTCGAAGCGGGCGGCGGCCCTGGTCGCCGCGACCACCAGACCGGATGCCGACAGCACGGCCGCGGCGTCGTCCATCCCCTCCAGCACCTGGGTCATGCCCGCGGGGATCGCGGCGGAGGTCTCCTGCACGGATTGCGCGCGCACGCGGTACGCCCAGGTCACCAGCATCACCACGCCCGCGCCGATGACGACGCCGATGGCGAGCGCGAACAGCGCGAGCTGGGGTGCGGGCATGCCTCCAGCGTAGGGGCACAGCGGGCGCTCATCCGCCGTTCAGTGCGGCTTCATACCCCGGTGAGGGGAGTATTCGCGATCGAGACACCATTCGTTAACCTTCGACGGCGATGATCGAGCCCGGCTCGCGTCCGCGCGTGCCCGTGCGGCATCCATGCCCGCCCCTGACGAAAGGTTGCGCCGACATGCGCGAAGTCTTCCACCAGTCCCTCGAGGAGCTGCAGTCCCGCCTGGCGCAGATCGCCGACCTCGTCTCGGATGCCATCGAGAAGGCCACCATGGCGTTCGCGTCCAGCGACGTCGCGCTGGCCGAGGAGGTCATCGCGAACGACGCCCTGATCGACGAGCTCGCGGTGGCGCTGGACGAGCAGGCCATCGAGATCCTCGCCCGCCAGCAGCCCGTCGCCCGCGACCTGCGCATCGTCATCACGGCACTGCGCGTGAGCGCGTCGCTGGAGCGCATGGGCGACATGGCCGAGCACATCGCCCAGCTGGCCCGCCTGCGCTTCCCCGAGCGCGCCATCCCCAAGGGCCTGAAGGGCACGTTCCGCCGCATGGGCGAGCTGGACGTCGAGATCTCGCGGACCCTCGCGCAGCTGCTGCGCACGCAGGACCTGCGCTTCGCCGACGCGATCCGCAACGCCGACGACGACGTGGACGAGCTGCACGCCAGCGTGTTCGAGAAGGTGCTCAGCGACAACTGGAAGGGCGAGGCCACCGCGACCGTCGACGCCACACTGGCCAGCCGCTACCACGAGCGCTTCGCCGACCACGCCGTCGCCGTCGCGAAGAAGGTCGTCTACCTCGCCACCGGCGACTGGGCCGTGGACGAGGACGACATCGCGCAGGCCGCCCTGGCCGCCGAGCCGCAGGCAGCCGACTCCTCCGCATCCCCGCAGTCCTGAGCGCCGAGACCCCTCCTGATTGTCGAGACCCCTCATGATCCGCGCGGATCAGGAGGGGTCTCGACGCTGCTGAGGGGTGTCGGCGGGCTTACTTCTTGCCCTGCGCGGCGACGGCGGCGGCGCCGGCTGCAGCGGCCTCGGGGTCGAGGTAGCGGCCGGGGCCGGTGGGGACGTTGTTCTCGTCGAGCTCGTACACCAGCGGGATGCCGGTGGGGATGTTCAGGCTCGCGATGTCCTCGTCGCTGATGCCCTCGAGGTGCTTGACCAGGCCGCGCAGCGAGTTGCCGTGCGCGGTGACCAGCACCGTCTTGCCCGCCTCGAGGTCGGGGACGATCGCGGACTCCCAGTACGGCAGCAGACGGTCGATGACGAGCTTGAGCGACTCGGTGCGCGGGATCTCGCCGTCGATGCCGACATAACGCGGATCGTTCACCTGGCTGAATTCGCTGGCGTCGTCCAGCAGGGGCGGCGGCACGTCGAACGAGCGGCGCCACAGCATGAACTGCTCCTGGCCGAACTCCTCCAGCGTCTGCGCCTTGTCCTTGCCCTGGAGCGCGCCGTAGTGCCGTTCGTTCAGGCGCCAGGAGCGAGTCACCGGGATCCACAGCCGATCGGCCGCGTCCAGTGCGATGTTCGCGGTCTGAATCGCACGGCTGAGCACCGAGGTGTGCAGCACGTCGGGCAGGATGCCGGACTCGGCCAGCAGCTCGCCGCCGCGGCGCGCCTCGGCCTTGCCCTGCTCGGTCAGACGGACGTCGACCCAGCCCGTGAAGAGGTTGAGCTGGTTCCATTCGCTCTGGCCGTGGCGGAGCAGAATCAGGGTTCGAGTCATGAGTCTCAGCCTAGCTTTTCTGTTTTCGGGAGGCAGGTTTCGTGACTTGAGGGGCGGGCTGCGCGACCTTCCGGTGCGGTGACGCAGGTGGCGGGCTGCGCGTCCTGATGGGAGTGGGTAGTGGGGGGCGGGAGTGGGAGGTGGGGAAGAATGGAAGGATGAACGGACCGGTCGGGCAGCCCACGCGGGGGACGACGGGGACGAACCGACTGCGGCGGAACGACCGGTGGATCGCGGCATCCGAGGCGTTCCGGGCGGCATCCGATCCGCTCGTGATCGACCTGGGATTCGGCGCCAGCGGAGTCACCGCGTTCGAGCTCGCGCAACGGCTGCGGCAGAAGAGAGCGGATGCCGAGGTGATCGGCCTCGAGCTGGATCCGGCGCGCGTGGCTACGGCGCGGACGCAACTGGAGGATGTGCGGGCGGGACGCACGCCGTTCGCGGCCGACCTGCCGGTGTCTTTCGCCCGCGGAGGCTTCGAGGTGCCGCTGCCAGGCGGCCGCCGGCCGGCGATCATCCGCGCCATGAACGTGCTGCGGCAGTACGACGAGTCCGACGTCGCCGACGCGTGGAAGCGCGTGGCCTCGCGCCTCGCACCGGGAGGCCTGCTGATCGAGGGCACCTGCAACGAGATCGGACGCGTGGCCAGCTGGGTCGACGTGCGGCCCGGTGGCGTGCCCGTGCGATTCACCATCGCCCTGCGGCTGGCAGATCTCGAGCATCCGAGCATCGTCGCGGAGCGCCTGCCCAAGGCCCTCATCCACCGCAACGTCCCCGGCGAGCGCATCCACGACCTGCTCGTCGCGCTGGATCGGGAGTGGGAGCACGCGGCACCGCTCTCCACCTTCGGACCCGTGCAGCGCTGGCTGGGCATGGTCTCAGCGCTCAAGGCGCAGGGCGTGCCCGTGCAGGGCTCCAAGTCCCGTTGGCGCCTCGGCGAACTCACCGTCCCCTGGGAGACCGTGTCGCCGGCATCCTGACGTCCCGTGTGTCGAGTCACTGATGAACCGGGCGATGCTCGGTGTGTCGAGCCGGCGACACGCCGTACGACCGCGCGAGCGTCAGTGATCCGTCACCGGGCCGGCCCTTCGACAGGCTCAGGGACCCAGATGCGGAGGCCCGAGCCCAGGGGCTCAGTGCGAGTGGCGGGGGTCCTCCGCCACGGGGCGGCGGGACAGGCGCGTGAGGCGGGGGACGTCGGCGGTGGCGCCGGCATCCGCCGGGACGATCACCTGCTGAGCGGCCGAGATGTCCCCGCCCTCGGTGCGCACGATCAGGTCGCCGACGGGCGCACGGCGCGACAGGATCGCCAGCGCGATCGGGCCGTCCTCGTAGTGCATGGCCACCGAGGTCACATGACCGACCTCGGCATCGCCCGCGAACACCAGGTCGCCTGCGACGGGCAGGATGACATCGCTGCCGTCCAGCGACAGCGCGGCCAGGCGGCGCGGCGGATGCCCGAGATTGTGCACCTTCGCGATGGTCTCCTGCCCGCGGTAGCACCCCTTGTTCAGGTGCACGGCGGTGCGGATCCAGTCGGATTCGTGCGGGATGCTGCGCTCATCCACCTCGTGCGACCAGCGCGGCCGCCAGGCGGCGACGCGCAGCGCCTCGGCGGCGAGCGCACCGGCGAACGGCCCGGTCACTCGCGAGGCGTCGTCGAGCACCGCGATGCTCCAGGCGTAGTCCGCGGCGGGATGCCCGTCGGAGAGCGAGTACTGATGCCCGCCGGGCTGGATCTCGCGCCACGGGTCGCGCCAGATGAGCGGCACGCCGTGCGGAGCGGATGCCGTGACGCGGCCCTCCGCATCGCCGCCGGCGAAGAACCCGACCAGACGCGCGTCCTCGTGCACGGTGACGACGACGCGTGAGCGGAAGACCATGCGCTTCAGCCAGCTCACCAGCTGCTCGGCATCCCCGGCATCCGCGATGAGCCACACGGACGCACCGTCCTCGAGCACCCCTGCGGCGTGCTCGACGTGACCCTGGGGATCGAGGATCAGCAGTTCGGTGCTCTCCCCCGCCCGCAGCCGCGTGAGCGCCTGCGAGGTGAATGAGTTCAGCCAGGTCAGCCGGTCCTCGCCCGCGACCTCGATGAGCACGCGGTCGCCGAGCGGCGCGAGCGCCGTGCCCGAGACCAGGGCGCGCTGCTCGACGAGCGGGTTGCCGAAGTGCATGAAGAGGTCGCCGTCGCGGATGCCGCCGGGAAGAGAGCCGAAGGAGGTCATCTCAGACCCTCGCCAGACGCGCGGAGGCATGCGACTTCAGCTTCTCGCCGAGCGCGGTGATGTCCCAGGCCCACAGCAGATGCCCGTCCACCAGGCCGTACATGCGGCTGGCGGCGCTGTACTGCCGGTGCGCAGCACCGGCAGGGCGCACCACGGCATCCGTCGCGATGTCGATGCGCGGGCCGGCGATGCGACCCAGGTACAGCTCGAGCGTGCCGTCGGAGTGGGCGACCGACACCTCGATCGGGAAGCCGTCGTCGGTGCGCAGCGCCTCGACATCATCCACCGTGCGCGCCGGGCCCGCGGCCACCGGAGGCAGCAGCGCGGGGCCGGGGTCGGCATCCGTGTGCGGGCGCGCGAGCCGCCAGAAGCCGGTCTCCGCCAGCAGCTGCACCGGCTCGTCCGCGCCCTCCTCGCCGAGGAAGGATGCCGTGGCGGCGTAGTTCAGAAACGGGCCGCCGTCATGGCTGAAGCTCACGCGGTGCGAGAACTCGCCCTGGAAGCGCTGCTCGCCCGCGGCGTACTCGATGACACCGGTGCCCTCCCAGACCCCGATCAGCCACGACAGGGGCGCGAGGTCGGCGGGAAGATCGGTCGGGAGGTCGATCACGACAGCGGTCTGATCAGCGCTGGCCGCGGAACAGGTTGACGAGCACGACGCCGGCGACGAAGGCGATCGCAAGGCTCGCCAGTCCCAGCAGACCGAGGAAGAAGAATTCGAGCGCGACGGGATCCATGCACCCCACTCTAGTCGGTCACGGCACAGGATGCTCGCGCCGCACAGACCGGCGGCCTTCGTCGGCGACGGGGGCTCAGACCGCCGCGGCCAGGGCCGACAGGCCGAACACGCCCGAGACGAGTCCCATCACGATCAGCGCGCCGACGACGCTCCCCGCCACTCGGACGATGAAGCCCTGCGCCCGGCCGTAGGCCAGCTGCACGGCGAACGCCAGCAGCAGCACGAACCCGAACGCGATCAGGAGCCAGGTCATCCGCTCGCCCTCGGGCAGCACGATCCCCAGCGCGACGGCCACGACCAGCGACACGATCCACACGGCGATCACGCCGTGGAACGCGTTGCGCGGTGCGAGGGCCGGTTCCGACATGCCCCCATCGTACTGATCCCGTCCGGTGACTCGAAGTGAGACGCCTGGGAGCCGCGAAGTAAGCTCGACCCGTGGCCCAGCTGCTCGCGCTCAGCTCCGCACCAGACGCGGAGGCGATGCTGCCCGCGCTCGGACTGCTCGCCCACGGCATCCGCCGGCATCCGTCCGACCCCGGCCACCTGATGGCGCTGCCCGATGCCGACGTCATCCTCGTCGACGCGAGAGCCGACCTGATCGCCGCCCGCGCTGCCTGCCGGCTGCTGCGCACCGCGGCCGTCGAGGCGCCGGTGCTGCTGGTGGTCACCGAGGGCGGCCTCAGCGCGGTGTCCGCCGACTGGGGCTTCGACGACGTGATCCTCGCCGGCGCCGGACCCGCCGAGATCGACGCGCGCCTGCGGCTGGCGCTGGCACGGGCAGCGGATGCCGAGCCCGCCCGCGTGCAGGCATCCGGGATCACCATCGACGAGCAGTCCTACTCGGCCAAGCTGCACGGACGCCCGCTGGATCTGACGTACAAGGAGTTCCAGCTGCTGCACTTCCTGGCGACGCACCCGTCCCGGGTGTTCACCCGCGAGCAGCTGCTGAGCGATGTCTGGGGGTACGACTACTTCGGGGGCACCCGCACGGTCGACGTGCACGTGCGACGACTGCGCGCCAAGCTCGGAGACGCGGAGCAGATCATCGGCACCGTGCGCAACGTGGGCTACCGGTTCAATCTTCACGACGAGGACCACCGGCAGGACGACTGAGTGCACCCGTCGGCAACCTGCGGGTGCAAAGATGTACCCCATGATGGACACCGATCTTGCCGACGCCGGGCTCGGCGATGCCGAGGACGATGACTTCGACGCGCACGAGGTGCCGGATGCCGATCTGCCCGACCACCGCTACCACGACCGCGAGCTGAGCTGGCTGGCGTTCAACCAGCGCGTGCTGGAGCTGGCTGAGGATCCATCGCTGCCGGAGCTGGAGCGGGCCAACTTCCTGGCCATCTTCGCCAGCAACCTCGACGAGTTCTTCATGGTGCGCGTAGCGGGCCTCAAGCGCCGCATCCTCACCGGCCTCGCCGTGCCCACCAACGTCGGGCGGGCGCCGACCGACGTGCTCTCCGACATCTCCGCCGAGGCGCACGCGCTGCAGCTGCGCCATGCGGATGCCTGGACGAACCAGGTCAAGCCCGCACTGTCGGATGCCGGGATCGAGATCACCGAGTGGGAGGATCTGACCGACCCCGAACGCGATGCCCTCGGCGAGTACTTCCAGGCGCAGGTGTTCCCCGTGCTCATGCCGCTGGCCGTCGATCCTGCCCATCCGTTCCCGTACATCTCGGGCCTGTCGCTGAACCTCGCCATCCGCATCCGCAACGCCCGCACCGGACGGCAGGACTTCGCGCGCCTGAAGGTGCCGCCCATGCTGCCGCGCTTCGTGGAGGTGCCGGGTCGGGGCGAGATCCTGCGCTTCATCCGGCTCGAGGAGCTCATCGCCAACCACCTCGACGACCTGTTCCCCGGCATGGAGGTGCTCGATCATCACGCCTTCCGCCTCACCCGCAACGAGGACGTGGAGATCGAGGAGGACGAGTCCGAGAATCTCATCCAGGCGCTGGAGGCCGAACTGCTGCGCCGCCGGTTCGGCCCGCCGATCCGGCTGGAGATCACCGACGACATGGACGACGTGACGCTCGAGCTGCTGATCAAGGAGCTCGACATCACCGACCAGGAGGTCTACCGGCTCCCCGGCCCCCTGGACCTGCGCGGGCTGTTCGACCTGGCCCGCGTCGACCGGCCCGACCTGCGCTACCCGCCGCACCTGCCCACCACCGCGGTGGCGTTCCAGCCCGGCGACAGCAACGAGCGCGCCGACGTGTTCAAGTCGATCGGCCGCGCGGACGTGCTGGTGCACCACCCCTATGAGTCGTTCGCGACCAGCGTGCAGGCGTTCCTGGATCAGGCCGCCCGCGACCCGCACGTGCTGGCCATCAAGCTCACGCTCTACCGCACCTCGGGCGACAGCCCCATCGTGCAGGCCCTCATCGACGCCGCCGAGGCGGGCAAGCAGGTGCTGGCGCTCGTGGAGGTGAAGGCGCGGTTCGACGAGGCGAACAACATCGTGTGGGCGCGCAAGCTCGAGAAGGCCGGCGTGCACGTGGTGTACGGCCTGGTCGGGCTGAAGACGCACTGCAAGCTGGCGCTGGTCATCCGCGAGGAGGACGGCGTGCTGCGCAGCTACTCGCACGTGGGCACCGGCAACTACAACCCGAAGACCAGCCGCATCTACGAGGACTTCGGTCTGTTCACCGCCGACCCGCAGGTGGGCAGGGATCTCACCCGCCTGTTCAACGAGCTCAGCGGCTACGCCATCGAGAAGAAGTTCAAGCGCCTGCTGGTGGCGCCCAGGTACCTGCGCAAGGGGCTGCTGCGGCTCATCGAGCAGGAGCGCCGCAACGCCGTGGAGGGCAGGCCCGCCCGGGTGCGCATCAAGGTCAACTCGATGGTCGACGAGCAGATCATCGATGCGCTGTACCGCGCGAGCATGGCGGGCGTGAAGGTGGAGGTGTGGGTGCGCGGCATCTGCAGCCTGCGCGGCGACCTGCCCGGCGTCAGCGACAACATCACGGTGCGCAGCATCCTGGGCCGCTACCTGGAGCACTCCCGCATCTTCGCCTTCGACAACGACGGCGACCCGATCGTGTACATCGGCAGCGCCGACATGATGCATCGCAACCTGGACCGTCGCGTCGAGGCGCTGGTGCGGCTCTCGTCGCCGGACCACATCGAGGAGCTGCATGCGCTGTTCGACCTGGCCATGGATCCGGGCACGAACTCGTGGCACCTCACCGGGAACGGCGTCTGGGAGCGGAATGCGGATGCCGACGGCGAGCCGCTCATCGACCTGCAGGACCGCACGATGACAGCCGTGCAGAGCCGCCGACGCAAGCGCACGGTCCGATGAGCGACACTGCGGTCTTCGCAGCCGGCGCCGTGGTGTGGCGCATCGTCGAGGACAAGCTGCGCATCCTGCTGATCCACCGCACCAAGTACCGCGACGTCACCCTGCCCAAGGGCAAGGTCGACCCCGGCGAGATGCTCGCGCAGACCGCCGTGCGCGAGGTGCACGAGGAGACCGGCATCAAGGTGCACCTGGGCGTGCCGGTGGGCGTGAGCAGGTACTGGATGCGTCCCAAGCGGCAGAAGGTCGTGCACTACTGGGCGGCGGAGGCGACGGATGCCGCCATCCGGGCATCCAGCTTCGTGCCCAACGGCGAGATCTCCGGCGTCGAATGGGTGAGCCTGAAGAAGGCCCGCTCTCACCTGAGTTACCCCGTCGACGTGGAGATCCTCGACAACTTCGCCCGCCTGGTCGAGGACGGCGTGCTGCGCACCTTCCCGCTGATCGCGCTGCGGCACGGCAAGGCCGTCGGCCGCTCGGACTGGGAGGGCTCGGATGCCACCCGCCCGCTCACCGATCGCGGCCACCGCCAGGCATCCGCCATCGTCGCGCCGCTGCGCGCGTTCGGGGTGAAGCGCATCGTCTCCAGCGACGCCGTGCGCTGTCTGCAGACCGTGGCTCCGCTGGAGCGCAAGCTCAGGCATCCGGCCAAGGTCACCGCGAAGATCAGCCAGGACGCCTGGGAGGACGGCACCGGCGACATCCGCGCGGTCGTGGGCCACCGCGTGCGCGCACGCAAGCCCGCCGTGCTGTGCAGCCACGGCCCCGTGCTGCCCGGCATCCTCTCCGAGCTGGCGCTGGCCACCGGCACCATGCACGGCTCCTATGTCGACAGCGCCAGCAGCCTGGAGGTCGCCGGCTTCTCGGTGGTGCACCTGTCGGCCACCAATCCCGGATCCGGGATCATCTCGATCGAGACGCACACGCCCAAGGTCTGAGGCGTCGACGGTCGCGACCTGTTCACCTTCCGTTCACCTGAGAGCGAGAGTCCCGTTAACCGCGACTCTTAGCGTCACTGTGTGCCCTGCACCGGGCAAGACACAGACCCTCGATCGAACGGATCCACAGTGAAGATCTCCCGCATCGCTCGTATCGGCGCCATCGGCGTCATCTCCGCCATCGCTCTCGCGGGCTGCGCCGCGAACGAGACCAGCTCCCCCGCGGGCTCCGACCAGCCGTCCGCCGGCCCCGAGCTGAGCGGCAACCTCATCGGCGGAGGCGCCACCTCTCAGGAGGTCGCGATCGCCGCCTGGACCAAGGCCTTCCAGGGCGCCAACTCCGGCGTGACCGTCGACTACGACCCGCAGGGCTCCGGCGCCGGCCGCGAGTCCTTCGCCGCCGGCGGCTTCGCCTTCGCCGGCTCCGACCGCGCGTTCAAGACCGACGAGCTCAGCTCGATGACCTTCAAGACCTGCGCCGCCGACTCCCCCATCATCGAGATCCCCGCCTACATCTCGCCGATCGCGATCATCTTCAACCTCGACGGCGTCGACAAGCTGAACCTGGACGCCGACACCCTGGCGGGCATCTTCGCCGGCACCATCACGAACTGGAACGACGCGAAGATCGCCGCGACCAATGAGGGCGTGAAGCTCCCCGACCTGGCGATCAACCCGGTGCACCGCGCCGACAAGTCCGGCACCACCGGCAACTTCACCGACTACCTGTCCGCTGCGGCAGGCTCGGTGTGGACGCACGGCTCCGTGGAGGAGTGGCCTGTCCAGTCCGGTGAGGCCGCACAGGGCACCTCCGGCGTCGTCCAGGCCGTCGAGGGCGGCAAGGGCACCATCGGCTACGCCGACGCATCGCGCGCGGGGAAGCTCGGCACCGTCTCGGTGAAGGTCGGCGACAAGTTCGTGCCGTACTCCCCCGAGGCCGCCGCGGCCATCGTGGAGCACTCGCCGCTGGAGACGCGAGACGGCAAGGGCGACCTGGCCGTCGCGCTCGACCGCACCAGCACGAAGGACGGCGTGTACCCGGTCGTCCTGGTCAGCTACCTGATCGGCTGCGAGACCTACGCCGACCCGGCGCAGGCGGCGCTCGTGAAGGGCTTCTTCAACGAGGCCATCAGCCCCGAGGGCCAGAAGGCCGCCGCCGAGGCCGCGGGCAGCGCGCCGATCTCGGACAGCATCCGCACCAAGGCTCAGGCCGCGATCGACCTGATCGTCACGAAGTGACCTCCCGGCGGGTCGACGGTGCGATTGCGCCGTCGACCCGCCGTCCGCTCGTCGCACACCACCCGCACGGCATCACCATCCAGAAGAGCGAGGACACCGCCAGATGACCACCACCGCCGCCGCGCCGGCAGCTGCGAAGCAGCGTCCGGGCGATCGCTGGTTCTCCGGGGCCGCGCTCTCCGCGGGCACGATGATCCTGGTGACGCTCGCTGCCGTCGCCGTCTTCCTCATCGTCCAGTCCATCCCCGGCATCACGGCGACCGGTCAGGACGCGTCGATCCTCGAGACCGGCTTCTGGGCGTACGTCGGGCCGCTGGCCTTCGGCACCGTGTGGGCCGCCGCGATCGCGCTGCTGATCGCGATCCCGCTGTCCATCGCCGTGGCGCTGTTCATCTCGCACTACTCACCGCGCAGGCTCGCCCAGGGCCTCGGCTACATCGTCGACCTGCTGGCCGCCGTCCCCTCGGTGGTGTTCGGCATCTGGGGCATCGCCGTGCTGGCGCCGGCCGCCCTGCCGGTCTACACCTGGATGACCCAGCACCTGAACTGGATCCCGCTGTTCGACGGGAACCCGTCCGGCCGCAACATCCTCACCGCCGCGATCGTGCTGGCCGTGATGGTGCTGCCGATCATCACCGCCATCTGCCGCGAGATCTTCCTGCAGACCCCGCCGCTGCACGAGGAGGCCGCCCTCGCCCTCGGCGCCACGCGCTGGGAGATGATCCGCATGGCCGTCCTGCCCTTCGCCCGCGGCGGCATCGTCTCCGCCGCAATGCTGGGCTTGGGACGCGCGCTCGGCGAGACCATGGCAGTGGCCATGGTGCTCTCCGCCTCCGGCGGCGTGACCTGGCGCCTGCTGACCGCGCAGAACCCGAACACGATCCCCGCGAACATCGCGCAGACCTTCCCCGAGGCGTACGGGCTGAACATCAACGTGCTCATCGCCACCGGCCTCATCCTCTTCGTCGTCACATTCGCCGTGAACGCGCTCGCCCGCTGGATCGTCAGCCGGCGCAAGGAATTCTCGGGAGCCAACTGACATGACCATCATCGAGAACGCTCCCGCTCCGACGCGACAGGCACCTGCCGCCGTCAACATCACCAGCGGCCACCTGCCCCGCTGGTTCCCGTGGGCGCTGCTGGGCGCCTCTGTCGCCGCGTCGTCCGCCGTGTTCGGCGTGATCGCAGCCGGCGGAGGCGGGTTCGACGTCACGGGTGCCGTCATCACCGGCGTCCTGCTCTTCCTCGTGCTGATCGGCGTGATCTCGACCGTCGTCGAGGGACGCCGCAAGGCCACCGACCGCGTCGTGACGGCCCTGGTGACGATCGCCTTCGGCATCGCCATGGTCCCGCTGATCTCAGTGGCCTGGACGGCCCTGCAGAACGGCATCGCCGGCCTGAACGCCGAGTTCTTCTCCAGCTCCATGCGCAACGTGGTCGGCGAGGGCGGCGGTGCACTGCACGCCATCATGGGCACCGTGCTGATCACGCTGGCCGCCGCCGTGATCAGCATCCCGATCGGCCTGCTGACCTCGATCTACCTCGTCGAGTACGGCCGGGGGAAGCTGGCCCAGGGCATCACTTTCCTGGTGGACGTGATGACCGGCATCCCGTCCATCGTCGCCGGACTGTTCATCTACGCCCTGTTCGCGCTGCTGGTCGGCCCGGGCGTGCGAATGGGACTGATGGGCGCCCTGTCGCTGGCCGTGCTGATGATCCCCGTGGTCGTGCGCTCCAGCGAGGAGATGCTGCGGCTGGTGCCCAACGAGCTGCGCGAGGCCTCGTACGCGCTGGGCGTGCCGAAGTGGCTGACCATCCTGAAGGTGGTGCTCCCGACCTCCATGGCGGGTATCGTGACCGGCGTGACGCTGGCCATCGCACGCGTGATCGGCGAGACCGCACCGCTGCTGGTCACCGCCGGATTCACGGCATCCATGAACTACAGCCTGACCGACGGGCGGATGATGTCCCTGCCGGTCTTCGTGTACACGCAGTACATGAACCAGGGCATCCCCGCCGAGGCGTACGTCAACCGCGCCTGGGCCGCCGCGCTCGTCCTCATCCTGATCGTCATGGTCCTCAATCTCCTCGCGCGATTCGTCGCAGCCCGCTTCTCCCCGGCCAAGAGCCGCTGAGCATCACCCGAAGGAACATCGTGTCCAAGAGCATCGAAGTCAACGACCTCAACGTCTACTACGGCGACTTCCTCGCCGTCGAGGGCGTCTCCCTCGACATCCAGCCCCGCAGCGTGACGGCCTTCATCGGCCCGTCGGGATGCGGCAAATCCACCTTCCTGCGCACGCTGAACCGCATGCACGAGGTCATCCCCGGCGCGCGCGTGGAGGGCGAGGTGCTGCTGGACGGCAACGACCTGTACGCCACCGGGGTGGACCCGGTGCTGGTGCGCCGGCAGGTGGGCATGGTGTTCCAGCGCCCCAACCCGTTCCCGACCATGTCCATCAAGGAGAACGTGCTGGCGGGCGTGAAGCTCAACAACAAGCGCATGTCGCGGTCGGACGAGGACGCCCTGGTGGAGCGCTCGCTGATCGGCGCGAACCTGTGGAACGAGGTCAAGGACCGCCTCGACAAGCCCGGCTCCGGCCTGTCCGGCGGCCAGCAGCAGCGCCTGTGCATCGCCCGCGCGATCGCCGTCTCCCCCGATGTGATCCTGATGGACGAGCCGTGCTCGGCACTGGATCCGATCTCGACGTTCGCGATCGAGGAGCTGATCCAGGAACTGAAGAACGACTACACGGTCGTCATCGTCACGCACAACATGCAGCAGGCATCGCGCGTCTCGGACAAGACGGCGTTCTTCAACATCGCCGGAACCGGCAAGCCCGGCAAGCTCATCGAGTTCGACGACACCGCGACCATCTTCACCAGCCCGTCCGTGCAGGCCACCGAGGACTACGTCTCCGGCCGCTTCGGGTGAGTACAGCATCCGGTGCGCGTCCCCGGCACCCCGTTCCCGGCATCCGTCCCGGGATCCGTTCCCGGCATCCGGTGCCAGTGATCCGACCCGGCATCCGGTGCCCGTGACGAATCACTGATGCCGCCTGCGCACCACGGCGTGTCGACCCGCGACACGCCGCACGGTGCCGGTGCTCGTCAGTGATCCGTCACGCCGCACTTCTGTCCACATTGGCAGGTCTGACGAAGTTGTCCACGGATGCCAGGATTCTGGCCTGTCGACGTCACCCAGGGCCCGCATGCTCGAGGCATGACATTCCGCACGGCCGCATCCGCGCTCATCGCTGCGGGGCGCATCGCCCGCACGTCAGCACTGCGCGCGCGAGGCGTGACGGCACGGGAGATCGCCCGCGCACTCGCAGCCGGGGAGGTCGTGCAGGTGCGCCGCGGCGTGTACGCGACGTCGGATGCCGACGCCGTCACCCTTCATGCGGCCCGCCACGGCGGTGCCGTCGCATGCACCGAGGCGGGACGGATGCGGGGACTGTGGATGCTGGACGACGTGGACGGCCCGCACATCTGGCACGGGCACGCCGGCAACCCGCGCACCTGCGGAGATCCGGACTGCCCTGCGGTGCCGCACTGGGATGAGGGGACTGCCGAGATCGGCGCGCTGCCACCACTGCGCAATATCCTGCTGCAGATCGCTGTGTGCGCCGGAGAGGAGACGTTCTTCGCCGCGCTGGAGTCGGGGCTGCGGCAGTCGATGGTGACGCTCGCTGATCTGCGCTGGCTGGAACAGCGGCTGCCGGGCGAGCTGCGCTGGCTGCTGGGCTTCGCCCGTTCCGACGCGGACAGCGGACTGGAGTCCTTGATCAGGCTGCGCCTGCACCGACTCGGCATAGAGGTGCGCACGCAGGTGCTCATCGACGGCGTCGGCGAGGTGGACTTCGTCATCGGCGACTGGCTGATCGTCGAGGCGGACGGCATGCAGAACCATGACGACCGCGTGGCGGGTCCGGACGGGCCGTCGCCGCGCCACAAGGATCTGCAGCGGGATGCCCGCGCCGCAGCCCTCGGGTACGAGACGCTGCGCTTCGACTACGCGATGATCATCCATCACTGGGAGGTCGTCGAGGCGGCGATCCTCGCGAGGGTCGCCGCCGGCGCGCACCGGGCGTGAGCGCGCCCCCTCTTGCGCCCCGACACCCCCGGCCCCGGGCATCCGCACGCGTCACGTATCACTGATGCCCACCGGCACGACCGGCGTGTCCCGGCACGACACGCCGCACCGAGCCAGTGCTCGTCTGTGATCCGTCACGCCCGGGCAGCACGAGGCCCCCGTGACGACCGAGTCGTCCGGGGGCCCAGGTGCCAGAACGGGTCAGAGGCCGGCGGGGGCCTTGTCCGTGATCTGGTCGGCGGAGGGGGCGGTCACCTCGGCCGCCGAGCCCCACTGGCTGAAGTCCATGGTCATCGCCGTGCCGGCCATGTTCATGACCATGCGGCGCGGGAGGTCGTCCGGCCCCGCGTACAGCTCGTAGGTCACGGTGTCGCCGAGCTGCTTGAGCGCCTCGGCGGGGACCTCGGTGGCGGAGGATGCCAGCATCTTCTTCGTGTCGAGGGTCAGCGTGTACTTCGTGGTCTTGACGCCGTCGATGGTGTCGGCGCCCTCGTCGGCCTTGAAGTCCTTCAGCGCGGCCTTGAACACCTCGAGCTGCTTGCCGAGGTCGGCCTGGGAGAGCGACTGGTCCAGCTGTGCGAAGATCGGGTTGCTGCCGTCCTTGGGCGCCTTGAAGAACTTGTTCTCGGTCAGCTGGCCGAGGTTCATGTAGACCTCGCCGTCGACGATGCGGATCTCCATGCCTCTGGGCATGCTCATCGACATCCGCATCTTGGCGGCGTCCTTGTTCAGGACCATGTCGCCGCTGGTCTCGAGCTTCTGCCCGGAGACCTCGGTGGACTGCGTGAAGTGCGCCGAACCCGCCTTGTACTGGGCGTCGTTCATGCGCTGGGTGAAGTCATCCGCGGTCATGACACCCGACGCCTTGGGCGCCTGCTCAGTCTGACTCTGAGTGCTCTTCGTCGTGGTGCTGCCGTTGTCCCCCGTGCTGCAGGCGGTCATGCCGAAGCCTGCGACAAGAGCGATGGTCGTGGTCGCGAGTGCGCGTTTCCAGAGAGTGCTCATAGGAGAATCCTAAGCGGCGCGCAGGAGCGACCCGTGCCGCGGACATGGGCAGGACTGCCCATCCTCGACGTCAGCGCGGCGAGAGCAGGAAGGCGTTCAGTTCGTCGGTCAGAGCAGGATCGGATGCCAGCGGTGCGCCGTCCACGGCGGTGATCGCCACGGCCAGGCGCACGCTGGAGACCAACCAGGCGGCATCCGCCGTCGCCAGATCGGATGACGTGAGCGTGGCGTATCCGGTGCGCAGACCGCGCGATTCCAGGTGCTCGAAGACGCTCAGCTGGGTGGTGCCGTGCAGGATTCCGCCGGAGGGCGCGGGTGTGAGGAACTCGTCACCCCGCCGGATGATGAGCGATGCCGTCGGTGCCTCCAGCACGAAGCCGTCGCGCGTGACGAACACGGCGTCGTCGGCCCCGCGGCGGTGCGCCTCGCGCAGAGCCGCCATGTTGACGGCGTAGGACAGGGTCTTCGCACCCAGCAGCAGCCAGGGCGCCCGCTCGGAGGCTCCCAGGTCGTAGCCGCGGTCGAGGGTGACCACGCGTACGCCGCTGCGCCGCACGGCGCTGTGGTCGGGGGCGGGCGATGCCATCGCCCAGGCCGTGGGCGCCGGTCCGTGCTCCACGCCGCGGCTGAGGATGAGCTTGACCACGCCCTCCCCCTCGGGGATGCGCGCGGCGGCCGCAGCGACGGCCTGCCGCCACTGCACGAGGTTCGGCTCGGGGAGGTCACACAACTGCGCGGAGTGCGCCAGACGCTGCACGTGCGCCTCGACCTCGTTGGGGTGCCCGTCGGCCACGCCGATCGACTCGAAGACCCCGTCACCGCGCTGCGAGCTGAATTCGCCCACGCTCAGTGCGGGGGCCTGCACGTCCACCTCGGTGAAGGTTCCGGAGTAGTCCTCGCGAGGATCGGAGACATCGGCGGGCACGATCATCAGGGCGAAGCGCTGGGCCATGTCCACAGCTTAGGACGGGAGGGAATACTGTCGCGCGAGCCTTGTTACACTTGATCGGCCGGGCCGCATAACCCCGGGCTCCAACTTCTGCCGCTTCGAGCGGCCTTCCGCCGAGAGGCGTTCTTGCGGCCCGGTCTTTCTCTGTCCGGATTCTGCTGCCGAGATCGGACTCAGTTCAGCGTGCCGCGCCGCCAGGACGATGCGGATGCCGACAGATCGTCGGCGTAGCCGTCCAGTCGCAGCGCACGGCGGGTGAGTTCGCTGGCCCGGTCGGGTTCGGTGGGCTCGTAGTCGTCGGCGGTGTGCGTGGCGCCCGAGGCCTGCACGCGGCAGTAGGCGGCCGCGCGGTCGAGCGCGACGGAGAAGTCGCCGTGGAACACCCCGCGCAGGATGGTGTCGACCAGTGCCGCCAGCTCCTCGGGGCTGGCGGGGGTCGGAGCGCCGGCGATCACGGCATCCGCCGACCGCAGTTCGACGCGGCCGCGCTCGTACAGCAGCGCCGTCATCGCGGCGTCGCTGCGGATGGCGATCTGCAGCAGGTACAGCCGCCACAGCGCACCCGGCAGCGAGCGCGCGGGCGCCTGCGACCACAGCTCGGCGATCTCGTCGATGCCGTGCTCGGCGGTGAACGCGACCAGCCGCTCGGTCACCTCGCCGGATTCGTCACGGCGGGCGCGCTCCAGCAGAGCGGATGCCGTGGCATGCGCCACCCGTGAGCGCTCGGCGGGATCAGCTGCTCCGACGAGGTTGTCGAAGGCTGCGGTGGGCCGCCGGACGGGGCGTCTGAACTGCTCTGGCACTCGATCCAGGGTACGCGAGCCCTGCTGGCATCGGCGTGCGTATGCGCAGAGCGGATGTCGGTGACCGGGCGTATCGTGCTTTCAGCGCCGTCGACAGGAGGCAACGACATGGAGCCCGATGATGTGCCCCCGGGGAATTCCGACATCCCGACCCACCGGTTAAAAGCCGGTTGCTCTGCCTCTGAGCTACGGGGGCCGGCACCGCAGCTGAAGCGGTGCGGCACCTGTCAGAAGTCTAAACCACGCTCCGAATTCAACCGGAAGCGCTCCCGCACCCTGCGCGCGAGCACCAGCTGCACGATCCACTCGGTCACCAGCCACAGCCAGCCGCCGACCCACAGCAGGGCGAGCGGCGTGAGCACCGCCATCGACGCCGACTCACCGGCCGCGGTGGAGCTCGTGCCCATCAGCTCGGTGAACACCGACCCGTACCGCCCGTCGTCTCCGCCGTCGACGAGGAAGAACGCCGTGGCCACGACGGCGACAGACGTCAGCCAGGCGGCGATGACCGGGCGCCGACCCGCCGACCCCGTCCGCAGCACCCCGCGCTCCCGCAGCAGTCCGTTCGCGGCGACGACGATCTGGGTCGCGTAGCCGATCAGGAGGATCGGACTGTAGTAGATCATCACCACCAGCATCCAGCCGGGATACGCGATGGTCTTGACCGCCACCGCGACAAGCGGGAGGAGGATCAGGGCGAGGCCCGCGAGGATCGCGGATGCGCGCGGGATGCTCGTGGTCATGCGCCGATCATGTCAGAGTCCGCGCTGTCGGACACTGCCCACCTCCGGTGTGGGAGGATGCCAGCGGCTCGACACTGCGGAGGAATCATGACGACCCTGGACGACGCGCTCACCGCCATCGACGGCTGGCCCGTGGACAACGCGGCCGCGGCGGTCGTCTCGGCCGACGGCAGGGCGCTGGCATCCCGCGGCGACATCACCCGCCCGTACTGGCTGGCGTCGGTCACCAAGCCTCTCACCGCCTACGCGACCCTGGTCGCCGTAGAGGAGGGCGTCTTCGACCTGGACACCCCGGCAGGTCCGGAGGGCTCCACTGTGCGCCATCTGCTCTCGCACGCCTCCGGGTTGGACGCGAGCGACGACACCGTGCGCGCGGCTCCTGGCACCCGGCGCATCTACTCCAACCGCGGGTTCGAGGTGCTGGCCGACGCCGTGGCCGAGCACTCCGGGATCCCGTTCGCGGAGTACCTCGATGAGGCCGTCTTCCAGCCGCTGGGCATGGCCTCCTCGGCGCTGCAGGGCTCCGCGGCAGCGGCGGGCGTGTCCACCGTGGCGGATCTGTCGCGCTTCGCGGCCGAGCTGCAGCATCCGACCCTGATCGCTCCGCAGACCCTCGCCGAAGCGACCGTCGTCGCGTTCCCCGGAATCTACGGCGTGCTGCCGGGCTACGGCATCCAGCGCCCGAACGACTGGGGGCTGGGCTTCGAGCTGCGCGACCACAAGTCGCCGCACTGGACCTCGACTGCCAACTCGCCCGCGACGTTCGGGCACTTCGGGCAGAGCGGCACGTTCCTGTGGGTGGACCCGCAGGCAGGCGTCGCCTGCATCGCCCTGACCGACCGCGATTTCGGCCCCTGGGCGATCGAGGCGTGGCCGCCGCTGTCGGATGCCGTGCTGGCCGCGCTGCGCGCCTGACGACGCCGTACCCGCACCACGGCCCCGTCGGAGGTCAGGCTGTACGGGCGCGATACCGGCGCACGGCGTCGCGATTGGCGCAGCGCACCGAGCAGTACCGCTGACGCCCGTTGCGGGTGACGTCGGCGAACACGCTGCGGCAGGGCTCGGCCGCGCAGCGGGCCAGGCGGTGCATGCCGCGCTCGGTGAGATGCAGAGAGGCATGACCGCACCGGACACCCTGCCGATCAGCATCCGCCCGCTCCCGCTCGTGCATGAGCACGCCTGGATCACCGAGTCCGCGCATCGCACCTCCGATGGCGTGATCGTCTACGTGCGCTGCGCGGACTGCGGCACCCGACGTGTGGACTTCCGCCCGATCGGCGGCATGCCGCCGATGCCGCAGAGTCAGGAGATCACAGGATGCCGGGGTACGCGCCGCCATCGATGAGCAGACTCTGCCCGGTGATGTAGCCGGCGTGCTGCGAACACAGGAACGCGCAGGCGGCACCGAACTCGTCGGGATCTCCGAACCTGCCGGCGGGGATGCGCGATGCCCCCTCGATCGCGACGGTCTCCTCCGGCACGCCCCGGCCCTCCGCCTCGCGCGCGTGCAGTGAGCGCAGACGATCCGTGGCGAAGTAACCGGGCATCATGAAGTTGATCGTGACGTTGGCGTGCGCCACGTCCCGGGCGACGCCGGCGAGGAATCCCGTCAGTCCCGCGCGGGCGCCGCTGGAGAGATCCAGCCCCGCGATGGGCATCTTCACCGAGAACGACGTGATGTTCACGATGCGGCCGAACCTGCGCTCGATCATCCCGTCGATCACGCGCTGGATCAGCTCGATGGGCGTGGCCATGTTGGCCGTGACGCCCTTCAGCAGCGCCTCCCGATCCACCTCGCGGAAGTCGCGGAACGGCGGACCCCCGTTGTTGTTCACGAGGATGTCGACCTCACCCGCCGCGGCGACCAGCGCCTGCTGCACGGCCGGTTCGGCGACGTCTCCCGCGACCGCCTGCACGTCGGCGTCGGTCTCACGGCGCAGGCGCTCCGCGGCCTCCGCCAGTGCCCGCTCGTCGCGGCCGTTGATGACCACGGACGCCCCCGCCGCCGCCAGCTGCGCAGCGCAGGCATAGCCGAGTCCGGCGCTGGATGCCGTGACGATGGCACGCCTTCCCTGAAGTCCGAGATCCATGTGATTCCTCTCCGAGATCAGCGTGGCACATCCACCACGCGGGTGGTGCCGGTGGCGGATGCTGCGACAGCACCACCCGACGCGGATGCCACCTCCGCGCCCAGTGCCTCGACGGCGTCCTGCGGGCTCCACACCTCGAACACCGCCTGCTGCGCGTATCGCGTCTCGCCCAGCACCGCGTGGTGGCGTGCAGCCCAGTCCCGCAGCAGGTTGTCGAAGCGTCCGGCGTCGGAGTGCGGCACGGCCAGGGTGATCTGCGCCAGCATCCGCCGGTCGACGAGGGATGCCGCATCCAGCGCCTCGGCGACGGCCGACGAGTACGCGCGCACGAGTCCCCCGGCGCCCAGCTTGATGCCCCCGAAGTACCTGGTGACGACCGCGACGACGTCGGTGAGCTCCCGGCGGCGCAGCACCTCGAGCATGGGGGTGCCGGCAGTGCCGGACGGCTCACCGTCATCGGACGAGCGCGCACGGTCTCCGAGGACGCCGGTGACCTGCGCGCTGCAGTTGTGCCGGGCATCCCAGTGCTGCTTCTTCACCGCAGCGATGACCTCGTCGGCCTGCTCGGGCGAGGCCACCGGGGCGACGTGTGCGAGGAAGCGCGACTTGCGGATCACCAGTTCGTGATCCACGGCCGCCGCGATCGTGGCGGGGTACGAGCGGTCGGGCACGCACCCAGCGTACGGGAGGGCTGTCAGGCGGTGAGCTCTGCGAGCTTGCGCAGGGTCAGCAGGTTGCGGGCGGTGCCCGCCACGCCGAGGGCGCGATCCAGTACGGGCCTGGTGAGCGTGGTGCCGGCCACCCCGCCCGTGCCGTAGTCGATCCACAGGTCGCGCCCGCGCACCGCGATGTGCTCCCCCGGCTGCAGCCGCTCGCGCAACACGCGCTCGGCGCCGACGGACGGCTCGGACTCCAGGAACATCACGTGCAGCATCTTGTCGGCCACGGCATCCTGTAACGGATTCTCCGCGAGAGCGGCGACGAGCTCCTCGTGCGTGCGGGCGATCACCGGGGTGTCCACCGCGAAGTCCTCGTGGATCAGGCCGCGCACCTGTGCGCGGGCCTCGTCGAGTTCACCGCCCACGCTGCAGATCACGTTGCCGCTGGCGATGTAGGTGCTGATGTCCTCCAGATCCGTGCGTGCGGCCAGCAGATCGCGCAGCTCGGCCATGGGCACGCGGTTGCGCCCGCTGACGTTCACGGCTCGCAGCAGCAGTGCGCAGCGGACGCTCATGCCTCGCTCGAAAGCGCCAGCTCCGCACCGGCGTGCGCGAGCTCTGCCAATGCCGCCTGACTGGACTCCTCGCCGACGCCAGCGACCAGGTCGGTCAGGATCCGCACGTGCACGCCGTGTGCGACGGCATCCAGCGCCGAGGCCCGCACGCAGTGATCGGTGGCGATCCCCACGACGTCGGCATCCGTCACGCCGTGCGCGGCGAGGACGTCGCCGACGGTCTCGCCCTGCTCCGTGTTGCCCTCGAACATCGAGTAGGCGGGAACGCCCTGCCCCTTGCGCACGTGGTGGGTGACGGCATCCGTCACCAGCAGCGGATCGTAGGCCGCGCCGTCGGTGCCTGCCACGCAGTGCACCGGCCAGGTGTCGACGTAGTCGGGATCCGAGGAGAAGTGCCCGCCGTTGTCGCCGTCGGCGTCGTGCCAGTCGCGGGAGGCGATGATGGCGGCGTAGTCCCCCGCATGCTCCGCGAGGAATGCGCTGACGCCGGAAGCCACGGCGTCCCCTCCCGTGACGGCAAGTGCGCCGCCCTCGGTGAAGTCGTTCTGCACGTCGACGATGAGGAGTGCTCTGCTCATCCCCCGAGCGTACGCGGATGCCGCCGCCACGGCATCCGCTGTTCTCGTGCGTTTGACAAGTCCCGATCAGATGTTACTTTTGAAAGGCGGGCCGGATGCGCTCGCCGCGCTGCTGCTGAGAGCGAGCGCCCGCAGGAGTCTCGGACTCCGCCCGTCGGCGCGCCACGACTGCGCCTGGCCGTGAGCAGTGCAGGTCCCCTCCGGCTCGCACGGACGACTCCGCGTCGTCCGCGCACGCGCGCGCCATCCCGCGGCGAGGATCGGTGACTGCACGCGTGCCCGCTGACGAAAGGCACCGAATGCCGGCCTGCGTGAACAGACGCACCGTGACTCCCACCTCCGACACCCTCTTCCGCTCCGGCCCGCTCAAGGCCACGCTCCCCACCCGCTAGCACTCTCTCGCTCCCCCGATGACCGGCGCCCGCCGCGCCGACGAGAAGAGAGAGACACATGGAAAATCTGTACACCCTCGCTGGACCCGTCGTGGTCCTGCTCATGCTGCTGTTCTTCGGCGGCAGCCTGTACATGTCGCTGCGCATCCGCAAGCGCACCGAGAATGCCGACGGCTACATGACCGGCGGCGGCAGGATCGGATTCGGCATCTCCGCCGCATCCATGACCGCCACCTGGATCTGGGCGGCATCGATGTACGCCTCAGCCACCTCCGGCTACACCTACGGCATCTCCGGCCCCATCCACTACGGACTGTGGGGAGCGCTGATGATCCTGCTCATCTATCCCTTCGGCAGGCGCATCCGCCAGGTGGCGCCGCGGGCGCACACCATCGCCGAGGTGATGTTCGCCCGACACGGCCGCTCCAGCCAGCTCATGCTGGCCGGGTCCAACGTGCTCGGCAGCCTGATCAGCCTGACGTCCAACCTCATCGCCGGCGGCGCGCTGATCTCGATGCTCTCGCCGTTCACGTTCAGTCAGGGCATCCTCGCGATCGGCGCCGGCGTGCTGCTGTACACGCTGTGGTCGGGATTCCGCGCATCGGTGCTCACCGACTTCGCCCAGGTGGTGGCCATGCTGGGAGCGGTGATCGTGATCATCCCCGTGGTGTTCTTCGCCGCGGGCGGACCCGGCCTGTTCGAGACCGGCGCGCAGCACGTCACCCCGCAGCAGGCCGACTTCTTCTCCTCCGACGCGTTCTTCAACCAGGGCGCACCGTACATCGCCGCCGTGCTCGCCTACGCGATCGGGAACCAGACCATCGCGCAGCGACTGTTCGCCGTGCGCGAGGATCTCATCAAGAAGACGTTCATCACCGCGACCTTCGGATACGGCGCCACGATCATCGGGATCGGGATGCTGGGCGTGATCGCCCTGTACGCCGGGATCACCCCCGCGGGCGGCGACGTCAACAACCTCATCCCGCAGATGGCTGCGACCTATCTGTCCCCGCTGCTGCTGTGCGTGTTCTTCGTGATGATCATCGGCTCACTGTCCTCGACAGCGGATGCCGACCTGACCGCGCTCTCATCGATCATGATGGCCGACATCTACGGGCAGAACATCGCCGGCAAGAAGAAGGCCGACCCGCGCACCATGGTGCTCGTCGGCCGCATCACGATGGTCGTCGCCATGGTCGCGGGGCTCTTCTTCGCCGGCTCGCAGCTGAACATCCTCGATCTGCTGGTGTTCGTGGGGGCGCTGTGGGGCGCGCTGGTGTTCCCCGTGATCGCGAGCTTCTACTGGAACCGCGTGACCAACCTGGCGTTCTCCGTCTCCGTCGTCGTGGCACTGGCCGCGTTCCTGCCGGTGCGATTCGAGTGGGTGGAGCTCGACGGCCCGATCGGGATCGTCTCGGATGTGCTCTCCACGGTGGGCATCGGCGTGGTGCTGGGGCTGATGGCGTTCGGCTTCTTCGGCCGACGCACGGCCCTGATCGTCGGTGTCGTCGCCACCGTCGCGGCTGCGCCCTTCTCGATCGGATTCCTGCACACGTACCCCGTGCTGTCGGGATCGCTGGTCGCGTACGCCGTGTCGACGATCGTGTGCGTGGCGCTCACCCTGCCCAGCAGGAAACCCGACTTCGATTTCGATCTCATCAAGGTGCGCACCGGCGACTTCGATCGCGCGTCCGAGCACGAGGCGATTCCGGAGTCCGGCACCTCCCTGGTGGCCGTGGCGGATGACGCCGAGACCCCCACTCGCTGATTCGAAGAAGGAGACCCAGATGGAACTCTCGACCCTCATCCTCACCGCCTACGTGCTGGTGTGGCCGCTCATCGTGGCCGGCACGCTCGCCGTGATCGTGCGCGCGTTCACCAAGGAGGCCCGCGAGGCCAAGTCCGAGAACCGCAGCATCATCTGATCGGGCGCCGCGCCTGACATCAAGGCCCCGGGATGCGAGCATCCCGGGGCCTTCCGGAGCCACCTGTCAGGATCGAACTGACGACCTTCCCATTACGAGTGGGATGCTCTACCACTGAGCTAAGGTGGCGTGCGCAGCGCACTGCGGCACAAGAAACGATCCTACTATGGCGATGCCGTCACCACGAAACCGAGGCGCCCTCACCCGCAGCGCAGGCCGTCCTTCGGGACCGTCCCCTTGGTGAGGAACGCCTCCACGGCGTCGTCTACGCAGTTGTTCCCCTTGTTGTAGCCGGTGTGCCCCTCGCCGACCCGGGTGATCAGCGTGCCGTTCTCCAGCTGCTTCGCCAGCGACTCCGCCCAGACGTACGGCGTCGCCGGGTCGTTCGTGGTGCCCACTACGACGATCGGGCCGGACCCGGATGCGGTGATGGCCTCGCGCGTACCCGTGGGCGGGTAGGGCCACTCCTCGCAGAGGTCGGGCCCCTGCCAGTACGGCGCGAAGGTCGGCGCCTGCGCCTCGAGCACCTTCACTGCGGCGTCCTCTGCGGCCTTGCTGTCATCGAGCGGGTAGTCCATGCAGTTGTACGCCTGGAACGCCTCGGTGGTGTTGTCGGAGTACGTGCCGTCGGCTGTGCGGCCGTTGTACGAGTCCGCCAGCGCCATCATGACCGAGGCATCCCCCTGCAGCGCGGTCTTGAAGCCTCTCGTCAGATACGTCCAGCTGTCCTGGCTGTACAGCGCGGCGATCATGCCGGTGATCATGCTGTCGACCGTGAGCACGCGTCCGTCGGCGTTCTTCATCGGTGTGCGCGACACGGTCGCGAGCAGTGCGCGGACATCGCTGAGCGCCTCGTCGACGGTGCCGTTGAACGGGCAGCCGGAGTCGGCCAGGCAGTTCTTCATGTAGGCGCGCAAGGACGACTCGAAGCCGATGGCCTGGATGGTGCCCACCTGCAGGCTCGGCACGGTGGGATCCAGCGCCCCGTCCAGCACCAGGCGCTGCGCGCGCTGCGGGTACAGCTTGGCGTAGGTGGCGCCGAGGAAGGTGCCGTAGGAGTACCCGAGGTAGTTCAGGGTCTTGTCTCCCAGCACCCCACGGATGAGGTCCATGTCGCGTGCGGAGTTCACCGTGGTGATGAACGGCAGGATGCCGTTGCTGTTCGCCTCGCAGGCGTCGGCGAACACCTTGTCCTCTGCCTTGACGGCGTCCTCCCAGGCGGGGGTGTTGCGGGGTTCGGAGATCGCACCGTAGTTGAACTCGTCCATGGCCTTGGCGTCGAGACACTTCACGGCCGTCGAGCGCCCGACACCGCGCGGGTCGAACCCGATGACGTCGAAGTCCTTGATGAGCGCGGCCCCCACCGCGTAGTCGAGGCTGTCATGCACGAAATCGTAGCCGCTGCCCCCTGGACCACCGGGGTTGACCAGCAGCGAGCCCTGCGAAGCCCCCGTGGCGCGATGGCGGACCACGGCCAGGGAGATGTCGCCACCGCCCGGGTTCTCCCAGTCCAGCGGCGCCTTGACCGTGGTGCAGTCGAAGCCCGCACCGCACGACGACCAGTCCAGCTGCTGCGAGTAGAACGGCACCAGGTCGGCCGGCACGTCGGTCGTGTCGGCCGTGCGGGTGGCAGCGGGCTTCTCGACGGGGATCTGCGCGTACAGGCATCCGGACAGCACGACAGACGCTGCCGCGAGCCCTGCCAGCACGGTGATGAGTCGGCGCAGTCCGCGCCATGGGCGATCGGTCACGGTGTCCTTCCGCTCGAGATGGTCACCAGGAGACTCTCGGTCGCCAGCAGCGGCGAGACGTTGCGCTCGAGGGTGGCGCGGGTGTCGGCGATGGCGTCCAAGGCGATCAGGGTGCGCTCGACGGGCCAGGCCGCAGCGAGTGCGGCGAGCTCGGTGTGCAGTTCGGTGTTGATGAGTTCGCCGTCGCGGCCGAACTGCAGCATGACCACGTCGCGATACAGCGACTGCAGGTCGGTGAGCACCCGGTCGATGCCGTCGCGCAGGCTGCGGGTGGCGCGCTTGCGCTGCTCGTCCTCGAGGGCGGCGATCTGCGGGCGCAGCGCATGCGGCACGGCCTGGCCCTCTGCCACGCCCACCGTGCGCAGCAGCGAGGCGCGCTCGGCGGCGTCCCGCTCGGCGGTGAGCGCCTTCGCGTCTTCGGTGGCGGCCTGGATGATGTGCCCGGCGACCTCGACGGCGGTGCCGACGCCGCGCACGCCCAGCACGGCCCGCAGCGTCTGATCACGGCGGCGGCGAGCGCCGTCGTCGGTGGCCAACCGCTGGGCCATGCCGATATGCCGCTGCGCGTGGCGAGCGGCCTGCTCGGCGATGGCCTCGTCCACGCCGGTGCGCAGCGCGATCAGGCGCGCCACGTCGGCGACCTCGGGTTCGCGCAGCCGCAGCGCCCGCACTCGGGAACGGATCGTGGGGAGCAGGTCGGCCTCGCTGGGCGCGCACAGCACCCAGATGGTCTGCTCAGGCGGCTCCTCGAGCGCCTTCAGGAGCACGTTGGAGGTGCGCTCGACCATGCGGTCGGCGTCCTCTACGACGATCACGCGGTAGCGTCCGGCGGACGGCGCGAAGTAGGAGCGCTCCACGAGGGCGCGCGCCTCTTTGATGGTGATGATGATCTTGTCGGTGCGGAGCGCCGTGAGGTCGGGATGCGTGCGCGCGATGACCTGTCGCATGGTGTTCTCATCGTCCGGATGCTCGGCGATGAGCGCCGCCGCGAACGCGTAGGCCAGCGTGGAGCGGCCGGATCCGGGCGGGCCGGTGATCAGCCAGGCGTGCGAGAGCGCTGCCGGGTCGGAGGCCGCCTGACGCAGCGTCTGCACCGCGGCGTCCTGCCCCCACACCTCGCTCCACGGGAACGGGGCGGTCACGGCTGTGGTCATGCGTTCCAGCCTAACCGCGGCATCAGACGTCGCCGCGCGGCAGATCAGAGCAGCGGTGCGACGCGGGAGCGGATCCGCTCCGCGATCTCGTCCGGGGCCAGCGCGGCGTCCACGACGAGGAAGCGCTCGGGCTCAGCATCCGCCAGTCCGAGGTACGCCTCGCGCACGCGAGTGTGGAAGTCGGCCTTCTCGGCCTCCAGACGGTCGAAGGGCCGGTCCTCGGCATCCATCCGCCGGCGCGCGGCAGCCGGGTCGATGTCCAGCAGCACGGTCACATCGGGCAGGGCGCCCTCGGCGGCCCAGAGCGACAGGTCGCGGATCTCGACGGGGTCCAGCACGCGTCCAGAGCCCTGGTAGGCGACCGACGAGTCCAGATAGCGATCCTGGATGACGACCTCGCCGCGCGCCAGAGCGGGACGCACGACCGTCGCGACGTGGTGCGCGCGGTCGGCCGCGTACAGCAGCGCCTCGGCCCGCGGCACGACCTCGCCGCGGTGGTGCAGCACGATGTTGCGGATCAGCACGCCCACCTCGGAGCCGCCGGGTTCACGGGTGTGCAGCACCGTGCGGCCCCGCGCGCCGAGCCACTCCGACAGCAGCGCGGCCTGCGTGGTCTTGCCCGAGCCGTCGCCACCCTCCAGAGTGACCCAGAGACCGGGATGCTCCGGGCTCACGAACCCGCCTTGGCCGCTGCCCGTGCCGCGTCCGCCTTCGCGATGGCGTTCGCCTTGCGCGTGGCCGCGGCCTTCTTGGCCGCCTCAGAACGCGCGGCGGCCTTCTGCCCATCGGTCTGCGCGGCCTTCTTCTTGGCCGCAGGCTTCTTCGCCGGAGCCTTCTTCGCCGGAGCCTTCTTGGCGCCGGCGCGGCCCCGCTTGGGTGCCGGGCCCTTGGCGCGCTTGTCGGCCAGCATCTGCACGGCGATCTCGAAGGTCACGTCGTCGGGCGTCTGCCCGCGCGGGATGGTGACATTCGTCTCGCCGTCGGTCACATACGCGCCGAAGCGCCCGTCGCGGATGCGGATCGGCTTGCCGCTGACCGGATCCGCCTCGAACTCCTTCAGCGCGCTGCTGGTGCGCCCGGCGCCGTACTTGGGCCGCGCGTAGATCTCCAGGGCCTGCTCGAGGGTGATGTCGAAGATCTGCGACTCGCTCTCCAGCGAGCGCGAGTCCTTGTCCTTCTTCAGGTACGGGCCGAACCGGCCGTTCTGCGCCGTGATCTCGTTCCCGGACTCGGGGTCCTTCCCGACCACGCGAGGAAGGCTCAGCAGCTTCAGCGCGGTCTCGAGGTCGATGGTGTCCACCGACATGGAACGGAACAGCGAGGCCGTGCGCGGCTTGGGCGCAGCATCCTTCTTCGACTTCTTCTTCGGGGCCTGAACGACCTCTCCGGTGGTCTCATCGACCGCGTCGTCCTCGGACACCGGGTCGTTCTCCTGCACGTACGGCCCGAAGCGGCCGTCCTTGACGACGATGATCTTGCCGTTCTCGGGATTCTCGCCGAGCACGCGATCGCCGGCGACGGGGGCGTCGACCAGCTCCTGCGCCTTGGCCGCGGTCAGCTCGTCGGGAGCGAGGTCCTCGGGCACGTTGACGATGCGCGGCTTGGCCTCGGGGTTCGCCGGGTCGGTGACCTCGAGGTACGGGCCGTACTTGCCGAAGCGCAGGGTGGCGGTGTCAGTGATGCGGGTGGAGTTCAGCGCGCGGGCGTCGATCTCGCCCAGGTTGTCGACCACCTGCCGCAGCCCGACATGCGCATCGGAGCCGAAGTAGAAGGAGCGCAGCCAGGCGTTGCGGTCCTGCTCTCCGCGGGCGATGGCGTCGAGGTCGTCCTCGAGCGTGGCGGTGAAGTCGTAGTCGATCAGCTCGGCGAAGTGCTCCTCGAGCAGCCGCACCACGCTGAACGCCAGCCAGGTCGGCACCAGCGCCTGGCCGCGCTTGGTGGCGTAGCCGCGGTCGATGACGGTGCCGATGATGCTCGCGAACGTGGACGGACGGCCGATGCCGTGCTCCTCCAGCGCCTTCACCAGCGACGCCTCGGTGTAGCGGGGCTTCGGCGTGGTGCGGTGGCCCTTGGCCTCGGCATCCGCCATCCCCAGCTCGTCGCCGACGGCGACGGCCGGCAGGGACTGATTCGCGGCGGCGTCCTGCGCGTTGCGCTTCTCGTCGCGGCCCTCCTCGTAGGCCTCCAGGAACCCCTTGAACGTGTAGACGGTGCCGGATGCGGTGAACTCGAGCTTCTTGCCCTCCACCAAGGCCTCGAGCGTGACCGTGGTGGTCTCGTACTTGGCATCCGACATCTGACTGGCGACGGTGCGCTTCCAGATCAGGTCGTACAGCCGCTGCTCGTCACGGTCGAGGTGGGAGGAGACGGATGCCGGAGTGCGGAACTGCTCACCCGACGGGCGGATCGCCTCGTGCGCCTCCTGCGCATTCTTACTCTTGGACTTGTACACGCGGGGCTTCAGCGGCACTGCGGCATCGCCGTACAGCGCGACGGCCTGGCTGCGCGCGGCCTGGACGGCCTGCGTCGACAGCGCGACCGAGTCGGTGCGCATATAGGTGATGTACCCCTTCTCGTACAGCCGCTGGGCGACGCTCATCGCCTGCTTGGCGCTCATCGAGAGCTTGCGACCGGCCTCCTGCTGCATGGTGGAGGTGGTGAACGGTGGGTAGGGGCTGCGGGTGCCGGGCTTGGCCTCGACCTTGCTGACGGTGGCGGAGCCGGCTTCGTCGACGGCAGCGGCGAGCGCCATGACCTCGGCCTCGGTGAGCACGACGACGGCCTTCTTGAGCTTGCCGGTGTCGTCGAAGTCGGTGCCGCGGGCCAGCTGCCCGCCGTCGATGCGCACAAGGCGCACGCCGAACGACTGCCCGGCCGAGGTCGCGGTGGCCTCGACGTCCCAGTAGTCGGCGGACGTGAACGCCATGCGCTCGCGCTCGCGGTCGACGATCATGCGGGTGGCGGCGGACTGCACGCGCCCCGCGGACAGGCCGGACTTGACCTTGTACCAGAGCACCGGCGAGACGTCCCAGCCGTACAGCCGGTCGAGGATGCGCCGGGTCTCCTGCGCATCGACGAGTGCCAGGTCGAGGTCGCGGGTGCGTCCGACGGCCGCCTGGATCGCATCCTTGGTGATCTCGTGGAACACCATGCGCTTGACGGGGACCTTCGGCTTGAGGGTCTCCAGCAGGTGCCACGCGATGGCCTCGCCCTCGCGGTCCTCATCGGTGGCGAGCAGGAGCTCGTCTGCGGTCTTCAGCGCGCGCTTGAGTTCGGCGACGGTCTTCGTCTTCCGGTCGGAGACGACGTAGTAGGGGTCGAAGTCGTGGTCGACGTCGATCGAGTACTTCCCGTACGCCTTCTTGTCGGCGGCGGGGATGTCCTTCTTGTCGGCCAGGTCGCGGATGTGGCCGACGGAGCTGAGCACCTCGTAGTCGTCGCCGAGGTAGCCCTGAATAGATCGCATCTTCGTCGGGGACTCGACGATGACGAGCTTCTTGCCTTGTGCCAAGAGTGCGTCCTTTCTCCGAAGCACACCATACACACCGCTGTCCTGGCGCGAGCACAGGGTCGGGGACCCTGCATTCCGAATGCTGCAGCGGCGTGGGGCTCGCCTGTCATCCCTCGGGTTGCCCGGCGCGGGCGCGGGATGCGGCGACCAGACCAGCGTACGCGGATTCCACCCGCACGGTCGCCGTGAGCCCGTCGATGCGGCATCCGGTCAGGGTCCCGCCGGCGGATGCCGCCACCCGTGCGGCCAGTGCGCACGGATCCTCGTCGCTCGTCACGGCGCCCGATGCCGCGTCTGCCGCGGCGAGCGCTGCGGCATCCGCCGCACCCGCCACGCGCTGCGCGGTCACCGCCGCACCACCCACCGCCGCCAGCCCCACCGAAAGGGTGGCCGCGACCGTGAGGACACCGGCCGCCAGAGCCGTTCCCGCCATGAGCACTCCTTCCTCTTCTTCTGCGGTTCCTACAGTCCGCCGTCCAGCGCGCAGCTGCGGGCGCTCAACGGGATGCTGATGAGCCGGCCCACACGCACCCGCACGGACGCCGTGACGCAGACCAGATCACCCGCGTTCGCGGAGGCCATGCCGGCGCCGTCGACGGTGCCGACCACGCCGGCGGCCCGTGCGGTGCTCTCCCCACGCCCGAGCAGGCGCGCGGCATCGGCGGCAGCATCCTGCAGCGAGACCTGCACGGCGGCGGCGTTCAGCGCGCCGACGCCCAGCAGCAGTGCCAGCAGCACGGCGGGCAGCGCGATCGCGAGCTCGGCGGCGACGGATCCCCGCTCACCGCCGAGTCCGCGCCACGCTGACCGCGCGCGCCACGACCGTCGGCGCCACGCTGACCGTCCGCTCGGCTCGCGCACCGCTCGCCCGGCGCAACCGGCGGTCCCGATCATGACACCGTCAGCGCCCGCCGCACGAGATCGGTGAGGATGCCGCGCACCTCGTCCGACCGCATGATCACCACCAGCATGCCCGCGAAGGCCACAGCGGCCATCGTGGTGATGGCGTACTCGGCCGTGGCCGCGCCGGACTCGTCGGCGAACAGCCGCGCGGCGCGCGCCCTGGTCAGCTCCGGCAGGTCGTTCCTCTTCTTCTTCATCTCTCTCCTTCTTCCTCTCCTCTCCGGACGGCCATCGCCCGGAGCACGTCCTCAGATCGGCAACGGCGTGGAGCCCAGCACGCTGAGCATGAGCGGGGCGACGCCCAGCAGCAGGAACGCCGGCAGCGTGCACGCGCCCAGCGGCAGCAGCAGCGCTGATGACAGCCGGGCCGCCCGGACGCGCCCCTGCACACGCGCCCGATGACGCTGCTGAGCCGCCGAGGCCCGCAGCAGCGCCCCCGCGGGAACGCCCGCCGAGCGCGAGAGCTCCAGCACGACATCCGTCGCCGCCCGATCATCGACCAGGTGCGCGGTGCTGTGCTCCACGAGTCGCAGTGCCCGCGGGATGCCCGCACCGCCGGCGAGTGCGACAGCCACCAGCTCGGCGTGCATGCCGGGGGTGCCCGGTCGCACGGATGCCCGCCGCACCAGCCGTGAGGTCCACAGTCTGGCCAGCGCGACCAGCACGAGTCCGGCCACCACGCAGGCGATCCCGAGCGGATTGCCGACCAGCACGCCGATGGTGTCGAAGCCCAGCGCGAACCCCAGCAGGAGGCCCGCGAACGGCAGCCACAGCAGCAGCCGGGCCGTGCCTGCGGGCTCGGCCAGCGCGATGCGCACATCGTCGGCGGCGGATGCGGCATCCTGCAGCGACTCCGCCAGCGATCGCAGCACCTCGGCCAGCGGCGCACCCACGACCGAGGCGATCTCCCAGGCCGCGGCGACGTCCGACCAGGTGCCGCCCTCGGCGTCGATGGCTCCGGCGAGCTCGGCACCGGCATCGCAGCGGCCGGTCACTCGGGACGCGACCGCATCGCCGGTGTCGGCCAGGTGCCGCCAGGCCGTGAGCGGGCGTGCCCCGGCCTGCAGCAGCACGGCGAGGGTGCGGACGGCCGCAGCCGCCTCGGCCGCCGCGGATCCGGCATCCGCCTTCCGGGACCGCGCGAAGATCACCACGGCTCTGTCTCCTCGATCCCCAGTCGCTCCCCGACCAGCGTGAATCTGCCGGCACGGGCGATGCGCCGCCGACCGTCGGAGGCGCGCTCCAGATGCAGCACGATCGTGAACGCGCTGACCACCTGCCGCGCCAGCGCCACAGCATCCATCCCCGCCAGCGCGCCCAGCGCCTCCAGCCGAGCCGGCACATCCTCCAGGCCGCTGGCGTGCAGCGTTCCCGCCCCGCCGTCGTGGCCGGTATTGAGTGCGGTGAGCAGCTCCCGCACCTCCTCGCCGCGGCACTCGCCGACCACCAGCCGGTCGGGGCGCATGCGCAGCGACTCCCGCACCAGCATGGCCAGTGTGATCCTGCCCGCGCCCTCCAGATTCGGCTGTCGGGCCTCGAGCGAGACGTGATGCGGATGCCGGGGGCGCAGCTCCGCGACGTCCTCGATCGTGACGATCCGCTCCCCCGGCCCCACCTCGCTCAGCAGCGCGGCGAGCAGAGTGGTCTTGCCCGTGCCGGTGCCGCCGGTGATGAGGATGTTCGCACGCTCGGTCACCAGCCGCCGCAGCCACTCCCGCTGACCCACGGCGAAGGTGCCCGTGGCCGCGAGGGCGTCCAGGTCGGCGCCCAGCACGCGCGGCACGCGGATCGACAGCGCCGTGCCGGATGTCGAGATCGGCGCCAGCACGGCGTGCACGCGGATGCCGTCGTTCAGCCGCACGTCCACGCATGGCGACTGGTCATCCAGGTGTCTTCCACCGGCCCCGACCAGGGCCACCGCCAGGTCGCGCACCTCTCGCTCGGAGGCCCGCCATTCCGGCATCCGCTCGGCGCCCTGACCTCGATCGACGAACAGTCCGCCGGCCCCGTTGACGAAGATGTCGGTCACCCGCGAATCGCGGACATGCTCGGCGAGCGCGCCGAAGGCGGGGTCGACGGGAGCACCGGCGGAGTCGTCGGCAGAGGCTGCGACAGCGGTGCGAGGACGGAGCACGAACGGATCAGGCATGCCACGACGCTAGAGCGGCCGACCGACCCGCGAACCCCGGAAACCCACGTCCTGTGCACAATCGGAAAGAACTCGGGATTGTGCAGAGCAGAGCCCCGACGGCAGCGGATCGGCCTGTGGAGACCGAAGGGCGGCACCTCACGGGGGGAATGAGATGCCGCCCACGCGCGACCCGCGTTCGGGGGTATCGGGCGCGCTGAAGCCGGAATAAGATTCGGCTGAGGTCAGTGTATGCACGCTGGAAGCCCGGCGCAAACGACGCGCACTACTGACTTTCGACAGTAGGCCTCGTCCGAGGACGCCGACTAGATTCGCCGTGTCCGGGACGTGCCACGTCACGACCTACCAGCCCGCGCAAAGGAGCGAAGTGCCATGAGCAGCCAGATCGACCACCTCCTCGAAGAGTCGCGGAAGTTCCCGCCGTCGGAGGAGTTCGCAGCCCACACCATCGACGACCCGGCCATGTACGCGAAGGCGGATGCCGACCGCGACGCGTTCTGGGGAGAGCAGGCCCGCGATCTGCTGACCTGGAGCAAGCCGTTCACGAAGGTGCTGGACTGGACCAACCCGCCGTTCGCGAAGTGGTTCGACGACGGCGAGCTCAACGTCGCCTACAACTGCCTGGACCGCCACGTCGAGGCAGGCAACGGCGACCGCGTCGCCATCCACTGGGAGGGCGAGCCCGGGGATTCCCGCAGCATCACCTACGCCGAACTGACCGACGAGGTCAAGCGCACCGCCAACGTGCTGACGGAGTTGGGCATCGGCCACGGCGACCGCGTCGCCATCTACCTGCCGATGATCCCCGAGGCGGTCATCTCCATGCTGGCCGTCGCCCGCCTGGGCGCCATCCACTCGGTCGTCTTCGGCGGCTTCAGCGCCGACAGCCTGCGCTCGCGCATCGACGACGCCGGCGCCAAGCTCGTCATCACCGCCGACGGCGGATGGCGCAAGGGCAAGGTCTCCGCGCTCAAGCCCGCCGTCGACCAGGCTCTCAGCGACCGTCACGGCGAGGGCGAGCAGCAGACCGTCGAACATGTGCTGGTCGTCAAGCGCGGCGACAACGAGGTGGACTGGGATGCCGACCGCGACATCTGGTGGCACGACGTGGTGCCGCAGGCATCCGCCGAGCACGAGGCGCAGTCCTTCCCCGCCGAGAACCCGCTGTTCATCCTGTACACCTCCGGCACCACCGGAAAGCCCAAGGGCATCCTGCACACCACCGGCGGATATCTGGTGCAGGCCGCGTACACGCAGAAGTATGTGTTCGACCTGCACCCTGAGACCGACGTGTTCTGGTGCACGGCCGACATCGGCTGGGTCACCGGCCACTCCTACGTCACCTACGGCCCGCTCGCCAACGGATGCACGCAGCTGATGTACGAGGGCACGCCCGACGCACCGCATCCGGGCCGCTGGTGGGAGCTCATCCAGAAGTACGGCGTGACCATCCTGTACACGGCGCCCACCGCGATCCGCTCGTTCATGAAGACCGGCCGGCAGATCCCGCAGCAGTTCGACCTGTCCAGCCTGCGCCTGCTGGGCTCGGTGGGCGAGCCCATCAACCCCGAGGCGTGGATGTGGTACCGCGAGGTCATCGGCGGCGGCAAGGCCCCGATCGTGGACACCTGGTGGCAGACCGAGACCGGAGCCATCATGGTCAGCCCGCTCCCCGGCATCACCGCCGCCAAGCCCGGCTCCGCGCAGGTGCCGCTGCCCGGCATCTCGGTGAGCGTCGCCGATGACGACGGCAACGTCGTCGACAACGGCAAGGGCGGCCTGCTGGTGATCACCGAGCCGTGGCCCTCGATGCTGCGCGGTGTCTGGGGAGACCCGGAGCGCTTCAAGGCCACGTATTGGGAGAAGTTCGAGGACAAGGGCTACTACTTCGCCGGCGACGGCGCGCGCCTCGACGAGGACGGCGACCTGTGGCTGCTGGGCCGAGTCGACGACGTGATGAACGTGTCGGGGCACCGCCTGTCCACCACCGAGATCGAGTCGTCGCTGGTGGCGCACGAGGCCACCGCCGAGGCGGCGGTCGTCGGCGCCAACGACGAGACCACCGGCCAGGCCGTCGTGGCGTTCGTGATCATCAAGCAGAGCTACCTCGAAGAGAACTCCCCCGAGGGCCTGGCGCAGCTGCTGCGCGCCTGGGTCGGCGAGCAGATCGGCCCGATCGCCCGTCCGCGCGACGTGTACATCGTGAACGAGCTGCCGAAGACCCGCTCCGGCAAGATCATGCGCCGCCTGCTGCGCGACGTCGCCGAAGGCCGTGAGGTGGGCGACACCACCACGCTGGCCGACACGATGGTGATGAGCACCATCACCGACCAGGTCAAGTAGCGCCCTCCCCTATCGTCGAGACCCCTCCTGATCGTCGAAACCCCTCCTGAATCGCGAGATTCCGGAGGGGTTTCGACGTTGCTGAGGGGTCTCGGCGATGAACTCAGGCGAGGATGAACGTGACCTCGACCTCGACGGGGGTGTCCAGCGGCAGCGACACCATGCCCACGGCGGCGCGGACGTGCCTGCCGGCATCGCCGAAGATCTCGCCGAGCACCTCACTGGCGCCGTTGATCACGCCGGACTGACCGGTGAAGGACGGAGCGGATGCCACGAAGCCGCCCACCCGGAGCACGCCGGCCAGCTTGTCGACGCCGCCCGCGGCATCCGCCGCCGCCGCAAGTGCGTTCAGCGCGCAGGTGCGGGCGTAGCCCTTGGCCGCGTCGGCGTCGACCTCGGCGCCGACCTTGCCCGTGGCGGGGAGTTCACCGCCTTCGAACGGCAGCTGCCCGGACGTGTAGACCAGGCCGCCGTGCGCGACGGCGGGGACGTAGGCCGCGACGGGTGCTGCCACGGCGGGCAGCTCGATGCCGAGCTCCTGAAGACGGGTTGCGATGCTCACTTATTCTCCTTCGAACTGACGAGAGGCCTCTGCCGCGGCGGCGAGCCCGGCATTGGCCGTGCTCTCGCCACCGACAGGACGCTTGAGGTAGGCGACGAGGCCGCCCTCGGAATTCTGGATGACCTGTACGAGCTCCCAGCCCTGCTTGCCCCAGTTGTTGAGGATCGCAGCCGTGTTGTGGATCACCAGCGGCGTCGTCAGATACTCCCACGTTGTCATGGCACTCCTGCATGTCGTCGACGCGCGGCGAGCACCGCACGTCGGGGCTTCTGTTCAGGGAACTCCCCTACGATCAAGCGTATGCCCCATAAGACTCGAACGATGAAGGGTGTGCTCGGCGGCCTGCTGGGCATGGTCGGCCTCGCGGCCATCGCCGGCATGCTGGCCACGGCAGCTGTCACCCCCGCCATCGCCATCGCCGGTGTGAGCGGCTCGAAGGCCCTCTCGATCTTCGAGAACCTTCCCAACAGCCTCGTCCCGGGCGCTGTGATGGAGCCGACCACGTTCTACGGCACCGGCACCGACGGCAAGCCGTTCCAGCTCGCGAAGTTCTACGATCAGAACCGCGTGCCGGTGACGTTCGAGCAGGTCTCCCCGGTCATGTACGACGCGATCCTCTCCAGTGAGGACAAGAGCTTCTACGAGCACGGCGGCGTGAACCTGGGGGCGACGGTCAAGGCTGTCTACGACAACGTCCGCGGCACCTCCTCGCGCGGTGCGTCGACCATCAGCCAGCAGTTCGTGAAGAACGTGCTGATCCAGCAGTGCGAACAGGACGTACCCGCCTCCGATGCCGATGCGCTCAACAAGTGCTGGAACGATGCCGCCAACGCTGTCGGCGCCGATGGCGTGCAGCGCAAGCTGCAGGAGATGCGCTACGCCATCCAGATCGAGAAGGACTACTCGAAGAACGACATCCTGCTGGGCTACCTGAACATCGCCAACTTCGGCGGGCAGACCTACGGCATCGAAGCAGCCGCGAATTACTACTTCGGCACCACGGCGGCTCAGCTGACGCTGAATCAGGCCGCCACCCTGGCTGGCATCGTGCAGAACCCGAACCGGTTCCGCATCGACAAGGAGGACGGTTCCTGGTCGAAGAACGGCAAGCCGACCAACAGCAAGGCCGACGGTTACGCCGACACCAAGTTCCGCCGGGACTACGTCCTGAATCGCATGCGCATCGATGGCAAGATCACCAAGGAAGAGCATGACGCGGCCATCGCGGAGCCGATCACCCCGAGCATCCACCCCACCACCCAGGGCTGTGCAGCGGCGGTCGACCAGGCATACTTCTGCCAGTACGTGAAGAAGATCATCGAAACCGACAAGGCCTTCGGAAAGGACCGTTCCGCGCGGCAGGAGCTGCTCAAGCGCGGCGGTCTGAAGGTGTACACCTCGCTCGACATGCGCATCCAGGGTCCGGCGGTAAAGGCGCTTCACGATCGCGTTCCGCCCAACTACGACAACAAGTACTTCGGCGGTGCCGGCGTGACCGTCCAGCCGGCTACCGGCCGGATCCTGGCGATCACGCAGAACACCACTTTCCGCGAGACGACGTCCGCCGACCAGGCGTACACCAGCCTGGTGTTCGCCTCGGACACGGTGCAGGGCGGCTTCCCTGTCGGCTCGGCATACAAGATCTTCACCCTGATCGACTGGCTGGAGAATGGACACTCCGTCAATGAGAGGGTGAACGGCACGAACCAGCGACTGAAGATGACGGCGTGCGGACGCCCGCTGCCGGTGCTGGACACCCGCACGATCGGGAACTTCGGCGGCGGCAACGGCTACTTCGGAACGCCGATGCGCTTCACACGTGACTCGTTGAACTCGGGCTACTTCGCCATGGCCTCCAAGCTGGACGTCTGCGACATCAACAAGGTCGCGCAGCGCATGGGCGTGACGCTGGGTGATGGGAAGAGCGTGACCGCGACTAACAATGCGTACGACGTCCTCGGATCGAAGTACATCTCGCCGCTTTCGATGGCGAGCGCCTTCGCGACAGTCGCCAACCAGGGCGTCTACTGCATGCCGAAGGCCATCGACAAGGTGATCGGCACCGACGGCAAGGAGATGCCGCTGCCGGAGTCATCGTGCACCAAGGTCATCGAGCCCGAGATCGCCGCCACTGCCGCGTACGCGCTCCAGGGTGTGATGGCACCGGGAGGGACCGGCTCGCGTGCCAATCCGCACGATGGCACTCCGCTGCTCGGCAAGACTGGTTCCAACAACCGTTCCTCGACGATGATGATCGAGTCCAGCACCAAGGCTGCAACCGCGGTCTACATCGGCCGTTGGAACAACATCGGCGCCAATGAGAACATCTGGGGCAAGTGGTACAAGGGGAACCTGCTGGAGAACATCCGCTATTCCGTGGCCCGCGACATGCAGGCCGCTGCCGACGCGGTGCTGGGGCGTGGTGACCAGTTCCCCCCGCCAGACGACAAGCTCACGAAGACGCCGTACGAGGACCTGCCGAACGTCGTCGGACAGCCCGTCGAACAGGCCACGAAGACCCTCGAGGATGCCGGCTTCCAGGTACAGGTCGGCGCACCGGTCGACAGCACGGTCGCCGCGGGCCTCGTGGCCGAGCAGACTCCGGGCGCGGGCAGGGTGGCGGGAGGCACGACCGTGACGCTGAGTCCCAGCACGGGCAACCCGCCCGCGATAGCCGTGCCGAACGTGGTGGGTGAGAAGTTCGGGAAGGCGAAGTCGACGCTGGAGGGCGCCGGGTTCGGGGTGAGCGATCAGGGGTGCAAGGGCGGCTCGCCCGTGACCGGGCAGAACCCCGCAGCCAACGCACCGGCTCCCCCGGGCACCACGGTCTCGCTCACGTGCGGCCCCGAGAATTGAGCCGCACAGGCTCCGCTCACCCGGCCCTCATCGCGCTCGGCGCGGTGGGGGCCGCCGGTGTCGCGGCGACGGTGTGGGGTGTAGGCATCGAGCGCTACCTGTTCACCGTCCGTGAAGCGGTGGCGCCCGCTCTCACCCCCGGAAGCAGCCCGATTCGCGTACTGCACATCTCGGACGCGCACATGGCGCCCTGGCAGCACCGCAAGCAGGAGTGGCTGGCTTCGCTCGCGGATCTCAAGCCCGACCTGATCATCAACACCGGCGACAACCTCGGCCACAAGGACGGGCTCGTCGGCATCCGCCGGGCCCTCGCCCCACTGGCAGGGATTCCCGGTGTCTTCGTGCACGGCTCCAACGATGTGCTGGGGCCCGCTCCGCGCAACCCGCTGAGGTATTTCGCGGGCCCGTCGAAGGTCGTGCGTGAGCCGGTCGCGCTGGACACGGATGCCTTGGATGCGTTCTTCACCGACGAGCTGGGCTGGCACGGTCTGAACAACGCCGCCACGCGGCTGCAGGTCGCAGGCGCCAGCATCGACTTCATCGGCGTCGACGACGCGCATCGCGACTGGGATGCCCTGGATGCTCTCCCCGATGCGCTGCAGGCGCTCGGTGAGCGGCCTGCAGGCTCGTCGCTGATCGGTGTCACGCACGCGCCGTACCAGCGCGTGCTCAACGGCTTCATCGAGCTGGGAGCGGATGCCGTGTTCGGCGGCCACACGCACGGCGGCCAGGTGTGCCTGCCCGGCTACGGCGCACTGGTGGCGAACTGCGACATCCCGCTGAAGCAGGCCAAGGGCCTGAGCACGTGGACACACGGCGGCCGTACGGTGCCGCTGAACGTCAGCGCGGGCTGCGGGCACTCGATCTACGCCCCGGTGCGCTTCGCCTGCCGCCCCGAGGCGACGCTGCTGACCCTCACGGCACGCGCGGCCTGACCGGCCGATTCGTCGTAACGGCCTTCTCGCATGTAGACTCGAACGGTTGCAACAACGGGGTGTGGCGCAGCTTGGTAGCGCGCTTCGTTCGGGACGAAGAGGCCGCAGGTTCAAATCCTGTCACCCCGACTCAACGCCGCAGGACCCCGCCCGGAGGGCGGGGTCCTGCGGCGTTTCGTCCGGGACGCCAGAGGGGCCCCGCCGCGCAGGAGGCTCCGCCCGCCGCCACTTCCCGATACACAACCCGATCTCGGATTCGAGCGGCGGGTGGAGGGCGCGGTGGGGAAGCACCCCGACGCAAGCCGACAGAGCAGCACGCCGCGAAGCGGTGGGCTGCCCCGCCCCGCCCGCGATGCCGCGAAGCGGCGAGCACTCCGACTTTGCCCCGCCCTCTCCCCACGACGCCGCGCAGCGGCGAGCCCACCCTTGCCGCAGCGGCGAGCACCCCGATGCTCGAATAAGCTGGAGGCACTATGCCCACACCGCGCCTGGTCGCCTTCGACCTCGATGACACGCTCGCCCCGTCCAAGGCCCGCATCGACGCCCGCATCGCAGGTCTGCTGTGCGGCCTGCTGCAGCGGGTCGACGTCGCCATCATCTCCGGTGGCAACGAGCAGCAGTTCCGCACGCAGGTCATCTCGCAGCTGGCCGACGCACCGGCATCCGATCTGGCGCGACTTCACCTGCTGCCCACCTGCGGCACCCGCTACCTGCGCCACGACGGCAGCGACTTCACCGCCGTCTACGCCCACGACCTCACCGATACCGAGAAGACCGCGGCCATGGGCGCCCTGCGTCAGGAGGCCCAGCGCCTGGGTCTGTGGGAGCCGAACCCCTGGGGCGAGATCCTCGAGGACCGCGGCTCGCAGATCACCTTCTCCGCCCTCGGCCAGCAGGCCCCCGGCGACGCCAAGCGCGCCTGGGATCCCGACGGCGCCAAGCGCGCCGCCCTGCGCGACGCGGTCGCCGCCCGGCTGCCCGGTCTGGAGGTCCGCTCCGGCGGCTCCACCAGCATCGACATCACCCGTCAGGGCATCGACAAGGCCCACGGCATGCGCCAGCTCGCCGAGCACACCGGCATCCCGCTGACCGAGATGCTCTTCTACGGCGACCGCCTCGACGAGGGCGGCAACGACTACCCCGTGCTCGCCATCGGCGTGCCCTGCGTGCCCGTGGAGGGCTGGCAGGACACCGCCGACAAACTCGACGCCCTCATTCCGGCGCTGCCCGCGCCCGTCGCCGACTGATCCGACCTGCGCACGGCCGGAAGCGAGCGGATGCCGCCAGCGACGCTTCGCGCTGGCCGTGGGACTGAGCTCAGCGCGCCAGCATCCGCCATCCGACCTACGGCATCCGCATCAGAAGATCAGCCGAGCACCCCGCCGGATTCCTCGAGATAGCAGTTCCCGCACAGCGACTCGTACGTGACGGAAGCACCGTCGATCGCGACCTGGTCGCCATCGAAGACGAATCGCCCATCGATCTTCCGCCCGTTGAACACGGCCTTGCGGCCGCAACGGCAGATGGTCTTCAACTCCTCGAGCGTGTGCGCGATGGCCAGCAGCCGCGCAGAGCCCGGGAACGCATGCGTGCGGAAGTCGTTGCGGATGCCGTAGGCCAGTACCGGGATGCCGTCCAGCACCGCGATGCGGAACAGGTCGTCGATCTGCTCGGGCGTGAGGAACTGCGCCTCATCGATGAGCAGGCACGCGACATCCGCATGATCCTCGGACGCCCGCCGCACCTGCTCGCGCTGCGCGGCGAACAGCCCGCGCGCATCGTCATCCGGGCCGATGAGGAAGTCGACCTCACGGGTCATGCCCAGCCGGCTCTCGATCTGCGAGGCGCCTTTGGTGTCGATGGCGGGCTTGGCCAGCAGCACGTGCTGGTCTCGCTCCTCGTAGTTGTAGGCGGCCTGCAGCAGTGCCGTCGACTTGCCGGAGTTCATCGCGCCGTAGCGGAAGTACAGCTTCGCCACGGTGCGCCCGTCAGCCCTGCAGCGAGAGCACGGCGGACGTCTTCTCGAACGTCTCCTTCGCCAGCTCCGGCTTGTCGTTGAGCTGCTCCCCCAGCGTGGGGATCAGCTGACGCAGCTTCGGCTCCCAGCCGGCGTACTCGTCGGCGAAGCAGCGCTTGAGCAGTCCCAGCATGATCGGCACGGCGGTGGAGGCTCCCGGCGAGGCGCCCAGCAGGCCCGAGATGGAGCCGTCGGCCGAGGTGATGACCTCGGTGCCGAACTGCAGCTTGCCGTTGTGCATGACCTGGGCGCGCTGACCGGCCTGGCGCAGCGTCCAGTCCTCGTCCTTGGCATCCGGCATCAGCTCGCGCAGATCCTGGACCTTGCGGCTGTGGTTCTTCAGCAGCTCGCTGACCAGGTACTTGATGAGGTCGAAGTTGGTGGCGGCGACCTTCAGCATGCTGAACAGGTTGGACGGGCGCACCTGGGTGACGATGTCCCAGTTCGAGCCGTTCTTGAGGAACTTCGGGCTGAACGTGGCGAACGGGCCGAACAGCACCGACGTCTTGCCGTCGACGACGCGGGTGTCCAGGTGCGGCACCGACATCGGCGGGGCGCCCACCGTGGCCTTCGAGTACACCTTGGCGTGGTGCTTCGCCACGATCTCGGGCTTGCTGGTCATCAGCCACTGCCCGCCGATGGGGAAGCAGCCGTAGCCCTTGATCTCGGGGATGCCGCTGTTCTGCAGCAGCTTGAGCGCCCAGCCGCCCGCGCCGACGAACACGAAGCTCGCCTTGATCTCAGCGGGCGCGTGGCCCAGAGTGCGACGGCTCTTGATCAGCCAGGTGCCGTCCTTCTGACGCTTCAGGGAGCGCACCTCGGTGTTGGTGCGCACCTGCGCGCCGGAGGCCGCCAGGTGCGAGAAGAGCTGGCGCGTGAGGGCGCCGAAGTCCACGTCGGTGCCGCCGGTGACCCGCGTCGCGGCGAACGGCGCGTCGGTCTTCAGACGCTTCTCAACGAGCAGCGGCGCCCAGGTGTTGATGACGCGCGAGTCCTCGCTGTACTCCATGTCCGCGAACAGCGTCTGCTTGCTGAGCGCCTGGTAGCGGGTCTTCAGGAACGACACGTTCTTCTCGCCGCGCACGAAGGTCATGTGCGGGGTCGGGTTGATGAACGTGTCGGGGCCGCTGAGCACACCGCGGTCGATCAGGCTCGACCAGAGCTGGCGGCTGAGCTGGAACTGCTCGTTGATGGAGATCGCCTTGCTGACGTCGACGCTGCCGTCGGCAGCCTGCGGCGTGTAGTTCAGCTCGCACAGCGCCGAGTGGCCGGTACCCGCGTTGTTGAACGCGTTGGAACTCTCCTCGGCCACCTCGCTGAGGCGCTCGTAGGCGACGATCTTCCAGTCCGGCTGCAGTTCGTGCAGCAGAGTACCGAGTGTGGCGGACATGATGCCCCCACCGATCAAGACGACGTCGACGGTTTCAGTCACCCGACCAGTCTAGTCGTCGGCATCCGCCCCGTTTTCCGCGTCAGGCGGATGCCGGCACGAGGCGCTTCGTGAGCTCCTCGGCGATCTGCACCGCGTTCAGCGCCGCACCCTTGCGCAGGTTGTCGTTGGTGATGAACAGCACCAGGCCCTTGCCCTCGGGGGCGGACTGGTCGGCGCGGATGCGACCGACGAAGCTGGGGTCCTTGCCCGCGGCGTGCAGCGGCGTGGGCACTTCGTCGACGACCACGCCGGGCGCCTGGGCGAGCACCTCGTAGGCCCGCTCGGGGGTGATGTCGTTCGCGAACTCGGCGTGGATCGACAGGGAGTGCCCGGTGAACACCGGCACGCGCACGCAGGTGCCGGCCACGCGCAGGTCGGGAAGACCGAGGATCTTGCGGCTCTCGTTTCGGAGCTTCTTCTCCTCGTCGGTCTCGTTGTCGCCGTCGTCGACGAGGTTGCCGGCGAACGGGATCACGTCGAACGCGATCGGGGCGACGTACTTCTCGGGCGCGGGGAACTCGACGGCCGAGCCGTCGTGCACGAGGCGCAGCGTGTCGCCCTGGGCGACAGCGCTCTCCACCTGGCCCAGCAGCTCCTGCGCACCGGCGAGTCCGGATCCGGACACGGCCTGGTAGGTGCTGACGATGAGCCGCTCGAGGCCCGCCTCGGCGTCCAGCGCCTTCATGACCGGCATGGCGGCCATGGTGGTGCAGTTCGGGTTGGCGATGATGCCCTTGGGACGCTCGTCCATGGCATCCGGGTTCACCTCGCTGACCACCAGCGGGACCTCGGGATCCATCCGCCAGGCGCTGGAGTTGTCGACGACGACGGCGCCCGCAGCCGCGAATTTCGGCGCGTACGCGCGGCTGGCCGTGGCGCCGGCGGAGAAGAGGGCGATGTCGATGCCCGCGGGGTCGGCCGTCTCGACGTCCTCGACGACGACGTCCTGCCCCTGGAACTCGATGACCTTCCCGGCGGAGCGCGCGGAGGCGAACAGCCGCAGCTCGCGGACGGGGAAGGCGCGTTCGGCGAGGATCTCGCGCATCACGGTGCCGACCTGTCCGGTCGCGCCGACGACGGCGATCGAGAATCCTGAGTCGGAGATACGGGTCATGAGAAGTCCTTGGCGTGAAGACGGTGCGCCAGGCTCAGCCCCGAGGATGCTGCGCCCGGCGCCGGTGTCAGGGTTGCGGCGAGTCTACCCGCTCGCACCGGGGTGCGGATGCGGAGTGACGGATGCCGTCAGCGATCCGTCCGACGTGTGGTCCGTCGGGGACGGATGTCGGCAGAAAGCACGGATGTCGGCTCAGACGCTCCAATCCGACCGGCATCCGTGTTCTGAGCCGACATCCGTCCGGAGACGGACAGATTCCGGACGGACGTGGACGCTCGGGCGTGCGGATGCCGTCAGCGGCCGGTGCCGGCGTGGACGACGGCCTCGATCTCGCTGTCCAGCCCGTAGGCGGTGTGCACGGCCTGTGCGGCGGAGTTGAGATCGGAGCCGCGCAGCACGACCGAGATGCGGATCTCGGAGGTGGAGATCATCTCGATGTTGATGCCCGCGGTGCTCAGCGCATCGAACAGGATCTCGGAGACGCCGGAGTGCGTGCGCATGCCGGCGCCGACCACCGACAGCTTGCCGATCTGGTCGTCGTGGATGAGGTTCTCGAAGCCGACCTCGTTCTTCTCGGCCGCCAGCGCCTTCAGCGTGGCGGTCGCATCGGCCTTGGAGAGCGTGAAGGAGATGTCGGTGCGGCCGGTGGATGCCGCCGACACGTTCTGCACGATCATGTCGACGTTGGCGCCGGACTTGGAGACGATCTTGAAGATCTCCGCGGCCTTGCCGGGCACGTCGGGCACGCCCGTGACGGTGATCTTGGCCTGGCTGAGGTCGGTGGCGACGCCTGCGACGATGGGTTCTTCCATGACTGCTCCCTCGGTTTCGCGGGGGTTCTTCATGCCCTCGCCCAGAACGTAGGTGCCCTCGGCCGACGAGAACGTGGACCGGGCGTGGATGAGGACGTGCTGCCGACGCGCGTACTCGACGGCGCGGATGTAGAGCACCTTGGCGCCGTTGGCGGCCAGCTCCAGCATCTCCTCGGTGGAGATGTGGTCGAGCTTGCGGGCCTTCGGGATCACGCGCGGATCGGCGGTGTAGATGCCGTCGACGTCGCTGTAGATCTCGCAGACGTCGGCCTTCAGCGCCGCGGCCAGCGCGACGGCGGTGGTGTCGGAGCCGCCGCGGCCGAGCGTGGTGATGTCGCGGGTGTCGCGGTTGAAGCCCTGGAAGCCTGCGACGATGACGATCGCCCCCTCGTCCAGAGCCTCGCGCAGGCGCACCGGGGTGACGTCGACGATGCGGGCCTTGCCGTGGTGCGAGTCGGTGATCATGCCGGCCTGGCTGCCGGTGAACGAGCGGGCCTCGAAGCCCATCGAGTGGATGGCCATGGCCAGCAGCGCCATGGAGATGCGCTCACCGCTGGAGAGCAGCATGTCCAGCTCACGGGGCGCCGGGATGGGCGCCACCTCGTGCGCGAGATCCAGCAGTTCGTCGGTCGTGTCGCCCATGGCGCTGACGGCCACGACCACGTCGTGGCCGGCACGACGGGTGTCGACGATGCGCTTGGCGACGCGCTTGATGCTCTCCGCATCGGCGACGGACGATCCGCCGTACTTCTGCACGATCAGGGCCACGTTCACTCCCGGGGACGGTGGGCGGAGCCGCCCAGGAACATTGTACGGATCGGGTCCATGCCCGCCGATGCATGTGACGGGTACGGCCGGCGAGTCCGGCTAGGCGGTGGGCCCGGACGGGACCTCGGATGCCCGTGGCCTGAAGCGTCCCCCGGTGGCGGCGAACCAGCATCCGATGAGGATGATCGGCAGGCCGATGATCAGGCCGGGCGTGACGGGCTCGGCCACCAGCACGGTGCCCAGCACGATCGCGACGATCGGGTTGATGTAGGTGAACAGCGGCGCGCGCACCGGACCGACCTCGCGGATGAGCGCGAAGAAGCACACGAATGCGAACGCCGTGCAGACCACGCCCAGCAGCAGCAGCGAGCCTGCCGAGCGCAGGGTGGGCGGCTCGTGCGGGGTGAGGATGGCCGCAGGCAGGTACGCCAGGCCGATGGCGAGCAGGGCCAGGGTGATCGTGCCGATCGAGGGCACGTCGGCGAGCTTGTGCGCGATGATGAACGGCGCGATCGCGTACATCACGGCGGTGAGCATGATCTCGCCGATGGCGAAGGCGCTGGCGGGCTCGGTCGGGAACAGTCCGGGACCCGCGACGACGATGGCCACGCCCGCGAACCCCACCAGCAGGCCGCCCAGACGGATGGGAGCGAGTGCTGTGCGATCGCCGCGCAGCAGCGCGATGATCACGGCGAACAGCGGCACGGTGGCGACCAGCAGACCGGTCAGCCCGGACGGCAGCTGCGTCTCGGCGTGGCTGAGCAGCAGGAACGGGCCGCCCATCTCCACCGCTCCGAAGGCCAGAATCCACGGCCAGTGCTTCCAGGCCGCCCTCAGCGCTCCGCTGCGGATCGCGAGCGGCAGCAGCACGAGCGCGCCCAGCAGCGTACGGCCGGAGACCACCGCCGGCGGGCCGAACGTGTCGACGGCCTCCTTGATGAACAGGTAGGTGATGCCCCACACGAACGCCATGACGGCGAACAGGATCCAGCCCCGGCGGCTGAATCCGGCGTTCGCGTTCACAGGCGGCGACGGCCCTCGAAGGCCCGCCCCAGCGTCACCTCGTCCGCGTACTCCAGGTCGCCGCCGACGGGCAGCCCTGAGGCCAGCCGTGAGACGGTGATGTCCATGCTGGTGAGCAGTCGACTGAGATAGCTGGCCGTGGCCTCGCCCTCGAGGTTGGGGTTGGTGGCGAGGATGACCTCCTGCACGGTGCCGTCGGCCAGGCGCGTCATCAGCTGCGCGATGCGCAGGTCGTCGGGTCCGACGCCGGCGATGGGACTGATGGCGCCGCCGAGCACGTGATACAGGCCGCGGAATTCGCGGGTGCGCTCGATCGCGGCGACGTCCTTGGCGTCTTCGACCACGCAGATCAGTTCGGGGTTGCGGCGCGGGTCGCAGCAGATCGCGCAGCGCTCGTGCTCGGACACGTTGCCGCAGATCTCGCAGAAGCGCACGCGCTCACGCACCTCGACCAGCAGCTCCGAGAGCCGCTTCACGTCGAAGGAGGGCGTCTGCAGGATGTGGAACGCGATGCGCTGCGCGGATTTCGGCCCGATGCCGGGGAGCCGGCCGAACTCGTCGATCAGCTCCTGGACGATGCCGTCGTACATCAGTGGAACCTCGTCGGGGGCTCGTAGGGCTCTTCGCGGAGGAACTTCGCGCCGAGCACCTGGCGGATCACGGCCTCGCCGCGGCGCTCGACGCCGTCGGAGGCCGCGCGGTGCGAGGAGACGAACGGCGCAGGCGCCTGACGGGCAGGCGCCTGACGGGCGGAGGCATGCGCCGCGGGCGCCTGACGGGGCGCGCGGGATGCTCCGGCGTCGGGAACGGGCGCATCGTAGGCGGGGTCATAGGGCGGCTCGTCGTCGAACGGCGGGTAGTCGTCCTCGGGCGGGGTGTCGATGGCGCCGTCCGTTGGAGGTGCAGGAGGAGCGGATGCCGCGGCCTCGGCTTCGGCGGGCTCCTCATCCACCGCGAACTGCTGCTGCACGGCGGCCGGCGCGGCGGGTGCTGCCGGTGCTGTGCGCGCCGTCGGCGCGGCATCCGCGGTGCCCACGGCGCTCTCGGCGGGCGCCGAGGTCGGGATCGTCGCGACCGCCCACTCCATGACGGATGCGGGCACCGACGCGGAGCCGCTCCTCGGATCGCTGCGGTGGTCGGCTTCCCCTACCGGCGACGGGTCGCCCATCGGGTTGGCCCAGCCGGCTGCGGGGGCGTCGTCTCCGTGCGCGTCGGAGCGCTCCGGAGCAGGACGGCTCGGCGACGTCGGTGCAGGACCGGACGGGACGCGTGCGCTGCCACCGCCGCCCTGCGGAGGAAGAGGCGCGGGGCGGTACTTCACGGTGATGCCGAGCTCCTGCTCGATGGCCGCGCGCAGGTGGTCGGACGGACCGTCGCCGGGCTTGGTGCCCTTGAATCTCGTCAGGTCCGAGGGGCTCGCGAACCCCAGCGTCAGCACGGTCTTCTCGGCATTGAAGCCGAGCGGCTGCGTGCCCGTGGCCACCAGCCACGACGTGCGGCTGACGGACTCCAGCCGCTTCAGCACCGCCGGCCACGACGCCTGGATGCGTTCGAACGTGACGGGGCCGGCCGGTGCGGCAGGTGCGGGTTCCGCAGCGGATGCCGTGGGGGCGGCCGACGCAGGAGCTGAGGACTCGGATGCCGGTGCCGCAGCCGGTGCCGGAGAGGCAGTGGCCACGGGCCGGGGTTCGGCGGCGGATGCCTCGCCCTCGGCCGCAGCACCGGCGGGCGCCGACGTGTCGACAACCGGCACGGTCGCGGCTGGTGCGGAGGTTCCGTGCTGCGGAGCAGTGCCCGGCTTCTCAGGCGTGGAGGCAGGCGCGGCCGCGGAATCGGCGGCGGAGCCCGCCGCTGCAGGTGCCGCAGCGGACGCCGGCGTTCCTGCCGACCTGGTCGCAGCGGCAGTCGGGGGCACGACCGGTTCGTGCACGGCAGTGCGAGTTGCCGGAGACGCGGTTCCCGCGGGAGACGCCGGTGCCGCGGGCGCGGGCGTCGCAGGTGATGCCTGGCCCGCGGCATCCGCCGGCGCTGCGGCCAGCACGCGGGCGACCATGAGCTCCAGGTGCAGACGAGGCGAGGTGGCGCCGGTCATGTCGTCGAGGGCACGGCTGACGAGGTCGGCCGTGCGAGACAGCCGCGAGGCGCCGAAGGACGCCGCCTGCGCCAGCATCCGCTGCATCTCGTCGGCGGGCAGGCCGCGCAGCACGGACGATGCGCCCGCTTCCCCGACTGCGGCGATGACGATGAGATCGCGCAGGCGCTCCAGCAGGTCGTCGACGAAGCGGCGCGGATCCTGACCGGACTGCACGACGCGGTCGACCGCGGGGAAGGCCGCGGCGGCATCGCCCGCGGCGAGTGCCTCGACGATCTCATCCAGCAGCGCCGCGTGCGTGTAGCCCAGCAGCGCGACGGCGCGCTCGTACGTCACCAGGGTCTGGGTCCCTGAGCCTGTCGAAGGGTCGGAACCGGCGATGAGCTGGTCCAGCAGCGACAGGGTGTCGCGCGGCGAGCCGCCGCCGGCGCGCACGACCAGGCTCAGCACGCCCTGTTCGACCTGCACGCCCTCCTCGCCGCACAGCTTCTCGACGTATTCGAGCATGGCCGCCGGCGGCACCAGTCGGAACGGGTAGTGGTGGGTGCGCGAGCGGATGGTGCCGAGCACCTTCTCGGGCTCGGTGGTCGCGAAGATGAACTTCACGTGCTCGGGCGGCTCCTCGACCAGTTTCAGCAGCGCGTTGAAGCCCTGCGGCGTGACCATGTGCGCCTCGTCGAGGATGAAGATCTTGTAGCGGTCGCGGCTGGGTGCGAACGTGGCGCGCTCGCGCAGGTCGCGGGCGTCGTCGACACCGTTGTGGCTGGCGGCGTCGATCTCGACCACGTCCAGCGACCCGCCGCCGTTGCGGGACAGCTCCATGCAGCTCGGGCACTTCCCGCACGGAGTGTCGGTGGGGCCCTCGGCGCAGTTCAGGCAGCGCGCGAGGATGCGCGCCGACGTGGTCTTCCCGCACCCGCGAGGGCCGGAGAAGAGGTATGCGTGCCCCACGCGGTCGCCGCGCAGCGCGGTCATGAGCGGATCGGTCACCTGGGACTGGCCGATCATCTCCGCGAAGGTCTCGGGCCGGTAGCGGCGGTAGAGGGCTGCTGTCACCCGTCCAGCCTACGGCGTGCGACCGACATCGGTTCCGGGGCCGCCGCGCACATCGCGGTGCACGGTCTCCGACGCCGACTCACCAGCATCCGCCGCCAGCGTCGAAACCCCTCGCCAGCGTCGAAACCCCTCAGCAGTGACGTCGCTGCTGAGGGGTTTCGACGATCAGGAGGGGTCTCGACGGCACGCGGAGGAGTGACCTCAGTCCTCGTAGGCGGCGATCACGGGGATGGTCGTGGTGGTGACGGGAACCGTGGGCGACATGAGCGTGCCGTCGTCGCGGCGGGCATCCTCGAACTGGCGCAGAGTCGGGCGGCCGCGGCGCACCGGCCCCTGGTCGGCCAGCGCCACCAGCGCGGGCTCCGCCGCGGATGCCCGGTGCTTCACGCCCCGCACGGAGAAGTCCACCGGCTCGCCGGAGCGCACCTCCACGCGCATCGCATCGGCCGTGAGCGTCACCTGCAGCTGCGAATCGTGCCAGCGCAGCGGGTACGCCAGCTCGGGCCAGTCCTCGGGCAGACGCGGATCGAAGGACAGCTTGCCGTCGTGGTCGCGCATGCCGCCGAACCCGGACACCAGCGTGGTCCACACTCCGCCGGCGGACGCCACGTGCACGCCGTCGGCCGCGTTGTGGTGCAGGTCGCCGAGATCCACGAACAGCGCCTGCTCGAAGTAGTTCCGCGCGAGATCCTGGTACCCGACCTCGGCCGCCATGATGGACTGCACCACCGCCGACAGCGTCGAGTCCCCGGTGGTCAGCGGATCGTAGTAGTCGAAGTCGGCGAGCTTCTGCTCGGCGGTGAAGTGGTTGCCCTGCAGGAACAGCGCCAGCACGACATCCGCCTGCTTGAGAACCTGGAACCGGTAGATCACGAGCGGGTGGTAGTGCAGCAGCAGCGGGCGCTGCTCGGCGGGCGTGCCCTCCAGATCCCACACCTCGCGCTCCAGGAACATGGCGTCCTGCGGATGGATGCCCAGTGACTCGCTGAACGGGATATGGATGGCCTCGGCCGCCCGCTCCCAGGCATCCCGTTCTCCGGCATCCAGCCCGGTGCGCTCCACCAGCGCGGCGTACGCAGCCGGATCCTGCTCGGCCATCTCCCCCACGATGCGCGCCGCGAAGCGCAGGTTGTAACGGGCCATCACGTTGGTGAACAGGTTGTCGTTGACGACCGTGGTGTACTCGTCCGGCCCCGTCACCCCGTGGATGTGGAATGTGGAGCTGCCGTTGGTGCCGCGCCAGAAGCCCAGCGTCGACCACAGTCGCGCGGTCTCCACGGCGATGTCGGCGCCCTCGCGCCGCAGGAAGTCCTCGTCGCCGGTCGCCCGCACGTACTTGCCGAGCGCATAGCTGACGTCGGCGTTGATGTGGTACTGCGCGGTACCGGCGGCGTAGTACGCCGATGCCTCCTCGCCGTTGATGGTGCGCCACGGGAACAGCGCCCCCGCCTCGTTGAGCTGGGCGGCGCGGCGTCGCGCGGCGGGCAGCATCAGCACCCGCGCGCGCAGCGCGTTCTTCGCCCAGCGCGGCGACGTGTACGTCAGGAACGGGAGCACGTAGATCTCGGTGTCCCAGAAGTAGTGGCCGCTGTAGCCCGAACCGGTCAGGCCCTTCGCCGCCACTCCGGCGCCGTCGGCGCGCGACGCGGCCTGCGCCAGCTGGAACATGCACCACCGGGTGGCCTGCTGCAGGTCGTCGTGCCCCGCGATGCGCACATCGGACCGCTCCCAGAAGTCGGCCAGCCACGCAGCCTGCGCACGGAACAGCGCATCCACGCCCTCCACGCCCACACGGTCCAGCGACCGACGGCAGCGATCCACCAGCTCGCGCGGCGGCACGCCCCGGGAGCTGTGGTAGCTGACGATCTTGCTGATCCGGATCGGAACGCCGGCCTTGGCCTGCACGCGGAAGACGTTCTTGGCGATGTCCGGCTCGATGAGCGTGCGCGCGCTGTACTCGTTCTCGGTCTCGACGATGTGGTCGGCCACGACGGCCACCGTCATCCCGGATTCCGTCACCCGGTAGGACAGCGCCGACCGCAGCCCGTCCTGCCAGTACTCCACCGGCTGCAGCACGCGCTGTGAGATCTTCTCGGCGCGTCGAGGATCGAATCCGGCCTTGCTCTCGGACTTCGCGGCCATCGGGTCGCCGGCGTAGATGCCCGCGCCGTCCTGCCGGTTCAGCAGCTGGCAGCTGATGGTCACGGGCGCGTCGGCGTTCTCGACGACGACCTCGAGCCGCAGCACGGCCAGGTGCCGCTCATCGAAACTGACGATGCGCTCGTCGTGCATGCGGACCCGCTTGCCCGATGGCGTGACCCACACCACAGTGCGCGAGAGCACGCCGGTGCGCAGATCCAGGGCGCGCTCGTACTCGTGGATCTCGGTCTCGTCGAAGGTCAACGGCTCGTCGTCGATGTACACCCGCATGACCTTGGCGTCCGGCGCGTTGATGATGGTCTGCCCCACCTCGGCGAACCCGTACGCCTGCTCGGCATGTCGGATGGGCCAGGTCTCGTGCAGCCCGTTGATGAAGGTGCCGTGCTCGTGTGCGCCGCGGCCCTCGATGTGGTTGCCCCGCAGACCGAGATAGCCGTTCCCGACCGAGAAGAAGGTCTCCGAGACCCCCTGCTCGTCGTAACTGGTCTCGATGAGGCGCCAGGGGTCGACGGGATAGCGTTCGCGATCGATCATGCGTTCTCCGGAAGAGGGGTTCAGGGCAGCAGACGGGCGAGGTCGTCGACGATGCACGTCGCACCGGCCTCGCGGAGGGCAGCGGGGCCGGCGCCGCGGTCGACGCCGACGACGGTGGCGTAGCCGGCGGATGCCGCAGAGCCGACGCCAGCGACGGCATCCTCCACGGCGACGGCCGCAGCCGGGTCGACGCCCAGCATCCGAGCCCCCGCCAGGAACATGTCCGGTGCGGGCTTGGAGGCCAGGTGCTCGCGCTCGGCGACGACGCCGTCGACGACGATGCGGAAGAAGTCGCGGATGCCGGCGGAGGCCAGCACCTCTTCGGCGTTCTTGGAGCTGGAGACCACGCCCATCGGCACCTCGGCATCCCGAAGAGCCTCGAGCACGGCCAGGGACCCCGGGTACGGGGCGATGCCCTCGCTGCGCAACGCGGCGGCGAAGGCCGCGTTCTTGCGGTTGCCGACGCCGCAGATCGTGTCGGCCTCGGGCGGATCGGTCACCTCTCCCCAGGGGATCTCGATGTTGCGGCTGCGCAGCAGGCTGGCGACGCCGTCGTAGCGCTTCTTGCCGTCGACGTAGGCGAAGTAGTCCGCATCCGTGTACGGCTCGGTGACGCCCCAGCGAGCGAGTTCCGCGTCGAAGACGGCCTTCCAGGCGCGCATGTGCACCTCGGCGGTGGGCGTGAGCACGCCGTCGAGATCGAACAGCACGCCGACGGCGCGCTGAAGATCGGGGAGCGCCTCGGGCACGACACCTCCAGGGATGGGGATCACTGCATCCAGCCTACTGATGCGACGGGGCGTATCCAGGGTCGGTCTCATCACGAATCGACGACTGCGGGGCGACGGCACGGGACGGGCTGCCGACGATCGTGCGAGCGGGTCAGATCGCGCTGACCGATTGGCGGGCGATCTCGAGCTCCTCATCCGTGGGGACGACCAGCACCTGCACCGCCGAGTCGTCCGCGGAGATCCGGCGGATGCCGCGTTCGCGCGACGCATTGCGCCCCGCATCCACGCGCACGCCCATGAATTCCAGCGTCGCGAGCGCATCGGCCCGCACGTCGGCGGCGTTCTCTCCGACGCCCGCGGTGAACGAGATCACGTCCACTCCGCTCAGTTGCGCGATGTACGCGCCGGCGTACGCGCGCAGCCGGTGGATGTACACGTCGTATGCCAGCGACGCCGCCGCATCCCCCTCGAGCCGGCCCGCGAGGATGTCGCGCATGTCGCTGCGCCCCGCCAGGCCCAGCAGTCCGCTGCGCTTGTTGAGCAGGGTGTCCAGCCCGTCGGCGTCGAGGCCCGCCCGTCGCACGAGGTGGATGAGGACGGCCGGGTCGATGTCACCCGTGCGGGTGCCCATCACCAGCCCCTCCAGCGGTGTGAAGCCCATCGACGTCTCCACGGATCTGCCGCCGCGCACGGCCGTCACGGATGCGCCGTTGCCGAGGTGGAACACGATCTGCCGCAGCTCGCCGATGTCGCGGCCCAGGAAGGCTGCTGCCGCACCGGCGACGTACTTGTGGCTCGTGCCGTGGAAGCCGTAGCGGCGGATGCGGTGCTCCCGCGCCACCGCCGCGTCGATCGCGTACGTGTACGCGGCCGGCTCCAGCGTCTGGTGGAAGGCCGTGTCGAAGACCGCCACGTGCGGCACATCGCGGAACACGGCTCGTGCCGCGCGGATGCCGGCGAGATTGGCCGGGTTGTGCAGCGGGGCGAGCACGATGAGATCCTCGATGTCCTCCTCCACGGCATCCGTGATCACCGTGGGCTCGAAGAACCGCGCCCCGCCGTGCACCACGCGGTGCCCGACCACCACCGGAGGATGCTCGGCGAGATCCGGTCCGTGCGCGGCGAACTGCGCGAGCATCTCGGCGAAGGCGTCGTCGTGATCGCGGATCGGGCGCTCGGCGGAGTGCTTCACATCGAGCACCGCCGGCGTCGGCGCGCCGGGCTCGGCCACGGTGCGCACCGTGTGGCCGATGATCCCGGCGCCCTGCCCGATGCGCTCGATGAGCCCGTTCGCCAACTCGAATCCGCGCTCGGGATCGATCAGGCTGTACTTCAGCGACGACGACCCACTGTTGATGACGAGCACGACGCTCATGCGGCATCCCCCTGCGCCTGGATCGCCGTGATGGCGACGGTGTTGACGATGTCGTCGACGAGCGCACCGCGGCTGAGGTCGTTGATGGGCTTGTTCAGCCCCTGCAGCACCGGCCCGATCGCCACGGCCCCGGCCGACCGCTGCACGGCCTTGTAGGTGTTGTTGCCGGTGTTCAGGTCGGGGAAGATGAACACGGTCGCTCGCCCCGCGACCTGAGACCCGGGGAGCTTGGCGGCCGCGACGGCGGCGTCGGCCGCCGCGTCGTACTGGATCGGCCCCTCCACGAGCAGCGCGGGCATGCGCTCGCGCACCAGGGCCGTCGCCGCGCGCACCTTCTCGACATCGGCGCCGGACCCGGACTCCCCCGTGGAGTAGGACAGCATCGCGACGCGGGGCTCCACGCCGAACTGCGCGGCCGTCGCGGCCGACGAGATGGCGATGTCGGCCAGCTGGGCGCTGGTGGGGTCGGGGATCACGGCGCAGTCGCCGTACACCAGCACCCGATCGGCGAGCGCCATCAGGAACACGCTGGACACGACATCCACGCCGGGGCGGGTCTTGATGATCTCGAACGAGGGCCGGATGGTGTGCGCGGTGGTGTGCGCGGCACCGGAGACCATCCCGTCGGCCAGGCCCAGATGCACCATCATCGTGCCGAAGTACGACACGTCCGTGACGGTGTCGGCGGCCTGCTGCAGGGTGATGCCCTTGTGCGCGCGGATGCGCGCGTACTCGGCGGCGAACCGCGCCACCAGTTCCGGATCGGTGGGGCTGATCACCTGCGCCGCGGAGATGTCCACTCCCAGCGCGGCGGCCCGGGCGCGCACCTCGCCCTCGTCGCCGAGGATGACCAGGTCGGCCACGCCGCGGGCCAGCAAGATGCCGGCCGCGCGCAGGATGCGGTCGTCGTCGCCCTCGGGGAGCACGATGCGGCGGCGGATGCTGCGGGCGCGCTCGATGAGGCCGTACTCGAACATCAGCGGGGTCACCACCGACGACGTCGCCAGACCCATCTCGATGGTGAGCTCGGCGATGTCGACGTGCTTCTGGAACAGCGCGAGCGCCGTCTGGTACCGCTGCCCCGACTCCACGCTCACCCTGCCGCGGGTGCGCATGATGCGCGCGGCGGTGTCGTAGGTGCCCAGATCCGTGGCGATGATCGGGATGGCCAGGTCGAGTCCGTCGATCAGCTGCAGGATGGTGTCAGGCAGCGCGAACGGTCCGTTCAGCACGATGCCCGCCACATCCGGGAACGTGCCGGATGAGGTCGCCAGCAGTGTGGCCAGCAGCGTCTCGGTGCGGTCGGCGGCGATCACCACCACCGAGCCCTCGATCAGGCGCGGCAGCACGTTGACCATGGACATCCCGGCGATCACCACGCTGTACGCCTCGCGGTCCAGCAGCTCCTCGCCACCGCGCACCAGCCTGCCGTCCAAGGCGCGCAGGATGCCGCGCATCGACGGCGCCACCAGCGCCCGCTCCTCGGGGATCGCCCACACCGACGTGCGATCCGCGTCCAGTCCGTCGACGATCTCGCGCAGTTGATCGGGCTCGGCCCTGTTGACGATGATGGCGAACAGCTCCGCGCGCTCGGCGGCGAGCTCGCCGAGCGCGAGCGCCGCCAGCTGCTGGACCTGCTGCGGCGAGCGCGCGGTGGTCGTGCCGAGCTGCTCGGCGTGGTCCTGCTGATCGCGGCCGGAGATGACCAGCAGCACCGGAACACCGAGGTTCGCGGCGATCCGGGCGTTGAAGCCCAGCTCGGCGGGGCTCGCGACGTCGGTGTAGTCGCTGCCCACCACGACGACGGCATCGCACTGGGCCTCGACGGCCTTGAACCTGGCGACGATCTCGCCCAGCGCGTGCTCCGGATCCGCGCGCACGTCGTCGTAGCTCACGCCGATGCAGTCCTCGTAGTCGAGGTGCACGCCGTCGTGGGCAAGCAGCAGCTCCAGCACGTAGTCGCGCTCCTGCGTGGAGCGCGCGATGGGGCGGAACACCCCCACGCGCGGCGAGACCCGCATCAGCGCATCCAGCACCCCCAGAGCGATGGTGGACTTGCCGGTGTGCCCCTCAGCGGAGGTGATGTAGATGCTGCGTGCCACACACCCAGCCTACTGACGGGACATCGCTCGAGCTCCGGTGCGGATGCTCTGATCAGCCGCCGATGTACGACATCTCGATGCGCTCGGTGGGCGTGTTCGACGAGCGCAGCTCGGAGTAGCGGTCATCGCGCGTCTCCCAGATGCCGGCGATGGCCGCCTCGAGCTCGGCATCCGTGCATCCGCCGCGCAGCAGCGCGCGCAGGTCGTGCCCGCGGGAGGCGAACAGGCAGGTGAACAGCTTGCCGTCGGCGGAGATGCGCGCCCGCGTGCAGTTGCCGCAGAACGGCGCCGTGACGCTGGAGATGGCGCCGATCTCGCCCGAGCCGTCGAGGTAGCGCCACCGGGTCGCGGTCTCGCCGCGGTACGCGGGACGCAGCGCCTCCAGCGGGTGCACGGCGCCGATGCGCTCGATGATCTCGGCCGACGGCACGACCTGATCCAGGTTCCAGCCGTTGGTGGTGCCGACGTCCATGAACTCGATGAACCGCACCGTGGCGCCGGTGCCGCGGAAGTGCTCGGCGATGGGCAGCACGTCGTCCTCGTTGACACCGCGCTTGACGACCGTGTTGATCTTGATGGCGTCGAAGCCGACCTCTGTCGCCACCCGGATGCCGTCCAGCACGCGCTGCAGGGGGAAGTCGATGTCGTTCATGGCTCGGAATGTCGCGTCGTCGAGGGAGTCGACCGACACCGTGACGCGGTTCAGCCCGGCATCCCGCAGCGCCTGCGCCTTGTGCGCGAGAGCCGACCCGTTGGTGGTCAGCGCGATGTCGAGCTTCTCCCCCTCGGGGGTGCGCAGCTCGGCCAGCATGGCGATGAGCGTCTCGATGTCGCGGCGCAGCAGCGGCTCGCCGCCGGTCAGGCGCAGCTTGTGCACGCCGTGCGCGACGCCCGCCTTCGCGACCCGCACGATCTCCTCGAAGCTCAGCAGCAGCTGCTGCGGCATGAAGTCGTAGTCCCGGCCGAAGATCTCCTTCGGCATGCAGTACACGCACCGGAAGTTGCACCGGTCCGTGACCGAGATGCGCATGTCTCGAAGCATCCGCCCTCGCGTGTCGCGGAGTCTGGGTCCCAGCTGCACTGCCATGTCCACCACCGTAGTCGTCGTGCGGCCCGCAAGGGCCGGGTACGCACCGGGCCGGTCGTTCAGGACGACCGGCCCGGGCGCTGCTTGCCTGATTCGCGCTATTCGCCTGCGACAGCGCCTGCCGCCGTGGCGGGTCCGACGTTCGTCGTCGGATTGGCGGATGCCTTCGGCTTGGGCATCTTGGTGATCAGCGGGAAGACCAGCGACACCAGGGCGATGATGCCGATGACCGTGTAGCCCAGCGTGTAGTTCTTGACCTCGCCGTCGCCGATCAGCGCGGCGATGATCGGAGGTCCGATGATGCCGCCGAGGCTCCAGCCGATGATCATCAGGCCGTAGATGGCGCCGGCGTGCTTGACGCCGAAGAAGTCACCCGCGGTCGCCGGCATGGTGCCGAAGCCGCCGCCGTAGCAGAGGTAGATGACCGCCGCGAGGATGAAGAACAGCGCCGCGTTGCTGGCGTAGGGGATCACGAGCAGGCAGACGCCCTGCAGGCCGAGCATGAGCGCGAACGCCCACATGCGGCCCGTGAATCCCGATACCCACGCCCAGAAGATGCGGCCGCCGCCGTTGAACAGCGCCAGCACGCCGACCACCGTGGCCGCACCGGCCACGGTGTACCCGGCGATGTCCTTCGCGCTGGCCGCGGCCTGCGCGATCAGGGCGATGCCGACCGTGACGTTCAGTGTGAGGATGGCCGTCAGCAGGTACCACTGCGGGGTTCGCAGCGCCTCCTTCTCGGTGAACTGCTTGTATGCGTCCTGGGTGCGACCAGACGCGGCCGGCTTCCAGCCCGGAACGGCGTAGCCCTCCGGCGGGTTGCGGAAGAACGACGCCCCGACCACGGCCAGCACGAGGTAGCCGATGCCCAGCGGCAGGAAAGCCCGGTTGGGCTCGGTGGGAGTCATCGCGATCAGCCACTGCGCGACCGGAGCGGTCACCACAGCGCCGAAGCCGAAGCCCGCCACGGCCAGCCCGGTGATCAGGCCGCGCTTGTCGGGGAACCACTTCTGCAGCATGGCGATCGGCACGATGTACGCGTAGCCGAGGCCGAAGCCGCTGATCACGCCGTAACCCAGGACGAGCAGCCACAGCTGGCTGCTGTCGTGCGACACCGCGAACGAGGCGATGATGCAGCCCAGTCCATAGATGATGCCGCCGGTCAGCGCCACGGGGCGTGGTCCGGTGCGGTCCTGCACCTTGCCGCCGATGTAGCTGCCGATGAAGATCATGCCGATGGTCACCGTGAACGTCAGCGACGCCTCGGTCGTGGTCAGTGCCATGGCGTTCGGGTCGGCCAGGGCCTTGCCGAACACGCTCCACGCGTAGACGGCTCCGATCGCGAACTGCAGCAGCAGCGCTGCGACCACGATCCACCATCGGCCGGCGGTGGGGCTCTTCCCCGTCCCTCTGGTCGTCGCGGTTGATGACATCTTCGTACACCTCTCTCACAGACTGACTTGTGGACGCACTCCTGCCCCGCGGGGCTCGTCGGGCGGCGTCCGGGGATCTAGTGCTCGGCCCTCACCTTCCCGCCGGCACGGACGCCGGCTCCAGGCGGATCACGACGGACTTCGACGCAGGCGTGTTGCTGCCCATCGCCGTGAGTCCCAGCGGGACCAGCGGGTTGCCCTCGGGGAAGTACGTCGCCGCGCAGCCGCGGGACGTCGGGTACGACACGGCCTTGAAGGCGCGCACCACGCGGTCCACCCCGTCGGAGTACTCGCTGTGCACGTCCACGATGGCGCCGTCGGCGATGCCGAGCTCCTTCAGGTCGTCCGGGTTCACGAAGATCACCCGGCGGCTCTTCTTGATGCCGCGGTAGCGGTCATCCAGGCTGTAGATCGTCGTGTTGAACTGGTCATGCGCGCGCATCGACTGCAGCAGCAGCCGACCCTTGGGTCGCTCGATGTACTCCAGGTCGTTCACCGTGATCATGGCCTTGCCGGTCTTGGTCGGGAAGGTGCGCGAGTCGCGCGGACCGTGCGGCAGCACGAAGCCGTGGTCCTCACGCAGACGCTTGTTGAAGTCGGTGAAACCGGGGATGACGGCCTCGATGTGGTCGCGGATGGTGTCGTAGTTCTTCTCGAACCCGGCCCAGTCGATGGGACCGTCGTCGCCCCACAGCGCGCGGGCGATGCCGACGACCACGGCGACCTCGGACTTCAGCAGGCTGGAGATCGGCTTGACCTTGCCCTTGGTGGCATGGATGGCGCACACCGAGTCCTCCACCGAGAGCGACTGCTCGCCGGTGGCCTGCATGTCGATCTCCGTGCGTCCCAGCACGGGCAGGATGAGCGCCTCGTCCCCCACCGTGAGGTGGTTGCGGTTGAGCTTGGTGGACACCTGCACGTTCAGGCCCACCTTGCTGAAGCCCTCCTCGGCAGCGTGCGTGTCGGACACCGCGGAGACCATGTTGCCGCCCATGGCGACCCACACCTTGGTCTTGCCCGCCTGCATGGCCTCCACCGACTTCACGACGTCATAGCCATGATGGCGCGGCACGGTGATGCCGAACTCGTTGTCCAGGCCGGCGAGGAACTTCTCCGGCATCTGCTCCCAGATGCCCATGGTGCGGTCGCCCTGCACGTTGCTGTGTCCGCGGATCGGCGAGGCGCCGGCGCCCGGCTTGCCCATGTTGCCGCGCAGCAGCAGGAGGTTGATGACCTCCTTGATGATGCTGACGGCGTCGTGGTGCTGGGTCAGGCCCATGGCCCAGGTGATGACCACGCGCTCGGAGTGCAGGTAGCGGTCGGCGAGCTCGTCGATCTCCGCCTGCGTCAGGCCGGTGGCCTTGAGCACCATGTCGTTGTCGAGGTCCTTGAGGTGCTCGCGGAACTCCTCCAGGCCCTGGCAGTGCTCCTCGATGAACTTGTGATCCAGCACGGTGCCGGGGGCGGCGTCCTCGGCCTCGAGCACCTTCTTCGAGATGGCCTTCATCAGCCAGCCGTCGCCGCCGGCGCGGATCAGCATGTACTGGTCGGCAAGACCCGTGCCGTGCCCGATGATGCCGCGCACGCGCTGCGGGTTCTTGTAGCGGCTCAGACCCGCCTCGTGCAGCGTGTTGATGGCGACGATCTTGCCGCCGTTGTCCTTGCACTCCTCGAGCGCGGTCAGCATGCGCGGGTGGTTGGTGCCGGGGTTCTGCCCCATCACGATGATGAGGTCGGCCTTGCCGAAGTCCTGGTACGCGATGGTGTTCTTGCCGATGCCGATGACCTCGCCCATGGCCTTGCCGGTGGACTCGTGACACATGTTGGAGCAGTCCGGCAGGTTGTTGGTGCCGAGGTTGCGCGCCATCAGCTGGTAGATGAATGCGGTCTCGTTGGCCGTGCGGCCACTGGTGTAGAACGTGGCCTCGTCGGGCGAGTCCATGGCCTTCAGCCGGTCGGCGATGAGGGTGAACGCGTCATCCCACGAGATGGGCTCGTAGTGGTCCTTGCCCTTGGGCTTGTAGACCGGCTCGATGAGCCGCCCCTGCATGCCCAGCCAGTACTCCGACTTGCTGAACAGGCTGCTGATGGAGTTCTGCGCCCAGAACGAGGTGGGGATGGTGACGGGCGTCGCCTCCCACGTGACGGCCTTGGCGCCGTTCTCGCAGAACTCGAACGTCTTGCGGTGGTCCGGATCGGCCCACGCGCAGCTCATGCAGTCGAAGCCGTCCTTCTGATTCATGTCGGTCAGAAGGGTCAGAGCGCGGCCCGCGCCCATCTCCTTGATCCCGGGAATCATGGAGTGAAGCACGCCGGGAACACCTGCGGCCCAGTCCTTCGGAGGCGAGACCTCCATGTTCCTCGCGTCTTCGCTGATGTCCTCGATCGGGGCCTTCGCAGCCATCGTCACACGCTCCTTCGCCTGTTATCACATGACTACCAGTGATATACGATCCTCGCAAGGGTTGACAGGGCGCGCCGCGCCTGCGAGGGAACGCGGTTTCCCGGAGTCTGCAGAGACCGGTCACACCGGGACGAGCACGCCGTCCCGCACACGATCGGGCCTGGTGTACACATTCATGCTCCCGCCGCGCAAGAAGCCCACCAGGGTCAGTCCCATGCTCTCGGCCATCTCCACGGCCAGCGACGATGGGGCCGAGACGGCCGACAGCATCGGGATGCCGGCCATCACGGCCTTCTGCACGAGCTCGAAGCTCGCCCGTCCGGACACCTGCAGCACGGTGCCGCTCAGTGGCAGCCTGCCGTTCAGCACCGCCCAGCCCACGACCTTGTCGACCGCGTTGTGGCGCCCGACGTCCTCGCGCACCACCAGCAGCTCGCCCGTGGCCGCGTCGTACAGGCCGGCCGCGTGCAGGCCGCCGGTCTTCTCGAACGCCTCCTGTCGCGAGCGCAGCTCGTCGGGCAGCGCGGCGAGGATCGCGGCATCCACCTCCAGCTCATCCCCCGACACGTCGAACGCGGAGGTCGTCGCGACCTGCTCGATGGAGGCCGAACCGCACACCCCGCAGGCGCTGGTGGTGTACGAATGGCGGGCCCGCGCCGGGTCGGGCAGCGGAGTGCCGGGGGCGAGCGTGATGTCGAGCACGTTGTAGGTGTTCCCGCCGTCCGCGGCGGAGGCGCCCAGCGCATAGACGCCGGGGTTGGCCGCTGCGCCGCCGGTGCCCGGTCCGCCGCAGTGGATGGCCGAGGCGAACTGGTCGTGGTGAGTGATCACGCCCTCCGAGACCAGGAACCCGGCCGCCAGCTCGACATCGTGCCCAGGGGTGCGCATCGTGACGGTGAGGGGGGCGCCGGAGACGCGGATCTCCAGCGGCTCCTCGACAGCGAGGTTGTCCATCCGACGCACGGCTGCGCCTTCGGCATCCGCTCTCGGCACGGTGATGTGAACGACCTTCTTGCGGGTGGTGATCCTGCCCATCGCGTCCTCCCGGAGTGTGCGTCTTCGCCTCTGTCACGGTCTGGCTGCCACCGTACTCCCCTGCAGAGCCGCGAGGGCCGGTACGGATGTCGGCCCGGTTCACGGATGTCGGCTCAGATCCGGCATCCGCGCCGACATCCGTACTCTCGACCGACATCCGTGCCCGGGCGAGTGACAGGGCGAGGGCCGGTCAGGCGGAGGGCGGACGGATGCTGATGATCGAGCCGGGCACGAGCGGCGCGTCTGCCGGGAACGGCAGCTCCAGGAGTGCGCCGTCGGACGTGCGGACGCGGGCGAGGATGCCCGCGGCATCCGTCTCGACGCTCTCGACGACCGCCTGCCATCCCGCACGCGTGCCCGCGACAGCGGCGATGAACGGCGTCGCGGACCGCGCGAGCACGTCGTCCGGCGCGCCGTCTGCGGTGATCCGCCCGGCCTCCAGCACGACCAGCCGGTCGGCCAGTGCGACCGCGTCGGTGGCATCGTGCGTCGCCAGCACCGCCGTCGTGCCGGTCTCGGCCAGCTCTTCGCGCAGCAGCGAGCGGATGCCGTCGGCCGTGGCAGGATCCAGGGAGGTCAGCGGCTCGTCCAGCAGCAGCACGCGCGGAGAGGTGGCGAGGGCCCTGGCCAGCGCGACCCGCTGCTGCTGCCCGCCGGAGAGCCGGGCGGGCCGGCGATCACCGAGGTCCGGCAGCCCGACGCGCTCGAGCCAGGCATCCGCCGACGCCCGGGCCGCCCGCCGTGACACGCGGCGAGCGCGCAGGCCGAACGCGACGTTCTCGCGGGCGCTCAGGTGCGGGAACAGACGCGCCTGCTGGCCGAGCAGGATCACGCCGCGCTCCCGAGGCGGCACGTCCTCGCCGGCGGCATCCTGCACCACTCTTCCGTCCAGCGCCACCGAGCCGGCGGTCAGGGGCACGAACCCGGCGACCGCCCCCAGCAGCGTCGACTTGCCCGCACCGGAGGGCCCCATCACCGCCACGATCTCTCCCGGAGCGGCCTGCAACCGGGCGTCCAGGGTGAACGGCGCGCGCTGCACCTGCACCGCGGCATCCAGCCCGACCCCGGTCATCGCAGCTCCTCCGCGACCGCTGCACCCTGGCCGGGCCGCCAGCCGCGCACCAGCAGCAGCACGAGCACCGAGGTGACCAGCAGCATCAGAGACAGCGCGATGGCGCTGCCCTGGCTGACGCCCGCGCCGTTGAACGCCGTGTAGATCGCCAGCGGCATGGTCTGCGTCACACCGGGCGCGTTGCCTGCGAACAGCGCCGTCGCGCCGAACTCCCCCGCGGCGCGCGCGAAGCACAGCACGGTGCCGGAGAGCAGACCGGGACCGGCCAGGGGCAGCGTGACCCGCCACAGGATGGTCCAGCGTCCGGCCCCCAGACCGGCCGCCGCGCGCTCGTACTCCAGCCCCGACGTGCGGACGGCACCCTCAAGCGCCAGCACGAGAAACGGGAGGGCGACGAACACCTGAGCGAGCACGACGGCCGGAGTCGTGAACGGCACCTGCCAGCCCGTCCAGCCCAGCCACCCGGTGCGGCCGAACAGGAACAGCAGCGACAGGCCGCCGACCATCGGCGGCAGCACCAGCGGAACCGTGACGACGGCCCGCAGGACGGATGCCGTGCGGGGCGTCGCGCGGGCGATGCTCAGTGCCAGCGGGATGCCGATGAGCAGGCAGATCGCGGTGGCGATCAGCCCGGTGACCAGTGAGAGACGCAGGGCGTTCAGTGCCTCGGCCGAGGTGACGTCCTGCCACAGGGTTGCCCACTGCACGCGGCCGACCAGGGCCGCCAGCGGCAGCACGAGGAAGGCGATCCCCAGCACTGCGGGGATCGCCAGCACTCGCGGTGCGTAGCCGCGGCGGCCGGGACGGGTCACGGCTTGTCGAACCCGAACGACGCGAGGATCTTCTGCCCGTCGGCGCCGGTGATGAAGGCCACGAACGCCTTGGCCGCGGTGGCGTTGGGAGCATCCTTCAGCGCGACGATCGGGTAGGAGTTGACGACCTGGTCGGCGCCGTCGGGCGTGAACGAGGTGACTTCGCCGCTGGCGGTGGCCGCATCGGTCTTGTACACCAGGCCGGCGTCGGCCTCGCCGGTGCGCACCTTGGTGAGCACGGCCGTCACGTTCTGCTCTTGGCTGACCGGGGTGACTTTCACGTCCTGCGCGGTCAGCAGCTTCTGGGATGCCGCTCCGCACGGCACCTCCGGTTCGCACAGCACGACCTTGGCGCTGGACTTGGCGAGATCGGCCAGCGTGGTGATGCCGGCCGGGTTGTCCTTCGGCGTGACGACCACCAGCGTGTTACGGGCGAAGATCGTCGGGTCGGCTGCCAGGCCGGGATCGGTGACCTTGGCCATGTCGGCCTCGTCGGCCGAGGCGAACACGTCCACCTTCGCGCCGCCGTTGATCTGCGTGGCCAGGGTGCTGGAGCCGTCGTACGTCACCACGACGTGCACCCCGGGATACAGCTGCTCGAACTTCGTGACCGACTCGTCGAACGCGCCCTTCAGCGACGCGGCGGCGGACACCGTCAGATCGCCGGTGAGCACCTGCTCGGCCGACGACGAGCTCGGCTCGTCCTTGGGCGCGGAGGACCCGTCGGCGGATCCACTGGGGCCGGCCGAGCAGCCGGCCAGCAGCAGGACGAGAGCCGTGGCGGCTGAGGCGATGATCGGGATGCGGCGCATGGTGGTTCCTCCTGGTGCTGGGTTCTGCTGTGCGGTGCTGTCGCGATCAGCGCGGGGTCTCGACGATGACGGTGGTGGCCTTCACGACGGCGACGGCCAGCGACCCGACCTCCAGGCCCAGATCGCGCACGGCCTCCGCGGTCATGAGTGAGACGAAGCGGTGCGGGCCGGCCTGGATCTCCACCTGCGCGGCGACGGCGTCCATCACGACCCCGGTGACCAGTCCGGTGAAGCGGTTGCGGGCGCTGGAGCGCACGCCGGTGGGATCCCCTGCCGACTTGGCCAGCGTCACGGCGTGCGCGGCCAGCGCGTCACCGGGGATCTCCGCAGGGCTCGCGTCGGTGACGGGAAGCACCCCCTGATCGATCCAGCGGCGGACCGTGTCATCGCTGACGCCGAGCAGGTCAGCGGCCTGCGCGATCTTGTAGCTTGCGACCATGACGGCAGGCTATCACCGCATCTGCGGATCAAGTACACCTATATATACGTATCTGCGGAGACGCCGGGACGCAGGCGAAGGGCTAGCCTGTGGGTATGCCCTTGCCACCACTGGTCGAGCCCATCGATGCGCTCACTCCCCGGGAACAGCTGCGCACGGCGCGGCATCAGCGTCTGACCGGCCTCGGATCCGAAGGACAGCGACGCATCGCCGCCGCGACCGTCGGCGTGGTGGGCGCCGGTGGACTGGGCGCGCCGGTCGTGCTGGCGCTGGCCGCAGCCGGCATCGGTGAGATCGTCATCTTCGACGACGACGACATCGAGCTGTCCAACCTGCAGCGTCAGGTGATCCACCGCCTGCAGGATGTGGGGCGACCCAAGACCGACAGCGTGGTGCGGGTGGCCGCCGACATGTCCGAGACCCGGGTGCGGGTGGTGAGCACGCGGCTCACGCACGAGAACGCGGCCGAGCTCATCACGGGTGTCGACCTGGTGCTCGACGGCACGGACTCCTTCGACAGCCGCGAGATCGTCGCCGCCGCGTGCGAGCGGCTGTCGCTGCCGCTGGTGTGGGGCACGGTGCAGGAGTTCGCGGGACTGGTCACGGTGTTCTGGTCGGCGCCTCCCGAGGGAGCGGATGCCGTGCGCCTGCACGACCTGTACCCGCCGGGCAGCGAAGCGCCGGCGTGCTCGGCCGTGGGCGTGTTCGGACCGCTGTGCATCCAGGCGGGCTCGATGATGGCATCCGAGGCGCTGAAGCTGATCATGGGCATCGGAAAGCCGCTGCTGGGCCGCATCGCGATGATCGACGCGCTGGCGGGCACCGTGCGCGAGGCGCCGCTACGGGCGGCGCGCGCCACGGCATCCGCCCGACCCGCCGCTCCTGAGGTGGGTGAAGTCGACGAGCCCGGCGCAGGCGCGGTCATCATCGACGTCCGGGAGGCCGACGAGGTGGCCACCGGCATGATCGCAGGCGCCGACCATCTTCCGCTGCGGGAGCTGCTGGACTCGCTCGACGAGATGGTCGGCGACCTGAAGGGCAGCGACGTCGTGGTGGTGTGCCAGGTGGGCACTCGCGCGCGGCGCGCGGCGCAGGCGCTGGTCGGCAGGGGCGTGAACGCGGTCGTGCTGCGCGGCGGCATGGACGAGTACAACAGCAGGAGGCATGCGGCATGATCACCGTGGAACAGCATCGGCAGCGGATCCTCGCGGCGGTGCGGCCGCTGGAGGCGTCGCGGATGCCGCTCGGCGCGGCGCTCGGCCGCATCCTGCGCGAACCCGTGCTCTCGGCGGTGGATCTGCCGCTGTTCGACAACTCCGCCATGGACGGGTTCGCGGTGCACTTCGACGATGTGGCTCAGGCCTCGGCCTCTTCTCCCGTGTCGCTGGAGGTGGTCGCCGACATGCCCGCCGGCAGCTCGGCGGACCCGTCGTTCGGCCCGGGCCAGGCGGTGCGGATCATGACCGGTGCGGCGATGCCCTCGGATGCCGACGCCGTGGTCCCCTTCGAGGACACCGAGGGGGGCCTGGCGGATTCCATGGGCAGTATCCGGATCCTCGCCGCACCTCGTTCCCGTGGACAGCACATCCGTCCACAGGGCGAGGAGTGCCGCGCGGGCGATGAGATCCTCCCGGCCGGAACCGAGATGGGCGGCCGGCAGCTGGCGGCCGCCGCGGCTGCCGGCGTGCAGGAGGTCGTGGTCTCGCGCGCGCCACGGGTGGCCGTGATCTCCACCGGCGACGAACTGCGTCAGCCGGGCGAGGAGCTTTCGCGGGGGCAGATCCCCGAGTCCAACAGCACGCTGCTGGAGGGGCTGTGCCGCGAGAACGGCGCCGAGGTCGTGCTGCGCACCTCGGTCACAGATGACGGCGACGGCCTGCGCGCGGCGCTGGCGGATGCCACGGCCCTCGGCGCCGACGTGGTGATCACGTCCGGCGGCGTCAGCGAGGGCGCGTACGAGGTCGTCAAGCAGGTGGCGCGGATGCAGTTCGACAAGGTCGCCATGCAACCCGGCAAGCCGCAGGGCTTCGGCTCCGACGGCTCCGGGCCGCTGCTGTTCGGGCTGCCAGGCAACCCGGTGAGCGTGGCGGTGTCGTTCGAGGTGTTCGTGCGACCGGCGCTGCGTGCCATGCAGGGCGCCGCCGACCTGGACCGGCTCGTCGTGCGACTGCCCGTGGTCGAGGCGTGGCGTACGCCCGCCGAGCGGCAGCAGTACCGGCCGGTACTGGTCACCCCTGCCGGGGTGCAGCCGGCGTCTTCGGGCGGATCGCACCTGGCCGCGAGCCTGGGGCGAGCCGAGGCGTACGCGGTCGTGCCCGCCGACGTGGACCATGTCCAGGTGGGCGACCTCGTCGATGTCATGCTGGTGCCATGAGCTTCACGAACCTGGACTTCACGCATCTGGACGGGGCGGGTCACGCCCGCATGGTCGATGTCACCGAGAAGCAGCCGACGGTGCGCTCCGCCACGGCGCGCGGATTCGTGCACTGCGCCCCGCACGTGGTGGCGGCGCTGCGCGATGACACGGTTCCGAAGGGCGATGTGCTGGCGGTGGCTCGGATCGCCGGCATCGCGGGCGCTAAGCGCACCCCCGAGCTGCTGCCGCTCGCGCACGTGATCGGCGTGCACGGCGCCTCGGTCGATCTGCAGATCACGGACGAGGGCGTCGAGTTGGAGGCCACCGTGCGCACCGCCGACCGCACGGGCGTGGAGATGGAGGCGCTGACGGCCGTGTCGATCGCAGCTCTCACCGTGATCGACATGGTCAAGGGGCTGGACAAGGCCACCTCGATCGCCGACGTGCGGATCGTCGCGAAAACCGGCGGCAAGTCCGGCGACTGGCACCGGCCCGACGAGCCCGCGCGGCCATGACTGTGCAGGCGATCCTGCTGGCCGGAGGCCGCGCGTCGCGGATGGGCGGGATCGACAAGCCCGGTCTGCTGGTCGACGGCGTGAGCATGCGGGACCGTGCCATTGCGGCGGTGGCTGCGGTGGGCGCTTCGCCCGTGGTCATCGTGGGGCCGGAGCCGGATTCCCGATCGGATGCGGTGCTGCTGCAGCACGACGGCGCCCCGCCTGTCGACGCGGCGCTGCCGCCGACGGGTCACGGGCCAGATGAATCCGCAACAGCACGTGCCGCGTCCGGATCCCAGGCGCCCGCGAATGCGAGTTCCGCATCGTCGGCATCCGCAGCGGGCGCATCCGTCGCGGCGGCTGCAGGAGCATCCGCTCTTGACTCGCCCGCCGCCAGCGCGCCCGGCTCGGTGCGCTGGGTGCGGGAGGATCCGCCGTTCTCCGGTCCCGCCGCCGCTGTTGTGACCGCGCTGGCCGCGATCGGGTCGGATGCCGCGAACTGGACGCTGCTGCTGGCCTGCGACCTGCCGCGGCCGGAGGCCGCCGTGCAGCTGCTGGCCGACAGCATCCGCTCTCTGGAGTCGGAGTCGGACGGCGTCTGCCTGGCCGACGAGGACGGGCGGATGCAGTGGCTGACCGGCGCCTACCGAACCACCGCCCTCGCGCGCGCGGCGACGGCTCTGCAGGACGGCGGACGCGACCAGCCTGTGCGCGCGCTGGTGGCGGGACTGTCGGTCGACGTGTTGGCGGATCACGAGGCCAGCGCCCGCGACGTGGATACGTGGGAGGATTACGAAGAGTTGACGAAGGAGCATCCATGAGCGAGAACCATCTGCCGCCCGAGGCCCTGGACAAGTGGGCCGACGCCCTCCGCGAGCACTTCGAGCTGAGCGCCGAGGATGTGCCGATCTCGCTCATCCTGAACCTGGCCAAGGACGTCGCCAACGGCGTCGCCCGTCCGGCCGCTCCGTTCAGCGCGTTCGTCGCGGGACTGATGGCCGGTCGTCGCGGCGGATCGCCCGAGGACATCCGCTCGGCTGTCGCCGATGTCGCGAAGCTGGCCGGCGAGTGGCAGGGATGACATGGCACAGGTGAGGTTCTTCGCCGCGGCCGAGGAGGCCGTCGGCAGCTCGCAGCTGACCGTGGATGCGGCGACGCTCGCCGCGCTGACCGCTGCCCTGCGCGATGATCACCCCAAGCTGGCGGAGATCCTGCCGCGCTGCTCGGTACTGGTCGACGGCGCGCGCGTGGACGACTCGTGGCCGCTCGGCGGCGACGCCGTGGTCGACGTGCTGCCGCCCTTCGCCGGGGGCTGACTCCTGCTCTCGTGCGGTGCTGACGGTCAGCCGCCGAGGCCCTTCCAGACGGTCGCGCCGCCGGACTCGACCTGGCGCTTCCAGATGGGCAGGCGGTGCTTGATGGCTTCGATGAGGGTTCGAGAGACGTCGTAGGCGACGCCGCGATGGCCGGCCGCCACCGCGACGATCACCGCGGTCTCACCGACCTCGAGTCGGCCGATGCGATGGCTGGCCGCGACGATGGCGTCGGTGTCGCCGATGGCCTCGGCGCACAACTCGCGCAGCGTCTTCTCGGCATCGGGGTGAGACGTGTACTCCAACGCGACGACCGGCGTCGCGGCATCCTCGTCGTTGTCGCGCACCAGACCGACGAAGGTGATCTCGGCCCCCATGCGCGGGTCCACGACGGCGGCGCGGTGCGCGTCGACGTCCAGCGGCTCGGTGCTGATCTGCGCGAGGCGGATGTTCATCGGTGGTCCTCTCCTTCGAGCTGTCCGAGGGTGTGCTTCGCGATCTCGAGCACGAGTCGGATGCCGTCGGTGACGGCGGCCGTCGAACCGGGCAGGTTCACGATCAGGGCGTCCCCGACGACGCCTGCGAGTCCGCGGGAGAGCAGGGCGGCGGGCTTCTGGGCGGCGCCCCGACGACGCAGCTCTTCGGCGATGCCGGGGATCTCGCGCTCCAGCACGCGAGTCGTCCCCTCGGGGGTGCGGTCTCTCGGGCCGATGCCGGTTCCACCGGTGGTGACGATCAGGCGGATGCCGCGCTGCAGCGTCGCCTGGAGGATGCGTTCCACCTCATCGGCACCGTCGGGCACGATGATCGCGTCGCCGACGTCGAAGCCCGCCTCGCGCAGCGCCGCGACGGCGATGGGCCCGGACGCATCGGCCCGCTCACCGCGAGACGAGCGGTCGGAAACGGTGATGACGGCGGCGGCCAGCGACATGCCTTCAGCCTAGCGAGCAGTGGGAGGGGTGGCCCGCGCCGACGACGCTTCGATAACGTCAGCGAGCCCGTGAGCAACCTGAAGGACGGCACTCCGACGGGCTCAGCGGGCGGGGCGAGACGGCCCGGGCCCCGTGAGCCCCGCGGCGCGCCGTCGCTCAGGCGGCGATGTCGTAGCGGGCGCGTCCGCCGAGTTGTGGGGTGCGGGCGGGGTCGACGTGGGCAGGTGGGATGAACCAGACTCGAGCGTGGATGTTGACGCCCGTCCCGCGCCGGGTCGTGGTGGTGCCGACGCTCGTGCCGGGTGGGTCATCGATGCGGATGTCCCAGCCGTTGTCGTGGATGCGGTGATGGCAGGACTCGCACAGCAGGACACCGTTGGACAGGTCCGTCGGTCCGGCGTCGCGTTTCCACCAGGCCAGGTGGTGGGCTTTGGTCATCCCGGGTGGGAGTCCGCATCTCGCGCAGCCGCCGTCACGCTCTGCGAGGGCGAGCTTCTGCGCCGGAGTGAAAAGCCGCCGCTCCCGTCCCCAGTCCAGGATCTCCCCGGAACCGTCGAGGACGCAGGGGATCACTCCGCCGGATGCGGCCATCCGCCGCACCGCGGCCACGCTGACCGGCTGATCGATCCCGTCGATCGTGCCGTGCCCAGTACCCGCTTCGAGGTCGTCGAGGCCGATCCGAACGATCACAGTGGCTCCGGCTACAGGAACCGAGGCGCCGCAGTCGAGCACGTGCTCGCAGAACAGCATGAGTCCGTCAGCGCGCATCATCGCGACCGTCCGACGATCCTCGTCCGCCCCACCGGCACCGGCACCAGCACCAGCACCTTCCTCGTCTTTGCGGGCCTGGAACTGCGCCGTCACGTACCCATCGAGGGCTGCGCGGATCGGGGCACCCTCCTCGACCGGAGTGACAAGGTACAGGTGGAAGTTCCCGTCCTTCTCGAAATAGGTCAGCGAGCGCGCGGCACGACGCTCCTCTTCTCGAGCTTCGAGCCGGTCCTCTTCCAGGAGCATCTCGGCGCGCTTGACCAGTCGACGCACATCATCCAGCGACAGCCCGACCGCGCGCTCCACCAGCCGCGCCTCAACATCGGCGACCTCATCGGCGTCGCGTCCGACGCGGACCCGGTCCAGGAGCTCCACGATCACCGCAGACGCGGCAGCGCCCAGCATCCCCTCCGACAGAGCTGAATCCACGCCCGGGTACTTCGGCGGCATCCGATCCCCCACCAGGTCAGCCCGTGGCGCGACCGCCTCCCCGACCTTCACCAGCCGGCCGGCATCCCCCGTCGAGACTCCGGTGGTCGCCGCGATCAACGCTGCAGGGATTCTGAAACCCGCCTGCTTCGCCAGCGACTCTGCGCCCAGCTCGGGGCGCGACTCATGCGCGATCCCCGCCGCCACCCGCGCCTGCAGAGCGTCCAGTGCTCGCCGCGCGGACCCGATCGCCGCGTTCACCGACAACAGCTCGGACCGGCCCAGTCCTTGGTCAGCATCCACCCACGCCGCATCGATGACCGACACGGCCTCGTGCAGATTCTCCAGGGGAGCTGACATGCCTCCAGCCTACGAACGCCCCACTAATAAGTCAAGCTTTTCTTCTAATATTCCTTCCTTGTATTGCATTAATCTTCGAACAAATCTTCCCTATCAGTATGCACCGACACTCGACCCTTCGACGGGCTCAGGGACCCAGCAGCCGAACCACGGACCAGGCTCAAGCCCTACCGCCGCACTCCCCCGACAGTGCATCGACCACGTCCTCGGCATCCCCCTGGAACCTCGCGTAGTGCTCCTGATCCGCGTTGACCTGCACCCGGTGGATCGCGTGCGACGCCGGCATCCCCTGCCAGTCCGGAAGCTTCTTCAGCCGTGCGTAGAACTTTCCAGCCGCAACGGCAGGATCCATCCTCTCGGCGACGCTCCCCCACCACTTCTGCTGCTGGAACAGCCCCACACTCGTCGTGCGGCTGCCGTCGGGATTCGTCACTCCCGATGTCTCCCAGTCGCCGTAGTCGATGTTGTGCAGCGAGCTCTCACCCATCGCGGCCATCACGCCCAGGATCTGCCCATCGCGCTCGAATCCCATGCCCTGCGCGGTGCGCACGATGATCGCCGCGTTCTCGAGCTGGTCGCCGCTCCAGCCGTCAACGCCCTGCGCAGGGAACGTCGACGGCTCCGTCACGCAGTACGTCTCGGACGGCGACTGTCGAGTCAGCATCCCGATCCCCACCAGCAGAGCGGATGCCGCGAGCGCCACCGACACCGTGATCGCGGCGATTCGCAGCATCCGCTTCCACTCCCGCCTCCGGCGCGCGCGACGGCGCAGGATGGTCGCCCTCGAGCGGCGGACGCTCACTCCTGAGGCTCCCTCCGCCTGCCGATGAACGCGACGAGCCCGCCGCCGATCGCGCCGAACAGATGCGCCTGCCACGAGACGCCGGGGCCTGCTCCGAAGATCCCGCCCAGCACGGTGGTGCCGTAGAGCACGATGACGATCAGTGCGATCCCGGCATACGCCAGCCGATGCGCGATCCGCCCTGGTGCGATCACGCGCAGCACGACGTAGCCGAAGTATCCGAACACCAGCACGGATGCGCCCACGGTGAGCGTGCCCGGCGCATTCAGCAGCCACGTTCCGGCCCCGCCGACCAGCGCGACCACACCGGTGACCGCCCAGAACCGCCCAGCCCCCTCCACAGCCACCAGGCATCCGAGGATGAGGAACGGCACGGAGTTGCCGATCAGATGCGCCCAGTTCGCGTGCAGCAGCGGTCCGAGCACGAGGCCCTGCAGACTGCCGAGGTCCCACGAGCGCAGCCCCCAGCCGACGAACGTCCCGGGCAGCACGGCATCCGCGAACTGGATCGCCCACATCAGCGCCAGCAGCCCGACCGGCGCGAGAAAGCGCGACCCCTTCGACGAGGAGCGCGGAGCCGGAAGAGCGGATGCTGTCACACGACGATCCTCGCAGGTGTTCCGGTGAGCAGTCCGAGCGCGACCCGATGCCCCGGGGCAAGAAAAAAGACCCTCCGCGCACCCAGCAGAGCCCGGTTACCCTTGCTGCGTTTCCGCCCTGGGGGAATTGGCCTGGATGCCGTCACGCGGAGAGCCGTCCACGAGTCTACCCGACGCGGAGGCAGCCTCTCGACAGGCTCAGGCACCCACCGGCAACCCCTGGTTCACCCAGCCGAGATACGATCGGAGTTCGCACCGTTGCGAAGGGAAGCCACCGCATGCCAGAGCAGTTGACCGAGCCGAGCACCGCCCAGATCACCGCCGAGGTCTTCGCCGAGCAGACCTCGCGGATCATCGCCTCCGTCTCCTCGGTCATCGACGGAAAGCCCGAGGCCGTGCGCAGCGCGCTGACCTGCCTGTTCGCCGAGGGGCACCTTCTCATCGAAGACGTTCCCGGTGTCGGCAAGACGATGCTCGCCCGGGCTCTGGCAGCCAGCGTGGACGCCACCGTCCGCCGCATCCAGTTCACGCCCGACCTGCTGCCGGGCGACGTCACCGGCGTGGCCGTGTACGACCCGGCCGACCGCGAGTTCGAGTTCAAGCGCGGCGCCGTGTTCGCCAACATCGTCATCGCCGACGAGATCAACCGCGCCTCACCCAAGACGCAGTCCGCCCTGCTCGAGGCCATGGAGGAGCAGCAGGTCACCGTCGACGGCTCCACGCACCTGCTGCCAGAGCCGTTCCTCGTCGTCGCCACGCAGAACCCGCTGGAGATGGAGGGCACCTATCCGCTCCCCGAGGCCCAGCGCGACAGATTCATGATGCGCATCTCGATGGGCTATCCGGATGCGGCGGCCGAGACGCTCATGCTGCGCCAGCGCGAGCGCTCCAACCCGCTGGCCTCGGTCGCCCCGGTGGTCGACGCCGCCGGCATCCGCTCCCTCATCGCCTGGACCCGCCGCGTGCACGTCGCGGAGTCCCTCGAGGAGTACGCCGTCGCCATCGCGCAGGCCACTCGTCAGGACCCGGGCCTGCACCTGGGCGCCAGCCCGCGCGCCACGCTGCAGCTGGTGCGCGCGGCGAAGGTGCGCGCAGCGCTCGACGGCCGCGAGTTCGTGGTGCCCGACGACATCGCCGACCTCGTCATCCCGGTGTTCGCGCATCGCCTGCTGGCCGCCCGCGGCATGCACCGCGCCGGCGCCCAGCCGGTGGAGGCCGCCCTCACGCAGATCATCTCCCGCGTGCCCGTGCCGTTCGCCGGCACCCGCCGCTGAGCACCATGTCCCGCAGTCGCCCGTTGACCGCACGAGGATGGGGATGCCTGCTCTCGGGCATCCTGCTGATCGTCGCTGCGAACATCGCCGCGGCGCGACCGTTGCTGTACATCGGCGTGCTGCTGGCGGCTCTGCCGGTGGTGTGTCTGATGATCGTGCGGATGCCGCGGCGACGCGGCGAGGTGACGCGGCAGATCTCCACCGATCTGATGGCTGTCGGCGAGACGTCGCGCGTGACGGTGCGGTTCGATCTGTGGTCGTTCGGCATCCCGAACGGGATCTGGCGCGACGTGCTGCCCGCCGCCGTCCGCGGCGACGCCACCGGCGACTACCCCGACGACGCGCTGCGCTACGACGTGGAGGGCATGCGCCGCGGGGTGTCCACGCTGGGCCCGCTCATGCTGCGCACCACCGATCCGTTCGGACTCGCCAGGCGCGAGCAGGCCTTCGGCGACACCCGCACGATCACCGTCATCCCGCAGACCGTGGCGCTTGCGCCCCTGCCCACCAAGGTCGGCGCGGCCGGCGGCACCGCGCAGACCCGTTCCACCCGGATCGGGCAGGGCGCCGACAACCTCATCCCCCGCCCCTACTCGTCCGGCGACTCGCGCCGGCGCATCCACTGGCGCGCCACCGCGCATCGCGGCAGCCTGATGGTGCGTCAGGAGGAGGAAGAGGCCAGCCCCGACGCGATGGTGGTGCTCGACCGCACCGCCGGCCGCTGGGCGCGTCCCGGCGAGGATCCCGATCCGGCCTTCGAGCAGGCGGTGTCGCTGTGCGCCTCCGCCGCGCTGAGGCTGGCCCAGGACGGCTACAGCGTCGACGTGGTCGACGCGGCAGGCAACCCTCTGGGCGCCCTGCGCGGGCACGAGGAGGACCGCGAGGACATGCTCATCGCCCTGGCCACCGTCGAGCCGCGCGGCGAGGCGCACGACATCCGCTCCGTCGTCGGCAGCACGGCGCCTGGCCCGCTGATCCTCATCACGGGTGTCCTGGACGACGAGGATGCCGAGAAGCTCAGCACCGCCGGCGCCGCAGCCCCGCTGCTGTTCGCGGCATCCGCGAGTGCCGAGGCACTGGCCTCCGTGCGGTCGCACGGCTGGCATCCGTCCGTCCTCCCCACCGGCACGACGGATCCCGCCGAGCTGGCCGCGGCGTGGGCATCCGCTCTCCCGTTCACGACGGTGCAGCATGTCTGAGACCACGGCACGCCCCGTGCGCCGGCCGATCTCACCGGCCGGGGCCGGGATGCTGGCCATGCTGGCCGCGTTCGTGACGCTGTGGCCGTACACCGGCGCCGTGCGACCGGGGCTGTGGACGTTCGTGATCGTCACGATCGTCATCGCGGTCGGCGTCAGCGGCATCCTCGCCCGACTCTCGCTCGCGGCTGTGCGCGCCGGCATCCGCAGTCCGCTGGTGCTGCTGGTGCAGGCGATCGCCGCAGCCATGGCGGGCACCGCGACGCTGGCCTCGGAGACCGCGATCGCCGGCCTCATCCCCACCGGGCAGACCGTGCGCCTGATCGGGCTGCGGCTGAGCCAGAGCGTCGACGAGATCATGAACGGGGTCGCTCCCATCGAGGCGACCGTGCCGATGGCGACCCTGCTGGGCCTGGTGTTCGTCGTCGTCGCGATCCTGATCGACCAGCTGGTCGCGAACCGGTTGGTGCTGCTCGCGGTGGTGTTCACCTCGGTCGTGGGCGTGATGCCCATCCTCATCTCCTTCGGTGCGATCAACATCGTGTGGTTCGTGATGCAGGCGATCGTGATCCTGCTGCTGCTGAGGTTCGGCGCCCGGCACGATCCGCGCGCACCCCGCGGCGCATCGTTCATGGTGGCGACGACCGCCGGAGCGCTGACCGTCGTCGCGGCGCTGGTGCTCGCGCCGGTCCTGCCCGTGGCATCCGCTCTGCCGGGCACCGGACCGATGCTGACCATCAACGCCGACCTGAACCTGGGCAGCGACCTGCGCCGTCCGGAGGGCATCGAGGCGCTGACGCTGGTGACGTCCTCCGCCAACCCGCCGTATCTCCGGCTGGCCACGCTGTCGCGCTTCGACGGCGACGTCTGGCGGCCCGACCGCGGCGACCGCGTGGCGCTGAGCGACGGCTTCGGCGCCCCCGACTGGGGCGACGGCATCAAGACCGTGAAGAGCGAGGTGTCGATCCGGGTGACCGGCGTCTCCAGCGACCGACTGCCCGTGCCATACGCCCCGGAGAGCATCAAGGACGCGGGCGAGGGCTGGTCGGCTATCCCCGAGAATCGCACGGTCATCAGTCGCACAGCGGATGCCGCCGGCAGCGACTACACGGTCACCGCCGAGACCGCGGTGCCGACGCTCGAGCAGATCCGCGCGTCGTCGGCATCCGGCGTGCCCGTGCCGCCGCTGCCCGACGATCTGCCGCCCATCATCGGCGAGCTGGCCCGGCAGGTCACCGCGAGGGCCGACACCGACTACGACAGGCTGATCGCGCTGCAGAACTGGTTCCGCAGCGAGTTCACCTACTCACTGGACGCCCCCGTCGACGAGGGCTTCGACGGCACCGGCGCGGATGCCGTGGCGACGTTCCTCGAGAAGCGCACCGGCTATTGCATCCACTTCGCGGGCGCCTTCGCGCTGATGGCGCAGTCGCTGGACATGCCCGTGCGGATCGTCGTCGGATACCTGCCCGGTACCTCCACGGGCGAGAAGCGCGGCGAGAATCTGATCTACTCGGTGTCCAGCGACCAGCTGCACTCCTGGCCCGAGGTGTTCTTCGAGGGCATCGGCTGGGTGCCGTTCGAGCCGACGGCCACGCTGGGCGTGCCGACCGACTTCATCGCTGCAGCGGCCGGCGGCAGCGGCGACGGTCCCGAGGCGCCGAAGCCCTCGAGCGCGCCGACGGATGGCGCATCGGCCGCACCCACCAGCTCCAGGGGCCCCCGGGACGACGTCGGCTCCAGCGGCGCGGCACCGTTGCGAGCCCTGAACCCGACGCCCGTCACGCTGACGGTGCTCGGCATCCTGGTGGTGCTCCTGCTGCCGATGCTGGTGCGCGAGGTGCGGCGGGCCTCCCGCGTGGGCAGGGCCCGGTCGGGCGACGCGATGGCCGCCTGGCAGGAGCTCTCCGACACGCTGGTCGATCTGGGCCTGGCCGCGCCCGAGGCGCAGACGGCGCGGGTGCGGGCCGACGCCCTGGCGCTGACGCGAGGAGTGGACCCCGTGGCGCTCGCCCCGATCGTGCGGGCCGTGGAGCATGCCAGCTACGCCGAGCGGACACCGGATGCCGGGAACCTGGCGAACCCGCTGCGGGTCGTGCTCGCCCAGCTCGGCGCGAGCGTGGACTCGCGCCAGCGCGTGCTGGCGCGCCTGCTGCCCGCTTCGCTGTTCGCCCGCCGCCGCTGAAAGCCCGCCTATTCGCGTCTAACGCGGCGTTTTCGGCCAGTTTCGGCGCATTCGGCGCAAATAGACGGGCTTAGGTTGGGCTGAAAGCCCGTCTCAGGCCGCGTGCTCGGGGCAGGGCACCGCATCGCACGCTTCGCACACCACGAACTGGCGGCGGCAGGATGCCTCGGGGCAGTTGGCGGTGCGGCTGGTGGATGCACCGCATCCGACGCACTGGCCGATGACGGCGGCATGGTCGGAGAAGTCGACCGACCCGCGCCTGTCGAACACGTACAGCGACCCCTCCCACAGCCCGTCGTCGCCGTACGTCTCGCCATAGCGGGCGATGCCGCCGTCGAGCTGGTACACCTCGCCGAACCCGCGGGAGACCATCAGGCTGGACAGCACCTCGCAGCGGATGCCGCCGGTGCAGTACGTGACGACCGGCCTGCCCTTCAGATCGTCGAAGGCGCCGTCGTCCAGCAGCCGCACGAAGTCGCGGGTGGTGTCGGCCTCGGGTACGACCGCGTTGCGGAATCGCCCGATCTCCGCTTCCAGGGCGTTGCGTCCGTCGAAGAAGACCACGTCGTCGCCGCGCTGCGCGACCAGTTCGTGCAGCTGCTGGGGGTTCAGGCGCACACCGCCGCCGATCACGCCGTGCTCGTCGACCTGCAGCTCGCCCGGCGCGCCGAACGAGACGATCCCCTCGCGCACCTTCACGCTGAGCTTCGGGAAGTCGAGGCTGTACCCGTCCTCATCGAGCGCGGTGCCCTCGCTCCACTTGACGTCGGCATCCTTGAACGCCGGGTACTCGCGGAACCTGCGCAGCCACTTCTTCACCGCCGGCAGGTCGCCGCCGAGCGTGCCGTTGATGCCGTCCTTCGAGATGAGGATGCGCCCGCGGAGCTTCAGAGCCGCGCCCAGGTCGCGCTGCCACAGCCGGATCGCGTCGGGATCCGCCAGCGGCGTGAACGCGTAGAACAGCACGATCTTGGGGGTGGGCACCTCCAGATTCTACGTGGGCTTCTCGAGCGGTTCGTCGGCGCTCCCGGCATCGGATAGGATGGACAGGTTGTTTCCTGGTGACGTGTCCGAGCGGCCGAAGGAGCACGCTTGGAAAGCGTGTGTTGTGCAAGCAACCGCGGGTTCGAATCCCGCCGTCACCGCCAGAACGCAAGAAGACCTCCGCGCCAGCGGGGGTCTTCTTGCGTTTGCGACGGCGGTTGGCACGTCGCCGCCCCAGGGCCCCACGCGGCCAGAGGCTCCACGCGCCTAGAGTGTCCCCCATGGCTGATATCGATGTGGATGTGCTCGTCATCGGATGGGGCAAGGGCGGCAAGACCCTCGCCGGAGCCCTCGGCCGCAAGGGGCGATCCGTCGCCCTCGTGGAGCAGTCGACGGCGATGTACGGCGGCAGCTGCATCAACATCGCGTGCATCCCGACGAAGGACCTCGTGCACAGCGCCTCCGAGCGCCGCCCCGAGGATGACCCGCAGGCGTGGTTCACCACCGCCGTCGCGGGCCGCGATGCGCTGACCGAGAAGCTGCGCGCCCGCAACCACGCGATGCTCGCCGAGGTCGACACCGTGACACTCATCGACGGCCATGCCCGGTTCACCGGCGCGCACGAGGTGCAGGTCAGCGCCGGCGAGGACACCCTGACCGTCCACGCCGAGGCGATCATCATCAACACCGGAACCGCGCCCGCCGAACCACGCTTCCCGGTCGAGAGCTCGCGGGTGTTCGATTCGACCACCATCCAGCATGTCGACCCGCTCCCGCAGCGGCTCGTCGTCATCGGCGGCGGGTACGTCGGCCTGGAGTTCGCCGGCATGTTCTCGAAGTTCGGGTCGCAGGTCACCCTCATCGACCACGGCGACACGTTCATGCGCAACGAGGACCGTGACGTGGCGGATGCCGCCCGGACCCTGCTCGAGGAAACCGGAGTGCAGATCATTCTCGGCGGCGATGTGCGCAGCATCCGAGACGAAGCAGGGAGCACGACCGTCGCCCTCGCCGTCGGCGACCAGAGCCGGACGCTCACGACGGATGCCGTGCTCGTGGCGGTCGGACGGCGACCGGTCACCGCCGAGCTCGGACTCGCCACCGCCGGCGTCGCGGTCGACGAGCGAGGCTACGTCGTGGTCGATGACCGGCTGCGCACCTCGGTGCCGCACATCTTCGCCGTCGGCGACGTCAACGGCGGGCCCCAGTTCACCTACATCTCACTGGACGACAACCGGATCGTGATGGACCAGCTGGACGGGTCGGGCGTCCGGTCGACCACGGACCGCATGGCCGTCCCCTACACGGTGTTCCTCACCCCTCCCCTCGGTCGCGTGGGCATGAACGAGGCTCAGGCGAGGGAGAGCGGACGACGTGTGCTGGTCGCATCCAAGCCCATCGCCGACATCGCCGCGATGCCTCGCCCGAAGATCGTCGGCGAGACCCACGGGCTCATCAAGCTGCTCATCGACGCGGACACCGACCTGGTCCTCGGTGCCGCGGTGTTCTCGATCGACGCTCAGGAGGTCATCAACCTCGTCGCACTCGCGATGCGCCACGACGTGACGGCCGCCGAGCTGCGCGACAGCATCTGGACGCATCCGTCGAGCACCGAGGCGCTCAACGAAGTGCTCGCCGCACGGCATCCGCTGGGCAGTTGATCCCGCCAGACTCAGCCCCGGCGGCTCAGTCGAACCGCACCCCGTACATGGTGGTGTCGGAGCCGGCCTCCAGGCGGCGCATGCCGAGGCGCTCGTAGAACGCGCCGGCGCCGGCGTTCTCGGGATTCATGCCCAGGTGCAGGCCGGTCACGCCGCGACGGCGCAGCTCGGCGAACAGCGTCTCGATCAGACGGCGGCCCAGACCCTGGCCCTGCGTCTCGGGCAGCAGGTCGATGTGCAGGTGCGCGGGGTACTCGGCGACGTGCGGCTCCCGGCCCGGAGCGCGTCGGGCGGCATAGCCGATCATGCTGTCCTGGCGCGTGGGCTCGGCCCCGCCCGACAGCGGATAACGGCCTGAGACGCTCGGCCACCACGCGTCGTGGAACCAGGCCTCGAACGCCTCGGTGTCATCCGTGGAGACGATATAGCCGATCGTGCGGCCGTCCTCGGACTCGACGACCCAGCAGAGGTCCGGATGCCGCTCGACGTACGGCACGGCGAAGATGTCGCCCCACAGCCGATCGTCGGTGAACATACCGGTCGCGTCGCGTCCGACATCCGCCGTCCTCACGCACACCTCGTACATCGCATCGCGATCGGAGGGACGGTAGGGACGGATGCTCGACACGGACGGCTCCTTCACGTCCGGGCGGATGCCGGAACCCATCCAGCCTAGCGACGCCCACGGCCCCGCAACCGCGGCGACCAGCACCACGGCAGCCGAGCCGACCAGCATCCCGCCGATGGTGTCGGTGAGCCAGTGCACGCTGAGGATCGTCCTCGACAGCGCCATCGCGACGGTCCAGATCGCCCCCAGCACGGCCACCCATCGTCGTGGGAAGATCAGATACAGGATCACCGCCAGCGTCGCGGCGTTGGCCGTATGCCCGGAGGGGAATGATCCCGGATCCGAGACCACCAGCATGTCCTCAGGACGGGCCCTGCTGAACAGCGCCTTCAGCAGCTGCGCGAGGGCGACGCTCAGCACCAGCGACGCGGCCGCGAACACGGCGGCCCTCCACCTTCGGACGATCACGAGCGCCGCGATCAGCAGCAGCGGCACCAGCAGCGAGGCGCGCCACCCGCCGCCGATCCAGTTCAGCGCGTACGAGATCGCCAGCATCCACGGCTGCCGGATGCCCTTCGTCAGATCGTGCCAGCCCTGATCGAGTCCGTTCACCCCGCCGCCGAACGCCGTCACCGCGACCAGTCCCAGCACGACGGCTCCGGCCAGCAGGGCGGTGCCGCCGACCAGCATCCGAGTTCGCACCATCACCCCATTCTGCCCGCGACTCCGCCGGCCCTGCGCGGGCGGGGATATCCTCGGGCTATGAGCTTCGCCACGTCCCATCTGCTCCTGGCCGCCTCGGCGGCCGACCTCGTCGCCGCGCACCCCGTGGAGGAGGGCCGCGTGCGTCCGCATCGCACGATGGACGGCGACGGGTTCAAGATCCGCACGCTGGTGATGGATGCCGGCGCCGTGCTGCGCCAGCACCGTGCCCCGGTGCCGATCCTCGTGCAGGTCGTGTCCGGCCGCATCCTGTTCCGCGTGGACGGCGTCGAGTACGACCTCACCGCCGGCGGGACGATCCAGGTGACGGCATTCGAGCCGCACGAGCTGGAGGCCGTCGAGCCCTCGCACGTGCTGCTCACCCTGATGGGCTGACGCGCTCAGGGCGCGAGCATCGCGACCTGGCGCGGGCGCACGATCAGCCACAGCGCCAGGATCGCCACCACCGCGCAGCCGACCATCACGATGGCCATGGTCGTCGCCGTGATGCCCGAGCCCGCCGAGATCAGGCCGACGGCGGGCGAGATGATGGCCGCGACGCCGTTGTTGCTGGCGCCGAGCACGGATGCCGCGGTGCCGGCGGCCTTGCCGTGCCTATCCAGCGCGAGCACCTGCACGCACGGGAAAGTGAAGCCGCACGCGGTCATGAACAGCCACAGCGGGATCACCGTGCCCCAGAATCCGGCGCCGACCTGGTCGCAGACGATGATGGTGGCTCCGGAGACGAGCAGTGTCCCGGTGGAGTACGCCATCACCCACTGCGGGCCGAACCGCGCCGCCAGTCGTGCCGCCGCCTGCACGCCGCCGACCACGCCCAACGAGTTGGCGGCGAACAGCAGGCCGTACTCCTGCGGGTTCAGCCCGTGCGTCTGCTGGAACAGGAACGGCGACGCCGACAGGTACGAGAACAGCCCCGAGAACGTCATCGCACCGATGATCAGCACGCCGACGAACACGCGATCCGAGAACACGCTGCGATAGCGCTGCAGCACCGTGCTGGAGCCGCGCTCCTGGCGCCGCTCGCGCGGCAGGGTCTCGGGCATCAGCAGGATCGTCGCCAGCAGCATCACGGCGCCGTACCCCGCCAGCACCACGAAGATGCCCCGCCACGGCATGACCGTCAGAAGCCCGGAGCCGATGATGGGCGCGATCACGGGTGCGACGCCCGAGACCAGCGCCAGCCGCGAGAGCATGACCACCAGTCGCCTGCCGCCGAACAGGTCGCGCACGATGGCCATCGCCACCACGCCGCCGGCCGCGGCGCCGATGCCCATCACCACGCGTGCGGTTCCCAGCAGGATCAGATCGGGGGCGATGGCGGCCGCGATGCTGGAGAGCACGTGCAGCGCGGTCACGACGATCAGCGGCACGCGCCGGCCGACCTTGTCGCTGAGCGGGCCGACGATCAGCTGCCCGATCGCGAAGCCGATCATCGTGCCGGTCAGGGTCAGCTGGATCATGGCGGCGGAGGTGTCGAAGTCCGCCTCGAGTTCGGGGAACGCCGGCAGGTACAGGTCGATCGTGAACGGGCCGAGCGCCGTGAGCGCGCCGAGCAGGATGATGTACAGCACCCGCCGCCGGGTGGAGATGGCATCGCCGGGATGCAGCATGATCGGCGCGGTCGCCGGGTCCGCGCCGAGGGTGCGGATGGCCCCGGTGGGCGTGGACGTGCGGATGGCGCCGGTGACGGCGCGGATGCTTCCGGTGGGGGTGCGCTGGTCGCTCACGGAGGACTTTCAGAAGAGGAGCGGATGCTGCGCTCGAATCGATTCGGCGCAGCGGAAGTCTCCCATGCTACTCGCCTCGGGACGCGCCGGAGTCAGCGGGCGATGCGCTCCAGCGTCTCCTCGAGATCGGCGATGAGATCGGCGACGTCCTCGATGCCCACCGACAGGCGCACGATGTTCTCCGGCACTGCCAGCGGGGTGCCGCGCAGTGCCGCGTGCGTCATCTCCGGCGGGTAGCACAGCAGCGACTCGACCCCGCCGAGGGACTCCGCCAGCTGGAACAGCGTGGTCGACTCCGTGAACGCGCGCGCGGCCGCAGGGCCCGCGGCAAGGCCCAGTGACAGCATCCCGCCGAACCCGCTCATCTGCCGTGCGGCGATGTCGTGGCCGGGATGCGACGGGAGCCCCGGGTAGTAGACCTCGGAGAACTCCGGCCGTTCTGCCGCCCACTCCGCGAGCGCCTGGGCGTTCTCGCAGTGCTGGCGCACCCGCACGGACAGCGTCTTGATGCCTCGGGTGGTGAGCCACGCATCCATCGGCGCCGACACCGCGCCGACGACGAACTGCTGGTCGCTCACGGCCTGCGCGAACCGGTCATCCCCCAGCACGACGGCACCGCCCAGCACGTCGGAGTGCCCGCCCAGGTACTTGGTGGTGGAGTGCACCACGGCATCCGCTCCCAGCTCCAGCGGGCGCTGCAGCGCCGGCGACGCGAAGGTGTTGTCCGCGACCAGCAGCGCGCCGCCGGCATGCGCGATCTCGGCGACCGCCGCGATGTCGACGATCTTCAGCAGCGGGTTCGACGGCGTCTCCAGCCAGACGATGCGGGTCTCGGGACGCAGCGCAGCGCGCACGGCATCCAGATCCTGCAGGTCGGCGGTGCTGACCGTGATCCCCCACGGCACCAAGACGGCATCCAGCAGCCGGTAGGTGCCGCCGTACACGTCGGCGCCCAGCAGCACGTGATCGCCGGGCTTGAGGATGCCGCGCAGCAGCGCGTCCTCGGCGGCCAGCCCGGAGGCGAACGAGTACGCCGACGCCCCGCCCTCGAGCGCGGCGACCTGCGTCTCCAGCGACGACCGCGTCGGATTGCCCGCACGGTTGTACTCGAACCCGCCGCGGTGCACGTTGATGCCGTCCTGCACATGCGTGGACGCCTGATAGATCGGCGGCACGATCGCACCGGTGACCGGGTCGGGCGTCTGCCCGGCATGGATGGCTCGGGTGGCGAACGCGCGGTCGGACATGGCACTCCTCAGGGCAGGCGGACAGCCCTCTCACGCTACGCGCGGGCGCTGCGGCATCCGGCATCCTGTTACGCCGCGAGACGCGACAGGATGCCAGATGCCGACGGGATCAGCCCTTCGTCGCGCCGGCCAGCAGGCCGCGCACGAAGAAGCGCTGCAGGGCGAAGAACACGATCAGCGGGACGATGATCGAGATGAAGGTACCGGCCGACTGCAGGAACCAGCGGTTGCCCCACGTGCCCGACAGCGAGTTCAGCGCCTGGGTGATCGGCAGTGCGCCGGGCGAGGCGAAGATCGTCGCGACCAGCAGGTCGTTCCACACCCAGAGGAACTGGAAGATGCCGAACGAGGCGATGGCGGGCATCGCCAGCGGCAGGATGATGCGGAAGAACACCTGTCCGTGGCCGGCGCCGTCCACGCGCGCCGCCTCGACGACATCGCCGGGGATCTCGGAGATGAAGTTGTGCAGCATGAACGTGGCCAGCGGCAGCGCGAAGATCGCATGCGCGATCCACACCCGGGCGAAGCTGTAGTCCAGGTCGTTCAGCGTGTAACCGGGGAACACCTGCACGTCGCCGATGGTGAGGCCGTTGGAGAACAGGCTCAGCAGCGGCACCAGGGCCATCTGCAGCGGCACGATCTGCAGCGCGAACACGAAGACGAACAGCAGGTTGCGGCCCTTGAAGTCGATCCAGGCGAAGGCGTACGCGGCCAGCGACGCCAGCGCGATCGGGATGACCGTGGCCGGGATGGTGATGGCCAGCGAGTTCACGAACGCCACGGCCAGCGTGGTCGACGTGCCGCCCGAGGTGAGCGCCTGCACGTAGTTGTCGAGCGTGAACTTCGGGTCGGTGAACACCGTCCACCATCCGGTGGTCTGCGTGTCGGCGCCAGGCCGGAACGAGGTGACGAACAGGCCGAAGGTGGGGATCGTCCAGAAGAAGGCGATGATCACGGCGGCGATCGTCGCGCCCTTGGAGGTGAGCTTCTTGTGGGCGATGGCCTCGGTGCGGCGCGTGTCCCTGGCGACCTGACGCTTGGAGCGGGTGTCGCGGACGATGGCTTCGGTGGCGCTCATCAGCGGATCTCCCTCTGCTTGGTCATGGATCGGGCGTTGTAGACGATCAGCGGCAGCACGAACAGGAACAGCACCACGGCCAGCGCCGAGGAGTGCCCGTAGCTCTGGAAGCGCTGCTGCTGGTTGACCATCTCGAAGCCCAGCACGGTGGTGTCATCGCGACCGCCGGTCATCACGGCGACGATGTCGTACACCTTCAGAGACATGATCGTGATGGTCGTCAGCACGACGATCAGAGAAGAGCGGATGCCCGGGACGGTGACGTTCGTGAACCGCTGCCACGCGTTGGTGCCATCCAGCTCCGCGGCCTCCATCTGCTCGACGGGCACGGCCTTGATGGCGGCCGAGAGGATCACCATCGCGAAGCCGGTCTGCGTCCAGATGAACACGATCAGCAGCATGATGGTGTTCAGCAGCGGCTTGACCGCCAGCCAGTTGACAGGATCGCCGCCGAACATCGTGACGATGGCGTTCAGCAGGCCGAGCTGGTCGCCCTGCCGGTAGTCGTACATGAACTTCCAGATGATGCCGGCGCCCACGAACGAGATCGCGACCGGCATGAACACGAGCACCTTGAGGATCTTCTCGCCGCGCGCCCTGTCGATGAAGACGGCGTAGGCGAGACCGAAGGCGACCGAGATGGTGGGCGCCAGCAGCGCCCAGATGAGGGTGTTGATCACCGACCAGGTGCCGACCGGGTTCGTGAACACCCAGATGTAGTTGTCCAGCCCGACGAAGTCCTTGCCGGTCTTGTCGAAGAACGACTTGAAGATCGTCGCGACGGCCGGGTAGATCAGGCCCATCAGCAGCATGATCGCCGCCGGGGCCATGAAGAGGATGAGCTGGAACAGGTAGCCCGCGCCCTGCCGCGAGCGGTAGTCCGCGAAGAACAGCAGCGCACCGGAGAGCAGGGCGATGGCCACGACGTACAGCACCGCATTGGCGTACGGGCGCAGCAGCATGAAGGAGAGCACCGGGATCACCAGGCACGCGACCAGCCGCATGACGAAGTAGCCCTTGCCCGGGCGCGGTGCGTACTCGATGAGCACCAGCAGGATCGCCACCACGATGCCGAAGGCCAGCAGCACCACGGGGATCTGCACGAGCGGCGGCATCTCCCCCAGCCACATGAAGAACGTGTTCAGCGAGACCGAGCCCAGCGCGATGCGGGCGGGATCCTCGACGGGCGCCGAGAACAGCAGCAGGAAGAACAGCGCGACGATCAGCGCGAAGCCGACCACGACGAGCGTGCGGGTGATCGCACGCCCCTTGGCATCGACGCCGTGCGTGGTCTGCGGAAGCTCGCCGCCCGTGTCCGTCTCTGTCTCGTCGACGATGACCTGTGACATGGATTCCCCTTCTGGTGGTGCGGATGCGGGGCCGAGCTGGTGTGCCCGACCCCGCATCCGTCAGCAGGTTGCGCTCAGACTAGCGCGACCGATCAGTTCTCGTAACCGGCCTGGATGTCGCTGAGCACCTGGTCGGTGGCCTTGCCATCGATCCAGTCGACCATGCCCTTCCAGAACGACCCGGAGCCGACGGTGGCCGGCATCAGGTCGGATGCGTCGAAGCGGAACGTCGTGCTCGGGTCCTGCAGCGTCTTCATGGCGTCCTGCAGGAACTCGCTCGACGCGAGCGTCGGGTCGGCGTTCTTGTTGGCGGAGATCACACCGCCGAGCTTGACGCGGGCATCCGCGAACTCGGGCGAGGCCATGAACTCGAGCACCTTGACGGTGGACTTATCGGCGTTGAAGCCGGCGACGAACTCGCCGCCGCCCTCGACCTGCAGCTCGCCCTCCTTGGTGCCGGGCATGATGAACGCGTACACGTCACCGTCGGGCGCCACCTTCGGGGTCTCCCCTGCGGCGTTCTTCACGTCGAGGAAGTTCGCCGACAGGAACGAGGCCTGGTGGGTCAGTGCGCAGGTGCCGTCGGCGACCTTGGCCGCGACGTCACCGAACGCGGTCGAGTTGATGCTCTTCACATCGCCGAAGCCGGCGTTGACGTAGTCCTTGTTCTGCAGGATCGAGCCGACGGCGTCGAAGGCGTCCTTGATCTGCGGGTCGGTGAACTTCACCTTGCCGTCGACCCACTGGTCGTAGACGTCGGGGCCGGAGTCGCGCAGGACCAGGTCCTCGATCCAGTCGGTTCCCGGCCAGCCGGACGCGTCACCGGAGGCGAAGCCCGCGCACCACGGAGCGGTGCCGGTCTTCTGACGGATCGTGTCGGTGAGCTTGATCATGTCGTCCCAGGTCTTGGGGACCTCGACGCCCCACTCCTTGAACTTCGCAGGCGAGTACCAGATGTAGCCCTTGAGGTTGGCCAGCATCGGAGCGGAGTAGAACGTGCCGTCGATCGTGCCGTACTTCTTCCAGTCCGCGGACCAGTTGGCGTCGACGGCCTTCGAGACGCTGTCCGGCGCGGCCTTGACCTTGCCGGTCTCGACCAGGCTCTTCAGCAGGCCCGGCTGCGGGACGATCGCGATGTCGGGGGCGTCGCCACCGGTCACCTTGGTGACGATGTTGCCCTCGAAGCTCTTGTCGCCGGTGTACTCGACCTTGATACCGGTGTCCTTGGTGAACTGCTCGAACGTCTTGTTGAGGTCGGTGGCCTCCGAGCCGGTGATGCCACCGGAGATGCGGACGGTCGTCTTGCCCTGATCGCCGCCATTGCCTCCGCCGGGTGTCGCCTCCGCGCAACCGGTCAGGGCGATTGCAGCCGCACCGACCAGGGCGAGGGGAGCGAGCAGGCGGTATCGCTGTGACAAAGCCATGTGTTTTCTCCTCTTCGGATGGATCTCAGCCCCCGTCGGCTGCGATCTCCGCAGCTTTGAGGAACCGATTCCAGGACAACCTACTTGCCCCGGGCGCCCTTTCACAACGCCACGCTCACAGATATCCGCAACCGTTGCGGATACGTGATGCGACCTGTGGGAGCGCTCCCATAGCCTATCGTGTGGAACCGGTTCCGTTCGACTCGAGTTCCGGATACGCTGTGCAGGACCCACCCCGGAGGACCGATGAGCACGATCGCGGACGTCGCCGCGCGCGCCGGCGTCTCCAAGGCGACCGCCAGCCGTGCGCTGAGCGGAGGCGGCTACGTATCTGCGTCGACCCGCGCGAAGGTGCAGGCGGCGGCCGCCGCGCTGGATTACATCGGGCACTCCTCGGCCATGAGCCTGGCCACCGGACGCTCGCTCTCGGTGGGCGTGATCATGCCCGCGCTGGACCGGTGGTTCTTCGCGGAGCTGCTGGCCGGCATCCAGGAAGAACTCCTCGCCTCCGGACTCGACCTGGTGCTCTACGGCATCCAGGAGGGCACCCCTCGACGCGCGCTCCTGTTCGAGGAGGTCCTCCCGCGGCGCCGCCTCGACGGGATCATCGCCGTCGGGATCCAGCCCAACGCCCGCGAACTGGAGCGCCTGATGCTGGTCGAGTCGCCGCTGGTGTGCGTGGGCGCGTACCGCGGCGACGTCAGCGCGGTGACGATCGACGACGAGGGTGCGGCCCGCGTCGCCACCGAGCACCTCATCGACCTCGGGCACCGCGACATCGTCTTCCTGGGCGGCACGACGGATGCCGCTCTGCACGCCTTCGGCGATGATCGACGGCTGGCTGGATACCGAGCCGCGATGACCGCCGCGGGCCTCGGCGATCGCATCCGCCATGCCGATGGCGAGCCGACCATGCCCGGCGGCTACGAGGCGGCCGTGCGTTTGCTGGGCGACAGGCAGAACCGTCCGACCGCGCTGGTCGCCGTGTGCGACGAAGCCGCGATCGGCGCCATCATCGCGACCCGGCGTCTCGGCATCTCCGTGCCCGCGGAGCTCAGCGTCATCGGCATCGACGATCACCAGCATGCGGAGATGTTCGCGCTGACCACCATGCGCCAGCAGCCGCGCGTCCAGGGCCTGACCGCGGTCGAGCTGCTGCAGGATCGCGTCGCTGCCCCGGATGGCGCTCCCGCGCAGCGCGTGCTGCCCTCGGAGCTTGTGGTCCGGGCATCCACCGCCGCTCCTCGGGCATAGCGTCCCCGGGGTCGCTGAGCCCGTCGAAGCGTCGCTCTCGCTCCGTACAGGCGAAGCGTCGCCCAAGGTACGCCAGAAGGCCCCGGGCGAACCCGGGGCCTTCTGGAAGAAGTCTGCGCTCGCGCGCTGCGACTTACTTGAGGACGACGGTGGCGCCGGCGGCCTCGAGGGCCTCCTTCGCCTTGTCGGCGGTCTCCTTGTTGGCGCCCTCGAGGACAGCCTTCGGAGCACCGTCGACGACGGCCTTGGCCTCGCCGAGGCCCAGCGAAGTGAGCTCGCGGACGGCCTTGATGACCTGGATCTTCTTGTCGCCGACCGACTCGAGGATGACGTCGAACGAGTCCTTCTCCTCCTCGGCCTCAGCGGCACCTGCACCAGCGGCGCCGGCGACGGCGACGGGGGCGGCAGCGGTGACGTCGAACTTCTCCTCGAACGCCTTCACGAACTCGCTGAGCTCGACAAGGGTCAGACCAGCGAACTGCTCCAGCAGCTCCTCAGTGGTGAGCTTCGCCATGATGTTTCTCCTAATACGTGGGGTTTGTGTGGGGAAGACGCCGGTCGCTCACGCGGCCTCGGCGGTCTCCAGCTTTTCGCGAAGCGCGTCGATGGTGGCAGCAGCCTTGCCCATCGTCGCCTTCATCATGCCCGCTGCCTTCGCCAGCAGAACCTCACGGCTCTCGAGCGAGGCGTACTTGTCGACCTGGGCGGCGTCGAGGGTGTTGCCCTCGAACACGGCGCCCTTGATCACGAGAAGCGGGTTGGCCTTGGCGAAGTCACGAAGAGCCTTGGCAGTGGCGACGAAGTCACCGTGCACGAACGCCACAGCCGACGGACCCTTGAGGTCGTCGTCCAGCGACGTGATCCCCGCGGCGTTCGCGGCGATCTTGGTCAGCGTGTTCTTCACCACGGCGTACTCCGCGTCCTGACGGATGCTGTTGCGCAGCTGCTTGAGCTGGGCAACCGTCAGACCGCGGTACTCGGTCAGCAGGACGGCGTTCGAGTTCTCGAAGTTCTTCGTGAGCTCGGCAACCGTTGCATCCTTCTGCGCCATGGTCACTCCTAACGTGTACGGATGCCGCGCGGCTGCGCGACATCGGCCCCGACCACCCGCGTGTCAAACAAAAACGCTCCGGCGCAAGCGCACGGAGCGTGGATCTCGAGGAGAAACTCTCTATGACACCTGCGCGGGCCCCTGCTGAGCAGTGCTTCGATCCTCGTGCTCGCGCACGACGATGACCGGCGGTCTTCGGTTGCCCCCACTCTACGGCATCCCCCACTCTCTCCCCAAATCCCGCCCCCTCTCCTCTTCTCCTCCTCATGACGCTCGCCGCCCCTGTTGGCCGTCACCGCCCCTGCTCAGCTGCGTCATTGAGCAGGGGCGAGGACGCTCAGCAGGGGCGAGATCCCTGCACGTCACCCCGGTGGGTGGATGCCGAAGGCTGCGAGCCTCGCGCCGAACGTCGTCGCGGTCCGGATGTCGGACGAGCCCCACCGCGCGATGCGCCACCCGGTGACGCCGCGGATATCGTCCTCGCGTCGTTTCTCGGCCAGCACGACCTCTTCCGCGCTCTTCTCCCCGCGGATGCTGTCGTCCAGATACTTCCCCTGTCCGTCGAACTCGCCGAAGCACTGGGAGCGTCGGAATCCGAAATCGAGCCAGTAGTCATCCCCTGCGGATCCCACCACGTGCATCTGCAGGTCGGGTTCGGCGAATCCCAGATTCAGCAGATGGAGCCTGCTCACGCTCTCCCCAGGCAGCTGTGCGCGCCCGTCTGCCAGGCCGATGATCCTGCGAGCACGCCGGATTCCCGGGCGGTGGGCGCGTTCCGCGCGCGCCAGCATCCGCTCTCTCCAGTCCCGGGCGAGATCCGCATCCCGCACCTGACCGGTCACGGTCTCGCTGCGCTGCGCAGCATCCGCCGCCGACAGCGAAACCGGAGATGACGTCGTGCATCCGAGGTCGAGGATCGTGCGATCCAGCGACGTGCACCGGATGCCTGCGAACTCGACGATGTCGACAGGATCCACCGGGATGCGGTGCCACCTCACCCCGGCCGTCGTGCGCCCGTGCCGCGCTCCGAGGATCGCCGCGTGCACGTTCGTCGGCGCCATCCGGTACAGCGGCAACGCATGCAGGACCGCGGCCGAGGGTCCCCAGAACACGGGACCGGGTGCGGCGGAGTTGAGATGGGTGGCCACGACCTCCACCAGGTGGCGCCCCTCGTTCCAGAGTTCCTCCCACTGCTCGGTGCGCACATAGCGGTCGTTGCGGACTCGGCGGAGAATGCCTTGCGTGACCAGTCGTCGGACGTCGCGCTCGGAGTGCCCCTGCGCCAGCAGCTGTGCTCGCGTACGGATCAGCTTTCGCGCTCCGGCGATGTCTATGGTCTTCCGCATCCTCTGATCTTCGACACCGCTCCTGCCCGATCCGCCGTTATCCACAGGCTCCCGATGGAATCGTCGTGCGCCCCGGATTGTGCAGAAGGAGTCGCCGGCCATCCTTCGCGCCGCCGCCCCTGCTGGCCGCCGCCGCCCCCGCTCAGCTGCGTCACTCAGCAGGGGCGGGGACGGTGAGCAGGGGCGAGGATGCGGGGCAAGGGAGAGCGGGTGCGGCGTGGGCGCGCAGGGCGAGGGCGGGGCGAGGGGTAGCCTCGGAGGGTGACCCCGGAACTCCAGGCCCGCATCATCGCGGACTCCAGCGACAGGGTCTCCTGGCTCCGCGCCCGCACTCGCGGGATCACGGCCACCGACGTCGCCGGGCTCTCCAGCGAGACGTCGATCGCCCGCGCGGCGGATGCGAAGCTCGGCCGGGGGCCGCACTTCCAGGGCAACGCGTACACCGATCACGGTCGCCGTCGCGAGCCGGCGATCGCCTCCTGGGTGGCCGCGACCCACGGCATCCTGCCCTCGTCCGCGCTCTTCCGCGCCGAGGTCGAGCAGCGCCACCTCGCGACCCCCGACGGTGTCGTGCAGGAGGCCGACGGCCGCATCCTGCTGTCCGAGATCAAGACCACCAACAAGTCGTGGAGCAGCATCCCGCGCCACTACCTGCGCCAGATCTGGTGGCAGCAGTATGTGCTGGGAGCCGAGCGCACGCTGTTCGTGTGGGAGGAGCACGTCGACTTCCAGCCCGTTCACGACGAGCCGAAGTGCGTGTGGATCGACCGCGACGAGAAGCAGATCACCCGTCTGGTGGGACTTGCCAACCGACTGATCGACGAGCTGTACCACCGGACCACAGGCCAGACGCCGCCCAGCCGCGGCCCGCTGGCACCCAGCCGACGCTCGTCGCTGCGCGAGCGCGACATGTTCCGCGCGCTGGCCCTCTCGGACTGACCCGCCTCGGCATCCGCGTCGCTTCCTCCGCATCCGCGTCGAGAGCACGACATCTCGCCGACCGCACGCCCTGTTCACGCGAGGTTCCCGTGCACTCGGCGAGGTCCCGTGCTCTCGGCGGAAGAGAGGGGCTGGCAACAGGGCGCCCTACAGCGGCGCGAGGATGTGGCGGGCCTCGGCGAGGACCTCGGCGGCGAGGGCATCCAGCAGGGGCGAACGCAGATTCCACTGCTGCCAGTACAGCGGCACGCGCGTCGGCGGGCCGCCCAGCTCGATGAGATCGTCGCTCGCCTGCGGCGCGGGGATCAGCCCCCAGCCGAGCCCGAGCCGCACCGCCTGCGAGAAGTCGTGGGATGCCGGCACGTAGTGCCTCGGCACCGACCACGGGTCCACTCCCCTGGCCCGCAGCCAGTCCTGCTGCAGGTCGTCGCGCCGATCGAAATCCACGAACGGCGCGATCTGCAGCGCGTCTGCCGTCACGCCGTGCGGGAACCAGCGCGCGATATAGTCGGCCGTCGCCATGGCGCGGTACTCCAGCACGCCCAGCGGCGTGACCGCACTGCCGCCGACCGGCGCGGACTCGCTGGTGACGGCTGCCATCACCTCCCCCGATTCCAGCAGCCGAGCGGTGTAGTCCTGATCGTCGCGGTGCAGGTCGACATCGATCGGATGCTGCTGCGCGACGCGCGCGATGGGAGCCAGGAACCAGGTGGCCATCGAGTCGGCGTTCACGGCCAGCGGCACGCGGATCCTCGGCGCCGCGCCGTCGACGTCGCCCAACCCGAACGCGCCGACGGCGTCGTGCTCGAGCAGCTGCACCTGTCGCGCCAGCCTGATCAGCGCCTCACCGGCTTCGGTGGCGCGCACCGGACGGGAGCGCACGACCACCACGCGTCCGAGCTGCTGCTCGACGGCCTTGATGCGCTGGCTCACCGCCGACGGCGTGATGTGCAGGCGCCGTGCGGCTGCGTCGAAGCTGCCCTCGTCCACGGCGGCGGCGACAGTGGCGGCCAGCTGTGCATCGATCCTCACATAAGCGATGCTAACGCTAATGCAGATATCTTCGCTGGTGCTGTTGCAGTTCCCGTCCTAACGTGAAGACGTGCTCACCCTGCTCTCCGGCCTCGGCCTCATGTTCTCGCTCATCATCGCCGTCGGCGCCCAGAACGTCTTCGTGCTGCGCCAGGGCCTGCGTCGCGAGCATGTCCTTCCCGTCGTGCTGATCTGCGCGGCATCCGATGCGCTCCTCGTGCTGCTGGGCACCGCAGGCCTCGGATACCTCATCGGGCAGCTGCCATGGCTGCTGATCGCCGCCCGCTGGCTGGGCGGCATCTCCCTGGTGATCTACGGCGTGTACGCTGCTCGACGGGCGTGGGGCTCCGGCGGAGAGACGCTGATCGCCGACACCGCAGCCCCCGCGGAGAGCGCCGAGAGCATCGGAGCGGCAGGCGGCACCGTCACCGCGACCCGGTCGCGCCTGGCCACCGTGATCATCGCGACGCTGGCGTTCACGTATCTGAACCCCAACGTGTACCTGGACACCGTTCTGCTGATCGGCTCGATCGCCGCCACGCACGGCGAGGAGCGCTGGCTGTTCGCCGCCGGTGCCATCGTGGCCAGTATCACCTGGTTCTTCGCGCTGGGCTTCGGCGCCCGGCACCTGGGCCGCTGGCTGCGCACCCCGCGCGCCTGGCGGATCCTCGACACCGGCATCGCCGTGCTGCTGGTGATCATGGGCGTGCTGCTGGTGCTGCCCGTGTTCGCCGGCTGACCGGGCGCCGGCTGACCGGCATCCGCTCTTCAGTCCTCGCCCAGCGGCCTCAGGATGCGCGTGAGGAACCTTCGCGTGCGGTCGTGCTGCGGGTCGCTGAACAGCTGCTCGGGCGCACCCTGCTCCACCACCACGCCGTCGTCCATGAACAGCACACGATCCGCGGCCTCCCGGGCGAAGCTCAGCTCGTGGGTGACGACGACCATGCTCCAGCCCTCATCGGCCAGCTCCTTGATCACCCGCAGCACCTCGCCGACCAGTTCGGGGTCGAGCGCACTGGTGGGCTCGTCGAACAGCAGCAGGTCGGGTCGCAGCGCCAGCGCGCGCACGATGCCCACGCGCTGCTGCTGCCCGCCGGAGAGCTGATGCGGTCTGGCATCCTCCCGGTCGGCCAGCCCCACCCTCGCCAGCAGCGCGCGCGCCTCGGCGACCACCTGGTCCTTCGGCCGGCGCTGCACACGCCAGGGGCCCTCGATCACGTTCTGCAGCACGGTGAAATGCGGGAACAGGTTGTGGTGCTGGAAGACCATCGCCGAGCGGTCCCGCAGCGCCGCGCGCTGCGAGGCGCCGACCCGTGTGGAGAAGTCGATCTCCGGCCCGCCGTCGACGCGGATGCTTCCGCCGTCCGGCGTCTCCAGTCCGTTCAGCGAGCGCAGCACGGTGGTCTTCCCCGACCCGCTCGGGCCGATCAGCACCACGACCTCGCCGCGGTGCAGGGTCAGGTCGATGCCGCGCAGCACCTCGTGCGAGCCGAAGCTCTTGCGCAGGCCGGTCGCGGTCAGCAGCGGAGCACCGGATGCCGCGCTGGACGGAATCCCCTCAGGCAGTGACACGGCGATCCAGTCTCCTCTCCAGAGCGCTCTGCCCGGTGGACAGCACCAGGCAGATCACCCAGTACACCAGGGCCGCGGTCAGGTAGACCACCATCACCTGGTACGACGATGACGCGATCTGCTGCGAGACGCGGAACAGCTCGGTGACGAGGATGGTCGAGGTGAGCGAGGTGTCCTTCACCAACGAGATGAAGGTGTTCGACAGCGGCGGCACCGAGACCCGGGCGGCCTGCGGCAGGATGATGCGCGTCAGCGTGCGCGTGCGGTTCATCCCGATCGTGTAGGCGGCTTCCCATTGGCCCTGCGGGACGGACAGGATCGCGGCGCGCACGACCTCGGCGCCGTAACCGCCGACATTCAGCGAGAGGGCGATGATCGCGCTCGGCCAGGGGTTGATCACGACGCCGATCGCGGGCATCCCGTAGAAGATGACGAACAGCTGCACCAGCAGCGGCGTACCGCGGATGATCGACACGTAGAAGCGGGCGATCCCCGAGACGACCGGGTTCACCGAGATCCGCATCAGCGCCACGACGATGGCCAGCACCAGTCCGAGCGCGAACGAGGCCAGCGCGAGCGGGATGGTGCCGAGCACGCCGCCGAGCGCGATGGGCCCGAGCGAGTTGAGGAACAGCTGCCCGGCATCCATGATCCGACCCTACTTCGTGACGTCTTCGCCGAAGTACTTCTTGCTGATCTTCGCGAGCGTGCCGTCGGCGCTCAGATCCGCGAGAGCGCCGTCGACAGCATCCACGAGCTTCTGCGACTTCTTGGTGAACGCGAAGGCCTGCTTGCCGACCTCATCGGTCTCGGCGGCGATCTTCAGCCCGCTCGGACCATCGGTCTTCTCGTAGTCGAGGTAAGTGAGCTTGTCGTTGATGGTGGCATCCACCCGCCCCTGGCGCAGCAGCGCGACGGCCTGCGCCCAGCCGTCGACGGCCTCCACCTTGGCGCCGGACTTCACGGCCAGGTCGTTCCAGTTGCTGGTGAGCGACTGCGCCGTGGTCTTGCCCTTGAGGTCGGCGAACGAGCTGATCGATGTGTTGTCCTTCGGCACCACGATGACACCGGGCGACACCGTGTACGGCGTGCTGAAGAGGTACTTCGCCTTGCGCTGGTCGTTGATGGTCACCTGGTTGGCGATCACGTCGAACCGACCGGCATCCAGGCCCGCGAAGATCGCGTCCCACTGGGTCTCCTGGAACTGCACCTTGAGGTGGAGCTTGTCGGCGACGACCTTGATGATCTCCACATCGAAGCCGGTGAGCTCGCCCGTGCCGCCGTCGGCGTGGAAGCTGAACGGGCGGTAGGTCCCCTCGGTGGCGACGGTGAGCGTGCCCGCCGCGACCAGCCCGAGGTCGGAGCCCGCCGACGAGGAGCCCGATTCAGGCGCGGCCGTGCTGCTGCATCCGGCCAGCGCGGTGACGGCGACGACCAGTGCGGCTGCGGTGGCGATGAGACGGCGTGACATAAGGGACCTTCCTGAGGTGCGGGGTGCGTGTGCGCGAGTGGTGATGCGCGATCGATTCCAGGGTATTCCGGGCTGATCCGGCACCCGTAGTCGCATGACGTCCGATTGCACGGATGCGGGCGGCACGAGCGCAAGACCCCCGCCGGTGCACCGGGCGGGGGTCTTGGCGGACGGGCTCAGCTGCCCGTCATGATGCGTCAGATGGCGTTGACGTCCAGCGGGATGCCCGGGCCGAACGTGGTCGACACGGTGCCCTTCTGGATGTAGCGGCCCTTCGAGCTCGACGGCTTCAGGCGCACGATCTCCTCGAGCGCGGCGTTGACGTTCTCGCCCAGCTGCTCGGCCGAGAACGAGGCCTTGCCGACGATGAAGTGCACGTTGGCGTGCTTGTCGACGCGGAACTCGATCTTGCCGCCCTTGATCTCCTCCACGGCCTTGGCCGGGTTGGGGGTCACGGTGCCGGTCTTGGGGTTCGGCATCAGGCCACGGGGACCCAGCACCTTGCCCAGACGACCGACCTGGCCCATGAGCTCAGGGGTCGAGACGGCGGCGTCGAAGTCGGTCCACCCGCCGGCGACCTTCTCGATCAGATCGGTGCTGCCGACCTCGTCGGCGCCGGCGGCGATGGCGGCCTCAGCAGCCGGACCGTTGGCGAAGACGATGACGCGGGCGGTCTTGCCCGTGCCGTGCGGCAGCATGACGGTGCCGCGCACCATCTGGTCGGCCTTGCGGGGGTCGACGGCGAGCTTCAGCACGACCTCGACGGTCGAGTCGAACTTCGCCGAACCGGTCTCGCGCGCCAGAGCGACGGCGTCGGCCGGGGTGTAGAAGCGGTCTGCCTCGATCTTGGCGGCGGCAGCCTTGTAAGCCTTGGACTTGGTAGCCATTGTTATCTCCCTCAGCCCTCGACCGTGATGCCCATGGAACGGGCGGTTCCGGCGATGATCTTGGACGCGGCGTCGATGTCGTTCGCGTTCAGGTCGGCCTGCTTCTGCTCGGCGATCTGACGGACCTGCTCGGCGCTGATCTTCGCGACCTTGACGGTGTGCGGGGTGGCGGAGCCCTTCGCGACACCGGCGGCCTTCTTGATCAGCTCTGCGGCCGGCGGGGTCTTCAGGACGAACGTGAAGCTGCGGTCCTCGTAGACGGTGATCTCCACGGGGATGACGTTGCCGCGCTGCGACTCGGTCGCGGCGTTGTACGCCTTGCAGAACTCCATGATGTTCACGCCGTGCTGACCGAGCGCGGGGCCGATCGGCGGCGCCGGGTTGGCTGCACCGGCGTTGATCTGAAGCTTGATCAGGCCGGTCACCTTCTTCTTGGGTGCCATTCTTGTTCCTTTCATCGAGCGGATGCCGGTGGCATCCCTCTCCCGCAACCTCGGCATCTCCGAGGCGCGGTGTCGCTTGCGCGCGAAGCGCAAACCTCTTGATCTTACCCGAAAAGGGCGATCAGAGCATCTTGGTGACCTGCTCGAAGGCCAGCTCCACGGGAGTCTCGCGCTCGAACAGGGAGACCAGCACGGTGAGCTTGCCGGCGGCGGCGTTGATCTCGCTGATCGTGCCGGGCAGGCCCGCGAACGAGCCCTCCTTGATGGTGATGGTCTCGCCGACCTCGAAGTCGACCTCGGCGGCCATCGGACGGGCCACGGCCACGCCGCCCTTGGCAGCGATGGACTTCGCGGTGGGGACGTCCTTGACCTCGACGAGCGACTTCAGCATGTTGAAGGCCTCTTCGAAGCGCAGCGGCGTGGGGTTGTGGGCGTTGCCGACGAAGCCCGTGACGCCCGGCGTGTGGCGCACGACCGACCAGGTGTCCTCGTTGAGCTCCATGCGCACAAGCACGTAGCCCGGGATGCGCACGCGGGTGACCATCTTGCGCTGGCCGTTCTTGATCTCGACGACGTCCTCCATGGGGACCTCGATCTGGTAGATGTCGTCCTCGACCTCGAGCGTCGACTTGCGCTGCTCGATGTTGGCCTTCACCTTGCGCTCGAAGCCGGCGTACGAGTGGATGACGTACCACTTGCCCGGCATCATGCGCAGGTCCAGACGGAAGGCCTCGTACGGGTCCTCCTCGGCAGGAACCTCGTCGTCGGCATCCGCCTCGTCGTCACCGTTCACGTCGGGGCCGTCGTAGGGAGTCACTTCCTCAGCGGCAGCGGCCTCCTCCTCGGCGGTCTCCTCTGCCACAGCGTCGTTGAGGACCTCGGCGGCTGCTTCAGACTCAGCCGCTTCGTCCAGGTTGAGAGCGTCGTTCACGATCGCGTCCGCCTCCGGGTCTTCGATGTCGATGTCGTCCGTGTCGTCGTCGTACTCCTCGTCGGAGCCGTCCTCGTCCTCCACGTGGAGGGCGACGTTCTCCGCCGATGCGACGGACTGCTCCTGCTCGGCGAGCACGCTGCCCTCCTGGGCCTCGTCCACCTCGCTGGACTGCTCGGCCGCGGTGGCCCAGTCTGCGTCGTCGGAATATCGTTCAGACACGTTGCTTCTTTCCATTCACTGCGATGGCCGGGCGGATGGCGCCGAGCTCGTCGGAGGGTGCGTCAGTCGGGAAGCCCGAACACCAGGTGCGTGACCCAACCGAAGAACGTGTCGAAGCCGTAGACCAGCCCCATCACGATCAGCACGAACACCAGCACCACGACGGTGAACTTGATCAGCTCCTTGCGGGTCGGCGTGACGACCTTGCGCAGCTCGCTCCACACCTGCCGGAAGAACAGCGCGATGCGACCGAAGAAGCCGAGCTGCTTGTCCCGCAGGGAGTACGGGCCTGATGCGACGGCCTCGCCGCCAACGTCGTCCTGATCCATCCTGCAAGTACCTTTCGTGAGTCAGCATGTGTGCTGACGCGCAGGGCGGACAGGAATCGAACCTGCAACCTGCGGTTTTGGAGACCGCTGCTCTGCCAATTGAGCTACCGCCCTAGAGACCGGAAGGCCCCTGGGTCCGCATGCCCGTGTGCCGATGAGGGCACAGTGAAGGATGCAGACAACTGCCCCTCAAGTGTACGGCATCCGATCCGTCTGGCCGAACCGGGCCGGCATCCCGGGCGTGGGAGGGCGTCGGAGCGGTGCCGGTCCGGGGCGGTGCGCGCGCTTCAGAACAGCTGACGCCAGTTGGCCTTGGCCAGGTCCAGCAGCTCGTCGCCGCGGCCGGACATCACGGTGCGGATGGCGTACAGCGCGAAGCCCTTGACCTGCTCGGCCTTGATGGCGGGCGGCATCGACAGCTCCTGCCGCTCGGTGACGACGTCCAGCAACGCGGGGCCATCGTGTGCGAGCACCTCGGCCACGGCATCCAACAGGTCCTCCGAGCGCTCCACGCGACGGGCGAAGATGCCCATGGCCTGTGCGACGGCTGCGAAGTCGGGGTTGTGCAGGTCGGTGCCGTAGGTGACGAAGCCGGCCGCCTTCATCTCGAGCTCGACGAAGTTCAGCGAGGAGTTGTTGACCACGATGGTCTTCACGGGGAGCTTGTTCTGGGTGACGGTGATCAGCTCGCCGAGCATCATCGCCAGTCCCCCGTCGCCCGCCAACGCGATGACCTGCTTGTCGGGCTCGGCCACCTGCGCGCCGATGGCGTGCAGCAGCGCGTTGGCCATGGAGCCGTGGTTGAACGATCCGATCAGGCGGCGCTTCTCGGTCATCGTGAAGTACCGCGCGGCCCACACCGTGGGCGAGCCGACATCGGCCGTGAGGATGGCGTCGGATGCCGCCGCCTCGTCGATCAGGCGGGCGAGGTACTGCGGGTGGATCGGCGCCTTGCCGCGGGCCGGCACGGCCAGGTCGTCGAGCTTGGCACGGGTCTTCCGGTAGTGCGCGGTGGCGTCGTCGAGGTGGGTGCGGTCGGCCTTCGCGGTCAGACGCGGCAGCAGCGCCTCGACGGTCGCCTTCACGTCTCCCACCAGGCCCAGATCGAGCGGATGCCGTTTGCCGAGCTGCTCGCCGCGGATGTCGACCTGGATGGTGGTGGCGCCGTCGGGATAGAACTGCGTGTACGGGAAGTCGGAGCCCAGGATCAGCAGAGCCTCAGCATCGGACATGGCGCGGAAGCCCGAGGCGAAGCCCAGCAGGCCGGTCATGCCGACGTCGAAGGGATTGTCGTACTCGATGTGCTCCTTGCCGCGCAGGGCGTGCACGATGGGGGCTGCCAGCCGGTCGGCCAGCGCGATGACCTCGTCGTGGGCGCCCTCGACTCCGGCGCCGGCGAGGATGGTGACGCGACTGCAGCCGTTGAGAAGCTCTGCCGCTCGATCCAGCTCATCGGCGCTGGGCGTGACGACGGGCGTCGCGCGCGGGATGACGACGGCGCGGTCGTCGGCGATCTCGGCCAGGGCGACGTCTCCGGGGATGACCAGCACCGCGACGCCGCGCTTCTCGATGGCCGAGCGCATCGCGATCTCCATCAGCCGCGGCATCTGCGACGGGTCCGCGACATACTCGGCGTACACGCTGGATTCACGGAACAGCTCCTGCGGGTGCGTCTCCTGGAAGTAGCCGGTGCCGATCTCGACCGTGGGGATGTGCGCGGCGATGGCCAGCACCGGCACGCGCGAGCGGTTGGCGTCGTACAGGCCGTTGATCAGGTGCAGATTGCCCGGGCCGCAGGAGCCCGCCACCACGGCGAGTTCGCCGGTCAGCGCGGCATCCGCCGCCGCGGCGAACGCCGCCGATTCCTCGTGACGGACGTGCACCCAGCGGATCGTGCCGTCCTTGCGGAGGGCGTCGGTGAACCCGTTCAGCGAATCGCCCGGGATGCCGTAGACCCGGTCGATGCCGTTCACCCGCAGCGTGCGGACCATGTTCTCAGCGACGGTCGTCATACGACGAGCCTATGCCGGTGGGGCCGGACAGGGTGGGACGCCGCAGCATCCGTCCTCGGCATCCGCTTGCTCTGGTCGCGTGACGGATCACGGATGCTGCAAGGTGGGCCTCGGCGTGTTGATGAGAGACACGCCGACAGGGCCGCCGCACGTCAGTGATCCGTTACGGGGCGCCTGAGAGCTCGCCTCAGCCGATGCGGATGAGCTTCTTGTTGACGAACTCCTCGGCGGCCAGCAGGCCCAGCTCGCGCGAGGTGCCGCTGCGCTTCACGCCGCCGAAGGGCAGCTCCGGCGAATCGGCCAGCACGAGGTTGACGTAGACCATGCCGGCCTCGATGCCGTTCGCGACCCGCTCGGCCTGCTCGGCATCCGTGGTGAACACGTACGAGCCCAGGCCGAACGAGGTGTCGTTGGCCAGGTGCACCGCGGCGTTCTCGTCGGCCACGCGGTAGACGACCGCCGCGGGCCCGAACAGCTCCTCGCGGTACACATCCATCTCGGGTGTGACATCGGCCAGCACGGTCGGCGAGAAGAAGGCGCCCTCTCGGGTGCCGCCCGTCAGCAGCGTCGCGCCCTGCGCGACGGCAGTGTCGATCTGCTGCTGCAGCCACTCGGCCGCGGCCAGCGACGACAGCGGTCCGAGGATCGTGTCCTCCTGCGCCGGGTCCTGCGCCTCCACGGCGGCGAGGGATGCGGTGAACTTGGCCGTGAACTCCTCGTACAGCCCGTCCACGACGATGAAGCGCTTGGCGCCGTTGCAGGACTGGCCGTTGTTGTCGAGCCTGGCATCCACGGCGCTCTGCACCACGGCATCCAGATCGTCGGTCGAGAGCAGGATGAACGGATCGGACCCGCCCAGCTCCAGCGCCACCTTCTTCAGATTGCGGCCGGCCACCTCGGCGACGGCTGCGCCGGCCCGCTCGGAGCCGGTGACCGAGACGCCGTGCACGCGCGGGTCGGCGATGATGGCCGCCGCCTGCTCGTTGGTGGCGTACACGTTGACGTACCCTCCGTCGGGCAGTCCGGCATCGCGGTAGATGGCCTCGAGCGCAGCCGCGGACTCGGGGCACTGCGGGGCGTGCTTGAGGATGATCGTGTTGCCGATGGCGAGGTTGGGGGCGGCGAAGCGGGCCACCTGGTAGGCCGGGAAGTTCCACGGCATGATGCCGAGCAGGGCGCCCAGCGGCGCGCGGCGCACCACGGCGGTGCCGTCGCCGAGGATCTCCAGCGGCTGGTCGGCGGTGATCTTCTCGATGTTGTCGGCGTAGAACTCGATGATGTCCGCGGCGAACTCCACCTCGCCGACGGCTGCGGCGATCGGCTTGCCCATCTCGCGCACGATGATGGCCCCCAGCTCGTCCTTGCGGGAGCGGTGCAGTTCGGCGATGCGCCGGATGATGACGGCGCGATCGGCGGGCGCCGTGCCGGCCCAGGTGGTGGCGGCGGATGCCGCGCGGGCGATGGCCTCCTCGACCTGCTCATCGGTGAGCGTGTCGTAGGTGGCGAGCGTCTGGCCGGTGGCCGGGTTGACGACGGCGTAGTCGGTCATGTCGTTCCTCTCGTGGAGCGCTTTCGGTCAGCTGTTGGGGAGCAGCGTGTACTTGGTGGACAGGTACTCGTGGATGCCCTCGAGTCCGCCCTCACGGCCGATGCCGGACTGCTTGACGCCGCCGAACGGAGCCGCGGCGTTGGAGACCACGCCCACGTTCAGGCCCATCATCCCGGTCTCCAGCGCGTCGATCATGCGATGACCGCGAGCCAGATCCTCGGTGAACACGTAGCCCACCAGGCCGTACTCGGTGTCGTTGGCCAGCCGCACGGCCTCGGACTCGTCGGAGAAGCGCGAGATGGCCAGCACCGGGCCGAAGATCTCCTCGACGAGGATCTCGCTGCCCGCGGCCACGTCTGTCAGCACGGTCGGCTCGTAGAACGTGCCCTCGCCGTCCACGGCGTTGCCGCCGGCCAGCACGCGGGCGCCGCGCTGCACGGCATCCCCCACCAGCTCCTGCGCCTTCGACACGGCATCCGCGTCGATCAGGGGTCCGATGGTGACGCCGTCCTCGGTGCCTCGGCCGATCTTCATGGCCTGCACGCGCTCGGCCACACGACGGGCGAACTCGTCGGCGACGTCCTCGTGCACGATGAAGCGGTTGGCGGCCGTGCAGGCCTGGCCGATGTTGCGGAACTTGGCCATCATGGCGCCCTCGACGGCCTTGTCCAGGTCGGCGTCCTCGAAGACGACGAACGGTGCGTTGCCGCCGAGCTCCATCGACACCCGCAGCACGCCCTGCGCGGCCTGGGCCATGAGCTTCTGGCCGACCGGGGTCGAGCCGGTGAACGACAGCTTGCGCAGGCGGAGGTCGGCGATGATCGGGCCGGACAGCGCCCCCGAGCGCGAGGTCTGCACGACGTTGACGACGCCCGCGGGGAGCCCCGCCTCTTCGAGCAGCTGGGCGAAGAAGATCGTGGTCAGAGGGGTGAGCGCTGCGGGCTTGACGACCACGGTGCAGCCCGCGGCGAGCGCCGGGGCGATCTTGCGGGTGGCCATCGCGAACGGGAAGTTCCACGGGGTGATGAAGAACGACGGGCCCACCGGGCGCTGCGACACGATCATCCGGCCGGTGCCCTCGGGGTTGCTGCCATAGCGGCCGGTGATGCGCACGGCCTCCTCGCTGAACCAGCGCAGGAACTCGGCGCCGTAGACGACCTCGCCGCGGGACTCGGCCAGCGGCTTGCCCATCTCGAGCGTCATCAGCAGCGCCAGGTCCTCCTTGTGCGCCTGCACCAGGTCGAACGCGCGGCGCAGGATGTCGCTGCGGGTGCGGGGTGCGGTGGCGGCCCAGGCGTCCTGTGCGGCGACGGCGGCATCCAGTGCTCGCATGCCGTCGGCGGGCGACGCATCGGCGATCGAGGCGATCACCTGGTTGGTGGACGGGTCGTGCACGTCGAAGGTGCGACCCTCCTCGGCATCCGACCACTGGCCGTCGATGAAGAGGCCGCCGGGGACGCGTGCGAGGAGTTCCTTCTCGTTCGCTGCGAGAGTGCTCATGTCGTCTCGATTCTGTCTGGGATGTGCTGCGGGAAGTGGTCGGCCGCGACCCGTGATCCCCCGACCGGGGACGCGGCCGACGGTCTAGGAGCGCTTCAGCGCGGCCGCGATGACGTCGAGTCCCTCGTTCAGGAGCTCGTCGCCGATGCTGAGCGGCGGGAGGAAGCGGATGACGTTGCCGAACGTGCCGCAGGTGAGCACGATGACGCCCTCGGCGATGGCCGCCTTGGCGACGGCGCCGGTGAGTGCCGCATCCGGTGCGCCGGTGGCCGGGTCGACGAACTCGGCGGCGACCATGGCGCCGTGACCGCGCACCTCGCCGATGCGCGGGTCGGATGCCTTCAGCGAGTCGAGCCGGGTGCGCAGGATGCTGCCGATCTGCTGCGCGCGCTCGACGAGGCCCTCGTTCTCGAACGCGTCGATGGCCGCCACGGCCGCAGCGCACGCGACGGGGTTGCCGCCGTAGGTGCCGCCCAGGCCGCCCGGGTGCGCGGCATCCATGATGTCCGCGCGGCCGGTGACGCCGGCCAGCGGGAGGCCGGCGGCGATGCCCTTGGCGGTGGTGATCATGTCGGGCTCGATGCCGAAGATCTCGCTGGCGAACATGGCGCCGGTGCGGGCGAAGCCGGTCTGCACCTCGTCGGCGATGAACACCACGCCGTTGGCGCGGCACCAGTCGACGATCGCGCCGAGGAAACCGTCGGCGGGGACGATGAAGCCGCCTTCGCCCTGGATGGGCTCGATGATGACGGCGGCCAGGTTGTCGGCGCCGATCTGCTTCTCGATGAGCGTGATGGCGCGAGCGGCGGCCTCGGGGCCGGTCAGTCCGTCGCGCAGCGGGTACGAGCCGGGCACGCGGTAGACCTCGGGCGCGAACGGGCCGAAGCCGCTCTTGTACGGCATGGCCTTGGCCGTCAGCGCCATGGTGAGGTTGGTGCGGCCGTGGTAGCCGTGGTCGAAGGCCACGACGGCGGGGCGCCCGGTGTGCTTGCGGGCGATCTTGATGGCGTTCTCGACGGCCTCGGCGCCGGAGTTGAACAGCGCGCTCTTCTTGGCGAAATCGCCGGGGGTCAGGCGGTTCAGCGCCTCGGCGACGTCGACGTACGATTCGTACGGCGAGACCATGAAGCAGGTGTGCGTGAACTGCGCGGCCTGCGCGGCGATGGCCGCGGCGACCTTCGGATGCGCGTTGCCGACGCTGGTCACGGCGATGCCGGATCCCAGGTCGATGAGCGAGTTGCCGTCGGCGTCCACGACGACTCCGCCACCGGCTGCGACCACGGAGACGGGCATGGAGTGCGCGACGCCTGCGGCGACGGCATCCGACTTGCGGGCGAGGATCTCTGCCGACCGCGGGCCGGGCAGTGCGGTGACGATGCGACGGACCTGCGGAAGGCCGGGTCCGCCGAGAGGTGTCGTGATGGTCTCGTCGATGAGTGTCATGAGGCGAGGCTACGTCCGCAGCACGACGCACGTCATTGGCCGTCTTGTACAATCGCAATCAATTCTTCGCCGATCTGTACAGAAGGAGCGGATGCTGTGGATCAGACCCCCGCGCCCACGCTGCGCATGCTGCTCGGCCACCGCGAGCTGCGCCTGGCGACCGTGTCCCCCGCGACCGACGAGGCCCTGGACCGCGAGGTGCGCTGGGTGCACTCCAGCGATCTGAGCGACCCCACCCCGTTCCTCTCCGACGACGTGGTCCTGCTGACCACGGGGACGCAGCTGGCCGACCACGACGCCGACGCCGCCACCGGCTACGTCGCGCGGCTCATGCACCGCAGCGTGCGCGCGCTGGGCTTCGGATCCGGCGTGCATCGGCCCGGCGTGCCGGAGGAACTGGTGGCGGCCTGCGCGGATGCCGGACTGCCGCTGTTCGAGGTGCCCTACGACATCCCGTTCCTCGCCGTCGCGCGGGTGCACGCCGAGGCCATCGCCGCGCACGCCTATGCTCGGCGCACCTGGGCGCTGGAGGCGCATCGTGCGCTGGCCATCGCGGCCCTCCGACCGCGCGGACTGGAGTCGGCGTTGTCGGAGCTGTCGCGCCGACTCGGATGCTGGGTCGGGCTCTTCGACGCCGCGGGCGCGCTGGCCCATCAGCATCCGGCCGCTCTCGCGCAGGCAGCGGATGCCGTCACCGCCGGCGTCGCGCAGCTGCTGGCACGCGGGGGCTCGGCCAGCCGCACGATCGAGGACGGATCGGACTCCTTCACGATCCTCACGCTGGGCCGCACCGGCCAGCTGCGCGGGGCACTGGCGATCGCCGCCGTGGCACTGGATGCCGACACCCGTGCGGTCGTGAGCTCGGTCATCGCCATGGCGGGCCTGGCACTGGAGCAGAGCGAGCAGCTGTCGCGTGCCAGGCGCCGACTGAACACGCAGGTGCTGGCCACGCTGCTGACCGACGATCCCGCCCCCGCCCGACGGGTGCTGGGGTCGATGCCGCCAGCCCCCGTGGTCGTCGCAGTGGCCGCGCCGGAGCGCAACGGCCCGTTGATCGACTGGTGGGACCGCGCGGATATCGCGTCTTTCGTCGCGGACTCCGAGGACGGGCTGGTGATGTGCACGAGCGCGGCGGACAGTGCGGCGCTGGATGCGGTGGCTGAGCAGTTCGGCGTGCAGGTGGGGGCATCGGATGCCGTGGACTACGCCGAGTTCTCGCAGGCCCGCGCCCAGGCGTTGACAGCCCTGCGCCGGGGAGGCGCAGGTGTCACACGGTACGCGGATGCGGCATCCGGAGGGGTGCTGGACGCCTTCGTGACCGACGAGGTCCGACTGCTGGCGCGCACGCGACTGGCTCCGCTGCGCCGGCACGACGAGGCCGCCGGCGGCGAGCTCGAGCGCACCCTGCGGGTGTGGCTGGAGCACGATGCGCACGCCGAGCACACGGCCGCGGCTCTCGGCATCCATCGCCATACCCTGCGCGCCCGGATCTCACAGGCATCCGCTCTGCTGGGCTCCGACCTGTCGTCGTTCCCCGCTTGCGCCGAGCTGTGGGCCGCGCTGCGCGCGGCAGAGGGCTCCGGAGGCTGATGCTTCGACGGGCTGCGGATCGTCACGCCGAAGGCCTGACGCCGGCCTTCCGCAGCGCCGCCGACCTGGTTCAGCGCGGGGCGTGCGCCTCGAGGAACTCGTACATGTCGGTGGTGTCCACGCCCGGGAACGCCCCCGTCGGCAGGGTGGCCAGCAGTGTGCGCGGAGTGCGCACGTTCGGCCAGGCCTGATCGCGCCAGCGCGCCTCGAGCTCTGCAGGCGCACGGCGGCAGCAGGTCTCCACGGAGTGCTTGGAGACGCCTCGGTTGGTGGTGTCGCGGCCCACGAACCACTTGGTGTCGTCGAACCGCACGCCCACGCTCACCGAGTGCAGGCCCTCGCTGGATGGTTCGACGCGGGCCGTGCACCAGTAGGTGCCGTTGCCGGTGTCGGTGTACTGGTAGTACGGGTTGAAGCGGTCCTCCACCTCGAACACCTCGCGGCTGGTCCAGCGTCGGCAGCACATCTGCCCCTCGATGGAGCCCAGTCGGTCGGTCGGGAAGTTCACGTCGTCGTTCTCGTACGCCTTGGTGATGGTGCCGGACTCGTGCACCTTCAGGAAGTGCACCGGGATGTCCAGATGCCGGGTGGCGAGATTCGTGAACCGGTGCGCGGCGGTCTCGTACGACACCGAGTACGCGTCGCGCAGGTCCTCGATGGAGATGGCCCGGCGGGCCTTCGCCTCCTTCAGCACCGGCACGACGTGCGCCGCGGGAACGAGGATGGCGCCGGTGAGGTAGTTGGTCTCCACGCGCTGGCGCAGGAACTCCGCATAGCTGCGCGGCTCGCCGTGGCCGAGGATGCGACTGGAGAGCGCCTGCAGCACCGCCGTGCGGGCGTCGCCCTTGGCCGGGATGCTGCGCGAGAGGTACAGCCTGCCGTTGGCGAGATCCGCCACGCTGCGCGTGGACTGCGGCAGGTCGGCCGCGTAGTGCAGGGTGAACCCCAGGTGGGCGGCGATCTCGGATGCCGTGCGCTGGGTGATCGGCCCGCCCGGATGCTTCACGGCCGCGAGGATCTCGGCGGCCTTCGCCTCCAGGTCGGCGAAGTAGTTGTCCTGGCGGCGCATGAGGTGCCGCAGCTCCACGTTGGCGCGCCGGGCCTCCTCGGGGGTGGCCGCACGCTCGTCGCGCAGCCGCTCGATCTCTCCGTGCAGCGCCAGCAGCGCGGCGAGCGCCTCGGACGAGAGCGACTTGCCGATGCGGAACGGCGAGATGCCCAGGGTCTGGAAGGTCTGCCCCTTCATGGCGCGCTCCAGCGCGATCTCCATGGTGCTGCGCTCGTCGAGCGGTTCGCCCTCCAGCAGTGCATCGATCGTGGTGTCCAGCGCACGGGCGATGCCCTGCAGCAGCGTGAGCTTGGGCTCTCGTTTGCCGGTCTCGAACATGGACAGCTGACTGGGCGCACGCCCGATGCGAGAGGCGAGCTCCTCGAGCGTCATCCCCTGCGCGGTGCGCAGCTGACGGATGCGCCTGCCGATGATCAGCGCGTCGGATTCTTCTTCCACGTCCGTGTGGGTCATCGCAGCAGTGTGTCACAAAAACAGAAATTCAACAAAACTTCTCCCCCGATTTGGTCATAGGGACGTTGGAACTTCACGCAGAGTTGAACCCAAGCCACCCCGGCATCCCATCTCACGGAGGAGACAGATCATGAGCATCGCCACTGCCACACGGACCGCCCCGATCAGGATCGTCGACACCGTCGCGACCGCGGGCCCCGCCATCCGCATCACCGGTCCACTGGACGAGCGGTTCGAAGAGATCCTCACGCCGGAGGCCATCGCCTTCCTCGCCGAGCTGCACCACCGCTTCGCCGGCCGCCGCCACGACCGTCTCGCCGACCGGATGCGCCGCCGCTTCGAGATCGGCAACGGCCACGACCCGCACTTCCGCGATGACACCGCGCACATCCGCGAGGACGCCGACTGGCGCGTCGCAGGCGCCGGCCCGGGGCTCGAGGACCGCCGCGTGGAGATCACCGGACCCACCGACCCGAAGATGACCATCAACGCGCTGAACTCCGGCGCGAAGGTGTGGTTGGCCGACCAGGAGGACGCCACCAGCCCCACCTGGCGCAACGTCATCGGCGGCCAGCTGTCACTGCGCGACGCCATCCGCGGTGAGCTGTCGTACACCAGTCCGGAGGGCAAGGAGTACCGGGTCACGGCCGAGCGCACGCCCACCATCGTGATGCGGCCCCGCGGCTGGCACCTGAGCGAGAAGCACATCGAGTTCACCGACCGCACGGGTCGGGTGCTGCCGGCATCCGGTTCCCTGACCGACTTCGGGCTGTACTTCTTCCACAACGCGAAGGCGCTGATCGACTCCGGCCGCGGACCGTACTTCTACCTGGCCAAGCTCGAGTCCAGCGAGGAGGCCCGGCTGTGGAACGACGTGTTCTCCTTCAGCGAGGAGTACCTGGGCATCGAGCACGGCACCATCCGCGCCACGGTGCTGATCGAGACTCTGCCCGCGGCCTTCGAGATGGACGAGATCCTGTACGAGCTGCGCGATCACTGCGCGGGTCTGAACGCCGGCCGCTGGGACTACATCTTCTCGATCATCAAGAACTACCGCGGCCGCGGTGCGCGCTTCGTGCTCCCCGACCGCAGCGAGGTCACCATGACGGTGCCGTTCATGCGGGCCTACACCGAGCTGCTGGTGAAGACCTGCCACCAGCGCGGTGCTTACGCCATCGGCGGCATGAGCGCGTTCATCCCCAACCGCCGCAGCCCCGAGGTCACCGAGCGGGCGCTGGAGAAGGTGGCCGCCGACAAGCGCCGCGAGGCCGGCGACGGCTTCGACGGCACCTGGGTGGCCCACCCCGACCTCATCCCGGCCGCGCAGGCCGAGTTCGACGCCGTGCTGGGCGAGAAGCCGCACCAGTTGGACCGGCAGCGTGACGACGTGCACGTGACGGCGGCTCAGCTGCTGGACCTGCGCATCGGCCGCCCCATCACCGAGAAGGGCGTGCGCGAGAACGTCTCCGTGGCCATCCGCTACATCGAGGCGTGGCTGCGCGGCCTGGGCGCCGTGGCCATCGACGACCTCATGGAGGACGCCGCGACCGCCGAGATCAGCCGCTCGCAGGTGTGGCAGTGGATCCATCAGGACCGCCGCACCGAGGAGGGCGACCTGATCACCGTCGAGTACGTCGAGCGCCTGATCGGCGACATGCTCGCGCAGACCGAGCGGACCGAGGGCGACCGGTTCGACGACGCCGCGGAGCTGTTCCGCGAGGCGGCCCTGCAGCCCGAGTTCCCCGCCTTCCTGACACTGCCCGCGTACGCGCGCTTCCTGACCGACTGACCATCCCCGATCCCCGAAGAGGACATCTCATGACTGACTACCAGGACGACATCGCCGCCATCCAGGAGCTGAAGGACGCCGCCGGCCCCGGCTGGAACGCCATCGACCCCGAATCCGCCGCACGCATGCGGGCGCAGAACCGCTTCCGCACGGGTCTGGACATCGCGCAGTACACCGCCGACATCATGCGCCGCGACATGGCCGAGTACGACGCCGACTCGTCGGTGTACACCCAGTCGCTCGGCGTCTGGCACGGCTTCTTCGGCCAGCAGAAGCTCATCTCCATCAAGAAGCACCTGAAGACGACGAACAAGCGCTACCTCTACCTGTCCGGGTGGATGGTCGCCGCCCTCCGCTCCGAGTTCGGCCCGCTGCCCGACCAGTCCATGCACGAGAAGACGGTCGTCCCAGCGCTGATCCGCGAGCTCTACTCCTTCCTGCGGCAGGCGGATGCCCGCGAGCTGGACCTGCTGTTCACCCAGCTCGACGAGGCCCGCGCCGCCGGCGACGACACCGCCGCGGAGTTCGCCCAGTCGCAGATCGACAGCTTCGAGACCCACGTGGTGCCGATCATCGCCGACATCGACGCCGGCTTCGGCAACCCCGAGGCGACGTACCTGCTGGCGAAGAAGATGATCGAGGCCGGCGCCTGCGCCATCCAGATCGAGAACCAGGTCTCGGACGAGAAGCAGTGCGGTCACCAGGATGGCAAGGTCACCGTGCCGCACGAGGACTTCCTCGCCAAGATCAACGCGGTCCGCTACGCGTTCCTCGAGCTCGGCATCGACAACGGCATCATCGTCGCCCGCACCGACTCCCTCGGCGCCGGCCTCACGCAGAAGATCGCCGTCTCCTCCGTCCCCGGCGACCTGGGCGACCAGTACAACTCCTTCCTGGATGTCGAGGAGATCAGCGAGGCCGACCTGTCCGACGGCGATCTCGTCATCCGTCGCGAGGGCAAGCTGCTGCGCCCCAAGCGCCTGGCCAGCAACCTGTACCAGTTCCGCAGGGGCACCGGCGAGGACCGCGTGGTGCTGGACTGCATCACCTCGCTGCGCGGCGGCGCCGACCTGCTGTGGATCGAGACCGAGAAGCCGCACATCGCGCAGATCGCCGGCATGGTCGACCGCATCCGCGAGGCCGTGCCGAACGCCAAGCTGGTCTACAACAACAGCCCGTCATTCAACTGGACGCTGAACTTCCGCCAGCAGGCCTACGACGCGCTCGCCGAGCTGGGCGAGGACGTCTCGGGCTACGACCGCGACAGGCTGATGAGCGTCGAGTACGACGACACCGAGCTGGCGCGGCAGGCCGATGAGCGCATCCGCACCTTCCAGCGCGACAGCTCGGCCCGCGCGGGTATCTTCCACCACCTGATCACGCTGCCGACGTACCACACCGCAGCCCTGTCGACCGACGACCTGGCCAAGGGCTACTTCGGCGACGAGGGCATGCTGACCTACGTCCGCGACGTGCAGCGCCGCGAGATCCGCGGGGGCATCGCCACGGTCAAGCACCAGAACATGGCGGGTTCCGACATCGGCGACAACCACAAGGAGTACTTCGCCGGGGATGCCGCACTGAAGGCCGGCGGCAAGGACAACACCATGAACCAGTTCAGCTGATCATCTCCGGTCGTTTCGACCCTTCGACAGGCTCAGGGTCCCCGAGACCCCTCCTGCCTGTCGAAACCCCTCGTGAATCGCGTCATTCACGAGGGGTCTCGACGGTGGTGAGGGGTTTCGACGTCCCTGAGCCTGTCGCAACGCCCCCAACCCGCACCCTTCAGGAGACCCCATGATCGCCACCGCCGACCTCTACGACCTGCACGGTGAGAACCTGCAGTCCCTCCCCCTGCAGCTGCGCTCGTTCGGCGCGGTCACGCAGTTCGAGGGCCCCGTCCGCACCGTGCGCTGCTTCCAGGACAACGCCCTGGTCAAGCAGCTGCTGGCCACGCCCGGCGACGGCGCGGTGCTGGTCATCGACGGCGCCGGGTCCCTGCAGACCGCTCTGATGGGCGACATGATCGCGCAGAGCGCGGTGGATGCCGGCTGGGCAGGCGTCGTGATCCACGGCTGCGTGCGCGACAGCGTGGCGCTGCGCGGGATGTCGCTGGGTGTCAAGGCCCTGGGGACCAATCCGCGCAAGAGCGCCAAGGAGGGCCTGGGCGAGGTGGACGTGCCCGTCGAGTTCGGCGGGGTCGTCTTCCGTCCCGGTGCCCGGTTGTATGCCGACGAGGACGGCATCCTCGTCGAGCGCTGATGGCCCTTCGACGCTCAGGGACTCACCCGGTCGCCGAGCCCGGTGTCGTACCGCGGCGTAGCCTGGAAACATGTCCGCTGAGTCGTCTCTGCTGTCCGAAATCGTCGATGAGTTCCTGCGCTCCTACGCGCACGGCTCCCGCCTGCTGGCGGTGTCGAGCCCGGATGCAGAGCGCTCGACCGCCTTCGCGACGGCGCTGTCCGCCGCCTTCGCCGAACGGCAGATCTCGACCACCGCGGTCACGCCGAACGCGCCGGATGCCGACACCCTGCGCTCGCGGGTGGTGGCGCCGTTCCGCGATGCCGGTGCGGACGCCGTGCTGATCGTGGCCGGCGACGAGGGGCTGCTGGATGCCACACGCCGCGGCATGTGGCACTTCAGCGTGTGGCTGCTGGCCGGCAGCGAGGAGCCGCACGACGATGCGACGGTGCTCGTCGACGTCTCCGATCCGCAGCATCCGTTCCGCCGCTTCGCCGACTCCTGCTGACCGCACGCGCGCGGGCGCGCCCGCGTACGATTGAGGCGTGATCGAACGCGCACCTCTCTCCCGCAAGCTCTCCGCCATCGCCGAGTCCGCCACCCTGAAGGTGGATGCCAAGGCCAAGGCCCTCAAGGCCGAGGGCAAGCCCGTCATCTCCTATGCCGCCGGCGAGCCCGACTTCGCCACCCCGCAGTTCATCGTGGACGCTGCGGCCGTGGCCCTGGCAGATCCCGCCAATTACCGTTACACGCCCGCACCCGGCCTGCCCGCGCTGCGCGAGGCCATCGCCGCGAAGACGCTGCGCGACTCCGGGCTGGAGGTCTCCCCCAGCCAGATCATCGTCACCAACGGCGGCAAGCAGTCGGTCTACCAGTCGTTCCAGGCCGTGATCAACCCGGGTGACGAGGTGCTGCTGCCTGCGCCGTACTGGACCACCTACCCCGAGGCGATCCGCCTGGCCGACGGCATCCCGGTGGAGGTCTTCGCCGGCGCCGACCAGGACTACAAGGTCACCGTCGCGCAGCTCGAGGCCGCGCGCACCGACCGCACCACCGTGCTGGTGTTCGTCTCGCCATCCAACCCGACCGGCTCGGTGTACACCGCCGAGGAGACGAAGGCCATCGCCGAGTGGGCCGTCGAGCACGGCATCTGGATCATCTCCGACGAGATCTACCAGAACCTCACCTACGACGGAGTGAAGGCGACCTCGATCGTGCAGGCGCTGCCCGAGGCGGCGAACCAGACCATCCTCGTCAACGGCGTGGCCAAGACCTACGCCATGACCGGCTGGCGGGTGGGCTGGATGGTCGGCCCCGCCGACGCCATCAAGATCGCCGGCAACCTGCAGTCGCACCTCTCCAGCAACGTCAACAACGTCGCGCAGCGCGGCGCCATCGCCGCGCTGAACGGCCCGCAGGACGAGGCCGAGCAGATGCGGCAGGCCTTCGACCGCCGTCGCCGTCTGATCGTCGCAGAGCTGTCCAAGATCGAGGGGATGCACGTGCCCACCCCGCACGGCGCGTTCTACGTCTACCCCGACGTGCAGGGCCTGCTGGGTCGCACCTGGGGCGGCGTGACGCCCACCACCTCGCTGGAGCTGGCCGACCTGATCCTGGACCAGGCCGAGGTCGCGGTCGTCCCCGGCGAGGCCTTCGGCCCGTCCGGCTACATCCGCATGTCGTACGCGCTGGGCGACGACCAGCTGCTGGAGGGCGTGCAGCGCCTGCAGCGCCTGTTCGCCTCCTGATCCTTTTCGCCGAAACCCCTCGTGAATGACGCGATTCACGAGGGGTTTCGACAGTCAGGAGGGGTCTCGGCGCGTTCAGCCCTGGTAGCCGATCAGCCAGCGCACGCCGTGCCGGTCGATCAGAGTGCCGTCGTGGTCTCCCCACGGCCGCTGCTGCAGGGGGTCGATGACCTCGCCGCCCTCGGCGAGCGCGTCGAACCACGAGCTCAGCGTCACGGCATCCGCCGTGCCCAGCAGTGACAGGAACATCCCGGTCATGACGACCGAGGGCTCGCCTTCGGCGGCATCCGCCCCGGCCAGATCGACGGGGCCGCCCTGCAGCATCCCGTGCGCGATCGCCTCTCCGGGACCGTCCGTGCGGCCGGCCTGCGCGTAGGTGAACATTGTCAGCTCGCAGCCGAAGACGGCTGCATAGTTCTGCAGCGCCTCCGCCGCGTCACCGGGGAACAGCAGGTACGGAATGGGTGCGGTCATCCCGCGAGTGTACGCAGAGCGGATGCCGGACGCTACAGCTCCACGCCCACCAGCACGGGCTCGGGCTGCAGCACGAGCCCGAATTCGGCGTGCACCCGGCTCTGAATGAACCGGGCCAGCTCGCTGAGCTCGGCGGCATTCGCGCCGCCGCGGTTGGTGAGCGCGAGCGCGTGCTTGGTGGAGATCGACGCACGCGAGCGCGGCAGCTTGAAGCCCTTGCCGATGCCGGAGTGCTCGATGAGCCACGCCGAGCTGACCTTGACCATCCCCTCCGGGCGCTCGGTGCGCGGCGCCAGGCCGTAGTAGTCCTCCAGGGGGATGACGGTGAGGGTGTCCAGGTCGGGCTCGACGGGCCACCGCGGGCACTCGGCCGGCAGCGTGCGGGCCACGTGCTCGGGCACGATGGCGTTCTGGAAGAACGATCCGGCGCTGTGCGTATCGGGGTCGCCGTCGTTCAGCAGCATCCCCTTCGCCGCGCGAGTGGCGAGGATGCGGGTGCGCAGCCATTCCAGCGGCACCGGCTCGAAGTCCGTAAGTCCCAGCGCGCGTCGCAGCTGCTCACCCCGCACCACCCGTCCTGCAGGTCCGGTGATCGCCAGATCCAGCGTCACCGAGGTGATCACGGCCCGGCGCTCCTGCTCGCTGCCGTAATGGTGCTTGAGCACGGAGGTGCGGAAGCCCAGCCCCAGCTCGGCGGCGGGAACGACGACCGGGACGTCCGCGCCCTCGTCGATGAGTTCCACCTCGACCAGGGTCTCCTGGATCTCCTGCCCGTACGCACCCACGTTCTGCACGGGCGCGGCGCCGACCGTGCCGGGGATGCCGCTCATGGCCTCGATGCCGGCGTAACCGCGCTCGACCGCGTACGCCACGACGTCGTCCCAGCTGTGACCGGCCTGCACGCGCAGGCGGATCCTGCCCTCGTGCGGGGAGGGCAGCTCTTCGATGCCGGTGGTGAGGATGCGGATCACGGTGCCCTCGAACGGCTCGTCGCCGACGAACAGGTTCGACCCGCCGCCCAGCACGAACCAGTCCTCACCCGTCGCCCACGCCTCGTGCAGCGCCTCGATCAGCTGCGCGGTGGTGGGGGCATCCAGCATCCGCTCGGGTGCGGCCCCGGTGCGCAGCGTGGTCAGCTGCCGCAGCGGGATCGGCGTGATCTCAGTGTCCGTCATCTCAGAGCGCGACCCGCAGCTGCGCCTTGACGAGCACGGTGGTCTCGGCGGCCTTCACGGTGAGGTCGATGCGCGCGGAGGTCTCGTCGGCCGCGCCGACCTTGGCCAGCACGTGCACATCGGCGCCGTCCTGCGGGTCGACGAGCACTGGCTTGGTGAACCGCACGCCGTAGTCGATCAGACGCACGTCGGCGGGGAGCGCCGCCAGAACGACGGAGGATGCCAGGCCCATGGTCAGCATCCCGTGCGCGAGCACGCCGGGCAGGCCCACCGAGACGGCGACGTCGTCGCGGTAGTGGATGGGGTTGAAGTCGCCGGATGCTCCGGCGTAGCGCACCAGCGATTCGCGGGTCAGGTGCACGGTGCGCTCGGCGATGACGTCGCCCACGGTGAAATCGCTCATCAGGAGTCCTCCCCCGCGCCCACCAGCAGCACGCTGGTGGCGGTCACGACGTGCTCGCCGGTGGCGTCGGTGATGGTCGCGTCGCTGGTGATCATGGAGTTGCCGCCCAGCGCCCGGATGCCGGTGACGACCAGCTGCGCGGTGAGCTCGTCGCCGGCGACGATGGGGCGGGAGTACGTGAAACGCTGCTCCGCGTGGATGGTGCGCGCCAGCACGATGCCGGAGTCGGGCTCGGCCAGCAGCTGCTGCAGCGTGAGGTCCTGGATGACCATCGCGAAGGTGGGCGGCGCCACCACGTCGGCGTAGCCGGCCGCGCGAGCGGCCTCGACGTCGGTGTGCTGCGGGGCGTCGGCGAAGACCGCGCGCGCGAACTCGCGCACCTTCTCGCGGCCGACGAGGTAGGGGGCCGTCGGCGGGAACTCCCGGCCGACCAGATCGTTGTTCACGGGCACCTCTCGATCCTATCCGGGGCGCCCGATGCGCGTCCCGCCGTGCCGACCGGGGATTCTCAGCGGGTGCGGAGGGCCTTGATGCCCATCTGGACGGCGATGGCGACGATGTACACCGCGAACAGCACGTTTGCGCTGACGGGGTCGAGGAGGGTGGCCAGCCACGCCCCGAGCGCGGTCATGGTGCAGGCCGAGAGTCCGATGATCCCGGCGCCCACCAGGTCGACGTTGCGATGGCGCAGGTTGCCGATGGTGCCCGACACCGCGGTGGGGATCATCATCATCAGCGAGGTACCCTTGGCCACCAGGTCGCTGGTGCCGAAGACCACCATGAGCGCGGGGACGATGATCACGCCGCCGCCGACGCCGATGAGCCCGGCGACGACCCCGGTGAGCATGCCCACCAGCACCAGCCCGACGCCGTTGAGCCAGGTGAGGTGGAACACCGACTCGCGGGACGGGATGACCACGAACAGGCTCACGAGCACGACCAGCAGGAAGACCACGAAACCCCAGCGCAGCGCGCGCTGCGAGATGCGCGGCATGAGCCGCGATCCGATCTGCGCACCGACGACGGCCCCCGCTGCGAGGAGAAGAGCCGCGACCCACGCCACCGATCCCGAGGCTGCGTACGAGATGACCCCCACCGTCGCCGTGGGGACGATGGCCGTCAACGACGTGCCCGCCGCCCGGCGCTGGTCGAAGCCCATCATCAGCACCAGCATCGGCACGATGACCGTGCCGCCGCCCACCCCGAACAGTCCCGACAGGAGGCCGGCTGTGAGGCCGATGATCACGAAGCCGAGGTAGGCCCGAGGCCCTCGGGTCAGGGCCTGTTCCTCGTGCACGAGAACAGACTATCCCGAGGGCCCCGCACCCATGGCGGCGCTCTAGCGCTCGACCTCCTGATCCGCGAGGATCGGCACCGCGATCGTCTCGGTCAGATGCTGCTCGTAGCGGTGCTGCCGCCGGCGCAGCCACAGCGCGCCGAGGATCAGCACCACGAGCACTCCGTACGCCGCCGCCGCGAAGGGCTGCATGACGAGCGTGGACAGGTCGCCCTGGCTCAGCTGGAGCGCCTTGCGCATCTCCGCCTCTCCCATCGGCCCGAGGATCATGCCGACCACCAGCGGTGCAACCGGCACGCCGAACCTGCGCATGAAGTAGCCCAGCACGCCGATCACCAGCAGGATGATGACGTCGGCGATGTTGAACCTGATCGCATACGCGCCGAACGCCGCGAACATGAGGATGCCGGCGTACAGATACGGTCGCGGGATCTGCAGCAGCTTCACCCACATGCCCACCAGAGGCAGGTTCAGCACGATGAGGATGAGGTTGCCGAGGTACAGGCTCGCCACCAGCGCCCACACCAGCGCGGGTTGATTGCTGAACAGCTGGGGGCCGGGCTGGATGCCGTAGGACTGGAACGCGAACAGGATGATCGCAGCCGTGGCCGTGGTGGGAAGCCCCAGCGTCAGCAGCGGCACCAGCACTCCGGCGGCGGCGGCGTTGTTGGCGGCCTCAGGCCCCGCCACGCCCTCGATGGCCCCGCGACCGAACTCGTCCTTGCGCTTGGAGAGCTTGCGCTCGGTCGCGTAGGAGAGGAATGTCGCGACATCCGCACCACCGGCGGGGATGGTGCCGATCGGGAAGCCGATCGCCGTGCCGCGCAGCCAGGGACGCCAGGAGCGGCGCCAGTCCTCCTTCGTCATCCAGGTGCGCCAGCCCTTGGTGACCGGGATCACGTCGACACCGCCGTGCCGCAGCCGGGAGGCGACGTACAGCGTCTCCCCCACGGCGAACAGCCCGACGGCGACCAGCACCACGCTGATGCCCTCGCCCAGCTCCGGGATCCCCAGCGTGTACCGCTGCTGCCCGGACAGCATGTCCGTGCCGATGAGTCCGATGAACAGGCCGATGGCCAGCGACAGGACACCGCGGGAGACGGACTTGCCCATCAGCGCGCCGACGGTGATGAAGGCGACCACGATCAGCGCCAGCTTGTCCGCGGGCCCCAGTGAGACGGCGAAGTCGGCCAGGATCGGCGCCAGCAGCGTCAGTCCGACGGTGGCGATGGTGCCGGCCACGAACGACCCGATGGCCGCCGTCGCCAGCGCAGCAGCACCGCGGCCGACCTTCGCCATCTTGTTGCCTTCTATGGCCGTGACGATGGACGCCGATTCACCTGGCGTGTTCAGCAGGATGCTGGTGGTCGAGCCGCCGTACATGCCGCCGTAGTAGATGCCGGCGAAGGTGATGATGGCGGCCGTCGCGTCCAGCGTGTAGGTCAGCGGCAGCAGCAGCGCCACGGTCATGGCGGGGCCGATGCCGGGCAGCACGCCCACGGCGGTGCCGATGAAGACGCCGACGAACGCCCAGATCAGGTATTCGGGCTGCAGGGCCGTGGCGAAGCCCTCCAGGAGCAGACTCCAGCTGTCCATCAGAACATCCCTCCCAGCCAGCCGAACGCCGGCCCCCAGGGCAGTGAGAGTCCCAGCATCCCGCCGAACACGATCTGCACGGCCAGCGCGACGACCAGTCCGATCAGGAATCCGAGCCACCAGCGCCTGGCGCCGAGGCTCCACGCCACCAGGCCGAACAGCACGGCGGCGGCGGGTGCCCATCCGATGGCGTCGATCAGCAGCATGTGCACGATCAGCGCGCCCACGATCTTGGCGAGCGTGAGCCAATCCGTCTTCGCGTCGGGGTCGATGTCCTCGCCGTCGTCGGGTTCCGCGCGATGACCGCGCAGCACGGTCACGACCACGGAGGCGGCGACGGCGATGAGCAGCACGGAGACCGCGATCGGGAACACGGTCGGGCCGACCTGGATGCCGACCGGCACATGGATGCCGAAGGCGCCGATCAGCGCGAGGACGCCGACGACGAGCATGAGCAGGGCGAAGACGAGTTCCCCGACGGGAACCCGTGGGGCGGGCCGAGTCTCCTCGGCCCGCCCTTTCGCCCCGATGAGCGGGGCGGTCATGTCAGATCAGTCCGATGTTCTTCAGCGTGGCGGTGACGTCGGAGATGTTCTGCGTCACGAACGCGTCCAGCTCGGATCCCGTGAGGAAGGCATCTGCCCAGCCCTTGGTCTCCAGCTCCTTCTTCCACTGATCCGAGTCGTGCATCTCCGTGACGATGCGCTCCAGCTCCGCACGATCCGCGTCGGAGATGCCCCCCGGCGCGATGACGCCGCGCCAGTTGGTCAGCACGACGTCGTAGCCCGCGTCGGTGATGGTGGGCACGTCCGGCAGCTGCGCGACCGGCTTCTCGCTGGAGACGGCGAGCGCGCGCATCTTGCCCGCCTCGATGTGCTGCTGGAACTCGCCGACGCCGGAGATGCCGGCGGCGACCTTCCCGCCCAGGATCAGCGAGACCGCCTCCCCACCGCCGGAGTTGGGCGTGTAGTTCAGCTTGGCGGGGATGTCCGCGGCGGCGACGCCCGCGGCATCCAGCAGGAGGCCCGCGAGGATGTGGTCCGCGCCGCCGGCGGACCCGCCGGTGACGGTGACCGCCTGCCCCTTGGCCACGATGTCCTCGACGAGATCCTTCAGGTCCTTGTACTTCGAGTCGGCGGGGACGACCACCACGAGCGGCTCATCCGTCAGTCGCGCGATGGGGGTGGTGTCCTCCAGGCGCACCTTCGAGCCGTTGGTCTCGATGGCGCCGACCATGACCAGGCCGTTGACCATGAGCGTGGCGGGGTCCTTGACGTTGGCCAGCTGCGCGAGGCCGATCGTGCCGCCGGCGCCGCCGACGTTGGTCACCGGCGCCGAGCCGACGACGTCCTGCTCCGTGAGGACCTTCGCCATCGTGCGACCGGTCTGGTCCCAGCCGCCGCCGGGGTCGGCGGGGACGATGATCGAGACGTCCTTGAACGACGAGGCGGAGTCTCCCGCCGCGGCGTCCGATTTGTCACCGGTGGACTGCGCCGAGCATCCGGCGAGGGTGAGCGCGCCGACGGCCGCGATCGCGATGAGGGCACTGCGTGATTTCTTCATTCGCTCCTCCTTGAGCGGTGTAGGGATGACGCCACGCTATGCAGTCCGCCCTGCCTGGCCGCGCTTCGGAAACCATTGGTCGCGTTAGGAAAGTATTGGTCGCAGATGCCGTCCAGACCGGTTCCCGCCCCTCGCGCGCACAGGGGAGAATGGTCGGGTGACCTCGATGATGAAGCACGCGTCCCCGCGCACGCACGGCGGCGGGATGACGCTGCGGGTGCAGCTGATCCTGCTGCAGGCGCTCATCGTCGCGGTCGTCACGCTCATCGCCGGTGTCACAGCCGGTCTCATCCAGGCCCACACCGTGCGCGACGCATACGAGGACAGGATGCTGGCGGTCGCCCAGTCCATCGCGTCGATGCCGGCCATCCGCGCGGCCATGGACGATGCCGACCCGCCTGCGACCATCCAGCCGCTCGCCGAGGCCATCCGCCGCGCCTCCGATCTCACCTACGTCGTGGTCGCCGACGCCGACGGCATCCGCTACTCGCACCCCAATCCATCGCGCATCGGCGAGCGCGTCTCCACCGACCCCTCCATCCCGCTCGCCGGCGAGATCTACATGGGCACCCAGACCGGCACCCTGGGGCCGTCGTGGCGGGTCAAGGTGCCCATCTTCTCGGACGAGTCGACAGTGATCGGGACGGTGTCCATCGGCATCCTCGAATCAGAAGGCGTCGGCGAGTTCACCGGATACCTGTTCTGGATCATCGGAGCGATGCTCGGCGCCGTGGTGCTCGGAGTCTTCGGCTCAGCGTGGGTGACCTCGGTCATCCGGCGTCGCATCCACCGACTCGAACCGCATGAGATCACGGCGCTGGTGCGCAACCAGGAGACCACGCTGCACCGGCTCAGCGAGGGCGTGATCACGGTCGACGCCGATGGCATCATCACTCTCGCCAACGACGCCGCGGCGCGGCTGCTGGGAGTGGATGCCGCGGAGCTGACCGGCACCCACGCCTCGAGCGTCCTCGATGAGGAGCTGCTGTCGGTGCTCCGTGACGGTGAGGATGCGGGCCGGCCCGTGATCATCGGCAGCAGCGTGCTCGTCGCCCGCGGCACCGGCGCCCGCGTGGAGGGAGCCGCCGCGGAGTCGACGCTGCTCCTGCGCGATCACACCGAGCTGCACGACGTGGTCCGTCGTGTGGAGGCCGCGGACGCCATCCTCGCGTTCCGCCGCAGGGCCGGCCTGCCGAAGGGACTGAGCGCCGAGACGCTCGAGCGCGTCTCCACCGCGCTCATCCGACTTCCGGACGCCTCCGCAGCGGAGCTCGGCGAAGCGCTGTCGATCTCACGGGTCAGCGCCCGCCGCTATCTCGAGCACCTCGCGAGCACGGGCCGCGCACTCCGGTGGCTGGATTACGCCACCAAGGGCCGGCCCAGCACGCGCTACCGCGCGAATGAGCCGCTCAGCACCACTGCGACTGTGTCCCAGACTGTGCGAGACTGACTCCCAGAACCGCCCGTATGCCTGACACGGGCGATCGATCGAAGGAGATCACATGTTCCACAGCGCCTACCCGGATGTCGAGATACCGAACGTCTCGATCTACGACTACCTCTTCGCAGATCTCGATGAGCAGACGCTGGACCGCGTCGCCATCGTCGACGGCGCCTCAGGTGCGGAGACCACCTATCGCCAACTCGTCGGCCAGATCGGACTGTTCGCCGGGGCACTGGCGGCCAGGGGCATCGGAGTGGGCGACGCCGTCGCCGTGCTGTGCCCGAACGTGCCCGCGTTCGCGACGGTCTTCCACGGCATCCTGCGCGCGGGCGCGACCGCCACGACCATCAACTCCCTGTACACGGCGGACGAGATCGTGAACCAGATGCAGGATGCCGAGGCATCCTGGCTCGTCACGGTCTCCCCGCTGCTCCCGCACGCTCAGGCCGCCGCCGAGCGGCTCGGGCTTCCCGCCGATCACCTCCTCGTGCTCGATGGCGCCGAGGGGCACCCGAGCCTGCGCGATCTGCTCGGCGAGGGGCACCCGGCCCCGGATGTCACGTTCGATCCGGCCACCCACCTGGCCGTGCTGCCGTACTCCTCGGGTACCACCGGGCGCCCGAAGGGCGTGATGCTCACACACCGCAACCTCATCGCCAACGTCGCGCAGGTGATCCCGACCACCGACATCGGCCCGGAGGACCGCCTGCTGGCCGTGCTGCCGTTCTTCCACATCTATGGCATGACCGTGCTGCTGAACTTCGCGCTGCGCCGGCGCGCAGGGCTCGTCACCATGCCCAAGTTCGATCTGCTGGAGTTCCTGCGCATCATCCAGGAGCACCGCACCACCTGGGTCTTCATCGCGCCGCCGATCGCCGTTGCGCTGGCCAAGCATCCCGTCGTCGATCAGTACGACCTGTCGGCCATCAAGGTGATCTTCTCGGGCGCGGCGCCGCTGGATGGCGCACTGGCCGCGGCCGTCGCGAAGCGCCTGGACTGCGAGGTCGTGCAGGGCTACGGGATGACCGAGACCAGCCCGGCGGTCAACATCATCCCCGCAGGCGTCGACGGCATCGACAAGTCGTCGATCGGTCCGCTGATCCCGAACACCGAGGCGCGCCTGGTCGACCCCGACACCGGCGCGGACGTCGAGGCGCCCGCATCGGGCACGAGCGTGCCCGGCGAGCTGTGGGTCCGAGGACCGCAGGTGATGGTCGGCTACCTCAAGCGCCCCGAGGCGACGGCCGAGATGCTGGATGCCGACGGCTGGCTGCACACCGGGGACATGGCCACGGTCACGTCGGACGGCATCTTCCGGATCGTCGACCGGCTCAAGGAGCTCATCAAGTACAAGGGCTACCAGGTGGCCCCGGCCATCCTGGAGGCGGTGCTGCTGGAGCATCCGCAGATCGCGGATGCCGCGGTCATCGGCGCGAACGACGCCGACGGGCAGGAGGTGCCGAAGGCCTTCGTCGTGCGTCAGGCCGGCGCCGAGCTGTCCGCCGATGACGTGATGGATTTCGTCGCCTCCCGCGTGGCGCCGCACGAGAAGGTGCGCATCGTCGAGTTCATCGACGTCATCCCCAAGTCCAGCTCCGGCAAGATCCTCCGCAAGGATCTGCGCGTGCGGGCCTGAGGCTGTCGCCTCCGGCATCCGCCGACGCCGGCATCCGCACCGGACGCGAAAGAGCCCGCCGCCCCTGACGGGGTGGCGGGCTCTTTCGCGAGCTGTCGCTGCGGCTTACTTGCCGGCCTCGACGAAGCCGGCGGCCTCGGCGGCCTCAGCGGTGCGGAACCACACCTCTGCGACGGTCGCGTCGTACCACTGGCCACCGGGGCGGTGGAACTTCATGGAGTCCTTGTTGCCCTTGATGTCGAAGCCCTCGGGAGCGGAGCCGTCCTCGAGGGGAGCGGCGGAGTCCTCACCGAAGCCGCCATCGACGAGAGCGGCCGGAGCGGCGGTCTCCTCCGCGGGAGCCTCCTCGACCTTCGCGGCCTTGGCGGGCTTCTCGGCCTTGGCTGCGGGCTTGGCGGCCGACTTCTTCACCTTGGGGGTGACGGGCTCGAGGACGAGCTCGATCACGGCCATGGGAGCGTTGTCGCCCTTGCGGTTGCCGACCTTCGTGATGCGGGTGTAGCCGCCCTCGCGGTCGGCCACCAGCGGCGCGATCTCGTTGAAGAGGATGTGCGCGGCGTCCTTGTTGGAGCGCAGGACGGTCAGCGCACGACGACGGGCGTGCAGGTCGCCGCGCTTGCCGAGCGTGATGAGGCGCTCGGCCAGCGGACGCAGGCGCTTCGCCTTGGTCTCGGTCGTCTTGATCGACTTGTGGGTGAAGAGCGCTGCCGCGAGGTTCGCGAGAAGAAGGCGCTCGTGGGCGGGGCCGCCTCCGAGGCGGGGACCCTTAGTGGGCTTGGGCATAATCGTGTGACTTCCTGGTCAGAAAAGGTCGGGTTTCAGAAGGACTCGTCTTCGCCTGCGCTGTAGAAGTGGGCGCCGTCGAAACCGGGCACCGAATCCTTCAGCGACAGACCGAGCGAGACGAGCTTGTCGCGCACCTCGTCGACCGACTTCTGTCCGAAATTGCGGATGTTCATCAGCTGCGTCTCGGAGAGGGCGACCAGCTCCGAGACCGTGTTGATGCCCTCGCGCTTGAGGCAGTTGTACGAGCGCACCGACAGATCGAGGTCCTCGATCGGCATGGAGAGCTCGCTGGAGAGGACAGCCTCGACCGGCGCGGGGCCGATCTCGATGCCCTCGGCCTCGACGTTCAGCTCGCGAGCGAGTCCGAACAGCTCGGTGAGGGTCTTGGCTGCCGACGCGACGGCGTCGCGGGGGCTGATCGCCGACTTCGTCTCGACGTCGAGGACGAGCTTGTCGAAGTCGGTGCGCTCGCCGGCGCGGGTGGCGTCGACGCGGTAGGCGACCTTCAGAACGGGCGAGTAGATCGAGTCGACCGGAATCTGACCGGCCTCGGCGTACTCGTTGCGGTTCTGCGACGCCGACACGTAGCCGCGGCCGCGCTCGATGGTGAGCTCCAGCTCGAAGCGAGCGGTGTCGTTGAGCGTGGCGATGACCAGGTCGGGGTTGTGCACCTCGACGCCGGCAGGGGCCGAGATGTCGGCCGCGGTCACCTCACCGGCACCTGTCTTGCGCAGGTACGCGGTGATGGGCTCGTCGCGCTCGCTGGAGACGACCAGCTGCTTGATGTTGAGGATGATCTCGGTCACGTCCTCCTTCACACCGGGGATCGTGCTGAACTCGTGCAGCACGCCATCGATGCGAATGGTGGTGACGGACGCGCCGGGGATCGACGAGAGCAGGCTGCGACGCAGCGCGTTGCCGATCGTGTATCCGAAACCGGGCTCCAGCGGCTCGATGACGAACCGGCTGCGGTTCTCGGAGATCTTTTCCTCGGTGAGAGTGGGACGCTGTGCAATCAGCACTATGTGTTCCTTTCGATCACATGCCCGCTATATGACATGTGTGTGGTGAGGTCTTGAGTTTTGGAGTTCTGCGGGCGGTGATGCCGGTCCCCGTGGTGGGGACCGGCATCACCGTGCGAGATCAGACGCGACGGCGCTTCGGCGGACGGCAGCCGTTGTGAGCCTGCGGGGTGACGTCCTGGATGGACCCCACCTCGAGGCCGGCGGCCTGCAGCGAGCGGATCGCGGTCTCGCGGCCCGAACCCGGACCCTTCACGAAGACGTCGACCTTCTTGACGCCGTGCTCCGCGGCCTGACGGGCAGCGGACTCCGCTGCCATGCCGGCGGCGTACGGGGTCGACTTGCGCGAGCCCTTGAAGCCCACGCCACCCGACGAGGCCCAGCTGATGACAGCGCCGGACGGGTCGGTGATCGAGACGATGGTGTTGTTGAACGTCGACTTGATGTGGGCCTGGCCCAGCGCGATGTTCTTCTTCTCCTTGCGGCGCGGCTTGCGCGCGGCGGCCTTGGGTGCAGCCATGAAAGTGTTCTCCTATTCCCTGGCCGCTTAGCGGGCCTTCTTCTTACCGGCGACGGTGCGCTTCGGGCCCTTGCGGGTACGGGCGTTGGTCTTGGTGCGCTGGCCACGGACCGGGAGACCGCGACGGTGGCGGATGCCCTCGTACGAGCCGATCTCGACCTTGCGGCGGATGTCAGCAGCGACCTCGCGGCGCAGGTCACCCTCCACCTTGTAGTTGCCTTCGATGTGGTCGCGCAGCGCCACGAGCTGGTCGTCGGTGAGGTCCTTGACGCGGATCGACTCGTCGATCTCGGTGGCCTTGAGGATCTCCACCGAACGGGTGCGACCGATGCCGTAGATGTAGGTGAGGGCGATCACCACGCGCTTGTCGCGCGGGATGTCAACGCCGGCAAGACGTGCCATGCGGTATCTCCTGGAGTGTTGTGGAGGTGTGGAGCAGCATCCGTTCCCGGGCCTCCGCCCCGAGGTGTCCGCCTCCGAAGAGGCATCCGATGCTGCCTGTGTTTCGATATTGAGTTGTTCAGTGCCGGGCCGGATGCCGAAGCCTCAGACCCGGCCCCTGCTCAGCCCTGGCGCTGCTTGTGGCGCGGGTTGCTCTTGCAGATCACCATGACGCGTCCGTGACGACGAATCACGCGGCAGTGGTCGCAGATGGGCTTGACGCTGGGGTTGACCTTCATGATGTTTCCTGTTCGCTGTCCTCACCGTGCGGGCGCAGATGCGCCCGGGGTGTTACTTCTCGACCGATCAGCGGTAGCGGTAGACGATGCGGCCACGGGTCAGGTCGTAGGGCGAGAGCTCCACGACCACGCGGTCCTCGGGGATGATGCGGATGTAGTTCTGCCGCATCTTTCCTGAGATCGTCGCCAGAACCTTGTGGCCGTTGCTGAGCTCAACGCGGAACATCGCATTGGGCAGAGCCTCGGACACGACGCCCTCGATCTCGATGACACCGTCTTTCTTAGCCATAGCCTCGCTGACGCTTCTGCAGATCGGTCGATCTGCGGTGGATGGGTGATGATCGGTGCGGCCTCTTCCGGACACGCCGGAACATGGCACAAGGCACCAAAGATCTATGTTAGACCGTCTGTGCCGCAGCGGCAACTCGGGGTCAGCTGATGAGCTTGACGAGCTTCTGCAGGTCGGCCTGGTTGCTCAGGTCCAGACGCTTCCCGTTGATCTCCACGGTGGGCGTGGCGTTGATCTGGTGGCTGTCGGCCTGCGCGGCGCCGAACTTCTTGTAGGTCTCGTCCGTGATGCACGAGGCGGACTTGTCAGCCCCCGCCTGCTTCGCGAAGTCGGCGAGCTGGCTGGTCTCCAGTCCCGGGGTGTTCTCCTCGGGCTGGTTGTCGAAGAGCAGCTGGGCGAAGGCCAGGTACTTGTCGGGCTCCTGCGAGGCGACGCACACCGCAGCACCCGCCGAGCGTGAGGAGTACTCGGTGTTCTGCGAGTAGCGATCCAGGATGGCGATCGGATGGTAGGACAGCGTGATCTTGTTCGCCTCCGCGGCCTTCTCGAGCGAAGGCCCGAACTGCTCCTCGAAGTTCTTGCAGACCGGGCACTGGAAGTCGACGAAGACGGCGACCTTGTCCTTGCCCGTGCCGAACGAGATCGCGCCGGTCTCAGCGCTGAACGCCTTGCTGCTGGCCGGCGCGGGCCCGCCGTCGGTCGCCCGGTTGTTCATCCACACCACGACCACGCCGAGTGCGATCAGCACGACGACGACAGCGGCGGAGATGCCGATGACGAACCAGTTGGGCTTGCTCTGAGCCTGGGCCATGACAGTCCATTCCTCCTACGACGGTTGACAACCTATTGTGCAGTGCCGAGACTATGCCCCGCCTGTGCGCTGACCGGCGCTGAGAACGCGGCGGCGGACTACGGGATCGGGACGGGCACCACGCCGAAGGGTGCGAGACCCGCGGCGCCGCCGTCGACTGCGGTCAGGACCCAGATGCCGTCGGCGTGCACGGCGATGCTGTGCTCCCAGTGCGCGCCGTCGGTGCCGTCGACGGTCGTCACGGTCCAGTCGTCGTCCTCGACGAAGGTGGCCTCTCCCCCGGCGGTGACCATCGGCTCGATGGCGAGGACCAGCCCGGAGCGCACCTCGGGGCCGGCATCCGGAACCTGATAGTTGAAGACGCTCGGCGCCTCGTGCATCTTCCGTCCGATGCCGTGGCCGACGTACTCCCGAAGGATGCCGTAGGGTCTGCCGGACACGGCGGAATCGCCCTGCGCGAGGATGTGGTGCTCGATGGCGGTACTCACGTCGTTGATGTGCTCGGCGGTCGCGAGTGCTGCGATGCCGGCCCACATGGAGCCCTCGGTGACCTGGGACAGCTCCTCGCGGCGCGCCACGACCTCAGGCCGGTCCCGATCCGGCACGACGAACGTGCGGGCGCTGTCGCCGTTCCAGCCCTGGTACTGCGCGCCGCAGTCCACGGAGACGATGTCACCGGGCTGCAGCACCAGGTCGCCGGGGATGCCGTGCACGACCTGCTCGTTGACCGAGATGCAGGTGGTGTGGCGGTAGCCCCGGACGAGCTTGAAGTTGGACTCCGCTCCTCGATCCGCGATCAGGCGATCCGCCGCGGCATCCAGTTCCGCCGTGGTGACGCCTGCCCGCACCAGCGGTGCGACGGCATCCAGTGCCGCGGCCGTGATGAGCCCGGGCTCGACCATCGCACGCAGCTGCGCCGGGGTCTTGTAGATCGACTTGCGGAACATCCGGATCAGACCAGCGCGCCGATGCCTCGGGCGCCGAGCGCCGCGGAGATGCGCGCGGTGATCTCGTCCAGCGATCCCACCCCGTCGATGCGGTCGACGATGCCGCGGGGCTCGTACACCGAGATGATCGGAGCGGTCTCGTGCTCGTAGATGTCCAGACGGTGGGCGATGGCCTCGTCGGTGTCATCCGAGCGGCCCTGCTCGACCGCACGCAGCCGCAGGCGGGAGATGCTCTCCTCGCGCGGAACGTCCAGCAGGATGATCGCGTCCAGCGCGGTCCCGCCGTCGGCGAGGAACGCGTCGAGGTGACCCACCTGCGCGGTGTTGCGCGGGTACCCGTCCAGGAGGAAGCCGTTCGCGGCATCATCCTGCGAGAGACGATCCCGCACGATCTCACTGGTCAGCTCGTCGGGCACCAGGTCGCCGGCGTCGAGGATGGCGGTGACCTGCTTGCCCAGGTCGGTGCCCTCCTTGATGTTGGCGCGGAAGATGTCGCCGGTGGAGACCACGGGGATGCCGAGGGCCTGTGCCACCCGCACACCCTGGGTGCCCTTGCCGGAGCCCTGCGGGCCGACGATGAGGAGTCGTGCGGATGCGGTCATCTGAGGAGCCCTTCGTAGTGGCGCTGCTGCAGCTGCGCGTCGATCTGCTTCACGGTCTCGAGTCCGACACCGACGATGATGAGGATCGAGGCGCCGCCGAACGGGAAGTTCTGGTTGGCCTGCACGGTCGCCAGGGCGATCAGCGGGATCAGCGCGACGATGCCGAGGTAGAGCGATCCGGGGAACGTGATGCGGGTGATCACGTAGTCCAGGTACTCCGCCGTGGGGCGACCGGCGCGGATGCCGGGGATGAACCCGCCGTACTTCTTCATGTTGTCGGAGATCTCGACGGGGTTGAACGTGATCGCCACATAGAAGTACGTGAACGCGACGTTCAGCAGGAAGTAGATCAGCATGTACAGCGGCTGGTCGCCCGAGACCAGGTAGGTCGACACCCACGCGACCCAGGCCGGCGGCTCGGAGCCGTCGGTGGGCGTGTTGAACTGCGCCACCAGCATCGGCAGGTACAGCAGCGACGAGGCGAAGATGATCGGGATCACGCCCGCCATGTTGACCTTGATCGGGATGTAGGTGTTGGTGCCGCCGTAGGTGCGACGCCCCACCATGCGCTTGGCGTACTGCACGGGCACGCGGCGCTGGGACTGCTCGACCCAGACGATGAGCGTCATGACCGCGAGGCCGACCACCATCACCATCATGAACACGTCGAAGCCCTTGGCCTCGAGGATGCCGCCCATGGCGCTCGGGAATGTCGCCGCGATGGAGACGAAGATCAGCAGGGACATGCCGTTGCCGATGCCCTTCTCTGTGACGAGCTCGGCCATCCACATGATCAGGCCGGTGCCGGCGGTCATCGCCATGATGATCAGCATCTGGGCCCACCACACGTCGTTGGTGAGCAGGTGCTGGCAGGCCCCTGCGGCGTTCTGCCCGAACAGCTGACCGCTGCGGGCCACCGTCACCAGCGTGCTGGACTGCAGCAGCGCGAGCGCGATGGTCAGGTAGCGGGTGTACTGCGTGAGCTTGGTCTGGCCCGCCTGACCCTCCTGATGAAGGGTCTCGAAGTGCGGGATGACCACGCGCAGCAGCTGGATGATGATCGTCGCGGTGATGTAGGGCATGACGCCCAGGGCGAAGATCGACAGCTGCAGCAATGCGCCGCCGGAGAACAGGTTGACAAGACCCAGCAGGCCGTCAGTACCGGCGCTGTCGGCAAGGCACTTCTCGACGTTGGGGAAGTGCACGAACGGCGAGGGCACGTTCGAGCCGAGTCGGTAGATGGCGATGATGCCGATGGTGAAAAGGATCTTCGCACGCAGATCAGGCGTGCGGAAGATTCGCGCGATGGCGCTAAACAAGGGCGTTCCTCCTGAAGGGATTGCCGAACGTCGAAGGACGGCCGAAAGTCCAGGGTAACGCACAGGAGGGGCCGGATAATCTCCGACCCCTCCCAGCGTTCACAGCTGAATGCTCAGTTGACCGAACCGCCGGCGGCGACGATCTTCTGCTCGGCGCTGCCCGACACCTTGTCGACCGAGACGGTGAGCTTGACCGAGATGTCGCCGTCGCCGAGGACCTTGACCTTCTCGTTCTTGCGCACGGCGCCCTTGGCGACCAGGTCGCTGACGGTGACGTCCCCACCCTTCGGGTAGAGCTCGGCCAGCTTGGCCAGGTTCACGACCTGGTACTCGACGCGGAACGGGTTCTTGAACCCGCGCAGCTTCGGGGTGCGCATGTGCAGCGGCATCTGCCCACCCTCGAAGCCGACGCGCACGGTGTTGCGGGCCTTGGTGCCCTTGGTGCCGCGACCGGCGGTCTTGCCCTTGGAGCCCTCACCGCGACCCACACGGGTCTTCGCGGTGTTGGCGCCGGGGACCGGACGCAGGTGGTGCACCTTCAGGACGGCGGGACGCGCAGCCTCGGGCTCGGCCTTCTTGGCCGGAGCCTTCTTGGCGGCGGTCTTGGCCGGAGCGGCCTTGGCTGCTGCCGGCTTCTTGGCGGCGGTCTTCTTCTCGGCCTTCTCGGCCTCGACGGCTTCGTTCTTCTCAGCCATTAGTCGATCTCCTCAACCTTGACGAGGTGAGCGACGGCACGGACGTAGCCGCGCGTCTGCGCGTCGTCCGGACGGACGACGGAGTCGCCGATGCGCTTGAGTCCGAGCGAACGCAGCGTGTCGCGCTGGTTCTGCTTCTCACTCACCTTGGACTTGATCTGCGTGACCTTGAGGCGCTCGGCCATCAGGCACCTACCTTCTGCGCGGCGGCGGCAGCAGCCTTCGCCTCGTTGCGGATGATGATCTCCGGCACGACGGCGTCGTAGTCGAGGCCACGACGGGCGGCGACGGCGCGGGGCTCCTCGAGCGCCTGCAGCGCCTCGACGGTCGCGTGCACGATGTTGATCGTGTTCGACGAGCCGAGGGACTTCGACAGGACGTCGTGGATGCCGGCGCACTCGAGCACGGCGCGGACCGGGCCACCGGCGATGACACCGGTACCGGCGGCGGCCGGACGCAGCAGCACCACACCGGCGGCGGCCTCACCCTGCACGGGGTGCGGGATGGTCGAGCCGACGCGCGGCACGCGGAAGAAGTTGCGCTTGGCCTCTTCGACGCCCTTCGAGATCGCCAGGGGCACCTCGCGAGCCTTGCCGTAGCCGACACCCACCAGACCGTTGCCGTCGCCGACGACCACGAGAGCGGTGAAGCTAAAGCGACGACCGCCCTTCACGACCTTCGAGACGCGGTTGATGGTGACGACGCGCTCGAGGAACTGGTTGTCCCCGCGGTCGCGCGAGTTGCGGTCGCGGCCCTGGCCGCGCTCGCGACCGCCACGGCGGTTGTCGCGCTGCTCGCGCTGCGGCTCAGCCTGAGCCTCGGCAGGAGCGGTCTCGGTCACTTCGTTCTCCTTGTTGTCACTCACAGTGCCAGCCCCCCTTCACGGGCGCCTTCGGCGATGGCTGCGACACGACCCGCATAGCGGTTGCCGCCACGGTCGAACACTGCCTCGGTAAAACCGGCGGCCTTGGCGCGCGCGGCGAGGAGCTCGCCCACCTTGCGGGCCTTGGCGGTCTTGTCACCGTCGAAGGAGCGCAGGTCGGTCTCGAGCGTGGAAGCGGATGCCACGGTGTGGCCCTTGCTGTCGTCGACGAGCTGCACGAACACGTGGCGCGCGGAGCGGTTGACGACCAGGCGCGGCCGCACATCGGTGCCGACGATCTTCTTGCGAAGACGCGTGTGGCGACGAGCGCGGGCGGCGGACTTGGACTTGACAGCCATGGTTACTTACCAGCCTTTCCGGCCTTGCGACGCACGACCTCGCCGGCATAGCGAACACCCTTGCCCTTGTAGGGCTCCGGCTTGCGGATCTTGCGGATGTTGGCAGCTGCCTCGCCGACAGCCTGCTTGCTGATGCCGCTGACGGTGAGCTTGTTCGTGCCCTCGACCGTCAGGGTGATGCCGGCGGGCGGGTCGACCAGAACCGGGTGCGAGAAGCCGAGGGCGAACTCGACCGAGCCGCCCTTCTGCTGCACGCGGTAACCGGTGCCGACGACCTCGAGGCCCTTGGAGTAGCCCTGGGTCACGCCGATGATGTCGTTGTTGATGAGCGTGCGGGTCAGGCCGTGAAGCGACCGCGACTCGCGCTCGTCGTCGGGGCGGGAGACCAGAACCTGGTTCTCCTTGACCTCGACCTGGATGGGAGAGGCGACCGTCAGGGTGAGCTCACCCTTGGGGCCCTGCACCTTGACCGCGCTGCCGTCGACCGAAACGGTCACGCCAGCGGGGATCTCGATGGGAAGTCGTCCAATGCGCGACATGTCAGATCACCACACGTAGGCGAGAACTTCTCCGCCCACGCCCTTCTGCTCAGCCTGACGGTCGGTGAGAAGACCGGAGGAGGTGGACAGGATGGCAACGCCCAGGCCGCCGAGGACCTTGGGCAGCTCGGTCGACTTCGCGTAGACGCGGAGACCGGGCTTGGACACGCGCTTGATGCCGGCGATGGAGCGCTCACGGTTGGGGCCGTACTTCAGCGACAGCGAGAGGGTGCTGCCGACGCGGGCGTCCGTGACCTCGAAACCGGCGATGTAGCCCTCCTGCTGGAGGATCTCGGCGATGTTCGTCTTCAGCTTGCTCGACGGCATCGACACGGAGTCGTGGTGCGCCGAGTTCGCGTTGCGCAGACGGGTCAGCATGTCTGCGACCGGGTCTGTCATTGTCATGTTGTGTTTCCTTTGTTCATGAGGTTCCGGCTGCCGTTACACGACAGACGGCCTTCAATGAGAGCAGTGCGTCCGAGCGGACGCACAATCTTCAAGTGTACGGCACAGCAGTCGCGCACTTCGACGGGCTCAGCGATCCGAGGATCGCCGAGCCCGTCGATGCGTCACGCTGCGGCGTCGGCCGACTTGAACGGGAAGCCGAGCGCCTTCAGCAGCGCGCGACCCTCCTCGTCGGTCGTGGCGGTGGTCACGACGGTGATGTCGAAACCACGGACACGGTCGATCTTGTCCTGATCGATCTCGTGGAACACGCTCTGCTCCTGGAGACCGAAGGTGTAGTTGCCGTTGCCGTCGAACTGCTCGCCCGACAGGCCGCGGAAGTCGCGGATGCGGGGCAGAGCGAGGTTCACCAGGCGGTCCAGGAACTCCCACGCGCGGTCACCGCGAAGGGTGACGTGCGCACCGATGGCCTGGCCCTCGCGCAGCTTGAACTGCGCGATGGACTTGCGCGCCTTGGTCACGACGGGCTTCTGGCCGGTGATCTTGGACAGGTCCGCGATCGCACCGTCGATCACCTTGGAGTCACGAGCTGCCTCGCCGACACCGGTGTTCACGACGACCTTGACCACGCCGGGGATCTGCATGACGTTGGCGTAGCCGAACTGCTCCTGCAGAGCCTTCTTGATCTCGGAGTTGTACTTGGCCTTCAGGCGGGGCTGCACCTTGACAGCCTCCGCAGCCTCAGTCGCTGCCATCAGAGGTCCTTACCTGACTTCTTCGCGTAGCGCACGCGGACCGTGCGCTTCACGCCGTCCTTGACCTGCTCCTCGACCCGGTGGCCGACACGGGTCGGCTTCTTGGTCGAGGGGTCCACGACGGCGACGTTGGAGATGTGGATCGGGGCCTCGACGGTCTCGATCCCACCCGTCTTGGTGCCGCCCTGCGACTGGCCGACGCGGGTGTGCTTGGTGACGTAGTTCACGCCCTCCACCACGACGCGGTTCTGCTCGACGAGGACCTCGAGGACCTTGCCCTGCTTGCCGCGGTCGCCGCCCTTGTCCTGCTTGCGGCCGGCGATGACCTGAACCAGGTCACCCTTCTTGATGTTCGCCATGATCAGATGACCTCCGGGGCGAGCGAGACGATCTTCATGAACTTCTTGTCACGAAGCTCGCGGCCGACCGGTCCGAAGATGCGGGTGCCGCGGGGCTCCCCGTCGTTCTTCAGGATGACGGCGGCGTTCTCGTCGAACTTGATGTACGAACCGTCTGCACGACGGGTCTGCTTGACGGTGCGGACGATGACGGCCTTGACCACATCGCCCTTCTTGACGTTTCCACCGGGGATCGCGTCCTTCACCGTCGCGACGATGGTGTCGCCCAGGCCCGCGTAACGGCGGTTGGAACCACCGAGAACGCGGATCGTGAGCAGCTCCTTCGCGCCGGTGTTGTCGGCGACCTTGAGGCGGGACTCGGTCTGGATCACTTTGCCTTCTCCAGGATCTCCACCAGACGCCAGCGCTTGGTGGCGCTCAGCGGGCGGGTCTCGTCGATGACCACCAGGTCACCGACGCCGGCGGTGTTGTTCTCGTCGTGCGCCTTGACCTTGGAGGTCTGGCGGATGACCTTGCCGTACAGCGGGTGCTTCACCCGGTCCTCGACCTCGACGACGATGGTCTTGTCCATCTTGTCGCTGACGACGTAGCCGCGGCGGGACTTGCGGTATCCGCGGGCGCCGGCCTCGCGCACGTCGTGCGCGGAGTGCTCGGCGGCCTCAGCTGCCTTCTTCTCAGCCATTACTCGGCCTCCTCCTTCGGCGCGTCGGCCTCTGCGGCCTTCTTCGCCTTCGACTTGGACGCCTTCTTGGCCGGGACCTCGGCGGGAGCGGGCGTGGCACGGATGCCCAGCTCGCGCTCGCGGATCACGGTGTAGAGGCGCGCGATGTCGCGCTTGACGGCGCGGATGCGGCCGTGGCTCTCCAGCTGGCCGGTGGCCGACTGGAAACGGAGGTTGAACAGCTCCTCCTTGGCCTTGCGCAGCTCCTCGACGAGGCGCTGGTCTTCGAACGTGTCGAGCTCGGCGGGTGCGAGCTCCTTGGTGCCGATCGCCATTACGCGTCGCCCTCCTCGCGCTTGATGATGCGTGCCTTGAGAGGCAGCTTGTGAATGGCCCGGGTCAGAGCTTCGCGTGCGAGCTCCTCGCTGACGCCCGCGACCTCGAAGAGGACGCGGCCCGGCTTGATGTTGGCGACCCACCACTCGGGGGAGCCCTTACCGGAACCCATGCGGGTCTCGGCGGGCTTCTTGGTGAGGGGACGGTCGGGGTAGATGTTGATCCACACCTTGCCGCCGCGCTTGATGTGACGGGTCATCGCGATACGAGCGGACTCGATCTGACGGTTGGTCACGTACGCGGGGGTCAGCGCCTGGATGCCGAAGTCCCCGAAGGAGACCTTCGTGCCGCCGGTGGCCTGGCCCGAACGCGTCGGGTGGTGCTGCTTGCGGTACTTGACCTTGCGTGGGATGAGCATTATGCCGACGCTCCTTCTGCGACCGGTGCCTCGTTGCGCGGGGCGCGACGACGGTCGCCGCGCTCGCGCTGCGGCTTCATGTTCGCCTGCTCGCGTGCGAGCTCCTTGTTGGTGAGATCGCCCTTGTAGATCCAGACCTTCACGCCGATGCGGCCGAAGGTGGTCTTGGCCTCGTAGAAGCCGTAGTCGATGTTCGCGCGCAGCGTGTGCAGCGGCACACGACCCTCACGGTAGAACTCGGAGCGGCTCATCTCCGCGCCGCCGAGGCGGCCGGAGACCTGGATGCGGATGCCCTTGGCGCCGGCGCGCTGAGCGCCCTGCAGACCCTTGCGCATCGCACGACGGAACGCCACGCGAGCAGACAGCTGCTCGGCGATGCCCTGTGCGACCAGCTGAGCGTCGGCCTCGGGGTTCTTGACCTCGAGGATGTTCAGCTGGATCTGCTTGCCGGTGAGCTTCTCGAGGTCGCCGCGGATGCGCTCGGCCTCGGCGCCGCGGCGGCCGATCACGATGCCCGGACGCGCGGTGTGGATGTCCACACGCACGCGGTCGCGGGTGCGCTCGATCTCGATGCTGGACACGCCGGCACGGTCGAGCTGCGTCAGCAGCAGACGACGGATCTTGATGTCCTCGGCGACGTAGTCGGCGTAACGCTGGCCGGGCTTCGTCGAGTCCGAGAACCAGCGCGACACGTGGTCCGTGGTGATGCCGAGGCGGAAGCCGTACGGGTTGACCTTCTGGCCCATTACTTGCTCGCCTTCTTCGTCGTGGCCGCCTCGGCCGCGTCAGCGACCTCGGGGGTGGCCAGCACGACCGTGATGTGGCTCGTGCGCTTCTTGATCTGGAACGCGCGGCCCTGGGCGCGGGGCTGGAAGCGCTTGAGCGTCGTCCCCTCGTCCACGTACGCGTTCTTCACGTACAGGTCCTGCTCGTCCAGGTACTCGCCGTCGCGATCCGCCTTGACCTGCGCGTTCGCGATGGCAGCGTGCACGAGCTTGTAGATGGGCTCGCTCGCACCCTGCTGGGCGAACTTCAGGATGGCCAGAGCCTCCTGCGCCTGCTTGCCCTTGATGAGGGCGACGACGCGGCGGGCCTTCTGAGGTGTCACGCGGATGTGCTTGACACGTGCGATCGATTCGACCATCAGCGACGCCTCCCCTTCTTGTCGTCCTTCTCGTGGCCGCGGAAGGTGCGGGTGGGCGCGAACTCGCCCAGCTTGTGGCCGACCATGGTCTCGGTCACGAACACGGGGATGTGCTTGCGACCGTCGTGGACGGCGATCGTGTGACCCAGCATGGCCGGGATGATCATCGACCGGCGGGACCAGGTCTTGATGACGTTCTTGGAACCGGCCTCGTTCTGACCGACCACCTTGCGAAGCAGGTGCTCGTCGACGAAGGGGCCCTTCTTAAGACTGCGTGGCATCTTCCTCTACTCCTACTTGCGCTTCTTGCCGGCGTTGCGGCGACGCACGATGTACTTGTCGGATTCCTTGTTGGCGTGACGGGTGCGACCCTCAGCCTGGCCCCACGGGGAGACGGGGTGACGACCACCGGACGTCTTGCCCTCACCACCACCGTGCGGGTGATCGACCGGGTTCATCGCGACACCGCGGACGGTCGGGCGGACGCCCTTCCAGCGCTTGCGGCCGGCCTTGCCCCAGTTGATGTTCGACTGCTCGGCGTTGCCGACCTCGCCGATGGTCGCGCGGCAGCGCGCATCGACGTTGCGGATCTCGCCGGAGGGCAGACGCAGCTGAGCGTAGGGACCGTCCTTGGCGACCAGGCGCACGGAGGCGCCGGCCGAACGGGCCAGCTTCGCACCGCCGCCGGGACGCAGCTCGATCGCGTGGATCACGGTACCGGTGGGGATGTTCTTCAGCGGCAGGTTGTTGCCCGGCTTGATGTCGGCGCTCGCGCCCGACTCCACGACGTCGCCCTGCTTCAGCTTGTTCGGAGCGAGGATGTAGCGCTTCTCGCCGTCGAAGTAGTGCAGCAGCGCGATGCGCGCGGTGCGGTTGGGGTCGTACTCGATGTGAGCGACCTTGGCGTCGATGCCGTCCTTGTCATTGCGACGGAAGTCGATGACACGGTACTGGCGCTTGTGACCACCACCGATGTGACGGGTCGTGATGCGGCCCTGGTTGTTGCGACCACCGGTCTTGGCGAGCGGACGCAGCAGCGACTTCTCCGGCGTCGATCGGGTGATCTCAGCGAAGTCGGCCACCGACGAGCCGCGGCGACCCGGGGTCGTGGGCTTGTACTTGCGAATAGCCATTATTAGTCCTTATCCCCCGGTCAGCCGACTGCCGTGAAGATGTCGATGGAGCCCGACTTCAGCGCGACGATGGCGCGCTTGGTGTCCTTGCGCTTGCCGGTGCCGAAGCGGGTGCGACGGGCCTTGCCGACGCGGTTGATCGTGTTGACCGAAGCCACCTTGACGCCGAAGATCTTCTCGATGGCGAGCTTGATCTCGGTCTTCGAGGCGCGCGGGTCCACCAGGAAGGTGTACTTGCCCTCGTCGATGAGACCGTAGCTCTTCTCGGAGACGACCGGGCCCAGGATGATGTCGCGCGGGTCCTTGTTCAGGGCCGTGGCGAGGATGTTCTGCTCAGTCATGCCGAGACCTCCTCGGTTGCGCCGGTCTTCGAGGCGATGAAGCCCTCGAGGGCGGCCTTGGTGAAGACGATGTCGTCGGAGACGACCACGTCGTAGGCGTTCAGCTGGTCGAAGCTGAGCACGTGCACGTTCGGCAGGTTCCGAACGCTCTTGAAGGTCAGCTCATCGCTGCGCTCGATGACGACGAGCACGTTCTTCGGACCGGCGACGGCGGCGAGCAGGCTCGCAGCGGTCTTGGTCGAAGGGGTGCTGTCGGCGACGAACGCCTCGACTGCGTGCAGGCGCTCACCGCGGAAGCGGTCGCTCAGTACACCCAGCAGGGCGGCGGCGATCATCTTCTTGGGGGTGCGCTGCGAGTAGTCGCGCGGCTTCGGGCCGTGGACGATGCCACCGCCGGTCATGTGCGGCGCGCGGATGGAGCCCTGACGGGCGTTACCCGTGCCCTTCTGCTTGAAGGGCTTGCGGCCGGCACCGGAGACCTCACCACGACGCTTGGTCGAGTGGGTGCCCTGTCGTGCGGCAGCGAGCTGCGCGATGACGACCTGGTGGATCAGCGGGATGTTGGTCTTGACGTCGAAGATCGCGGCGGGCAGCTCGATGGAGCCTGCCTTCTTGCCGTCGACCGCGAGGACGTCGAGCGCGAGAGTCGAGTCAGCCATGCTCAGGCACCCTTCACTGCGTTGCGGACGAAGACGATGCGACCGCGGGCACCGGGGACGGCGCCCTTGACGAGCAGCAGACCCTTCTCGGCGTCGACGGCGTGCACCGTGAGGTTGAGGACGGTCACGCGCTCGCCGCCCATACGGCCGGCCATGCGCATGCCCTTGAAGACGCGGCTCGGGGTCGACGATGCGCCGATCGAACCGGGCTTGCGGTGGTTGCGGTGTGCACCGTGGGACGCCGAGACGCCCTTGAAGTTGTGGCGCTTCATCACACCCGCGGTGCCCTTGCCCTTGCTGGTACCGACGACGTCGACCAGCTGGCCGGCCTCGAAGGTGCCGTCGACCGTGAGCTCCTGGCCCAGCGCGTAGTCAGCGGCATCCGCGGTGCGGATCTCGGTGACGTGGCGACGCGGCGTGACGCCGGCGGCCTCGAAGTGAGCGGTCAGGGGCTTGGTGACCTTGCGGGGGTCGATCTGGCCGTAGGCGATCTGGACGGCGTTGTAGCCGTCCTTCTCGGGGGTCCGGATCTGGGTGACCACGTTGGGGGCCAGCTCGATGACGGTGACGGGAACGAGCTTGCCGTTCTCGTTCCACACCTGGGTCATGCCGAGCTTGGTGCCGAGCATGCCCTTGGAGATCTTTGCGTTGGTGTCAGTCATGTCGAGCCTCAGAGCTTGATCTCGATGTTGACATCGGCAGGCAGGTCGAGACGCATCAGCGAGTCGACGGCCTTGGGCGTCGGGTCGACGATGTCGATCAGACGCTTGTGGGTGCGCATCTCGAAGTGCTCGCGGCTGTCCTTGTACTTGTGGGGCGAACGGATCACGGCGATCACGTTCTTCTCCGTCGGAAGCGGCACCGGGCCGACGACAGTCGCGCCCGCACGGGTCACGGTGTCGACGATCTTGCGCGCCGACGTGTCGATGACCTCGTGGTCATACGACTTCAGGCGAATGCGGATCTTCTGTCCCGCCATTGTCTGCTCTCTCTCTTCAGGCGTCTTACCGTCCGGGGCCGGGTGACCCTGGGGCATTGGACGCACGTCGGCGCAGTTGCGCCTCGGCGCTTGCGCACCACTGTTCTCTTGTCACACCGAAGGCGCCGGCACGGTGTGCCCGCGTCATCGAGTGGGAGTGTTCTGCTGCCCGCGGCCTAGAACCCTGCGCTCCCGCGCCGTCTATGCACTGTCGTAGCAGTGATCCCGCGCATCCGTAAGGGCACAGGAATGTGGAACCTGTCTATTCTGCCATGCCGGATTCGACTACTGCAAACCCGGGCGTGTCGCGGGTCGTTCAGGCCGTGCGAAGCGACGCTGGGCGGGGCATCCCCATGCCCCGCCCAGCGTCTTGGGAGGCCCGGCGGGAGGGGATCCGCCGAGCAGGAGGCGCCGGCGAGAAGGGATGCCGGCCGCCTCGAACAGGGACGCGACGAAGCCGTCGCGCGGACATGGCGGCGCATCGGTACTGGACCCGCGTGATGCGCATGGTCTTCCCCATGATGAATCCCCCAGCCATTCGAGCACTGTGCCCCCACAGTGCTCCTGCCGCACAGAACCCCAGGCGGCGCCCTCAGTATATGGGACGAACCTGATCGAGGGAACAGGAAGGGGCGATGCGCCGAAGCGCACCGCCCCTTCCGGACGTGATGAGTGGTCTCACTCGTTCCCGACAGCCTTGTCGACGTTGTCACGGACGGAGTCGATCTGCTCCGCAGCGCCCGGCGCGACCTTCTTGGCCAGGTCGGCGGCGCCGTCGAGCAGCTTGTCGCTGACGCCCTCGGCCTGCTCGCTGTGGAGAGCCTGATCGACCTTGTCCTTGTTCTGCTCGAACAGGTCCTTGCCCTTATTCACCAGATCTTCGATGCCCATGGGTTTCCTCCCCCTGTCGTTTCACGCAGCACTCTGCGTCACCTCCTTTCTACGCAATTCGAGACCGATGCGACAGAGGGAATCGCGCGCTGGGACGACGAAGAGGGGCCGGGCCCGAAGGCCCGACCCCTCTCTTGAGGATCAGTCAGATCACTTGTTGATCTTGGTGACCGTTCCGGCGCCGACGGTGCGGCCACCCTCGCGGATGGCGAAGCCGAGGCCCTCCTCCATGGCGATCGGCTGGATCAGCTCGACGGCCATGTCGGTGGTGTCGCCGGGCATGACCATCTCGGTGCCCTCGGGCAGCGTGATGACGCCGGTGACGTCGGTGGTGCGGAAGTAGAACTGCGGACGGTAGTTCGTGTAGAACGGGTTGTGACGGCCGCCCTCGTCCTTCGAGAGGATGTAGGCGGTGCCCTCGAAGTTGGTGTGCGGGGTGATCGAACCCGGCTTCACGACGACCTGGCCGCGCTCGACGTCCTCGCGCTTGGTGCCGCGGAGCAGCAGACCGCAGTTCTCGCCGGCCCATGCCTCGTCGAGCTGCTTGTGGAACATCTCGATACCGGTGACCGTGGTCTTCTGCGTCGGGCGGATCCCGACGATCTCGACCTCGGAGTTGATGGCCAGCGTGCCGCGCTCGGCGCGGCCCGTGACGACGGTGCCACGACCGGTGATCGTGAAGACGTCCTCGATGGGCATCAGGAAGGGCTTGTCGCGGTCGCGCTCCGGGTCGGGAACGCTGTTGTCGACGGCCTCCATGAGCTCGAGGATCGAGTTGACCCACTTCTCCTCGCCGTTCAGGGCGCCGAGAGCCGACACCTTGATGACGGGAGCGTCGTCGCCGGGGAAGCCCTGCGACGAGAGCAGCTCGCGGACCTCGAGCTCGACGAGCTCCAGGATCTCCTCGTCGTCGACCATGTCGCTCTTGTTCAGGGCGACGAGCAGGTACGGCACGCCGACCTGCTTGGCCAGCAGCACGTGCTCGCGGGTCTGAGCCATCGGGCCGTCGGTGGCGGCGACCACGAGGATCGCGCCGTCCATCTGAGCGGCACCGGTGATCATGTTCTTGACGTAGTCGGCGTGTCCGGGGGCGTCGACGTGCGCGTAGTGGCGCTTCGGGGTCTCGTACTCGATGTGCGAGATGTTGATGGTGATGCCGCGCTGACGCTCCTCAGGAGCGGAGTCGATCGACGAGAAGTCGCGGACGACGTTGACGTCGGACGGGTACTTGTCGGCGAGCACCTTCGAGATCGCGGCAGACAGCGTGGTCTTGCCGTGGTCGACGTGACCGATCGTTCCGATGTTGACGTGCGGCTTGGTCCGCTCGAACTTGGCCTTGGCCACTTGGTCCTCCTCAGGACGTTCGCGTAGAGATAGACGGGCACTGGATTGTGACCGGCTCCCTACTGATTTCGGTTTCTCAGTTTAGTGGAGAGTGAATGTGAAGTTGTGGGGTATCCGGGATGCACCGCCTGAGCGGCGCATCCCGGATGAAGGACTTACTCGCCCTTGGTCTTCTGGATGATCTCGTCGGCGACGGCACGCGGAACCTCAGCGTAGCTGTCGAACTCCATCGAGTACACCGCACGGCCCGAGGTCTTCGAGCGCAGGTCGCCGATGTAGCCGAACATCTCGGACAGCGGCACGTGCGCACGGACGACCTTGACGCCCTGAGCATCCTCCATGGACTGGATCTGACCACGACGGGAGTTCAGGTCGCCGATCACGTCGCCCATGTACTCCTCGGGCGTGCGGACCTCGACGGCCATCAGCGGCTCGAGCAGCACCGGGTTGGCGCGCTTGATGGCCTCCTTGAAGCCCATCGAGCCGGCGATCTTGAACGCCATCTCCGAGGAGTCGACGTCGTGCGACGCGCCGTCGAGCAGGATGGCCTTCACACCCACGATCGGGTAGCCGGCCAGGGCGCCGGCGGACATGGCGTCCTGGAAGCCCTGGTTGGTCGGCTCGATGTACTCGCGCGGGATGCGGCCACCGGTGACCTTGTTCTCGAACTCGTACGTCTTGTCGCCCGTGACTTCGAGAGGCTCGATCGTGAACTGGATCTTGGCGAACTGGCCCGATCCACCGGTCTGCTTCTTGTGCGTGTAGTCGTGCTTCTCGACGGCCTTGCGGATCGTCTCGCGGTACGCCACCTGCGGCTTGCCGACGTTGGCCTCGACCTTGAACTCGCGCTTCATGCGGTCCACGAGGATGTCCAGGTGCAGCTCGCCCATGCCCTTGATGGTCGTCTGACCGGTCTCGGGGTTCAACTCGGTGCGGAAGGTCGGGTCCTCCTCGGCCAGCTTCTGGATCGCGGTGCCCAGCTTCTCCTGGTCGGCCTTGGTCTTCGGCTCGATGGCGACCTCGATGACCGGCTCCGGGAACGTCATCGACTCGAGGACGACCGGGTGCGCCGGGTCGGCGAGGGTGTCACCGGTGGTGGTGTCCTTCAGGCCGATGACGGCGTAGATGTTGCCGGCGGTCAGCGCGTCGACCGGGTTCTCCTTGTTGGCGTGCATCTGGAAGATCTTTCCGATGCGCTCCTTCTTGCCCTTGGTCGAGTTGATGACCGCGGAGCCGGAGTCCAGGTGACCGGAGTACACGCGCACGTAGGTCAGACGACCGAAGAACGGGTGCACGGCGACCTTGAAGGCCAGCGCGGAGAACGGGTCGTTGGCGTCGGGGTGACGCTCGATGACGATCTCCTCGTCCTTCGGGTCGTGCGCCTCGATGGCGCCCACGTCCAGAGGGTTCGGCAGGTAGTCGACGACAGCGTCCAGCATCGGCTGCACACCGCGGTTCTTGAACGCCGAGCCGCACAGCACGGGGTAGATCTCGTTGGCGACGACCAGCTTGCGGATGGCGCCCTTGATCTCGGGGATCGTGAGCTCCTCGCCGCCGAAGAACTTCTCCAGCAGCGCGTCGTCGGTCTCGGCGACCGTTTCCAGCAGCTGCTGGCGGTACTCCTCGGCCTTCGCCTGGAGGTCGGCGGGGATCTCCTGCACGTCGTAGTGGGCGCCCATGGTCACATCGCCCTTGGCGTCGCCCTCCCACACCAGCGCGCGCATCTCGATCAGGTCGACGACGCCGATGAAGTCGCTCTCGGCGCCGATCGGGAGCTGCAGCACGAGAGGCTTGGCGCCCAGGCGCTTCACGATGGTGTCGACGGTGTAGTAGAAGTCCGCGCCGAGCTTGTCCATCTTGTTGACGAAGCAGATGCGGGGCACGTTGTACTTGTCAGCCTGACGCCACACGGTCTCGGACTGGGGCTCGACGCCCTCCTTGCCGTCGAAGACGGCGACGGCACCGTCGAGCACGCGGAGCGAGCGCTCCACCTCGACCGTGAAGTCCACGTGTCCGGGCGTGTCGATGATGTTGATCTGGTTCTTGTTCCAGAAGCAGGTCACGGCCGCGGACGTGATGGTGATGCCGCGCTCCTTCTCCTGCTCCATCCAGTCGGTCGTCGAAGCGCCGTCGTGGGTCTCGCCGAGCTTGTGGTTGACACCCGTGTAGAACAGGATGCGCTCGGTGGTGGTGGTCTTGCCGGCATCGATGTGCGCCATGATGCCGATGTTGCGGACCTTGCTCAGGTCTGTGAGCACTTCTTGTGCCACGGGGGTTCCTCCGGGATGGTTCAGGAACGAACAGAGAGTGGGAGCGGATGCCGCGGTGGCGGCATCCGCTCAGCCCATTACCAGCGGTAGTGGGCGAAGGCGCGGTTGGACTCGGCCATCTTGTGGGTGTCCTCGCGGCGCTTGACCGCGGCACCCAGGCCGTTCGACGCGTCGAGGATCTCGTTCTGCAGACGCTCGGTCATCGTCTTCTCACGACGACCCTTCGCGTAGCTGACGAGCCAGCGCAGCGCGAGCGTGTTCGCGCGGTGCGGCTTGACCTCGACGGGCACCTGGTAGGTCGAGCCGCCGACGCGGCGGCTGCGGACCTCGAGGGTGGGGCGCACGTTGTCGAGCGCCTTCTTCAGAGTGGCGACGGCGTCCTGGCCGTTCTTCGCCTCGACGCCGCGGAGGGCGCCGTAGACGATCGACTCGGCCAGCGACTTCTTGCCGTCGACGAGGATCTTGTTCACCAGCGAGGTGACGATCGGAGCACCGTAGACCGGGTCGTTGACGACCGGGCGCTTGGGAGCGGGTCCCTTACGAGGCATCTATCTCAACCCTTCTTCGCGCCGTAGCGGGAACGAGCCTGCTTACGGTTCTTGACGGCCTGGGTGTCCAGGGCGCCACGGACGATCTTGTAGCGGACACCGGGGAGGTCCTTGACACGACCACCGCGCACGAGCACCAGCGAGTGCTCCTGCAGGTTGTGTCCCTCACCGGGGATGTAGGCCGTGACCTCGGTGCCGTTGCGGAGCTTCACACGAGCGACCTTGCGCATCGCCGAGTTCGGCTTCTTCGGGGTGGTGGTGTACACGCGGGTGCACACGCCGGCCTGCTGCGGGTTCGCCTTCAGGGCGGGCGCCTTGGTCTTCGAGACCTTGGGCGTGCGTCCCTTGCGAACCAACTGCTGAATAGTTGGCACGTTCTCTCCTCATAGTGCTGCACGGTGACAGCGTGATGGGTTTCACATCATGACCCACCAGCAGGACGGAACCGCCCTGCTTTTGGTGTGATGGGTATGCCGTGGGGGCGAACCGACGGTGTCAGCGCCCGATGCGCGCGCACGCAATGGTGCACACACCCGACCAAGTGTAATCCTGCGTAACCCGGACGGTCAAATGCCGACCCACGCCGCTCAGCGCAGATCCCGCATGCGGGCGGCGACGCCCCGGCCGGCCCCTTCGCGCCGCTCACCCGCCACGGCGATGATCAGCAGCACGGCGCCGACCGTCGCCAGGGTGATCCACCACGGCATGGAGTCGATGCCCCGGCCGATCTGGACGGCGAACACGAACACGTTCTCCACCGGCAGCACGACCAGTCCGATCACGAACGGCGCGGCCAGCCGCCGGGCGGCGCCCAGCAGGATGGCGGCGAGCGCGAGGCCCATGACCAGCACGGCCCGCCAGGTGAGCGGATCCGTGAAGGTGGAGACGATGGATGCCGACAGCAGCACGACCAGTCCCGGCGCCAGCCGCCACCAGGAGCTCTGCGTCCCCTGCGGCCAGTCATCCAGCCGGAGGGCTCGCCGCCCGGCATCCGCGCCATCCCGCATCCCGACGGCTCCCGCGACGAGCAGGAGGGCGCCCAGCGGCAGTGAGAACATCTCGACGCGCAGCTCGCGCGGGCTCCACGCGACGACAGCCGTGACGAAGGCGATGCCGAACAGCACCCAGGCGGGTGGGATCAGCACGTCGCGCGAGCGGCGCGCTGCGACGACCACGGCGGCGAGCCAGAGCAGCATGAGCGCCCACATGCCCCAGATCACGAACCAGTCCTCGGCGATCGCGGGCCAGGTGCCGACGGCGAACGCCAGTGCAGCCGGCACGGGCAGCCAGCGCGCGGGGATGCCGTGCGTCTCGCGCGGAGATGTGCGCTCCGCGCGGGCATCCTGCCCGATTCCGTCCGTGTGGAGCGCATTCTGCCGCGGCAGGCGCACAGCGGATGCTGCGGAGCGCAGCATCCGTGCCGCCAGGAGCAGTACGAGAGCGGACACGGCACTCAGCCCCGCGCAGAGCAGGAAGACGCCGGCATCCCCGCCCCGCACGGGCGAGGCGTCGAGCCCGCTCCCCCATCGCACGGCCTGGACGGTGCCGCCCAGGGCTGCGACGGATGCTGCCAGCACGGCCGGCGTGCGCAGCGGCCGCAGGCGGCGCAGAGCTGGGCGCTCGGTGCGGGTCACCAGGGCGGCGACTCCCAGCAGCGCCCAGCCGGCGGCCAGCAGCGCGTGGGCGCGCCAGGGCACGGCATCCGTCCCCTCGGCCGTGATCAGCAGCGCCAGCACCGGCACGATCGCGCCGGCCAGTCCCGCTGCGAGCAGCGGCACGGCTCTCGCGCCGCGAAGCATGAGCAGCACGGCCACCAGCGCCGCGCCGAGAGACGGGGGCAGCAGGTACGCCTCGGGGAGATCGACCCCGTTCAGCGCCCACAGCGACCACAGCGCGCCGGTGAATGCCGCAGCGGACACCCACCAGCCGTAGCGACGATCGGCCAGCATCGACGTCAGCGCGGCGCCGGTGCCGAGCAGGATCAGCACCAGGCACGCCGCGCCGAACCCCGCCGCCTCGCGCATCACGGCCAGGATCACGGCGATGGCGCCGGTCAGCAGCGCGGAGGCCTCGATCGCGGCACGCGCGGCATCCGCCGTGGTGGCGCCCCTGCCCCGGGCGACCAGCGCATCGCGGATCATCCGCCCCGAAGGCAGCACCAGAGCGACCACGGCGGCGATGATCGGAAGCACCACCGGGGAACCGCTGCGCACCAGCAGCTGGGCGCCCAGGCACAGGATCGTCACCGACAGGGCGGGCACCAGCAGTGCTGCGGCCAGGGTGCGGATGACGACGGTCAGGCCGGCGCGCCGGGTGAGCATCAGCACCAGCGCGAGCACGAACATCATCCCGGTGGACAGCGCGGTCCAGCCGCTGCGCTCGAACGCGACCTGCACGACGCCGATCGCGAACGGCACCGTGGCGACGACCAGCACGGCCTGCCAATTGCGCGCGCCGAGGGGCAGGAACGTCGCGGCCACAGCCCCCAGCAGGCCTGCGGATGCCACCAGCGACAGCAGCGCGATGCCTCCGACGCCTGCGAGTGAGAGCGCGGTGCCGATCAGTGCCAGGGCGTAGCCGTATCCGGCGCCGGCATACAGGAACCGTGCGGCGACGGGTGTCGTGCGCGCCACGACCGCCAGCACGATCAGAGTGCCGACGCCGGCGTAAGGCACGACCGTTCGATCGTGCCAGGCCAGCACCACCGAGATCAGCAGCGCGAGATGCAGACCCAGCACCAGCAGGAACCGCGCGGACGACCAGCCGCTTCCGGCGGGCCGGGCGCTCGCGAGAGCAGCCGCGGCCGCGACGACCAGCAGCACGGCGATGCTCAGCGGCAGCGGGAGCACCCGCCCGGCACTCAGCGCGAGAACGGCGGCGGTGGCGTACAGCACGGCGACGACGAGGGCGGCGGGGCGCAGCGAGAGGATGTCCGACCTGCGCCTGGTGCACAGCGCGAACAGGGCGAAGCCCGCCGAGATCATCCCCAGACCGACGATCCCCGCCCACGTCAGCGAACCGAGCACGGATCCGCCGGTGGTCCGCCCCGCCTGCGCCCCGGCGAACCGCAGCAGGTCGCTGCCGATGATCGCCCCGGAGAGCACGGCAGGAGCGCTGGTGATCCCGGCGGCAAGACCCGCGCCGACCGACAGCGGCACCCGCATCGTGCGACGCGGCAGCGACACGAGGGCGCACAGGAGCAGCACCAGCACCGCTCCTGTCGGCACGATCGCCGCGAGCCAGTTCTCCCACCGGCTCCCGCCGGACAGCAGAGCGGATGCCGCGAGAGCGCCGGCCGCGACCGCCAGTCCGCCCGCGACGAAGGACCATGCCCACGCCATCGTGCGCGTCGTGGCGACGACGGCCTGCACCGCGAGCACCGCGAGGACCACCGCGATCGGCACGGCCCCGACGGGAACGAAGATGATGCGCCCTGCAGCCAGCACGGTGACGACCACCTGCAGCACGGTCAGGGCTGCGAGCTCCGGCATCAGCGGTAGACGGGTCTCGGTGGGCACCACGGGCAAGCCGGGCACGACGGGCACGGAACGCTCAGCGGGGAGGGCAGGCTCGGCGGGGAGGGCAGGCACGGCGGGGAGGGCAGGCTCGGTGGGCGCCGCCGGCCTGGTGGCCACGGTCGGCTCGGCGACGACGCCTGGCCCGGCATCCGCCCCTGCCGTGTCGCCCACGGCATTCCCGCGCATCGGGAAGCTCGGCGCGAACCGCGGCAGCAGCGCCATCAGTCCGGTCGCCGCGAAGCCCGAGGCCGCCAGCCAGAGCGCCCCGCCGAGATCGTCGGACGTGCCGAAGCCGAGCATGGCAGGCACGGCGGCCAGCGCCAGCAGCGAGGTCCACAGCCAGATCCGGATGCGGGCGCGCAGACCCGCTGCGAGCATCAGTCCACCCGCGACCAGCGCCGCCAGCGCGGCGGAGGTCCAGGTGGCGCCCTGTCCCGTGAATGAGCCCGCGACGGCCTGCACGTCGAGCCCGACGAACACCAGCCCCAGACCGCCGACGGCCTCGGCCGAGGACTGCAGCCGCCGCCTGGCCAACAGCCAGGCGCCCGCGAGGAACACCAGCGTCACGCCGCAGATGATCCAGCTGCGCACGGTCCGGTCGGCCAGCTCGGGATTGAAGAAGGTGAACACGATGGCCGCGACGGCGAACAGCGCGGCGCCCGCTGTCGCCAGCACCGACTGCAGGCTCGCACCCGCGGTCGGTGTGTCCGCGCGCAGGGCCGGCGGCGGCGCGACAGGCCTCGCCTGCACCGACGACGTCAGAGGCGGCAGGACGGCCCCGGCTGCCATCGGCACCGGAACCGCGCGGGGCACCCGGCCGCGGGCCGTCTCACGCGCCCGCAGGGCGTCGACGGCCGCGACCGAGGCGCTCCACAGCGCGCTCCCCTCCGCTCCGCGCAGATCCGCGCCGCAGCGCGCGCAGCATCCGTCGACCAGCGCCGACTGCTCGCACACCGGGCAGATCCTGCCGTCGGAGAGCCGCGCGATCGCGGCATCCGTCCACGCCGTGTTCATCTCTGCTCCTCCGGAACGTACCGCAGCACATCGCCGGGCTGGCAGTCCAGCACCCGGCAGATGGCGTCGAGCGTGGTGAAGCGGACGGCCTTGGCGCGCCCGTTCTTCAGCACCGCCACGTTGGCCGGAGTGATGCCGATGGCCTCCGAGAAGTCCTGCACGCTCATCTTGCGCCGGGCCAGCATCACGTCGATATCGATGACGATGGGCATCTCAGACCACCTCGGACAGATCCTGCTCGAGCTGCAGAGCCTTGCGCAGCAGTCCGCGCATCACACCCACCAGCAGCGCCAGCGACAGGCTCACCACCACTCCGAGCACGCCGAGGATCAGGATGCTGGGATTCACGGCGCCGGCGACCAGGAGCACGGTGAACGAGGCGATCAGCAGCACGGCGGAGGCCAGCATCATGGCGATGATGACGTCCACGTAGCGGAAGGCGTGCGTCGAGAAGATCCGATCGGCCCGCACCAGCGACAGAAGCACGAACACGCACACCAGCACGACCTCGATGAGCACGAGGAACAGCACTCCGCCGATGACGCCCGGCACCTCGAGGTAGGCCAGTTCAGGGTTGCGCGCGGCGGTGTCGGCGGCGACCCCGGGGATCATGAACACCTGGGCGAACAGCAGCAGTGCGATCAGGACGGCGATCATCGCTCGCAGCAGGACTGTGGCGACGGGCTGCATGGCACTCCTATCGAAAGACAGCAACTATCTATCGAAAAACGATAGATGGTGGATGCTGTCGAGGGCAAGCGCGCACGGTCGATTCCCAGGTCAGGGGGTGTCGGGATCCCACGGCGAGTCCAGTGCCTCGCTGAGTTCGGCCAGCATGGCCTCGATCTGCGGCTCGACGTACTGCGAGATGGCGGCCTGCACCTGCAGCCGGTGCCGCAGCAGCAGACCGCAGATCTCGCGGCCCACCATGTTCGCGTACTCGTCGGCAAGCGCCACCTCCTGCCGAAGCGCGGCCTTCTCCTCCTCGCTCAGCGGAGGGAGCGGCGGCAGCTGGGCGGACGCCTCATCTGCGAGCCCGGCGACGGTGAACAGGAACGGCGCCCCCGGCACGGGATCGGGATCCAGCGGCATCCCCTCGTACTCCGGATCCAGCCCCTCGGCGGGACGGTAGGCGCGCGACCGGTTGCGGTCGGCCTGATGATCCAGCTCCCCCTGCAGCATGGGCAGATTGCGGGCGGTGTACTCGGCGACCGCGTGGTCGACGATGGCCTTGATGCGGGTCGACAGCCCGTGCTGCACGCCGTGCGGCACGTTGACGCCGATCCCGGCGGCCGAGAGGATCGGCGACCCCAGGCACCTGCGGCACGGGGCCACGCGACCGCGATGGGTGGCGGGCTCCCAGCGCGGCACCCATCGCAGCCAGGCCTCGACTGCCTGGCTCACCTGGGTTTCCAGTGACCGCTCCACGGTTACAGGGTAAGGCCCACGGCCTCTCGCGGCGCGGCATCCGGGCGTGTCATTCGGGGTCTTCGTGCTCCCACGGCCAGGTGGGCGGCTGTGCGCCGGTGCGGCGCAGCGCGATGGCGAACCACGAGCCCAGCAGCGCGGCTCCGAGCACGACCCCGCTGGAGCCCTGCGTGACCAGCTGGACGACAGCTGCGAAGGCCGCCTCGGTGCCCGCGCCGCTCAGCAGTGCGCCCAGCCAGACCGCCACGACGTGCGCGACGGCCGACACCAGTCCCACCGCGAACACCGGCATGTAGGAGGGATGCTCGTTCTTCAGCGTCGGCCACAGCATCCAGGCGAAGACGCCGATCGCGACGATCATGCCGACGATGCCCGGCCACCAGTCGAGCCCCGGTACGGCGAGGATGTCGAGGTCGGCGAAGAAGCTCAGCATCCCGAGCCCGAGGATCGTGAGCGCCGCGAACGTGACGAACGCGATGACCAGCGCCAGAGACGCCGAGACCCCCGCCGGCGGGATGCCGTGGGGGTCGTCGGTCGTGGTCATAAGCGCCACCCTACGCGCAGCGCGCCGGCCCGGGCGCGCTCAGCGAAGTGCTGAGGGACCGGCCTCGAGCGTGCGCTCGTACTCAGCCTGCGCCTCGGCGTTCAGCGCCTTCTTCTTGGCACCGCTGCGCGACACCCAGGCGCCGAACCAGATGGTCAGCTCACGGGCGAACACGAAGGCTGCGATGGCCAGCGGAGCCAGCAGCTGCTTGTTCACCAGCTCAGTCGACTCCGTGGGAGTGAGCTGCCAGAAACGCTCCTGGAACAGCTGACCGAGGATGTGGCCGCCCCAGGCGGCGAGGCCGACCAGGAGACCGAAGACGACCCACTTGCCCCAGCGGGCGCGGTTGACGAAGGCGCCCAGCAGCCAGAACGCGAGGAAGAAGACGGCGACGGGAACCCAGAACCCCGCCGTGCTCAGCGGAGCCAGCGCGGCCTCGCCGACGTTGTCGACGTCGACCTTTCCGGCCCAGGCTCCGAGTCCCAGGATCGCCCCCAGGTACAGGATCGCGAAGGCGATCGCGGCGACGAGTCCGATGGCGCCCGCGGTGCCGCGGTTGCCCAGGTCACGCGGCGGCTCCGGCGCCTGCACGAAGATCGGCTGCGGGGCTGCGGGCGGGGCCAGCGGCTCCGCCGGCACGACCTGCGTCTCGGCGGCGGAGGCCGCTGCGGCGGCTGCATCCGTGGTGTAGACCTCGTCGGCGACACCGGGAGCATCGCTCACGTGAACCTCGGCGACATCAGCCGTGTCGGCGCCCGAGGACAGGATGCGCGTGGTGGCCGCGGGCTCGGCATCCGCCTCGCGGGCGTTCGCGGACGGTGCCTCGAACGCGCCGAAGGTGCCGGGGTGGTCGCGCTCGGCGGCGGCGAACGCCTCCATGTCCGCGTCGACCGGCTTCGCGTCGGACTCGGCCGGCCCGGCATCCGAATCGGCGGGCGTCTCAGCATCCGCGTCGTCGGCCGGAACGTCGGCGCGGGCAGCGGCGGCAGCGTCCAGACCCTCGTTGGCGCTGCCGACGACGTCATCGATGTCGTTCGGCTGGTCGTTCTGGGGAACCTCGGGGTCGCTCATGGCCTCGCCTCTCGTGGATAGGTGCACAGCGAGGGTAACGCCCGGGTAGAACCAGAACCCGGAGGCGTGCCGATGTGTCGGGTCATCGCCGCCTGGCGGACGCTATCCGGTTCCCGGCAGCATCTGCTGGATGATGGCCAGCATCCCGGGCCCTGCCGGCAGTGAGAGCCACAGCAGCGCGCCGACGACCCCCGCGCAGAGCAGCCCGACGATCCAGCTGATCACCCGGTTGCGCCCTCCCACACGAGCCGCCATGGCCTCACCGTACGCCCGCGCCGGATCATCCCCGGGAGGCCGGATGCCGTGTCGCGGAGCGGTCCGGTTCGGGCGTCTGCAGATCGCCCGGCCTGCACCTTCGCGCGGCAGTTCTCGACCAGTGTCTCCGCGCGCGCGGCAGTTCTCGATCAACGCGGCGCATATTCGCGCAGCGCGGGACGAGAACTGCAGCGCGAACGCCCGGCGCCGTCGAGAAGTGCAGCGCTCGATGAGAAGAGCCGCGCCGCGCGGGGTGCTCAGGATGCCGTGCGCCCGCGCATCCGCCACAGCAGCCAGAGTCCGGATGCCGGGATGACCACGACAATGACGACGACGATGAAGGAGTGGACGGCGGACGTCGGCTGGAGCACGTTGTCGACCCAGATCCACGCGGGGATGGACCCCACCATCGCGAGGAGCAGCACTCCCAACGGTGCCAGGATCGCGACGGCCTTCTCCCAGGTGTGCCACAGAGAACTCTTCACCACGAGGCCCACGCCGACGAACCATCCCACGACCGGAAGCACGAACGCACCTAAGCTCAGCGCGAGTGCGGCAGCGATCGCGAATCCGCGACTGTGTGAGACGGGGACGGATGCCGGCGACGCAGCGGCGGCAGGAGCCGGAGCGGGTGCCGGTATGCGCCGTGCCGCATATTCGTCCGCGGCCATCGCCTCCCGCGCGATCACGGCGGGATCGCCCAGCTGCGCGATGCGCTCAGCCGCACCATTCGCGTCGAGGCTCTGCAGCTCTTCGGCGATGCCGGCCCGGATCTCGGCGGCCACGCCGTACGGCACGCTTCTCAGCGCGTCGTCCAGACGGGCGAGGTACTCGGAGGTGGCGGTCATGGTCATTCCTCTCCCACCAGGGTCGAGACGGTGCGGGCGAACGGTGCCCACTGGGTGCGAAACAGCGCGAGCTGCGCGATGCCGGCATCCGTCAGCCGGTAGTACCTGCGCACAGGACCCGCGTCGGAAGGTCGGTCGAAAGTCGACACCCAGCCGTTGTCGCGCAACCTGCCCAGCAGCGGATACAGCGTGCCGATGCTGGCGATGAGGCCGGACTCGATGAGCGCGTCGGACAGCTGCCAGCCGTACATCGGCTCGCGGGCGAGCAGGCCGAGCACGCAGTACTCGACCACCCCCTTGCGCATCTGCGCCCCCACGTCCACTGTCATGCATCACACGCTAGCGTGCGTCACAAGATACTTCAATGAGCGGATGCCGATCCTTCGCGCGGCAGTTCTCGACCAGTGTCTTCGTGCGCGCGGCAGTTCTCGATCAACGCGACGCATATTCGCGCAGCGCGGGACGAGAACTGCAGCGCGAACGCCCGGCGCCGTCGAGAAGTGCAGCGCGGGGCGCGACGAGACGAGGAACGTCGCGCAGCGAGGACGGGTCAGGCCGCAGGAACCCGGATGCCGGGGAGCAGCCAGACGGCGAACGAGGGGCCCTCGGCGGCGAGCGCGACGGCGCCGTCCGAGGCCACCGCCAGGGTCGCCGAGCCGTACAGCTCCTCGGCATCCGCGGCTCCAGTCAGAAGGCCCGGCTCGAGCTCGACATCCGCTCCGCCGCGCGTGGCCAGCACCAGCACGCTCTGCTCGGCGCTCTCGCGCACGAACACCACGGTGTCGTCGTCGACGTGCAGCCAGCGCAGGCCTCCGGTCGCGAGAACCTCATGCGAACGGCGCAGTCCGACCAACGAGCGGTACATCTCGAACACCGACTTCAGCTCCGGCTCCTCCTGCCGCGCCCACGGCATGGGCGTGCGGCTGGACTCGCCGTCGGCGCCGGTCAGCCCGAACTCATCGCCCGCGAAGATCACCGGCAGTCCGGGCAGCGTCATCGACAGCCCCACGGCCACGGGCAGCGTGCCCGGTGCGGCGTTGGTGGCGAAGCGGGCGGTGTCGTGGGTGTCCAGCGGCTGCATGTTGCCCAGCCGCACCCGCCACGGGATGCCGGCGGTGAAGCGCGTCACGGCATCCGCGAACTCCCGTGCGGTGTACCGCGGGATGCCGCCGATCGGCTGCGTGAAGAACCACGGCTCACTGACCTGCTCGCCGTCGTAGGCGAGGTATGGCGTGCCGGTGGGCTCGGAGAGCCAGCCCCACACCGGACGCGTGAACGCCGGGTAGGTCATGGCGCCGTCCCAGCCGTCGCCCTGCAGATCGGATGCGGCGTCGTTGGTGGACTCCCCCAGCACGATGGCGTCGGGGTTGATCGCGCGCACGGTCTCGCGCAGCTGCTGCCGCACCTCGGCGTTCAGGTCGACCGCGCCCAAGCGCCCTGTCATGTTGGCCACGTCGATGCGCCAGCCGTCGATGCCGTACGGCGGCTTCAGCCATTTCGCCACCACGGAGTCCTCGCCGGTGATGAAACGCTCGCGCAGCGCCTGGGACGACCAGTCGAACTTCGGCAGCGTTGGCGTGCCCAGCCACGACTCGTAGGTGGTGTTGCCGGCATCCGTGAAGTAATAGAAGCTCTCCGTCTCGGCCCCCGGATGACCGTGCGCCTGCCGGAACCACTCGTGGCGGTCGCCGGAGTGGTTGCTGGTCAGGTCGCCGATCACGCGGATGCCGCGGGCGTGCGCGGCCTGGATGAGCTCGATGTACGCGTCCTCGCCGCCCAGCAGCGGGTCGATCTCATCGAAGCTCGCCGCATCGTAGCGATGGTTGGATCCGGCGGGGAACACCGGCGTGAGATACAGCAGGTCCACGCCGAGCTCGACGAGGTGGTCGAGGTGCTCCCGCACGCCGGGCAGGTCGCCGCCGTAGAACTGCTGCGAGCGCCCCGGCACGACGGGATCGACCGGGTCGTCCCAGGATGCCGGGATCGCCCAGTCCGGGGTGGGATGCCGATCGGCATCCGCCGACCTGGCGAACCTGTCGGGGAACACCTGGTACAGCACGGAGTGGTGCAGCCACGCGGGCGGAGCGGGGTTGGCGACAAGGGCGAAGTCCTCGGCATCCAGCGTCTCGCCGGTGTGGATGCCGGTCTGGTTCAGCCACTCGACCCGACCATCCTCGTGCAGCAGCACGAAGCGGTAGCCGTGCCGCGGGTTGCGCACGTGGACGGGCGCCTGGAACCAGTCCCAGCCGTCCGCGGAGCCGAGCAGCACGGCATCCGTCCACTCCGGCTCGTGGTCGGGGTTCGAGCGGGTGCGCACGGCCCTCAGCGGGCCGTAGCCGGAGGGCACGCGCAGGCGCACCGCGACGGTGTCGCCGAGAGCGGGAGCGTCGTTCGAGACGTGCAGGGGCGAACCGTCGTGGTGCGGGCGCAGCATGGTCATGACTGCAATCCTGCGCTACTTCACCGCGCCGGCGGTGAGACCGCCCACGATGTACTTCTGCAGGAACAGGAACAGCACCATCACGGGGACAGCCGCCATCACCGCGCCGGCCGAGAACGCCGACCAGTCCGCGTACCGCGGGTTGGCCACCAGCTTGGTCAGTCCCACGACCAGCGTCTGCTTGTCCGGATCGATGAGCATGACGCTCGCGATGACGTACTCGTTGACGGTGCCGATGAACGACAGCAGCGCGACCACCGCGAGGATCGGCGCCACCAGCGGCAGGATCATGGTGAAGAAGATGCGGGCGTGCCCGGCGCCGTCGATGCGGGCGGCCTCGTCCAGCTCCATCGGCAGCGTGTTGAAGAAGCCGTACATCAGGTAGGTGTTCACGCCGAGCGCGCCGCCCAGGTACACCAGGATCAGGCCGGTGTGGGTGTTCAGCCCGATGGCGGGAAACCAGTCGCCGAGCGTGGACATCAGCAGGAAGATGGCCACCACGGCAAGGAGCTGCGGGAACATCTGCACCACGACGATGGTGACCAGGCCGACGCGACGACCGGTGAACCGCATCCGCGAGAATGCGTACGCGGCCAGCGCGCCCAGGAAGACCGTGACGAAGCCGGTGACCGTGGCGATCACCAGGGTGTTCCAGAACCACATCGGATAGGGGTTCTTCGGATCGGTCAGGATACGCACGTAGCTGTCGATCCCGATGGCGGAGAACAGCCGGTTCGAGCCGGTCAGCGTGCCCTTCGGATTCAGCGAGGCCGAGATCACGTACAGCAGCGGGAAGACCGCGAAGGCGCTCACCACGATGGCGATCACGTGCCGCCATCCGGTGTCGGCGAACCACTTCCCGAACGATCTGCGGGCGGGACGGACGGAGGATGCGGTGCTCATCTCAGTTCAGCTCCTCGAGTGCCTTGGTCTTGCGGAAGCTGATGATGGAGATCGCCGCCACCACGATGAAGATCAGGATGGTGAACGCCGAGGCGAGCCCGTAGTCGCGGGTCTGACCGGTGAAGGCCACCTTGTAGACCATCGAGATGAGGATGTCGGTGTGCCCGACCGGGATCGACACGTCGTCGAAGCGCGGTCCGCCGCCGGTGAGCATGTAGATCAGGTTGAAGTTGTTGAAGTTGAACGCGAACGACGAGATCAGCAGCGGCGCCACGGTCACCAGCAGCAGCGGCAGCTTGATGCTGCGGAAGATCTGCCAGGGGTTCGCGCCGTCCATCTCGGCGGCCTCGTTGACATCCGCCGGGATGCCCTGCAGCGCGCCCATGCACACCAGGAACATGTAGGGGAAGCCGAGCCACAGGTTCACGATCAGCACGGAGACCTTCGCCAGCGTCGGGTCGGTCAGCCAGGGGATCGACGCTCCGCCGAAGATCACCTGGTTCAGGAATCCGAAGCTCTCGTTCATCATCCCGGCCCACACCAGCGCCGAGAGGAACGCGGGGAACGCGTACGGCAGGATCAGCAGGATGCGGTAGCCGTTGCGGAAGCGCATCCGGCTGCTGTTGAAGACCAGCGCCAGCAGGAGGCCCAGGAAGAACGTGGATGCCACCGAGATCAGCGCGAACACGAACGTCCAGACCGTCACGGAGATCAGCGGGCCGCGGATGGAGGCATCCGTCACCGCCCGCACGAAGTTGTCGAACCCGACGGTGATCTGCCAGCCGGGCAGCAGCTGCTCGCCGCTCTCGGCGGTGAATGCGCCGACGCCGGTGTCGCTGTACACGGTGCCGCTGCGCGTGTCGGTCATGGTGCCGGCCCGCTCGTCATACTGCAGCGTGGAGACGTACAGGTACCCGCTGCGACCGTCCGGCGTGCGGATGGCTCCGTCGTTGGGGTCGTCGCTGAAGGGCACCGACAGCTTCTCGATGTCGCTCGAGCGCGCGATCACCTTGGCGAACGGGAGCGTGGTCCAGCCATCGACCGCCACCGCACGATCGCCGTCCATCGTCGCGCCGGAGACGGCCTGCAGGGGCTGGTCCTCCGTGCCGACGGAGACGTCGCCGTCGTCGGGATCCGTGACCAGCAGCCCGAGCATGCCGTCGCGCTCGACGACTGCGACCGGGTAGGTGGGCGAGTCGGCCACGCGCTCCTGCGCGGAGCGCATCAGCGCGGCCACGGCCTGAGTCTTGCTGCCGTTGTGGCCGGTCCCGTAGTTGGTGAAGCCGATGTAGCCGGTGTACAGCAGGGTGAAGACCTGGAAGATGATCAGGAAGACCACTCCGGGGGCGAGGTACTTCGCGGGGATCCGCCTGCGCGAGAAGTAGATCCAGTTCACCAGGATCGTCACGGCCGCGACGATGCCCAGCACCAGCCATTCGGATGCTGTGAACAGCACGAACGCGGCGTACACCGCGACCGCGTCGACGATCGCCAGCAGAACGATCTTCAGCAGCGTCCAGCCGACGTGGCCCGACGCCGCCTCCGCGATCGCCGCAGCCTGGCGCTGCTTCCTGGTGCGGGGCGCCTGCGGCGCCTCCTGCTCAGTGATCTGACTCATCTTCACCTCATCGTGCACGGCTGCCGGGATGGCAGTCCCATCCCGGCAGCCGTGTTCAGCATCGATCGATCGCGATTACTTGATCGCGCCGGCGACGTCGTCGGTCAGCTTCTGCCACGTCGCCGCCGGGTCGGCGCCGTTGATGACAGCCGCCTCGGCGACGCCCCAGAACTGCCACACGGAGCCCATCGCGGGGACCGCGGGCATCGGCACGGCCTCGCCGCCGACGGCCTGGAAGCCGGCGATGATCGGGTCGGATGCGGCCTTGTCCGCGGCAGCGGTCAGTGCGGGCAGGATGTTGCCGGCCTTGAACAGCTCCAGCTGCACATCGGCGGTGCCGATGTAGTTCACCAGGAAGTCGTTCGCGGCGACCTTGTTCTTGGACTCCGAACTGACGAAGAAGCCCTTCACGCCGGCGAACGGCGAAGCGGCCTTGTCGGTCGGGCTGGGGATCTTGTCGATCGCGACGTCGATGCCGCCGTCGACAGCCGCGCCGACGTTCCACGGTCCGGTCAGCCAGAAGGCGGCCTTGCCGCCGAGGAACTGCTGCTTGGCGATCTCACCGTCGATGTCGGTGTTGAGCGTGCCGGCCTTGCCCTGTGCGGACAGCCAGTTCGCGAAGGCGGTGCCGCCCTCGCCGCCCAGCTTCAGGTCGGTGGCGTCGTAGGCGCCGTCGGCGTCGGTGCCGAACACCGGGGCGCCGAACGCGGTCTGGAACGGGTACAGGTGGTACGGGTTGCCCTCGGCGCCCTGCTCCACGACGAACGGCTGAGCCAGGCCGGCGGCCTTGCCCTTCGCGATCATGTCGTCGAAGCTGGTCGCGGCCTCGGGGACGAGCTTGGTGTTGCGCAGCACCGCGATGTTCTCGACGGCGTAGGGGAGCATGTAGACCTTGCCGTCATAGGTCGAGGCCTGCAGGGCGACCGGCAGGTACTCGGCTGCGGAGTCACCGAGCTCCAGCGGAGCCACGACGCCGTTGGTGGACAGCTCGCCGAGCCAGTCGTGCGCGCCCATGGTGATGTCCGGACCCTTGCCGGTGGGAACCTGCTGGATGAAGTCGTCCTTGATGTCGTCGACGTTCTTGCCGACGAGCTGGACCTTGACCCCGGTCTTCTTCTGGTAGGCGTCGGCCGCGCCCTGAAGCGCGTCCACGCGCTCGGAGTCCACCCAGACGACGAGCTTGCCGCTGCTGCCGGCGGCTGCTCCGTCCGCGCTCTTGTCATCGCTCTTCGCGCTCGAGCAGCCGGCGAGGGCCAGCGAGGTCAGGACGGTGATCGCAGCGAATGCGGCGATGCTCCTCTTGGTCACCTTCATTGGTGGTGTGCCTCTTTCGTGATCGGGCCTGCACGGACTGCAAGCGCTTACAGTATTGCCCGTCACGAACGATTTTCACAACGTCAGATTCCACCGATATCAAGCTGTGACATACCCGGACATTCACGGCGCACCCATGGAAGCGCTTCCAAACAGTCAGCCAGTCGGCTTCCTCGCTAGACTGCGGGCATGGCTGACTCTTCTTTCGACATCGTCTCCAAGGTCGACCACCAGGAGGCCGAGAACGCGCTCAACCAGGCCCGCAAGGAGGTCGAGCAGCGCTACGACTTCAAGGGCACCGGAGCCTCGATCGCATGGAGCGGTGACGACATCCTCATCAAGGCGAACACCGAAGAGCGCGCCAAGGCCGTGCTCGACGTGTTCCAGTCCAAGCTCATCAAGCGCGGCATCTCGCTGAAGAGCCTGGAGTCCGGCGAGCCGTTCGCCAGCGGCAAGGAGTTCAGGATCTCCTCGAGCCTGAAGGACGGCATCTCCAGCGAGAACGCCAAGAAGATCAGCAAGATCATCCGCGACCAGGGCCCCAAGGGCGTCAAGTCGCAGATCCAGGGCGACGAGCTGCGCGTGCAGTCCAAGAGCCGCGACGACCTGCAGTCCGTCATCGCGCTGCTCAAGGGCAGCGATCTCGACGTCGACCTGCAGTTCATCAACTACCGCTGATCCCGGCCGCCGCGGCTGACGGCTTCGGTCACACCTCAGTCACACCATGACTCCGATATGTCGGCGATGTCCGGCGAGCCGATAGAGTGCATCGTGTATGGCATTGCGGGGCGTTGAGGGACGCTCCGCAGGCTCGGATGGGGACGAAGGAGTGCACTGTGGTGCTCGAACAACCGCGGGTGGGGGTCCGCGATGCAGGAACGAAGAAGGAGCTGCTGGCCGAAGGGGTCTTCCACTTCATCGGCGAGCGCATCGTCCGGGGCGAGCTCGCTCCGGGTGATCGGATCCGCGACGCTGAGCTCGCCCGGGAGCTCTCCGTCTCACGCACCCCCGTGCGCGAGGCGCTGCAGAGGCTGGAGCGGATCGGCCTGGTGAAGATGTATCCGAGCAGGTTCACGGAGGTCACGCGGCTCACGCCCGACGCAGTCCGCGTCGCGCACGAGTTCGCGGGGCTGCAGGCGGGCGTCATCGCGCGCCTGGCGTGTCCGCGACTGGCCGAGGACGAGATCGACGCGGTGGTGCGACTCGTCGAGCACGTGCCGCTGACGGTCGACGATGCCGCGGCATGCTCGCAGGCACGGCGCGAGGTCGTCGGCTATCTGGCCGCCCGAACGGGGAACCGGCTGCAGCAGGCCCTCGTCGACGAGGCGTCGATCGCACTCGCCCGCGCCCTGCGGGGGTTCGTCGTCACGCCCGAGCATCGCGAATCACTGCTGAGGGGATGCGACGAGATGCCGCGCGCATTGCGCGAGCGTGACGCGGATGCCGCGGAGCACGCCACCCGCATGATCTACGGGGTCGCCTGAGCGAAGCCTCGTGCGTTCACGGCATCCGCAGGAATGCCGTGAACGCACGACTGCAAGACTTCCCTGTTGGGGATCTCGCTCTTGGTCTCTGGGGAGCCGTGCAGCGAGGCCATCGGTGTTTCGGGCACCGGGCGCTGCGGTTCACAGCCGAAGTGCAGACGGGCGGGAAGACGGCGACTGCGGCTCGCCTTCCCGCCCGTCGCCGTGCACGCGCGGCCGGCCGCGCTCAGTCGGGCCATGCCCAGTCGACGCCGATGATGCCCGGCCCGAACGCGCGCACGACCTGGTGCAGCTCTCCGTCCGTGCAGCGGACGGCTTCCGTCTGCCGGACCTGCAGGTTCTCCATGATCAGCCGCGGTGCCTCGGGAAGCGCCGTCGGCGAGAACCTGAGCCAGATCGACGCCGCATCCACGCGACGCTCCAGGACGCTGTACAGGCACGTCACCTCGTCCTGCTCGCCGAGCCCTTCGAGCGTGTACTCATTGATCGACGTCTCTCCGCGCTCCAGCGCGCGAGGCAGCAGCATCTCGGCGACGAAGGTGCGGTGCGCCCTGTCGAAGATGGTGCTGCCGACCGTCGCTCCGTCGATCGTCGCGATCCTGGGCTCCTCCTCCGGCGGGGAGTCGAACCGCCATGACGCCATGACGCTGCGGGTGCCATCCGTCCGGGCGACCCAGACATTGTGGAAGCGAGCGCGCTCGATGCGGCGATCCGCCCCGATGTCGTAGCGGTGGTGGGTGAGGATCAGCGCGGTGTCCTTGGCGCGATGGCCGAGCCTGGCAGAGAGCTCCTCGACGTTGGACGGGACGTCGCCTCGCGCCTGCAGCTCGTCGAAGGAGCGGCGACGGTCCGGCCCCGGCGTGCTCCGTGCGGGATCCTGGAGACCAGCTCGCCCGCCTGGAGCCCGAGCGCCTCCTCGAGGCGGACGACGGCGTCGTACGAAGAGTCGCCATGCGGCGCCCGCCTGCCACGACGCCAGTGGCTGAGGGTGGCGACGCTCACCGGGTCGCCCCTGGCTGCGAGCAGCCCGCTGAGACGGTGGAGCGAGATCTCGCTCTGGGCGATCGCACGATCGAGCATGATCGCGAAAGTGAGCTCATCCGACATCGTCATGTCAATCGCTCAGCCCTGCGGCCCAGCCGCGCACCCATCGATCCAGCCGGGCGTAGGCGTCCTCGCGAGCTTCGCGGCGCGAGAGGAACACGTCGTGAAGGGCTCCGTCGATGCGCTCGACGGTGACCGACGGGCCGAGCTTCAGCGCGGCCCGAGCGATGTCGTCGACCACCAGTACGCTGTCGGCCCTGGTCAGCTCGTCGGACCAGCGGGTCGGCACGGCCGTGCGCGCCGACAGCAGCACGCACACCGGCACGGGGATGCCGAGTCCTGCGGACACGGCGCGATGCCCTTGCAGGATGGCGTGCAGCCACGCCACGTGCACAGTCATCGACTGCTCTGGGCGCCACGCCAGGTCGACGGACATGGGATCGTCGGGATCGGCGACCTCGTTCTGCGCGCGCGTGTAGAACCCCAGGTCCACCTGCGGCGAGGCATCCTTCGGCCACCACCGCGCCTGCAGCCCCACCATCGGCGCGATGGCGGGCCGGGCTGCGCCGAGCTGAAACTCCAGCCAGGGCGAGTTGAGGATCACCGCATCGGCCTGGTCAGGATGCCGGGATGCCCACAGGCTCAGGGTCAGACCGCCGGTGGAGTGGCCGAGCAGCACGAGCCGGCGCCCGGCAGTGCCACCGCGTGCCGCCAGCGCCCCCGCGATGTCCTCGTCGTATTCCGTGAGATCCGTGACGTACCCTGGCGTCTGATGCGACCGCAGACTGCGCCCGTACTTGCGCAGATCCAGCGCGAAGAACCGTGCTCCGCGCGAGGTCCAGAACCGCGCGAGCCGCTTCTGGAAGAAGTAGTCGGACCACCCGTGCACGTACAGCACGTCCACGTCGGCGAGCGGACGACGGTCGTGGAGGCGCCACCATGGCGAGGGGTGCGGCAGCGCACGCACGAGGGTCGCGACGACCTCGCCCTCGGCATCCGCCTTCATCGGCAGCGTCAGCTGCTGGAACTCATCGCCGAGCACATCCGGCACCCACTCCCCCATGGGCTCAGACTAGCGGCCCGCGACGACCCTTCGACAAGCTCAGGGACCCAGTGATGGAGCGACCCCGGCGGCCCGGATTCACTCCCCGCGGGAGACGCGGATCATCTCCTCGCGCGGCACCAGCTTGACGCGCTCGCGTTCGTGGGCGTGGGTCCTGCCCAGCTCGATCTCATGTGCGTCGAGGCGGTGCCAGCCGTCGAGGTCCGTCCACTTCACGCCGCGCTCGGCCAGCAGCGCGGGGATGGCGTCCTCGGACGTGTCCTCGGGGCGCCACCAGGAGCCCTGGTCGTTGATCAGGTGGCTGACCGTCTCCATGGCGTCGGACTTGGTGTGACCGATCAGGCCGACCGGGCCGCGCTTGATCCAGCCGGTGACGTAGATGCCGGGCACGCGCTGGTTGGACTTGGCCTCCAGCACCTGACCCTCGCGGTTGGGGATCACGCCGTGCTTCTTGTCGAAGGGCACGCCCGGCAGCGGGGAGCCGAAGTACCCGATCGCGCGGTACAGCGACTGCATCGGGATCTCGCGCAGCTCCCCTGTGCCCACCACGCCGCCGCTGCCGTCGGGCTTCGTGCGCTCGTAGACCAGGGCGGCGACGCGGCCGTTCTCGTCCTTGCGGACCTCGATCGGACGCGCCCAGAAGTGCATGTGCAGGCGGCGGGACGCCGTGCCGCCTGCGTTGTTGTTGGACTCCCGCTTGCGCCAGGACTGCAGGATGCGGTCGATGACCATGACCTGCTTGTTGGTGGCGATGGCGCGCTGGGACGCCTCGTCGTAGTCGAAGTCCTCGTCGTAGAGCACCATGTCCACGTCGCGCAGCTCGCCGAGCTCGCGCAGCTCCAGCGGGGTGAACTTCACCTGCGCGGGACCGCGGCGGCCGAACACGTGCACGTCGGTGATGGTGCTGGCCTTCAGACCCTCGTAGACGTTGTCGGGCACCTCGGTGACCAGCAGGTCGTCGGCGTGCTTGGCCAGCATCCGCGAGACGTCGAGTGCGACGTTGCCGTTGCCGATGACGCCCACCGAGGTGGCATCCAACGACCACTCGCGCGGCACGTCGGGGTGTCCGTCGAACCAGCTGACGTACGACGCCGCGCCGAACGAGTCGGTGGCATCGATGCCGGGGATGTCCAGCGGCGCGTCGCGCACCGATCCGGTGGCGAAGATCACGGCGTTGTAGTGACGCTTGAGGTCCTCGATCGTGATGTCGGTGCCGAAGCGCACGTTGCCGAACAGGCGCATGTCGCCGTGGTCGAGCACGTTGCGCAGCGCCGTGATGATGCCCTTGATGCGGGGGTGGTCGGGCGCGACGCCGTAGCGGACCAGTCCGTAGGGGGCGGGGAGCTGCTCGAAGATGTCGATGGACACATCGAACTTGCGCTCGGCCTTGAGCAGGATGTCGGCGGCGTAGATGCCTGCCGGGCCTGCCCCGACGACGGCGAGCTTGAGCTTCGTCATGGGGATCCTTCCGTCAGCTGCTGCGATCAGCGAGAGTCTCGGCGAACCTGGTGAGCGACTCGCGCACGGTGCCGCGCGGCAGCGGCGACAGTGCGGCGACGGCATCCGCCGTCCAGGTGCGGGCCAGCTCCATCGTGCGCGCGGTGGCGTCGTGGACGCGCAGCTCGGCGAGCGGCCCGTCGAGGATGGCGGGGTCGGCCCCCTCCGCGATGCGCGCGACGCCCTCGTCGATGCGGTTCGCCAGGTCGATGTCAGCGGGTGCGGTGCCGGTCTTCAGAAGCAGCGAGGGCATGGTGGGTACGCCCGCGCGCAGGTCGGTGCCCGGCACCTTGCCGGTCTCCGCGGCATCCGCCGAGAGATCGATCACGTCATCCAGCAGCTGGAACGCGACGCCGACCTTCTCGCCGTACACGCGCATCGGCTCCTCGAACTCGGTCGGGGCGTGGGAGAAGATCACCCCGCCCTGCGTGGCTGCCGCGATGAGCGAACCGGTCTTGTCGGCCAGCACCTGGATGTAGAAGTCGATGGGGTCGTCGCCCGGCTGCGCGCCGACGGTCTCGTGCATCTGCCCCAGCACCAGCCGTTCGAACGTACCGGCCTGCAGGCGCATGGCCCGCTCGCCGTAGCGCGACATGATCTGGCTGGCGCGCGAGAACAGGATGTCTCCGGTGAGGATGGCGACGTTGTTGCCCCACACGCCGTGGGCGGCGGGAACCCCGCGGCGGGTGTCGGCGCCGTCCATGACGTCGTCGTGGTACAGCGAGCCGAGGTGCGTGAGCTCGAGCGCCTTGGCGATGTCGATCACCGCGGCGCTGTTGCCGTCGCCCAGCTGGGCGGTCAGCAGCGCGAGCACGGGGCGGATGCGCTTGCCGCCGGCCTCGTACAGGTAGCGGGCCGCGGCATCCGCAACGGGGTCGGCGAACTTCAGCTCCTCCGCGAGACCGGCCTCGACAAGATCCAGGCCGTCCTCGATGCGGGCAGCGATGCGCCGGGCAGCGGGGCTGAGGAAGACGCGGTCGCTGAAGCCGAGTCGGCTCGCCAGTCGCGTGCCCGGGGTCGCGGGGCTTGAAGTCACGCCTTCCAGCCTACCTGCGATCCCCCGGCCCTCCTTCCGATCCCGACGGGTTCAGCCCTCACAGGCGGCGGTGCGACCGGCCATTCCGATCGTTCCTGCCACGAGAGTGCGCACTGCCCCGGCGAAGAAGTCGGTGCTGATGTTCTCCGGTACGTCCTGCGGCGTGTGGTAGTACGGCGTGCGGAAGTTCGCACCGTCGGTCGCGAACGCCGCGGGCACTCGCTTCAGGTGGAACGCTGCGTGATCGGAGCGGGAGATGAAGGTCTCCGTCTCGGGCACCGTCGCGACCTGGGCCTTCGCGCCGCCGGCCCACTCCGTGTTCGCGTGGTCGAAGATCTGCACCAGCTGCTCCGCGTCGGGGTAGCCGAGCACGTTGAGGAAGTCGCCGACCTGGCCGTCGGCATTCGGCTCGGTGGTGGCGTAGCCGAGCATCTCGGCGCTCACCATGCCGAACACGTCCCTGTGCTGCTGCTCGATCAGCTCGGTCGCCAGCGCCGCTGCGCCGGCGTAGGGACTCCCCTCCTCCTCGAACGGGACGGCGGCGACCACCACGGTCGCCGGCAGCTGCGCATCGGCGAGGATGCGCGCCGTCTCCAGCACGCCTGCCACACCGGACGCGTCGTCGTCAGCCCCGGGTGACCCGGGGACGGTGTCGTAGTGCGCGGTCAGCACGAACACGCGGTCAGCGCACTGCTGCCCGTGGATCTCCGCCCACACCGTCGGCAGGGTGATGTCGCGCAGGGTCACATCGATCGTCTTCGGCGCGAGTCCGGCATCCTGCAGCTGCGTCTTGACGTACTCGGCCGCGGCGATCGTCTGGTCCCTGTTCTGGGCCGGGTCGCGCGGGGTCTTCCCCAGGGTTCGCACGTCGGTCATGATCCGATCCCCGTCGACACGGGCGACGAGCGCCGCCGGGTCACCGGTCACCGAGTCGAGAGATGCGTCGACCTGTGGGATGGTCGGCGTCGCCTCCGATGGCGAGAGGCTCGTGGTGGCGCCTGGTGATGCCGTGGATCCGCAGCCAGTGAGCACGGTCGTGACGAGAATCGTCGTGGCTGCGAGTGCGACGGCCTGCCGCATCCTGGTGCGGGAGTTGACGGTGAACGGCATTCGGGCTCCTCAGAACTGTTTCGGATCCGAACTATTCTGTCGCGCCCCTCCGCTCACCGCAATGGGCGGGCCCTCTCGGTCAGCGAGGTGATCAACCGCGCGAGAACGGCCCGCAGCTCCGGAACGTCCAGCTCACCGGAGACGGATCGCCAGACGAGCTCGACGCGGCGGTGCGCGTCGCCGTGCGCCCGGCGCCCCTGTTCGGTGATCTGCAGATCCGCCGATCTTCCGTCCGCCCCGCGTCGCCGCGAGATCAGCCCGTCCGTCTCGAGCCCGGCCAGATGCGCGGTGAGCGTGGAGGGCTTCGCCCCGATGCGCGCCGCGACCTCGCTGGGCGTCGTCGTGCCGAGAGTCGCCACCAGGCTCAGCACCGCGTAGCCGGTGGGCGTCAGCCCTGTGCCGGTCAGGGCGTCGCGCAGCATGGCTCCGACGGCCTCGTTGGCGCGGAGCACGTCGAACAGCACGCCGAGCTCGGGAGCGGGTTCCGACGACATCGGCTCAGGCCAGCGCATCCACGAGCGGGCGGAACTTCACGCGGGTCTCCAGCAGCTCCGCCTCGGGATCGCTGCCGGCGACGATGCCGGCCCCGGCGTAGGCCGTGACCTGCCGCGCACGGGAGGCGTCGCTCGGAGCGTCGGCGAACTGCGCGCAGCGCAGTGCGATGGCCCACTCGCCGTCGCCGGATGCGTCGATCCAGCCGACCGGTCCGGCGTAGCGTCCGCGGTCGAAGGGCTCCAGGCGCCGGATCGCCGCGATGGCGGCATCCGTCGGCGTCCCCGCGACAGCCGCAGTGGGATGCATGGCACCGACCAGATCGAGCGCGGAGTCGCCGTCGGCCAGGTCGCCGCGCACATCGGTGGCCAGGTGGAACAGGTTGGGCAGCTCCAGCACGAACGGACCATCGACCTCGAGCGCACGGGTGTGCGGGCGGAGAGTCGCCAGCACGCTCTGCACGGCGAAGCCGTGCTCGTCGAGGTCCTTCGCGCTTGCGGCGAGGGCAGCGGATGCCGTGGCGTCGGCCACCGGGTCGGCCCCGCGCGCCGTGGTGCCTGCCAGCACCCGCGCGGTGACGGTGCGGGCGTGCGTGGTCACGAGAGTCTCCGGGCTCGCCCCCACCAGGCCGTCCACGGCGAAGGTCCAGGTGTCGGGGTAGTCGGTCGACAGCGCGCCCACCAGCCGGCGCAGGTCGGCGTCGCTGGGCACGGTGCCGGTGAGGTCGCGGGCCAGCACGACCTTCTCGTACGCGCCGGCGGTGATCTCGCCGAGAGCTGCGCGGACGGCATCCTGATACCCCTGCGGCGTCTGCGCGCCGGGGCCGACGCGGCCCGCCCAGTGCGGGGCGAGGGCTGCGGGCTCGGAGACGGGGGCGAAGTCCGCGTCGTCGAGAGTGCGGATGCGGGTGATCCAGCTGCGCCCGTCACGACGGCCGATCACGGCCTGCGGCACCACGAGGACGCTGTCGGCCTTCGAGTCCTCGTCGAAGGTGAGCGCACCGAAGGCCACGAGTCCGGTGCCGGGAAGTGCTACGGGGTCGTCGATCTCGGCATCCTGCGCCAGCTCGCGCCAGGCGTCGGCCATGCGCTGCTCCCGGGTGCGGTCCTGACCGCCGCGGATGCGGATGGATGCCGCGATGCCGTCGCCCGCGGCCACGATCCCGTCGCCGCGGCGAAGCCACGCCAGCGGGTTCGCCGCGGAGGTGTGCGCCAGCAGATCGTCGACGGGTGGGATCTCGCGGGTCTGCGCGACCAGGCGGATGCTGCTCACCCCTCCAGCCTAGTTGCGCGGCTTCAGGTCGAGTGCCTCGAGACGGTCCAGCCACGCATCGGCGGTCGCGTCGTCGAACGGCGGGACCTGCGCGCGCACCCTGTTCTCGAGATCGAGGGTGAGGGCTTCCAGGTGCGCCATCACGTCGGCAGGGTACCCGTAGCGGATGCTGTGCTCGGCCCACTCGTCGCGGTCATCGACGTACGTGCCGCGCTCATCGAGCCGGCGCACCACATCGAGGTCCATGTCGATGCCGGTGGCGAGGATGTGCAGACCCGTGCCGGCGTCGATGCCGGCATCCTCCCAGCGCATCTCCCAGCCCAGATCGATGTAGATCCGCATCGCCGTGGAGTGATGCCGGTGGACGGTGACGGCGTGGTCGGCGCCGTGCTCGGCATCCGATCGGGGGATCAGCGTGACGTCGGCGGAGTCCGCGATGAATTCGCGACCGGGGCGGGAGCTTCGCCAGCCGGCGGGCTGGCCGAGCCAGTCGCCCCACCGGTCCGACCCCAGGTACACCTCCTGGTTGGCCCAGTGCGGCGAACCGTCCCATTTGCGCCACTGGAAGATCATCGACGTGCCGGGCTCCGGACGATTCGCACTCACCCGCCGAGTCTACGGCGGGCGCTGTGCCCTGAGCATCCGCCAGTCGCCCTGGAGAACAGATGTCGGTTCAGATCACGGATGTCGGCGCGGATGCCTGATTCCTGCCGACATCCGTGATTCCTGCCGACATCCGTCTCAGGCAGCGCAGCATCCGCCCGCCTAGGATCGAAGCATGGAGCCGAATCGCGCCGACCTCGGCAAGGACCCCTCGCACGTCAGCGGCATGTTCGATCAGGTGGCCGCAGGCTACGACCGCACGAACACCGTGATGACCTTCGGCAATGACGCGCTGTGGCGCGCGGCCACGACGCGCGCGGTGGCGCCCAAGCGCGGCGAGCGCATCCTCGACCTGGCCGCGGGCACGGCATCCTCCTCCGCCTCTCTCGCAGGCAGCGGCGCGCAGGTCGTCGCCGCCGACTTCTCCCCCGGGATGCTGACCGAAGGGCGCCGCCGGCATGGGCACCTGCCCAACATCACCTTCGTGCAGGCCGACGCCACGGATCTGCCGTTCGGCGACGAGGAGTTCGACGCGGTGACCATGTCGTACGGGCTGCGCAACGTGCAGCAGCCGAAGAAGGCACTGGCCGAGCTGTTCCGCGTGACCAGGCCCGGCGGGCGGATGGTGATCAACGAGTTCTCCACGCCTCCGGGAAAGCTGTTCCGCGGCCTGTACCGCTTCTACAACGCGCAGGTGCTGCCGAAGGTGGCGCGCATCGCGGGCACCAACGGCGACGCCTACGACTACCTCAACGAGTCGATCCGCGACTGGCCCGACCAGAAGACGCTGTCGGCGTGGATCCGCGAGGCCGGCTGGACGGATGTCGAGTACCGAAACCTGACGTTCGGCATCGTCGCGCTGCACCGCGCGCGCAAGCCCCGCGCCTGACGCCGAGACCCCGACTTCTCGCCGACACCCCGTGGTGCGGTCGCCCGCAGGGCGGGGTGTCGGCGGCAGCCCGGGGTCTCGGGCAGGTCAGCTCGCGGCGAGGCGCTTCTTCTCCGCCTCCACGTCGAAGTCGGCGACGGGCCATTGCGGATCGATATCCTCCAGCGCCGCGATCAGCAGCTCCTGCACGGCCAGGCGCGCGTACCACTTGCTGTTCGCCGGGATCACGTACCAGGGAGCCTCTGGCGCGGAGGTGCGGTCGAACACGGACTGGTAGGCGGCCATGTAGTCGTCCCACAGCATCCGCTCGTCGACATCTCCCGGGTTGTACTTCCAGTGCTTGTCCGAGCGGTCCAGGCGCTCCATCAGGCGCTCCTTCTGCTCGTCGCGGGAGATGTGCAGCATGACCTTGACGATGCGGATCCCGGATGCCGCGACGCGGCGCTCGAAGTCGACGATGGCGCCGTAGCGGCGCTCGATCTCGTCCTCGGGTGCGAGCATCCGCACCCGGCCGATCAGGACGTCCTCGTAGTGCGAGCGGTCGAAGACGCCGATGAACCCGGGCCGCGGCAGGCGCTTCTCGATGCGCCAGAGGAAGTCGTGCGCGCGTTCCTCGTCGGTCGGCGCCTTGAAGGCGGCGAGCTCCACGCCCTGCGGATCCACACCGCCGACGACGTGCCGCACGATGCCGCCCTTGCCTGCGGAGTCCATGGCCTGCAGCACCAGCAGAACGGCATCCGTCGACTCGCCGGATCGGGACGCCGCGTACAGGCGCTCCTGCAGGTCGCTCAATGTCTCCCTGCGCTTGTCCAGCGCCTTCTCGCCGTCCTTCTTGTCGCCATCGAACCCGGGTGTGCTGTCGGGGTCGACGTCCGCCAGCTGGAAACCGTCGTCCACCCGCAACGCGGTGGCCCATGTCGTCTTCGTCATGGTGCCATTGTGCAGGGTGCGACGGGCGATGTCGGTGGCCCCGGGCACAATCGGAGCATGGACACCTCGCTTCTCGTGATCGTCGTCGCCGTCATCGCCGCGGCGCTGGCCGGCGCGCTCGGATTCGTGCTGGGCACGCAGCGCGGCCGCTCATCGGATGCCGAGGGCCGGGCCGCGCTGCTGCGGGTGCAGGCGCTGGAGGCCGATGCCGCGGCGCTGCGTGACGAGACCGCCACCCGCGTGCAGGAGGAGCGTGCGCTGGGCGAGCAGCGGGTCGTCGAGACGCGTCGGCTGGGCGAGGCGGCAGTGGCGGATGCTCGCGCCCAGGCGCAGGCGCGCCTGGAGCACGAACGTCTGGAGCACGAGCGGCGGCTGGCCGAGGTTCGTCAGGAGGCGGATGCCGATGTGCTGGCCGAGCGGCGGCGCGCAGCCGACCGGCTGGAGGAGCTGAAGGCGGACCAGAAGCGGCTCTCCGATGAGTTCGATGCGCTGAGCAGGCGAGCGCTCGAGGCGAACTCGAAGGTGTTCCTGCAGCAGGCGGAGGAGCGCCTCAAACGCAGCCAGAGCGAGGGTGCGGCCGAGCTGCAGAAGCGGCAGGATGCCGTGCAGCAGCTCATCGAGCCCATCCAGAAGACGCTCGAGGGCGTGAAGACCGAGATGGGCACCGCCGAGAAGGCCCGGCTGGAGGCCAACGCCGCGCTGCACGAGCAGGTGCAGCTGATGCGGCAGTCGTCCGAGACGCTCGGCTCGGAGACCCGCAACCTGGTCAACGCGCTGCGCGCGCCGCAGGTGCGCGGCCGCTGGGGCGAGCTGCAGCTGCGCCGCGTGGTGGAGGCGTCGGGGATGCTCAATCACGTCGACTTCGACGAGCAGATGCACCACGACACCGACGACGGCGCGCTGCGCCCCGACCTGGTCGTGCACCTGGCCGGCGACAAGAACGTGGTCGTCGACTCGAAGGTCGCCTTCAACGGATATCTCGAGGCCATGGAGGCCACCGACGACACGGTGCGCGCGCAGCGCCTGGCCGCGCACGCCCGTCATCTGAAGAAGCACATCGACGACCTGGGCACCAAGCAGTACTGGGACGTGGTGGCCGGCTCCCCCGAGTTCGTGGTGATGTTCGTGCCGGCCGAGCCGTTCCTGGCGGCAGCGCTGGATCAGGACGCCACGCTGTACGAGTACGCCTTCGAGCGCAACGTCGTCATCGCCACGCCGTCCACGCTCATCGCGCTGCTGCGCACGGTCGGGCACGCGTGGCGGCAGGACCAGCTTGCGCATGAGGCGCAGCAGATCTTCACGGTCGGCAAGGAGCTGCACAAGCGCCTCGGCACCCTGGGCCAGCACCTGGCCAAACTCGGCAAGAGCCTGAACTCCACGGTCGACGCGTACAACAGGTTCGCCGGCTCGCTGGACCGCAACGTCGTCACGCAGGCGCGCCGGTTCAGCGCCCTACAGGGTCTGGACGAGGTGCTCACCGAGACCTCGCCTGTCGAGGCTCTGGCCATCGCCCCGTCGAAGGCAGACCTGTACGAGGTGTCCGAGCTCGAACTCGAGGCGGGCTCAGGCTCCGCGGACGGAGGCTCCGGCGACGAGGAGCACTACGCCAGCGTCGACCTCGGCGAGGTCAGCCGACGGCTCGAGTAAGCGGCTCCTCGCGTGCCGCGCAGCCCTTCTCGGTCGCGGCACTCCTCAGCCCGCGCGGCACTCCTCAGCCCGCGCGGCACTTCTCGATCAGCGCGGCGGATATATGCGCCGCGCGGACGAAGAACTGCCGCGCGGAGACTCATCGACGCTGAGAACTGCAGCGCGGAACCTTCCAGGCGCTGAGAAGTGCAGCGCGACGATTCACGGATGCTGAGAACTGCAGCGCGAGCGCATGAGCTTTCGCGGGTCCCGGATGGCTGCCTCAACCACGAGGAAACGACCAAGTGGGCCCCGCGGGCGGCGGGCCTGAATCACCCGCGCATGTCACGGGTCCCGTTCGGCTGTCTCAAGGACGAGGAGGCCGCCATATAGGCCCCGCGAGACTGCGCTGCTCTCAGCCCAGCAAGCCAAGCCCCACCCTCAGCGCTCCAGCGGGACCTCGATGATCTGCGGACCCGGTGCGGGGGAGGTGAGCGCCTGCTCCAGCGCCGAGCGCGTGGACACCTGGGTGTACTCCCAGCCGTAGGCTGTCGCCAGCGCCGACAGGTCCGCACCGTGCGGGGTGTAGAACGCCCGGTCCAGATCCTCGGCCGGAGCGGATGCGGCGACCTCGAGCCCGTCGAAGATCGTGCCGCCGCCGTCGTTGCCGACGATCACCTGGATGCGCGGATGCGGCTCATCGGCGGGCAGCAGCAGTGCTCCGACATCGTGCAGGAACGCCAGGTCACCCAGCAGCACGCGCGTCACGCCCGCCGCTCCGGCGGCCTGGCTGGCCAGTGCGATGCCGAGCCCGGTCGCGATCGTGCCGTCGATGCCGGCGAGCCCGCGGTTGGCGTGCACCGGCACCTTCTTGCCGCCCAGCACCTGATCGGCCACGCGCACGAGCCGCGACGACCCGAACATCAGCCGGTCGTGCGGCCAGGTCGCCCGCCACACGGCATCCACGAGAATCTCCCGATCCACTCGAGCCCGCACAGCCGCCAGCTCCGCGCGCACGGCGCTGAGCCGGGCCTCCTTGTCGTCGGAGAACAGTCCGTCGTTGTCGGGCGCGGGGGCGCTGAGGTCGACCACGCGCGCGGCCGAGGCGTTCATCCAGGCGCCCAGCCACTGCCGGTCCCTGTCACCGTCGGCGACCGCGACACCGTCCACGGCCATCGTGCGCCCGTTGAGGTTCAGCTCTTCGCCGCCGCCGCGCACGGCGACGACGTCGATGTCATCGCGCGCCAGCAGCCCCGCCACCTCACGACTGAGAGTCGGATGCCCGAAGACGACCGCACGCTCGATCCGACCGCCCAAGGACTCGTCCTTCAGCAGCTCGCGGTATCCGTGCACCACCAGGCGCCCGAACCTCGCGCCGCTGACGATCTCGGCGATCAGCGGCCAGCCGCCCTGGTGCGAGATCTCCTCGGCACCGGGCCCGGCATCCGCTCCCGCGATCACGATCGTGCGCAACGCGCGCTCCAGCACCAGCGGCTCGACGGCAGCGCGGGTTGGGGCGGGCCCCGGCTGGGCGACGACATCCGTCACGGCGGACAGCGGCTCGCGCGCGGGCAGGTTGAGGTGCACGGGTCCAGCAACCCCAGGCACGCCCTCCCCGGAGAGCCCGAGCGCCGCAACCACGGCACGACGGCCGAGCGCGGGCCACGCAGTCGCGCCGTCATCCGGGACACCGGTCGTCGCGGCGGCACGTCCCTCCGAGACGCGATCCGCACGGGCCCCCCGCTCCAGGCGACCGGGCACGACAGCACCGGGTACCTCGGCATCCGCCTGCCATCTCACGAACGAACCGAACAGCCCCCACTGCATGGTGGCCTGATTGGCGCCGACGCCGCGCAGCTCGGGTGGGCGATCGGCGGTCAGCAGCAGCAGCGGGATCCCGGAGTGGAAGGCCTCCATGGTCGCCGGCAGCAGGTTGCCCGCGGCAGTGCCCGACGTGCACACCACCGCGACCGGCAGCCGGCTCTCCCGGGCGATGCCCAGCGCGGTGAACCCGGCGGCGCGCTCGTCGATGCGCACGTGCACGCGCAGCACGCCCTGGCGGGACAGCTCCATGGCCGCCAGCGCGAGGGCCTGCGAGCGAGATCCGGGAGAGAGCACGAGGTCGCGGATGCCGTTGGCCACCAGTTCCGTCAGCAGCGCTGCCGCAGCATCCGAGGCGGGCGAACCGCCCGGAACAGCCAGAGTCTCCGGAACAGCAGGCATCCCCGCAGCTGCAGAGGCTGTCGAATCAGCAGGCGCCGCCGGATCAGCAGGCGTCGCCGGATCAGCAGGAGCCGAAGAGGAACCAGCCGCCGTCACGAGCGCGGGTCCGCGCCGTCGGAGTCGTCGTCCAGGCGCGCCAGCTCCGCCTCGAGCTCGCGGATGCGGGCATCCTGTTCGGCGTTGTGCATCCGCCGCAGCACCTGCGGGTCGTCATCCGGCGGCACGACGTACGCGGTCGGGACCTGCCCTGCGGCCAACCGGCCGAGCGTGAACCACAGCACGCCGCCGATCACCGGCAGCAGGATCACGATGAGCACCCAGACGCTCTTGGAGACGCCACGGTGCCGCGTCGCCGGCTGCACGGTGCAGTCGACGATGCTGTACACCCAGAACACGACGGCGAGGAAACCGCCGACGATCAGGACACGAGCCATGCCTCCAGTGTAGGTCGCGGCGCTCAGGCGGGTTCCGATGTCTCATCAGGACTGCACAGCCCCCGCCTAGCGTGCGCTCCTAGACTGAGCGCGTGAAGAAGTTGCCACCCCTCCTCGTCTACAGCGTGCTGCGGCTGCTGGCGTTTCTCGTGCCGCTCGCGATCATGTGGTTCTTCTTCCCGATCTTCCGCGAGTTCTGGTGGCTGGCCGCCCTGTTCGCCGCACTCATCGGCATGAGCATCTCCCTGCTGTTCCTGCGCGCGCCGCTGTCGGCCACCTCGCGCGCGCTGTACGCGAAGCGCAACCGTCACGACGCCGACGAGGACGTGGAGGACAGCGCGACCGAAGAGGAGTGAAGCGGATGCCCGCGACCCGGCGCCTCAGCGCTGGAACGTCACGTGCACGACGCCGCTCTCGGCCACTTCGCTGACGACCTCGGCACCGTCCTCCAGGCCTCGCAGTCCGTCCCAGAGGCGCTCGCCGTCACCGAGCAGGATCGGGGCGATGCCGACATGCAGCCGGTCCACGAGTCCGGCGGCGAGGAACTGCCGCACCACGTCCACTCCCCCGCCGATGCGCACATCCGCGCTGCCGGCGGCATCCCGGGCCCGCATGAGGGCATCCTTCGGTGACGCCTGCAGGAAGTGGAACACCGTGCCGTTGGCGAACTCGATCGATTCGCGCGGCACGTGCGTGAGCACGAACACCGGCACGCGGAACGGCGGCTCCTCTCCCCACCAGCCGCGCCAGTCGGGGTCGTCGGCATTCAGATGCAGCCCGAACATGCCAGCGCCCATGATCTCCGCGCCGATGCCCTCGAAGTACGCGCTCGCGTACTTCTCGTCGACACCTGTGGTCCCCTCGCCCGAGGTCTCGCCCATCACGCGTTCGCGGAAGGTGCGCGTGGCCGTGTAGGCCGAGACCAGCCGTCCCCAGTCCTCGCCCATCGGGTTCTCGGGCGTCTGGTCGACGGTGGTCGCGAATCCGTCGAGGGAGATGTTCAGGTCGACGCGTACTGTCATCCGTCGATTCTCCCCGAGCGGATGGCCGCAGGGAACCCCTGCGCGTGAGGATCAGCCGTCGATCACGGCGCGACGAGCGCCCAGTACATCAGCGCGGCATACGCCACGGACGACAGCGAGGTCAGGCTCAGCGCGATGACCAGCTCGCGGGCCTCGCGATAGGTCCAGACGATGAGGATCGCGGGTCCGACTCCCAGCAGCGCCAGCAGCGCCAGCCACGCCACCGGGTACAGCAGCAGCGCGAAGAACGCGGCGATGAGGAAGGGCAGCACGGCGAAGACCGTGAAGACGATCTGCGTGGCGCGCCTGCCGATCAGCACGGTCAGCGTGCGCTTGCCGGAGACGCGATCCTGGTCGATGTCTCGGAGGTTGTTGGCCAGCAGCACGGCGCAGGCGAACAGCCCTGCGGCGACGGCGGCCAGCCAGGCCTCCAGCGGCAGCGCGAAGGACTGCACCCAGGTGGTGCCGAGCACGGCCACCAGGCCGAAGAACACGAACACGAACAGCTCGCCCAGGGCGTTGTAGCCGTAGGGGCGTTTGCCGCCGGTGTAGAACCAGGCGGCCACGATGCACGCAGCGCCGACCAGCAGCATCCACCACTGCTGCGTGCGGATGACGATGGCGAGACCCGCGACGGCGGCGAGCGCGAAGAAGACCAGCGCGATCACCAGCACCTGCTTGGCGGGAACACGACCGGATGCCGTCAGCCGGGCGGGGCCGACGCGGTTGGCGTCGGTGCCGCGGATGCCGTCGCTGTAGTCGTTGGCGAAGTTCACGCCGATCTGCAGCAGCACGGCCACTGCCAGGCATGCCAGCGCGATCACCCAGTGCAGGTGGCGGTCTGTTACCTGCGCGGCGCCGGTGCCGAGGATGACGGGGGCGACGGCCAGCGGCAGGGTGCGCAGCCGGGCAGCGCCGATCCAGTCACCCAGCGTGACCGGGCCCGCCTCGATCACCGGGCGCTTCGCGGGGTTCCCGCTGGTGCGCCGGCGCTGCGAGCCTGCCTGCTGACGCTGGCCGCGTGCGCCCTGGCCGCGGGGACGGGAGCGCTTCTTGGAGGAACGGGATGCCACGCTGGAATCCTACTTGCCGCCCGCGCACCCCGCGGTGCCGCCGTCTTGCACCGTCGAGAGCACGACATCTCGCCGATCGCACGACTTCTTCGCGCGATCTTCGCGTGCACTCGGCGAGGTCCCGTGCTCTCGACGGAAGGGGGGCGGGGCGGACGGGGGGCGAGGCGGCGGGGGCAAGGCGGCGGCGGTAGCCTCGAGGCGTGACCGATCAGCCCGCTCGCCCGCAGTATCCGCATGCGGAGTCCGTGGAGGACTTCGCCCTCAACATCGCCGACGTGCGCGCGAGGATCGCCGCCGCTGCCGAGCGAGCCGGGCGCTCGGCGGACGAGGTGCGGCTGCTGCAGGTCAGCAAGACCGTGCCCGAGGAGCGGCTGCTGCTGGCCATCCAGGCGGGAGCGACGGACCTCGGTGAGAACAAGGTGCAGGAGGCCAAGCGCAAGGCCGAGAACCTCGCCGACCAGGACGTGCGCTGGTCGGTGATCGGGCATCTGCAGACCAACAAGGCCAAGGACGTGGTGGCCTTCGCCGACGAGTTCCAGGCGCTGGACAGCATCCGCCTGGCCGACGCCCTGGATCACCGCCTGCAGGCGGCCGGGCGCGGACTGGACGTGTTCGTGCAGGTGAACACCTCGGCCGAGGAGTCGAAGTTCGGATTGGAGCCGGCCGACACCCTCGCATTCCTCGAGGAGCTGCGGCATCGCGACAGTCTGCGCGTGCAGGGCCTGATGACCCTCGCGCTGTTCACCAGCGACACCGAGCGGGTGCGGGAGTGCTTCCGCATCCTGCGCGACCTGCGCGATCAGGCTCGCGAGCGCGACCTGATCGGCCCCGGCGGGCTGTCGATGGGCATGTCCGGCGACTTCGAGGCCGCCATCGAGGAAGGCGCCACGGTCGTGCGCGTGGGCCAGGCCATCTTCGGCGCGCGATCCACGCCCGATTCCGAGTACTGGCCGGGCTTCGCGGGATGAGCGAGGCGGGCTGGTCGGAGGGCCGCGAGCGCTGGGAGCTGGACCGCCGGCCGGCGGACGTGCTGCTGATCGGCTCACAGGTCGCGTTCGGTTCGGTCGGGATGAACGGCGTCCTGCCCATGCTGGCGGATGCCAGGGTCGTGCCGCTGCCGACCATCGTGCTGGCGAACCTGCCGCACTATCCGCGAGTGCAGGCGCAGCCGATGCCCGCGCAGTGGCTGGGCGACAGCATCCGCGATCTGGACGCACTCGGCGTGCTGGACGAGATCGACAGCATCTGCACGGGGTACTTCGCCTCGTCCGATCAGGTGGAGGCGGTGGCGGATGCCGTGCAGCCGCTGCTCGATCGCCGGCCCGGCCTGCGCGTGCTGGTCGATCCCACGCTCGGCGACTCGGATGTCGGGCTGTACACGGATCCGGCCGTCGCCCCGGCGCTGCGCGACCGGCTGCTGAAGCTCGCCACCGGCATCGTGCCCAACCGCTTCGAACTCGCGCTGCTGAGCGGTGCGGATCTGCAGCAGACGGATGCCGCCGAGGCTGCGCGATCACTGCTCGGCCCGCGTGCGCAGTGGGCCGTGATCAGCGGCGGCGCCGCATCCGGCGACAGCACGCTGGTGGACGTCGTGGTCACCCGCGACGGCAGCGAGGAATTCGAGCATCCGCTCATCCCCACCACGGTCAAGGGCACCGGCGATGCGTTCGCCGGCGCGCTGCTCGCGTCACTGCGTCGGGGAGCCTCCGTGACGGATGCCGTTGATCACGCAGCCGCCGCGGTGCGTGACCTGCTCGCCTGACGCGACTCAGACGATGGGGCGGTGCTCGTAGTAGGTCTGCAGCACGATGGTCGTGCGGGTGCGGACGTTGGCGATCGCACGGATGTCGTTGACCAGCTTCTCCAGGGCCTTCGGCCCCGCCACGCGCACCATCAGCATGTAGCTGGCCTCTCCAGCGACGGAATGGCACGCCTCGATCTCGGGCAGTTCCTCCAGCAGCGCCGGGGCGTCATCGGGCTGGCCCGGGTCGATGGGCGTGATCTCCACGAACGCCGACAGCGGCCTACCGACCTTCTCGGCATCCAGTACGGCGCGGTAGCCGGCGATCACGCCACGGGCCTCCAGCCGCTTCAGGCGGGACTGCACGGCCGAGGTGGACAGCCCGACGAGCTCGGACAGGTGCGAGAGCGTGGCCCGCCCGTCGCGCGAGATCTCGGCGAGCAGGGTGCGGTCGACAGCATCATCCATGAGTGGAATAATAGTTGTTGAAACCGGCAACTGTCGGAAAATTTCCACTTCTCCTCAGGATCGGAGGCTTCGATGTCCATCATCAGCACCACCCAGACCATCATCGGCGAGCCCGAGGTCGTTGAGGACGCCGCCACCGCCGAGACCAGCGCCGCCTGGAAGCAGCTGAAGGACGCCGCCATCGCGCTGCGCCCGCTGCAGATCAAGGACGGCTCGATCCCCGAGGGCGTCGACCCCTCGACGGGTTCCCCGACCCATGAGCTCGCAGCGCAGCACGTGACAGCCATCATCTCCGGCATCCGGGCCCTGGCCCCCGCCTTCCCGCACGACGCCGCCTATCTCGAGGCCGCGATCGTGGACTTCCAGCGCTGGATGGACGGCGGCTTCGGCGAGCCGGACTTCCTAGACTCGCTGATGCAGTTCCAGCCCCAGCAGAACCGCATCGACGGCATCCGCCACCTGGTCGTCTTCCCGATGTACACCCAGAACGGCTCGACCGACCGTCTGGTCGAGGCGCTGATCGTCGAGACCATATGGCCGGAGTTCATCGCCGAGCTCGAGGCCGGCGACTACAGCAACAAGCTGTTCGTCTCGCTGCGGCTGGTCGACTTCACCCCCGGCTACGACACCAACTCGGCCGTGCTGTTCCCCGAGACCATCGCGATGCGCGAGATCCCGTCCTTCACCTGGGGCGCGATCTTCCAGGACCGCGAGGCCGCCCGATACCGTCGCGTGGTGCGCGCGGCATCCGAGATCACCAACCTCGAGCTGCCCGAGCGCGCCGCGGCGATGCTGAATGACCAGCAGATGACCGAGAAGACGTTCGTGATGTGGGACATCATCCACGACCGCACGCACATGCGCGGCGACCTGCCGTTCGACCCGTTCATGATCAAGCAGCGGATGCCGTTCTTCCTGTACTCCCTCGAGGAGATGCGCTGCGACATGACGGCGTTCCGCGAGTCGGTGAAGATCGAGCGCGCGCTCGACGCCCGTGTCGCCGCCGGCGAGACGCTCACCGAGGCCGAGCAGGAGATGCACGACTACGCGCACCTGGTGCAGTACGCCGTGATCTTCGATCGCATCTTCCGCTTCGCGATCACCGGCACCCGCGTGCGCAACTACGACGCGGTCGGCGGGCAGCTGCTGTTCGCCTGGCTGCACCAGCGCGGCGTGCTGCACTGGACCGACACCGCTCTCGCCTTCGACTGGGAGAACGTGCCCGACGCCGTCGTCGCGCTGGGCGATGCCATCGACGACCTGTACTGGCACTCGATCGACCGCCCGAAGATCGCGCACTGGCTGGCCGCCTACGAGCTGGTCCGCGGCACGCTGACCCCGCACCCGGCATCCCAGTGGGCCCGCGGTCTGAGCGACGAGATCCTCGCCGGGGCGCCCCGCGGCTACACCGACGCGGTGATGGACGACGAGTTCCCGCTGTCGATGTTCTTCGAGACGCTGAACAAGAAGATGCGTCCCGTCATCGAGTCGACCGTCGGCATCCGCGGCACCGACGACTGACGTACGGCCGACCGGCTGACCCGTCCACCGACATCGGCCGTGCAAGCGTGGTACAGATGGCGGTCGGTTTCACGGATGTCGGCGCAGAATGGCTGAAACGGCCGACATCCGTGATCTCGGCCGACATCCGTCCCTCGAAGGAGTTGCTCATGACCTCATCCGGACGCACGATCGTCCTCGCCGGCGCCACCAGCGCCGCGGGCCTGGCCACGGCCCGCGCGCTGATCGCCGCCGGCGCGCACGTCGTGGCCACCGGCCGTTCCGCCGAGCGCCTGGCCCCGCTTGCGGAGGCGGGAGCGCAGATCGAGGTGGCGGATGCCACGGCCTGGGCCGACATGACGGCGCTGGCCGAGCGACTGGATGCCGTCGACGGCGTGATCTCGCTGGTCGGCGGCTGGCGCGGCGGCGGGGGTCTTGCCGGGCAGAGCGACGAGGACTTCGCCGCCCTGCTCCCGGCCCTGCAGGCCGTCCGCGTCACCAGTCGCGCGTTCGACGCGCAGCTGAAGGCGTCGGATGCCGGTCGCTTCGCAATCGTGTCCTCCACCGCTGTGCTCAAGCCCCTGGCGGGCGGTGCGAACTACGTCACCATCAAGGCCGCCGCCGAGACGTGGGCGCGCGCCGTCGCGCAGGGCTATGCGAAGGCGGCCCGGGATGCCGGCGCGGCGCTGCGCGCGGCATCCGTCATCCTGCGCGTGGAGGGCGGGCTGGATCCCGACTCGCTCGCCCGGGCCGTGGTCGGCCTGTGGGATGCACCAGCCAGCGAGCTCAACGCGAGCGTCGTCGAGCTGACCGCCGCCTGAGAAGGCGGATCACCGGGCTGGTCAGCAGCATCAGGAACATCGCGAAGTAGCCGATCTGCGGCAGCGTCACCGCGACCGTCAGCGCGAGTGCGAACAGCACGATGGTCACAGCGTCGGCGCGGATACCGCCTCGCAGCTGCTCGTGGGGCGAATCGTGCAGCTCGGGATGCCTGCGCAGGTACATGCGGACGAGCAGCAGCATCAGGGTCGCGGCGATGAGGGTGCCCACGTACAGCGACTTCTGCGCCGCGTCGTCGGGCATCGCGCCGACCATCGCGGTCGCGACCGGGAGCCACACGATCGTGAACATCCACGCGATCGTCAGCCAGGTCAGCATGTTCGAGGTGCGCTCGACACGCTCGTAGATGCGATGGTGCGACACCCACATCGACGCGATCAGCACGAAGCTCATCACGAAGCTGATCAGCTGGCCCTGATCCTCGTCGAGGTACTCCAGCACCGTACGCCCCTCGCGCCCCAGATCGATGACGCCCTCCATCAGCGGCAGGATGAGGAGCGTCATCGCGATGGCGACGACCCCGTCGGTGAAGGCCTTCAGCCGGTCGGCGGAGACCAGCGGATGCGCGGACATCCCGGTCTTGTCGGTCGCATCTGTCACCGGGGAATGCTCTCGCGCCACGGTGGCGGCGTCAAGCCCCTCCCGCGGCGATCTGCGGAACGGTCGCGGCCACCAGTCGCGGATGGCGAACAACGTCCCGAGGACGCCGACATCCGCCAGGGCTGCCGACAGAGGAGAACGGATGCTGAGCCGTAGAGTTGTCGGGTGAGCATTCTGCATGACACCGCTGTGCGCGGTTTCGCATCCGACAACTATTCCGGCATCCACCCCGAGGTGCTGCAGGCGATCGCCCAGGCCAACGAGGGCCACCAGATCGCGTACGGCGAGGACGTCTACACCGAGCACCTGCAGCAGGTGTTCACGAAGCACTTCGGCGAGGGCGTCACCGCGTTCCCCGTGTTCAACGGCACCGGCGCCAACGTCACCGGCCTGCAGTCGATGCTGCCGCGCTGGGGCGCGGTGATCTCCGCGACCACCGCGCACATCAACGTCGACGAGGGCGGAGCTCCCGAGCGCATCGGCGGCTTCAAGCTGCTGGCCGTGCCCACCGACGACGGCAAGCTCACCCCCGAACTGGTCGACCGCGAGGCCTGGGGCTGGGGCGACGAGCACCGTGCGCAGCCGCTGGTGGTCTCCATCACGCAGTCCACCGAGGTGGGCACGCTGTACACGGCCGAGGAGATCAAGGCCCTGGCCGATCACGCGCACGAGCACGGCATGAAGCTGCACGTCGACGGCGCCCGCATCTCCAACGCCGCTGCCGCCCTGAACCTGCCGCTGCGCGCCTTCACTCGCGACGCCGGTGTGGACGTGCTGAGCTTCGGAGGCACCAAGAACGGCGCGATGCTGGGCGAGGCCATCGTCGTGCTGAACCCGTCGGCCGCGGACGGGCTCATCTACAGCCGCAAGTTCAACATGCAGCTGTCCTCGAAGATGCGCTTCATCTCCGCGCAGCTGATCGCGCTGCTCGACGGCGATCTGTGGCTGCGCAATGCCCAGCACTCCAACGCCATGGCCCAGCGCCTGCGCGGCGCCGTCGAGGCGGGCCTTCGCGAGGGATCGATCCGCGGCGTCTCGTTCTCGCAGCCCACCCAGTCCAACGGCGTCTTCGCGATCCTGCCCGACGGCGTGGCCGACCAGCTGCGCTCGAAGTTCCGGTTCTACGACTGGGATGCGTCGCGCAACGAGGTGCGCTGGATGTGCAGCTTCGACACCCAGGAGTCCGACGTCGACGCGTTCGTCGCCGAGCTGAGCCGGTTGACGACGGCCTGATCAGGTCCAGTCCTGCACGTGCAGGCCGCGCACGCAGCACGTCGCAGCCGCCGCCGATGCCTTCGCCGAGGCCCCGTCTTACCGGCCAGACCCCGTGCTGCGGACGTCTGCAGCACGGGGTCTCAGCAGATATCCGGGGTGTCGGCGTCAGCGCGCGCAGCCCGACCTCAGCGCAGAAGGCCGAGATGCGCGAGCGCATGGCGGATCAGCGTGCCGCGACCGCCCTCCATCTCGGAGGCGAGCGCGTCGGAGGCGGCTTCCTCCGGCGAGAACCAGGTGACCTCGAGGGCGTCCTGGCGGGGCTCGCAGGTGCCGGTGACGGGGACGATGTACACCAGCGAGACGGCGTGCTGCCGGTCGTCGGTGTAGGCGCTCACACCGGGGATCGGGAAGTACTCCGCCACTGTGAACGGCGTGGGAGAGACCGGCAGCAGGGGGAAGGCCATCGGCCCCAGGTCGTTCTCCATGTGCCGGAACAGCGCGTCGCGGATGGTCTCGCCGTAGCGCACGCGCCCCGACACCAGGGTGCGGGTGATCTCCCCCAACGGCGTGGAGCGCAGCAGCACGCCGATCGAGGTGACCTGTCCCGAGCCGTCGGTGACGACGGGCACCGCCTCGACGTACAGCATGGGCAGGCGCCGCCTCGCCTCTTCCAGCTCGATGTCCGTCAGCCACGCCGGATTCGCGTCCGCGCCGGGCACGTCATCGAACCCGAAGCCGCCGTCGGGGTCTGGATCTGGTGTGCGCACCGCCATGTGTCTTTTCTACCAGCACCCGCAGACGGCACGACCGCGCGTCGGTCGTCGCTGGCAGGATGACTGCATGAGCGAACCCATGGAGATCGACGACTCCCTCACGCTGTGGTCGCCCGAGGATCAGTCCGGGCAGGCGCTGCTGGTGCTGCTGCACGGCTACGGCGCCGACGAGAAGGACCTGTTCAGCCTGGTGCCGTATCTGCCGGGCGGGATCACCGTCGCCTCCGTCGCCGCCCCGCTCACGCCGCCGTGGCCGATGCCGGGACGCTCGTGGTACGCCATCGACGCGCTGAATTCGAGGGATGCCGCGGGCATCACCGTCGCGGCCGAGGCCGTGCTGCGATGGCTGGATGCGACAGCCGCAGACGGCTCGTCGGTGGCTCTGTTGGGCTTCTCGCAGGGCGCGGCGGTGGCGCTGCAGGCGCTGCGACTGGCGCCGTCGCGCATCTCGGCCGTGGTGGCGCTCAGCGGCTATGCGGCACCGGGCGACCTGCCGAACGACGCCTCGCTTCAGGAGCTGCGTCCGCCGGTGTTCTGGGGTCGCGGCAGCCGGGACGACGTGATCCCGCCGAACCTCATCGACCACACCGCGCAGTGGCTGCCCGGCCACGCCGAACTGTCCGGCCGCGTCTACACCGGTCTCACGCACTCCATCTCCGAGCAGGAGCTGGCCGACGTGAACCTGTTCCTCTCGCAGTGGAAGGACGCGCTTCAGGACTGAGGGCCGTCTTCCGCCGAGCCGGGTTCGTCACCGGCATCGTTCTCGCCACCGGCATCCTTCGCACCACCGGCATCCGGATGCCGTCGGCGCGGCCTGCGCGTGAACACGACCATGAACACGACGGTCATGGCCAGGCCGATTCCGAGACTCACGCCCATGTCGTGCGTGGCGGCGTTCATGGCTGCCGCGACGCCGAGTCCGATCAGGATGCTGCCTGCGAAACCCATACGAGCGCGCGTCTCGTGCGAACTCGGCTGCCTGTCGTCCATGACCTCAACCGTACGGAATCGCCGCATGCCCGGCATCCGCCGTGCGACGGATATCCACGACACGCTCGGGTTGCACCCTCGGTCGGCAGCGGGTATCGTCGCAGAGTCCTGTCCGCCGTGTCTGGAAGTTCCTTGATCTGAGTCGTCGCCCTCCGCGCAATCATCCACGCGCTGATCCGACGATCCTTCCGACCCGTTCAGGCCCCTCGAGGCTCCGGTCCTGCCACGTCCCGACGTGCCGTCGACATCCGCGCACCCGCACATCTCCGGGAGACGCTCATGTCAGCACCATCCGCTTTCACCACCGCCGCCGTCACGCTCGACCGCGTGACCTTCACCTGGCCCGACGGCTCGACGGCGCTCGACGCCGTCTCAGGCTCGTTCGGGGCCGGCCGCACCGGGCTCGTCGGACGCAACGGCGCCGGCAAGTCCACCCTGCTGCGCCTGATCGCAGGAGAGCTGACGCCCACATCGGGGCAGATCATCCGCACCGACCAGGTGGCGTACCTGCCGCAGCAGCTCACGCTCGACACCGGCCGCCGCGTGGCCGAGCTGCTGGGCGTCGCCGCAGCGCTGGATGCCGTGCGCGCCATCGCCGCGGGCGACGTCGACCCCGCGCACTTCGACGCCGTCGGCGACGGCTGGGACATCGAGGCCAGGGCCGAGGCCGCGCTGGCCGAGACAGGGCTGGACCCGTCGTTCCTCGATCGCACGGTCGGCGAGCTGTCCGGTGGCGAAGCCGTGCTGGTCGCGATCGCCGGCATCCGCCTGCGCCGCGCGCCGATCACCCTGCTCGACGAACCCACCAACAATCTCGACAGGTTCGCGCGCGCGAGGCTCTCCGAGATGGTGCGCTCCTGGAAGGGCGCACTGATCGTGGTCAGCCACGACATCGCCCTGCTGGAGCTGATGGACGACACCGCCGAGCTGTACGGCAGCGAGCTGAACGTGTTCGGCGGTCCGTACTCCGCGTGGCGGGCGTGGCTGGATGCCGAGCAGGATGCTGCGAAGCAGGCCGAGCGCGATGCGACCCAGGCACTCAAGAAGGAGAAGCGGCAGCGCATCGAGGCCGAGACGAAGCTCGCGCATCGGGCGAGCTTCGCCAAGAAGGCGTTCGAGGAGAAGCGTGTGCCCAAGATCGTCGCCAACGGCCGGAAGATGGCGGCACAGGTGTCGGCGGGCAGGCTGCGCACGGAGGTCGCGGGCAAGGAGGACGCCGCCCGCGCTGCTCGGGATGCCGCCGGCCGGCGCATCCGCGACGACGCGACCATGAAGATCGACCTGCCCGATCCCGGCGTCTCCGACTCTCGGCGCATCACCACGCTGGGCGACGGCGAGCGGTCGTGGGTGATCCAGGGGCCGGAGCGGGTGGCGCTGATCGGCCGGAACGGAGTCGGCAAGACCACGCTGCTGCGGCGGCTTGTGGCGGGCTCCGTTCACAACTCCGGAGATCCGAGCGGAATCGACCCGGAATCCGGCATTCCGGAGCTTCTGTTGCCGATTCTCCGGAGTTGTGAACCGCACACGGACCGCATCGGCTACCTGTCCCAGCGCGTGGACGGTCTGGACGACACCCAGTCCGTCGTGGCGAACGTCGCCGCAGCCGCCCCGCACGTGCCCGACAAGGAGCTGCGGAACCGCCCCGCCCGCTTCCTGATCAGAGGAGCCGCCATGGACCGCCCCGTGTCGGCGTTGTCCGGCGGTGAGCGATTCCGGGCTGCGCTGGCGACCCTGCTGCTGGCCGATCCAGCACCGCACCTCGTGGTGCTGGACGAACCGACCAACAACCTCGACCTCGACACCGTGGACCAGCTGGTCGAGGCGCTGCGCGCCTACCGCGGTGCGGTGCTGGTCGTCAGCCACGACGACGTCTTCCTGCAGCGGCTCGGTCTCACGCTGACCCTGGAGCTGGATGCAGAGGGGCACCTCACCGAGGTCGGGTGAGGGTCACGCCGCCCGGCTGGACCGCATGGCCTTCACATGCTCGAGCGCGGGATCGGCGGCCAGACGCGCGTACTCCTCGGAATCGCGGGACACCAGCGCCACTCTTCCCTGCGCATCGTGATGGATGCCCCACCCGTAGCGCTTGGCCAGCGGCGAGGACCGCAGGCACGCCTGGCCGGTCGAGAAGAACTCCTCGCGGGCAGCGGCATCGGCCGGGTCGATGCCCTTGCGCAGCGCATGCGTCTCGAACAGCACATCGTCGGAGGTGCGGGTGTAAGGCTCGTCGTTGAGCAGTCGGTAGTGCAGAGCCGCGATCGAGAGGTTCTCAGCGATCGGGGGCTCCTCGCCGTGCTCCGCGCGGCAGTCCTCGGAGACCTCGATGAAGGTGCTGGTGTAGTTGGTCGTGTGCGCCATGACCACAGCCTGGCGGGGGCCGCCGACATCGGCAAGCCCCCGCCGGCGATTCACCACCAGCTGTCGTCGAACGCGACCTTCACGGTGTCGCCGTCGATCACGATGTCTCCGTACATCGAGTAATCGTCCTCGTCGGACTGCTCGCGCGTGGTGCCGAAGAAGTCCTCCGTGTAACTGCCGACGACGGTACCCTCCACGGCTACCTGAGTGCCCCGGTCATCGATCTCGACGGTCGGCTCACCCTGCTTGGTCCATGTCACCTTGGTGTCGTCGTCGAACGTGTACGCGTGGAACGGGCATCCGTCGGGGTCAGCCGCGGCGGAGGCCAGGCAGGTGTCCACCAGATCGTTCACCTGCTTCGTGACGGCCTCCTTCAGGTCATCCGTCGGCGCGAAGGACAGATCCTGGAAGGAGTCGTCCGGCGACCCGACCTTCAGCGCCTTCTGCTCCAGGGCGAAGTACTTCGACCCCTCGGTCGACAGTTCGTACACGCCCGGATACATCGGCACCGTGGCCTGCCCGTAGCCGTTTTCGAACTCGAACGGCAGCTCCACGCCGCCGACACTCGCCTTACCCTGCCCGTCGATCTGGATGTCCACCGGCACGACCAGGCTGTCATCCAGCTTCCACGTGTCCAGCACGACGAACTCCGGATCGCCCTTGGACGCGTTGAGTTGCGCCGTCTGCTTGACGCCGTCGAGCCGGTAGGTGACGATGAGCGATGCGGAGTCGCCGCCGCCGGTCCCCTCGCGCTCGACGGACACGTCGGTGATGCGATCGGATGCCGACTTCATCACGGCATCGGTGAGGAACGCGCGCTGCGCTGTCGGGACATTCGGGTCCACGAGCGCGTTGGCGGCCTCGGCGTGACCCGCCGCGATCGCGTCGAGGTACTGCTGGGCGACAGCCTCGGGAGTGCGGCTGGAGTTCAGCACGCTCACCGCGATGCCGGCGGCGATGGCCAGCACGGCTACGCCGCCGACGGCGGACAGGCCGATGAGGAGCCCGCGCTTGGCGGCCGGGCTCAGCGGCTTGGGCTCGGGAACGGCGCCGACGGCACCCGCGGAATGATCCGCGGCATCCGCTCCGACCGTGGTGCCGCTGGTGCCGGCCGCCCACGCCGCGACGGCGGAGTGTCCGGTCAGTGCGCCCAGCAGCTGCGGGGCCGAGCCGTAGGCGAGCGCGGGCAGCGTCTGCGCGCCGACCTCGACGGCGAACGCCCACACGGCCATCACGAAGGGGGACCACAGTGCGATCCCGATACCCACGCTGAAAGCCGCACCACGAGCGCCCGCGCTCACTCCCAGGCCGAAGAACACGGATCCGACCACGAACCAGCCCAGCAGCACGACCAGAGGCAGCCGCCAGGTGGACGCCCAGTCGATGCCGTTGCGGCGGGGGCGTCGGATGCCGATCCAGAGCGCCACGAAGATGCTGAGCAGCACGGCCGCCAGCACGGCGATCCACAGCAGCGGGTCATCCGTCTTGAAGACCGTGAACGTGCTCTCGACCCCGGGGACGGTGGCCGTAAGCCCGCCGAGGTGGCCGAGGACCGCGGCGAGCGGGGCCATGTTGAGCAGCCCCAGCAGGCCGAGGGCGATCGAGCCCACGCCGAGAGTCTGCCACGAGCCGATCACGCCGAAGACAGCGCCGAGCACGGCGAAGAGAGCGCCGCCGAACGCGGCGTAGGCGAGCGCCTCGCGCGCGACGCGGGGCAGAGCGCGGAAGAGGCGGATGCCGGAGCGGAACCAGTTCTCTCCCGGCTGCGCGACCGATCCCGCCCAGCGTCCGAGGTGCGTCGCGATGCCGACCAGCACCAGGGAGAACAGCACGACGCGGTACCCGGCAGCGGTGACCAGCACATGCACGCTGCTCTCGTCGACGCGGATGGCGAAGACGAGCGTGAGGATCAGCAGCACGAGCCCCGTGGCGAGGCCGACGACGGCCGAGTACGCGGCGCGGTGCTGCCAGGTCGGGAGACGGTGGGTGCGACCCTGTCGGACGCCCCACCAGAACACGGCCACCAGCGCGGCGAGGGTGAGGGTGAGCGGGAAGACCCAGATGGATGCGGAGCCGCCGATCGAGAACAGGCCACCACCGGCATCCATGGTGCCGTTGATCTCGCCGCCGTACACGACGGCGGCGAGCGCGAACAGCAGACCCGCGAGGACGCCGAAGTCCACGCGGACATCGTCGATCGAGCCGAGCGGCGTCGAAGGCAGGTCGGAGGCGCTGGAGAGCACCAGGAACACCAGCAGGATCGCGCCGACCACCGCCGCGCCGACGGCGATGCCGACATGCGAGAGGGCGCCGAGCAGCACGGGCTGCGTGAACGGCTTCAGCCAGGTGGATCCCTGCCGCGGAGGCGCGGGCGGGATGGAGCCGGGCAGGGGCGGGACGGTATCGGATGCGGGCACCTGCGCGGTGGGTCCGGGAATCTGCGCGGCGTCGGGCACCGGTGGAGCGGATGACGGAGCAGGAGCGGATGCCGGAACCGCGGACTCAGCGCCGGGCACGACTGGCGGTACCGGCGGAACCGCACCTGCCGGCGGGGCCGGCGGAAGCGCACCTGATACCGCTGCGGGCTCCTCCGCCGGTGCCGGCGGCACCACGGCATCCGCTGTGGCTGCCGGGCCCTCCGGCTCGTTTCCATCCATGCGCGACTGATCGCTCATCGCTCCCCCTCTGAAGTCTGAGTGTTCCCTGTGTACCAGTTCCGAGGCCTTCCGCTCAAACTCCGTGACGCCGATCAGGAGGTCCCGCGAGGAGCGATGTCGGACGTCTGCCGCATGATGGAGGGGTGCGCGACGTGCTCGAGCGATTCACCCCCGCCACCCAGGACTGGTTCCGCGGGGCGTTCGACGCGCCGACGGCCGCCCAGGCCGGCGCCTGGGAGGCGATCTCCGCGGGCCACAACGCGCTCGTGGTCGCGCCGACGGGCTCGGGCAAGACGCTCTCCGCGTTCCTGTGGGCCATCGACAGCGTGTTCCGGGAGCGGGCGAACCCGGCATCCGAAGAGCCCTCCGACGGCACGCCGCGCACCCGCATCCTCTACATATCCCCGCTGAAGGCGCTGGGCGTCGACGTCGAGCGCAACCTGCGCTCCCCGCTGATCGGCATCGGCCAGTCCGCCCGCCGGCTCGGTCTGCCGGTGCCCGAGGTGACCGTCGGCGTCCGCTCCGGCGACACCCCGGCGGCAGATCGTCGCAGGCTGGTCAGCGACCCGCCCGACATCCTCATCACCACTCCCGAATCGCTGTACCTCATGCTCACCAGCCGCGCCGGCGAGACGCTGCGCGGCGTGCACACGGTGATCATCGACGAGGTGCACGCGGTGGCGGCGACCAAGCGCGGCGCGCACCTGGCGGTGAGTCTGGAGCGGCTCGACGCCCTGCGCAAGGCGCGCGGTGCCGAGGGCCCCGCCCAGCGCATCGGCCTGTCCGCGACCGTGCGCCCGATCGACGAGGTGGCCCGGTTCCTGGGGGGATCCGCGCCGGTCGACATCGTCGCGCCGCGCGCCATGAAGACGTTCGAGCTGGGCGTGGTTGTGCCCATCGACGACATGCGCAACCCTCCCCCGCCTCCCGGCACGCCGACACCCACCGAAGCGGCGGATGCCGAATACACCGAGGTCACGGGCTCGGTCTGGCCGCACGTGGAGGAGGCCATCGTCGACAAGGTGCTCGAGAACCGCTCGACCATCGTGTTCGCCAACTCCCGACGCCTCGCCGAACGGCTCACCGGGCGGCTCAATGAGATCTACGAGGCGCGGCTGGCGATCATGCGCGGCGAGACCGAGCCTGCGGCGCCCGGCAGCGAGCCCGTGCTGGCCAAGGCCCACCACGGCTCGGTGTCGAAGGAGCAGCGCGCCGTCGTCGAGGAGGAGCTGAAATCCGGCATCCTGCGCTGCGTGGTCGCCACCAGCAGCCTGGAGCTCGGCATCGACATGGGAGCGGTGGACCTCGTGATCCAGGTCGAGGCGCCGCCGTCGGCGGCATCCGGTCTGCAGCGCGTCGGCCGCGCCGGTCACCAGGTCGGCGAGGTCAGCCGCGCCTCGCTCTTCCCCAAGCATCGCGGCGACGTGCTGCACACGGCCATCGTCACCGAGCGGATGCTGAAGGGGCAGATCGAGGCCATCGCCGTGCCGCGCAACCCGCTGGACATCCTTGCGCAGCAGACCGTCGCCGCCTGCGCGCTGGATCCGCTCTCGGTCGAGGAGTGGTACGAGACCGTGCGCCGCAGCGCCCCGTTCCAGACCCTGCCGCGCTCGGCGTACGAGGCGACGCTGGACCTGCTGGCCGGCAAGTACCCGTCCGACGAGTTCGCCGAGCTCCGGCCGCGGGTGGTGTGGGATCGGGATGCCGGCACTCTGACCGGCCGGCCCGGCGCGCAGCGCATCGCGGTGACCAGCGGCGGCACCATCCCCGACCGCGGGCTGTTCGGCGTGTTCGTCGCCGGCGACGGACCCGGCCGCCGCGTCGGCGAACTCGACGAGGAGATGGTGTACGAATCGCGCGTGGGCGACGTGTTCACGTTGGGCACCACCAGCTGGCGCATCGCCGAGATCACGCACGACCGCGTGAACGTGCTGCCCGCCTACGGCCAGCCCGGCAAGGTGCCGTTCTGGCACGGCGACGGCATCGGACGTCCGTTCGAACTGGGCGAGGCGCTGGGCCGGTTCTCGCGCGAGGTGTCCACCGCTGCACCCGCCAAGGCGCAGCAGCGGCTGATCGACGCGGGCCTGGACGAGAAGGCCCGTGACAATCTGCTGGGTTACCTGACCGAGCAGCGCGAGGCCACCGGCACCCTGCCCACCGATCGCACGCTCACCGTCGAGCGCGGCCACGACGAGGTCGGCGACTGGCGACTGATCCTGCATTCCCCTTACGGCATGAAGGTGCACGCGCCGTGGGCGCTCGCCCTGAACTCGCGGGTGCGCGAGCGGCTCGGCGTGGAGGGCTCGGCCGTCGCCAGCGACGACGGCATCATCGTGCGCATCCCGGATGCCGACGCCGAGCCGCCCGGTGCGGACCTCTTCGTCTTCGACGCCGACGAGCTCGAGCAGATCGTCACGGCCGAGGTCGGCGGTTCGGCGCTGTTCGCCTCACGGTTCCGCGAGTGCGCGGCCCGTGCGCTGCTGATGCCGCGGATGAACCCCAACAAGCGCACCCCGCTGTGGCAGCAGCGCCAGCGCTCGGCGCAGCTGTTGGAGGTCGCCCGCCGGCATCCGACGTTCCCGGTGATCCTGGAGACTCTGCGCGAGGTGCTGCAGGACGTCTACGACCTGCCGTCGCTGCGCCGTCTGATCACCGACATCTCCGAGCGCCGCATCCGGCTGGTCGAGACCGAGCCCGCGCAGCCCTCGCCGTACGCCCGCGACCTGCTGTTCGGCTACGTGGGCGCGTTCATGTACGAGGGCGACTCCCCGCTGGCCGAGCGCCGCGCGGCCGCGCTGTCGGTGGACCCTGCGCTGCTGGGCGAACTGCTGGGCACCGTCGAGATGCGCGAGCTGCTCGACCCTGACGTCATCGCGCAGTTCGAGCTGGAGGTGCAGCGGCTCGACCCGCAGCGTCGCGCCCGAGGTCTGGAGGGCGTGGCCGACCTGCTGCGCATGCTGGGGCCGCTGGATGCCGAGGAGGTCGCGGCACGACTCACCGCCGCTTCCCCGGTCGTTGAGCGAGCGGAGCGAGACCAAGCGCCTCCTGCCGCCCCAGCGACCACGGACGAGGCATCCGCTCATCTCGCCGAGCTCGTCGCCGCCCGCCGCGCGATCCCGGTGACCATCGCCGGGCACGCCCGGTTCGCCGTGATCGAGGACGCCGGGCGACTGCGCGACGCGCTCGGAGCGGCGTTGCCCACCGGCATCCCGGTCGCGTTCCTCGAGCCCGTCGCCGACCCGCTCGGCGATCTCGTCTCGCGGCATGCGCGCACGCACGGTCCGTTCACGACGGATGCCGTGGCCGCCCGCTTCGGGATCGGCGCGGCCGTCGCCAGGCACACGCTGCAGCGGCTGGAATCCGCAGGTCGCCTGAACAGCGGGTTCTTCCTGCCTGCGGACGACGCCGACCCTTCCGGCGCGAAGGAGTGGTGCGACGCCGAGGTGCTGCGCAGGCTGCGGATGCGGTCGCTGGCGGCCATCCGCGGCAGTGTGGAGCCGGTCAGTCCGCGTGCATATGCCCGGTTCCTGCCGGACTGGCAGCATCTGACCCGCCCGCTGGAGGGCGTCGACGGTGTGCTGAGCGTGATCGAGCAGTTCGCCGGAGTGCCGATCCCCGCCAGCGCCTGGGAGTCGCTCGTGCTTCCCAGCCGCGTGCGCGACTACGCTCCGGCGCTGCTGGATGAGCTGACCGCCGCCGGCGAGGTGGTGTGGGCAGGCCACGGCGCCCTGCCGGGTCGCGACGGCTGGGTGTCGCTGCATCCGGCAGATCTCGCGCCGTTCACCCTCCCCATCCCCGAGGACTCCCCCTCGCCCGGATCACTGGAGGAGCGGATACTCGACGTGCTGCGGCTGAGCGGCGCCTCCTTCGCGGGTGCGGTCAAAGCCATGACGGACGCCGAGAACGAGCAGTCCGTGCTCGACGCGCTGTGGACGCTGACCTGGCAGGGGCACGTCACGAACGACACGTTCTCGCCCGTGCGCGCGCTGCTGGCCGGCGGCTCGCAGGCGCACAAGATCACCCGCCGCGCGCCGCGCACTCGCACGTACCGCGGCATCTCGCTGGCCAGGCCGGCATCGCGCCCGCACGCGGCGGGGCTGGGCGGGCGGTGGGCGGTGCTGCCGGAGACCGATCCGGATGCCGCACGCCGCGCGACCGTGACGGCGGGCCTGCTGCTCGACCGATACGGCGTCGTCACCCGCGGCGCCGTGCAGGCTGAGGGCGTGCCGGGCGGGTTCGCCCAGGCGTACCGGGTGCTGGCCGGCTTCGAGGAGGCCGGGCACTGCCGCAGAGGGTATGTGATCGAGAGGCTCGGGGCGGCGCAGTTCGCGGCATCCACCACGGTCGACCGGCTGCGCACCTTCGCAGGGTTGGCCGACCCTCCCCCGCTCAATGCGGTGACGCTGGCCGCGACCGACCCCGCCAACCCCTACGGCGCGGCGCTGGCCTGGCCGCGGCTCGACGAGGTCTCGCACCGGCCGGGCCGCAAGGCCGGCGGGCTGGTCGTGCTCGTCGACGGATCGCTCGTGCTGTACCTGGAGCGCGGCGGCCGCACCGTGCTGGCGTTCGACGACGACCCCGAGGTGCTGCGCGCCGCAGCATCCGACTTGGTCGCGACCTCCAAGGCGAGGCGACTGGAAACGCTGACGGTCGAGAAGATCAACGGCGCGGGCGTCTACGGCACCCCGTTCGCGCTGGCGCTTCAGGACGCAGGCTTCAGGCCCACACCGCGCGGCTACGCCCTGCGCAAGTCCGTGTGAGCCGATCCCACGTGCGACGAGAAGTGGTACGATATCAGGTACAAGTGAGGAGGATCCGATGGCCATCACCGCCAGCGAAGCTCGGCGAGATCTCTTCGGCCTCGTCGAGCGAGTGAATCTCGACCAGACCGAGGTGGAGATCATGTCGAAGCGCGGTTCCGCCGTGCTCATGTCGAAGGACGAGTACGACTCCCTCGTCGAGACGAGCTACCTCCTGCGCTCACCCAAGAACGCCCGCCGACTGCTGTCCGCGCTGGAGCACGCGCGTGAGGGAGACATCGTCGAGCACGACCTCACCGACGAATGACGGAGCGCCTCCTCACCTGGACCGCCGAAGGGTGGGAGGACTACGTCTACTGGCAGACGCAGGACCGGCGTACCTTGAAGCGCATCAACCTGCTGATAGCGGACGTGCTCCGCGACGACCCGTTCGATGGCGTCGGCAAGCCCGAGCCGCTGAAGCATGCTCTCGCCGGTGCGTGGTCACGGAGGATCGACGAGGCGAACCGCCTCGTGTACATCGCCGACGATCAGTCGGTGACCATCCTGCAGGCGCGGTACCACTACTGACCCGACGCCGTGTGATTGGCTGACCGGATGAAGACCACCGCTGACGACCTGCTGCGGATCGCCGACGGCTACGCACGCGCGTTCCCGAACGGAGACTCCCCCTTGCGCATCCTTGCCCGCCTCACGGAGGAGCTGGGCGAGGTAGCCGCTGAGATCGCCCATCTGGAGGACCACGGCGCGAAGACCGCGAAGCACGGACCGGCGGATCCTGCCCACCTGGCGTCGGAGATCGAAGACCTTCTGCACAACACCTTCGCGCTCATCCGGCACTACGACATCGGCGACCTCGTGGATGCCGAGATCGCCGCGACCGCACGGCGGCACGCCGCCGGGGGACTCAGCAGCTGACGCTCACGCCTCTGCGTTCCACGCCGCCCGCAGCACGCGTCCCGCAGGTCGCCACGCCGACGAGCGCAGCCCACTCGTCGTCCGACCACCACTTCCGGCCACTCACGCCCACTCCAGGATCAGATTCTTCGACCGAGCCGGAACCCGGTAGCGGTCAGCGATCTGCTCCACGGCCACGAGCACGTCCATCGAGGGCGTGACCTTGCCGGTCAGGTAGGAGTTCAGGCGCGTGCGTGACGTGCCGAGTTCCGCAGCAAGCTCCCCCTGCGTCATCCGGGTCCCACGGAACGCATCCTGCAGCTGGTCGAGCGCGATCTGCGCCGGCGTGCGCAGTGCGTGCGAGAGCATCTCATCGAGAAGCGCCACAGTGGATCGCGACTCGGCGGCATCGCGCGCCTCATCGAGCACGCGCCTCAGCGTCGGCTCAGCGACGACCGCGTCGACGAGCTTGCGCCAATCCTTCGAATAGCCGCGGTCGATGGCTGCCAGCATCCCCTCGAAGCCCCAGAGTGCCACAGGGTCATCCGGCGTCACGTCGAGATTGCGGAATCGCAACGGCATCCTGCACTCCTTTTCAGTTCATCGATCCAGCCAGCCGACGACACTCCGCGACGACGTCCTCCCAACGGTGCCACCGCAGCTCCAAGCCCTTGTATCGGGGCAGATCCACGAGGTGTGCACGATCTTTCGGCGAAGGCTCCACTAGCTGACGTGACAGCTGAGCTCGCACCGGTCGATCCTCCGCGTGCTTCTCATCCGTGTAGTAGTCGTCGATGCGCGCGAGAACGCGACCGATGTACGCGGTTCCGAACCTGCCCGAAAGTGCTGCGACATCAAGGTAGTCGCGCATCTGATTGCGCTTGACGATGAGGTACCCCTTGATGCGAGCGGTCTCCTCGAGTGTCGGCACAGTCACCGCTCCGCCCGACGGGAGCGTCACCTGCTGCACCTCAAGCGGGCGGAGCCGGATCAGCTGCCGGACACCCGCCTCGATTCCGCCCAGCTCCCCCAGGATGATCTTCCCCGGAACAGCACGGTTGAGAATGAAGTCCTGCTCGCGTTCCAATGCGTCGAGCACGAGGTCGAACCGATCACGCAGGTCCGTAAGCACATGATCGTGATCGGTGGACATGCGGTGATGCGCATAGAGCGCGGCTGCGGATCCACCGACGAGCACGGCATCCGGCACAAGCTGTTGAAGTCTTGCAGCAGAGTCCAACACCTCCTCGAGCCCCGCGGGCAGATCCTTCGAGGAGGGTGCGACGTGCTCCGACAGCTCATCATCCATGAAATAACTGTATCATTTTTGATACATAGACGGGTTGCTGTTCTTGGGTTCGGATCGAGCTGGGCATCTGCGTGTGCCCTAGTCTGGCCAGGTGATCAGCGAGTTCCTCACCGGCATCCGATTCCTGGGGCGCGGCTTCGGGTACTGGCGACGGATGCCGCGGCTCATGCTGCTCGGTCTGCTCCCCGGCTTCATCGTGCTGGTGCTGCTGGCGGCCGTGCTCATTCCGCTGTGGGCGTCGCTCGGACCGATCACGACCTGGATCACACCTTTCGCGGACTCCTGGAACGCGGGCTGGGCGACCGCCCTGCGCATCGCCATCGGGATCGTGATCGTCGTCAGCTCAGCCGCGCTGGCAAGCGTCGTCTTCACCGCTCTCGCCCTGCTGATCGGCGACCCGTTCTACCAGCGCATCTGGCGGGCCGTCGAGAACGACCTCGGCGGGGACGTCCCCGCCGGAGACGGCGGTCTGCGCGTGGCGCTGGGCGAGAGCATCCGGCTGGTACTGCGGGGCATCCTCGTGGCCCTCATCGCTCTGATCCTCGGCTTCATCCCGCTGGTCGGCGCTCCCCTGGCCACGGTGATCAGCCTGCTGCTGACCGGACGGCTCCTGGCGCGCGAGCTCACCGGCCGCGCGCTGAATGCGCGCGACATCGACAGCCGCACGCGTTCGCGGATGCTCGCGTCGCGGAGGAGTCGGATGCTGGGCTTCGGCGTCGCGGCGCAGCTGTGCTTCATGGTGCCGTTGGGAGCGGTGATCATCATGCCGACCGCCGTCGCAGGCTCCACGCTGCTGGCCCGCGACCTTCTCGGGAACGGAGTCGCCCGTGCCTGAGGGCGACACGGTCTTCCAGGCCGCCCGACGGCTGGATCAGGCGCTGCGCGGCCACGTGGTGACCCGCTTCGAGCTGCGCGTGCCACAGGCCGCAACGGTCGATCTGACCGGCGAGACCGTGCACGAGGTGGTGCCGCGCGGCAAGCACATCCTCATGCGCATCGGCACGCGCACGCTGCATTCCCATCTGCGCATGGACGGCTCGTGGCGCCTGTACCGTCCGGGCGAGCGGTGGCGGCACCCGGCGTTCAGGACGCGCGCGATCGTCGGCACGCAGGCTCGGGATGCGGTCGGAGTCGACATCGCGGAGATCAAGATCGTCGCCACCCGCGACGAGCACGAACTGGTGGGTCATCTCGGTCCGGATCCGCTCTCCGACGAGTGGGATCCCGCCGAGGCGGTGCGCCGCCTGAGCGCCGACACCCGCAGCATCCATGTCGCCCTGCTCGATCAGCGCAACGTCGCAGGCTTCGGCAACGAGTACGCCGCCGAACTGCTGTTCCTGCGCGGAATCCTGCCGACCACGCCTGCCCCAGAGGTCGACGTGGCAGCCCTCATCGACCTCGGTGCGCGCACCATCCGCGCCAACCGCGACCGCATCGACCGCACCTTCACCGGCGACGCCCGGCGCGGCTTCACGGACTGGGTGCACGGGCGCGCGAACCGCCCCTGCCGGCGCTGCGGAACGCCGATCCGGACCGGCTCGCTGGGCGCGGATCCCACCCTCGAGCGCGTCACGTTCTGGTGCCCGAGCTGCCAGCGGTGAGACAGGTTAGGGCATCCTTTCCACAGGGGGAATGAAATCCCCCGTCCCGTGGTTGTAGCTATATCCGGAGGTCTCCGGACACGGGAGGAATCGTGGGCAAGAACTACATCGACATCGAGGACGACCAGGGCTCCACGTTGCGTTATCGCAAGCACGCCAACGGTCGTGGCCTTGTCGCGCACGGCGCGAAGGTGAACCCCAAGGCACTCATCGAAGCCGGGGCCTATGTCGAACCCGGGGCGAAGATCGGCGCCGGCGCGCGCATCGTCCGCGGCGCGTGGGTCGATTCGGATGCCGTGGTGGGCGAGAACGCCTACATCGACGCGCATGCGCACATCGGCCAGGGGGCCGTGATCGGCGACGGCGCGCACATCGGCGTCCGCACCGACATCGGGCCGGGGGCGCGCATCGCCCGCGGCGCCCGCATCGGCGACGACGAGACCGTGGCCGCGGGGCTGCGCATCGCCACCGACCCGAAGGGGCTGTGGCTGGCGGCCTGATCCGTCAGAGCAGGTGAGTCAGCGGCCCACCGCGGCGAGCGCGTAGTCGATCTCCAGCTCGGCGAAGCCCTCGAACGAGAGTTGATTGCGCAGCTCGCTCGAAGTGAACGAGCCGGTGTTGAGGTGCCTGTTCGCGGCCGTTGCGGCCTCATTCTTCCAGTGCGCGTCGATGCGGTCGACCGCGAGTTCGGCATCCTCAGTGGAGTAGCCGACCTCGACGAGCTGCTGCACCAGCCCCCTGCGGGAGACACCGAGCGACCCCAGGGACGAGCGCGCCGCATCGACCGCCAACTCCTGCGCGACCGTCAACGGTGCGAAGGATTCTTCCGCCGTCGGACTCGCCGACGGCGCGGATGCCGTGGGTGCGGCGTCACCGGCATCCGGTCTCAGGCTCAGCATCCCGCCGACTGCTCCCACCGCCACGATCACGGCGATGATCGCGCCGATCACGATCCACGCTCGCCCCGACATGTTCGGATGCTATCGGTCACGGGCCCGCAGCGCCACGAATCGGGCACCGCGGTTGTCGGAACCTGCCCGAGCATGCAGAACGGCGGTGGTCAGAGCACCTGAACCACCGCCGTTCCTTGCGCGTGTCCCCATGCGCGCTCCGCGCCCCCGCGCGGAGCTCTGTCAGCTGCGGCGTCGCAGCCAGCCGTACCCCTCGCCGGTGGCGAGCAGGAAGAGCGCCAGGGCCGCAACCAGCAGCCCGAAGTCGCGCAGGGCGATGTCGAGGTAGCCGCCGACGCTGACCAGGCTGACGATGATGCCCAGTAGCCACACAGCCACCACCAGGCCGCCCAGGCGCGGGGCGATGGCGACCAGGATGCCGGCGATGATCTCGATGGCTCCCACGATGAGCATCATCGTGGGAGCGCTCATGCCGACCATCTCATGCATCCACGGAGCCAGATACCGCTCCCAGTCGGACGTCAGTACCCTGACGTACTTGTCGAGGCCGAACAGAATCGGCGCCACGATGAAGACCGTCCTCAGCAGCAGGAACGCGAGATGCTGATAATTCTGCGTCACCACTGGTCGTGCCTCACTCCGCGTGCTCATCTCCGAGCCATCCTTTCTAAAAGAAGTTACTATTGAACATAGAAGCATCCAGTTCTAAATGCAAGACGTTCTTCTTTTAGAAGGTTGATCATGGACATCACCGCACAGGCATCGAGCATCGGAGCGCTCGCCGACGACACCCGGCGAGCGCTGTACGAGCACGTCTCCCAGCAGACCGAGCCCGTCAGTCGCGAGGAGGCGGCCAAGGCCGTGGGGATCTCCCCCAACATGGCGCGCTTCCACCTGGACAAGCTCGTCGACGCGGGTCTGCTGGAGACCGAGTTCCGCCGGCTGTCCGGCCGCACCGGCCCCGGAGCGGGCCGTCCGTCCAAGCTGTACCACCGGGCAGCGACCACCATCTCCGTGTCGCTCCCAGAGCGCCGCTACGACCTCGTGGGCCATCTGCTGGCAGGCGCCATCGAGCGCGCCGGCGAAGGCGGCACGTCCCTGAACGATGCGGTCGCCGAGGTCGCGCGCGACGAGGGGCACGAGATCGCGGCATCCGCTCCTGCGGAGACCGAACCCGACGACCTGGGCCGCGTGGCCGCGGTGCTGGCCGCGCAGGGCTTCGAGCCGCACGAGCAGGACGGCGCGCTCACGCTCGCCAACTGCCCCTTCGACTCCCTGGCCCGCGAGCACACCGACCTGGTGTGCTCGGCCAACCTGTCGCTGATCGGCGGCATCCTCGAGGGCTTGGACTGCCCGCACCTGCGTGCCAGCGGTGAGCCTCACGCGGGACAGTGCTGCGTGGCCATCCGCCGCGCGGGCTGAGGCTCCCAGCGCGCCCGCTCCGCCGCATCCGCTCCGCTCACCGGCATCCGCTCCGCTCACCGGCATCCGCTCTACTCACCGGCATCCGAGAATCGGAAGACGTCCCAGAACCGGACGATTCGGGCGGATTCCTTCCGGTTCTCAGCTGCCTTCCGGTTCTCAGCGCTCCCGAACCCGGCGCCGATACGCTGAACCCCATGAAGAACGCCCGGCGCCGCCCCGCACGCCCGCGCCCCGGCAGGCCGGCGTCGAAGAAGCAGACGCAGCAGAAGCCGGTGCATCGCAAGCCCGTCAAGAAGCAGGCGCCGCTCCCAACCCCCGAAGAACCGCGCGTCCTGCGCCTGGGGCTGGTGCCCGGCACGACGCCCGGCAAGTGGATCGACATCTGGAAGGAGCGGATGCCGCACGTCGAGCTCGAACTCGTGCCGCTGAGCTTCGCCGAGCAGCGCGAGGGCATCGATGATGTGGACCTGGCGCTGGTGCGCCTGCCCCTGGAGCGCCCGGGCGATCTGCACGTGATCCCGCTGTACGACGAGGTGCCAGTGGTCGTCGCCGCGAAGGACTCGCACCTGATGGCGGTTGACGAGCTGACCGCCGGCGACCTGACCGGCGAGGTGCTCATCACGCCCGGCGACGACGTCCTGGGGTCGCTGGATCTGCCGACCGTCGCGCCGAGCTTCCCGACGATCCCGACCACGGAGGATGCCGTGGCCACGGTCGCCTCGGGCACGGGCATCCTGGTCGTTCCGATGTCGTTGGCGCGACTGCACAAGCGCAAGGATGCCGACTACCGGCCGCTCGCCGACGGTCCGATCTCCACGGTCGTACTGGCGTGGCCGCGCGACGCGACCACCCCCGACGTCGAGGCGTTCGTCGGTATCGTGCGGGGCCGCACGGCGAACTCGTCGCGGTAGCGCGCTCCGACTCGTGGGTCGCGAATGGCCGCCTCACTGTCGGCGAGGCGGCCATTCGAGCCACACGAAGGTCAGGCCGCGGCGGCCAGCGGGGCGGGTGCCGTGACCAGGAGCGCGCCGTCGGCGGCATCGACGATCACGCGACCGCCGTCAGTCAGCGAGCCGTCCACGAACAGATCGGCGATGCGATCCTCGACCTCGCGCTGGATCAGCCGCCGCAGCGGACGAGCGCCGTACTCGGGCTCGTAGCCGTGCTCGCCGAGCCAGGCGACCGCGACATCCGTCGCCTCGAACGACACTTCGCGACCCGCCAGCCGGGCCGACGTCTCGCGCAGCATCAGCCGCACGATCTCGTCCAGCTCCGTGCGGGACAGCTTCTGGAAGATCACGATCTCGTCGATCCGGTTCAGGAACTCCGGCCGCATGGCTTCGCGCAGCTTGCCCATCACCCGGGCCTTCAGGTCCTCCTGCGAGGAGAAGCCCGAAGCATCGCGCGACGCGACGAACCCCAGCGCGCCCGACCGCGAGGCCAGGAACTCCGAACCGAGGTTCGAGGTCATCACGATCACCGTGTTGCGGAAGTCGACCGTGCGGCCCTGACCATCGGTCAGGCGCCCGTCGTCGAGCACCTGCAGCAGCAGGTTGAACACGTCGGGGTGCGCCTTCTCGATCTCGTCGAACAGCACGATCGAGTACGGGTTGCGGCGCACGCGCTCGGTGAGCTGACCGGCCTCGTCGTAGCCGACGTATCCCGGAGGGGCGCCGACCAGGCGCGACACGGTGTGACGCTCGCCGAACTCGCTCATGTCGAAGCGGATCACGGCGTTCTCGTCGTCGAACAGGCGGTCGGCCAGGGCCTTCGCCAACTCGGTCTTGCCGACACCGGTGGGGCCGAGGAACAGGAACGATCCGACCGGACGACGGGCATCGCCCATGCCGGTACGACTGCGGCGCACGGACCGGGCGACCGCCGCCACGGCGTCGTCCTGCCCGATCACGCGGGCGTGCAGATCGTGCTCCAGGTCGCCGAGGCGAGTCCGCTCGGTCTCGGTCAGGCGACTGACCGGGATGCCGGTGGCGCGGGAGATCACGGCGGCGATCTGCGCCTCGTCGACCACGGCATCCACCGGGGTGCCGACGGACGTGCCGGCCTCGTCGATCTTCGCCTGCACGGCGGCGATCTCGTCGCGCACGCGCGACGCCTCCTCGTAGTGCTCGGCGCCGACGGCGGCGTTCTTCTGCGCCTCCAGGTCGGCCAGGGCCGACATCAGGGCGCCCACGTCGGTCGCCACTCCCAGCCGCAGGCGCAGCCGGGCGCCGGCCTGGTCGACCAGGTCGATGGCCTTGTCGGGCAGCACCCGATCGGGCAGGTACCGCGCGCTGAGCTCGACGGCGGCGCGAAGGGCCTCGTCGGTGTACGTCACCTCGTGGTGCTGCTGGTATGCCGACTTCAGTCCCTGCAGGATCCGCACGGCGTCCTCGATGGACGGCTCGGCGACCTTCACCGGCTGGAACCGGCGCTCCAGTGCAGCATCCTTCTCGATGCGGCGGTACTCGTTGAGCGTGGTCGCGCCGACCAGGTGCAGGTCACCGCGCGCCAGGCGCGGCTTGAGGATGTTGCCGGCGTCCATGCCGCCGCTCTCGCCGGATCCCCCGGCGCCGACGACGGTGTGCAGCTCGTCGACGAACACGATGATCTCGCCCTTGTGCGCAGCGATCTCATCCATGGTCTTGGTCATCCGCTCCTCGAAGTCGCCCCGGTAGCGGGTGCCGGAGAGCATGCCGGGCAGGTCGAGCGCGATCACCCGGCGACCCTTCAGCTGCGCGGGTACCTGACCGTCGACGATCGCGCGGGCCAGGCCCTCGACGATCGCGGTCTTGCCGACGCCGGCCTCGCCGATCAGCACCGGGTTGTTCTTGGTGCGGCGGCTGAGGATCTCGATGGTCTGCTCGATCTCGGTCTCGCGGCCGATCACGGGATCCAGCGCGCCCTCGCGGGCGCGGGCGGTGAGGTCCAGTCCGTACTTGTCGAGCATCGGCGTCTCGGATGCCGGGTTCTCGGCGCCCTCGGTCTGCGGGCGGACGCCCGCGGGTACGGGCTCGCCGCGCAGCACCTGCGTGACGCCCTCCGCGGTGACGCCGGCACGAGCCAGCACCTGGCCCGCGGCGGAGTCCTGGCCGATCACCAGGGCGAAGAACACGTGCTCGGGGTCGATGTACGTCGACCCGGAGGAGCGCGCGACCTGGTAGCCGTGGAACAGCGCCCGGCTGGCGCTGGGCGTCAGGCTGGCGGCATCGCTGTCGGCCGCGTCGCGGGCCTCAGGCAGCCGTGCCTCGGCGGCCTGCGCGACGACGGCGGGGTCGATGCCCAGACGCTGGATCACGCGGGCGACGCCCTCGTCCTCGACGATCATGCGGAGGATGTGCAGCGCGTCGAGCTCGGTCTGGCCGCGCTCGAGCGCGAAGCGGCCCGCGCGCTGCAGGATGCCCTGGGTGCGGGCGGTGAGGAACCGGCTGAGATCGATCGAGCGTCCCTGACGGCCCTGCTCGCCGGCGAGGTAACGGGCGAGGAAGTCGTCGAACGATCCCGAGCCCGCCTCGTTGAAGTCGTTGGCCATTATCGTTTCCTCTCAAACTTGAGCGTACTTCTGTCAACTTCAACGTCACATGATGTCCCCTATTCCCGGTTCGGGGCAAATCCGCCGAATAGACTCACTGCATGTCCTCGGTGCTGTACGTCTGCGTGCGTCCCGAGCGGGATGCTGCGGATGCCGAGCACCGCTCGTTCGCGCGCGATCTCGGCATCCCGAACCTGCACCGCCTCGATCTGCTGCACGCGTCGCTGCAGACCGTGGAGTGGGAGCAGTACGGCGGGTTCGTGATCGGCGGATCGCCGTTCAACGTGACGGATGCCGACCCGTCCGAGACGCAGCGGGATGTGGAGCACGACCTGGAGCGCATCGCCGCCCGCGCCCTGTCCGGCGCCGCGGCGGCGCTGTTCACCTGCTACGGCATCGGCGTGGTGACGCGGATGCTGGGCGGCGAGGTCACCCTGGATCATCCGGAGAGTGTGCAGGCCGCGCGCATCTGGCTCACCGCCGAAGGGGCGGCCGATCCGCTGTTCGGGCCGAGCGGCCCGGAGTTCACCGTGTTCACCGCGCACAAGGAGTCGGCCGCGGCTCCCCCGCCCGGAGCCGTGCTGCTGGCCACCGACGATGCCTGCCCCGTGCAGGCGTTCCGCGTGGGTGACCACCTGTATGCCACGCAGTTCCATCCCGAGGCATCCCCGCAGGACTTCGCCGATCGGATGGCGGTGTACCGGGCGTCCGGCTACTTCGACCCCGACGCGTACACGGCCACCGCGGATCGGGTGCTGGCATCGTCTGTCGACGGCGCCGACCTGCTGCGCCGATTCCCCGGGCTGCTCGGCTGATCAACCCCGCAGCAGCGCGATCTTCTCGTCCAGGTAGCCCGCCAGCGGCACCGGGACCCCGGTGTGCGACCACAGCACCGCCGGCTCACCACCGTGCAGCAACAGCGGGCCGGATGCCGCACCCGCGTCCACCGCGGCGGCGTCCAGCTCCTGCCAGTCCAGGTGCACGACCTCGCCCTCGGCGAAGCCGCCCCGGAAGGCCGCGGCGCGGCGCTCAGCCCTGGCCCGCGAGGCGATGGCCGTGTACCCGCGGCGCACCTCCTCAGAGGCACGCAGGATCTCCCCCGTGGCCAGCACCCCGTCATCCGTGAGCAGCAGCACGCCCAGGTGCCAGGCCTCCCCCGCCCGCACGATGCGCTCCTTGCGCCAGCGGGGGGTGCGCAGTATCCCCAGCCCCTCCTTCGGGGCGCCGGCAAGGCGACGCCGCGTGTCCTCAAGCAGCGCGAGAACGGTCATGCTCCCAGGGTAACGATTGGCTCGCATCCGCCAGGAAGGGCAGAATCGAGGCACACACCCTAGGAGCCTCCATGCTGCAGACCGACACCGCGCGCCTTCTCATCGCCTGCGACGACCAGCCGGGGATCGTCTCGGCCGTCGCCGGGGTGCTGGCATCGCACGGAGCCAACATCATCTCGCTGGCCCAGCACTCCACCGATGCGCACGGCGGGCGCTTCTTCCAGCGCACGGTGTTCCATCTGGAGGGATTCGAGGCGAACCGGCCCGCGTTGGAGGCGTCGATCGCCGAGGTGGCCGGCCGGTTCGACATGGAGTGGTCACTGCATGACACTGCCAGACGCAAGCGCGTGGCGATCTTCGTCTCGAAGTACGACCACTGCCTGATGGAGCTGCTGTGGCGCACCCAGCGCGGTGAGCTGGACATCGACGTGGAGATGGTGATCTCCAACCACCCGGACCTCGCCGAGCCGGTGCGCTCGTTCGGCGTGCCGTTCGTGCACATCCCCCGCGGCACGGGCGAGGATGCCAAGGCCGAGATGGAGGAGCGTCAGCTCGAGCTGCTGCAGGGCAACGTCGACCTGGTGGTGCTGGCGCGCTACATGCAGATCCTCACCGACGACTTCATCGAGCGGCTCGGCGTGCCGGTGATCAACATCCACCACTCGTTCCTGCCGGCCTTCGTGGGCGCCAATCCGTATGCGCGCGCCAAGGAGCGCGGAGTCAAGCTCATCGGCGCTACCGCGCACTACGCCACGGCCGACTTGGACGAGGGGCCCATCATCGAGCAGGACGTCACCCGCGTCACGCACGCCGAATCGGCCGCCGACCTGCAGCAGCGCGGCGCCGACGTCGAGCGCTACGTGCTGGCGCGCGCCGTGAAGTGGCACGCCGAGGACCGTGTGATCGTGCACGGCCGCTCCACCGTCATCCTCTGATTTCAAGCGTCACGTCCGCGCTCGGGATCAAACTTGTAGGCCCCGGGCGCTTTGCCGACTGTGGCAAACTGACCACACCAATAGTTCAAGTCCGCCACTGCGGCAGGAAGGCTTCAGGTGACCTCGACAGCGCTCTCCGGCTTCCAGCGGACCTTGACCGAGTTGATCCGAGCTCGAAACCCAGTACTATTGATTGAAACGCCCGAGCCAGATCGCGTTCTCGACGCCGTCGACAGGATTCTCGCCGAGGGCAGCATCCCCCGAGGTCGAGCCGTGCGAACGTACACGCTCACAAGCGGTCTACACCTTCGTGGCGGTGCGCCGAGCAGCCGCGTACTACCCGAAGAGGCACTGCTTGAGGCGATGAAGGTCACTGAACCTTCGATCTTCGTGTTCCAAGACACGCATCACCAGCTCGGGGCAAACGGTCGTCCTGCAGAACCCGGACTCGTACGAGCCATCCTTGACGTCGCAACTGCTTTCAAGAGCGGCCCCGTAGCACACACGCTGATCCTGGTAGCGCCAGGTCTCAGCCTTCCCATCGATCTTGAGAAGGTCGTCACCGTCGTCGACCTCCCGCTTCCCAACGGTGCAGAAATATCCGACGAACTGGACACGTTTCTCGCCGCCAACCGTGATGCAATCCATGTCGACCTCAGTGATGCGGACCGGCAACGGCTGATCCAGGCCGCTCAGGGTCTGACGCTTGGAGAGGCGGAGAATGCGTTCGCACGCGCGATTGTCTCTGACCGGATCCTCAACGCTGATGACATCGCACTAATTTTGGAAGAGAAGCGTCAGACCATCCGCAAGTCGGGCCTGCTGGAATTCATTCCACCGGTCGGCGGCCTCGGAGACATTGGCGGACTCGACAACCTCAAGAACTGGTTACTGAAGCGTGACGGTGCATGGTTACCAGAAGCAGCGGAGTGGACGGTCCCAGCTCCAAAGGGACTGCTCATCACAGGCGTCCCCGGCTGTGGAAAAAGTCTCACCGCCTCTGCAGTCTCATCCCAATGGGGCCTTCCGCTGCTGCGTCTCGACGTAGGCCGCGTGTTCTCTGGTCTAGTCGGTTCGAGTGAACAGAACATGCGAAATGCACTGAAACTGGCGGAGGCAGTCGCCCCCTCAATTCTGTGGATCGACGAAATCGAAAAGGGCTTCGGCTCTTCGTCCGGCGGAGGCGGCGACTCAGGCACGAGTTCGCGAGTGTTCGGCACTTTCCTCACCTGGATGCAGGAGAAGAAAAGTCCCGTGTTCGTCATCGCGACGGCAAACAAGATCGACGCACTCCCTCCTGAGTTTCTTCGCAAAGGACGATTCGACGAGATCTTCTTCGTCGACCTGCCGACGGCAGCTGAGCGCGAATCGATCTGGGGCCTTCATCTCAGCAAACACCTCGCGTCACCTTCGAAGGCCGGCGGCGAGCTGGACGTCACGAAGCCAATCCTCACCGAGCTGTCTGCGATGAGCGAGGGCTTCTCCGGTGCTGAGATTGCCCAGGCCGTCATAAGTGGGTGCTTCGACGCGTTCGCCGAACGGCGCGCGGTGAACAAGGAGGACATTCTCCGAACGATCGGTCAGACGGTTCCACTATCAGTGACGCAAGCAGAGCAGATCACGCGGATTAGGGAGTGGGCCGGACGACGAGCAGTCTCGGCGACCTCCGAGGCCGCGCGTGACAAGTATGAGTCTGACGCCCCGAGTGATCCTAACGACGTCTCATCGTGGCGCGGCGGACGCGCAATAGAGTTTTAAGGCACGGACATGAGTATCGAAGTATTGCTGATACCACTCGGTATCGCCGCATACGGAGCCGTCGCGACCTGGGCGAAGGAGTCGCGTTCGATCGATCTCTGCGAGAAGTGCAAAGCAACCCGCGTGATGCAGATGCCGCTTCTCATCGAGGCACTAGCGGCCATCGGGATCACCGTGACAACGCAGTCCGCTGATCGCCTCACCGGCACGGGCAAGTGGGGCGCGGTCACCTTTCAGAAGGTCGGCGACTTGTTCCTCGGACGCGCAGATGGCGACGAGAACGCTACGAAGTCGATGCTTGGCGAACTCGACGCCGAGGTCGGGCACATCGCTCAGGTAAAGACGGCGTCATTAGTCGTGGAGCGCGCGCAACAACTTGGCTTCCGGATGGTTGAGCAGTACGAAGATGACGGGTCGCTCAACTACGTCTTCGAGGAGCTGGAGTAATGGTTCGGAGGCTGACGGTCTCGATACTTCCCGACGGAACAATCAATGCCGAGGCGAGCGGGACGCCCGGGCCCAATTGCCTCAGCGCAATCGACCAGTTGCGCCAAATTCTTCACGCGGAGGTGGCCGACTCAAAGCCGACTCCTGAATTCTCGGGTTCTGTGCCGCGTGCCAAACTGAATCTGGAAGCCGACTCGCGACTGGAGGACCGAGCATGAGCACTCCCGAGGAACTGCTGTGTAGCCGAAAGTGGCGCATGGCCCATGGAATCTGGATGCTCTGGGGCTGGTTTCCATTTGCGTGGGCGGCATGGGTGGGCTACCTGATCATTGGGATAAAAGCACGGAGTTGGAAGTGGATCGTGACAGCCGCCGCGTTCTTCGCTTTCGGCTTGACGTCGATGATCATGATGTCCTCGATCCAACAGGCCGCAAGCGCAGCAGTCGGCCACACCCTTGCGAAGGGGGACGTAACCCCACAGCCGTGGTCGACCTACAACACAATTCTCTTCCTCGTGCTACTAGTCGTCTGGATCGGTAACGCTGCTGTCGCGCAGTGGTTCGTCAACCGAAAATGGCTCGTTTGGCGTGCCAACCACAGTAGGGTCCGTGCGAGGCCCTGGTACGCCACCGCTACCGCAACTGCCGAGAGTAGCGTCATGACCATCCCCACGGCGCTTTCATCTCCCACGGTAGCCTTGGATAACGCGCTACATCTTTCCCCTCCCACGAGCGCCTCCTCCCTGACTCCTCGAGCGGTTCCCGCAACTCCTCCGCAGCTCGACACCGCCGCTTCGGCACAACAGGCGCCTGCGGCCCGAACAACCTCGGGCGCCTCGCACCCTGCCCCGGCTACCACACCATCCCAGGTAGACCTCAACACCGCGACTCGAGACCAGTTGGCTGCGTTGCCGGGGCTCGACCTTGCCTGGGCAGACCGCATCATCGCCATCCGTGAGCGCATCGGTGGCTTCGCCAGCCCCGCAGATCTCGTCACTGCCGCTGATGTTCAACCACACGTGCTCGCCAGCATCTACGACAGGCTCATCGCCGTCCCGCAAGCCACGGCGCCCTCGGCACCGGCAACCGGACGCAGACTTGAGTTCTGATCTCCAGCTTCGTGTCAGCCGCGTGCTCCACGGTGTTTCAGCTGAGGGCCCCGGACTACGCACGGCAATCTGGGTGCAGGGGTGCAGCATCCGTTGCAATGGTTGCATCAATCCGCATCTGTTCAACACTCGCGGAGGTAATTCCGTCGACCCTGAGAAGATCGTCTTGGATGCCCTCGAAGCGGGAGTCGAGGGTCTCACCATTCTCGGTGGCGAGCCATTCGACCAGGCGGCCGCATGTGCTTCTCTCGCGCGCAGCGCAAGACGTCTTGGTTTGGGCGTCATCTGCTTCACCGGCTACACGCGCGAGTCTCTTGAACAAGACGGTGACGCCGCCGAGCTCATCGCCGCGGTCGACCTACTTATCGACGGGCCCTACATCGCCGACCTTCCAGAAGATCGACGCGCCCTCGTTGGCTCGACGAACCAGCGATTCATCAACCTCACGTCCCGGTACGCTGACTACGACCCCGCGGATACGCCTAATCGGGTCGAGATACGAATCGGTGAAGACGGCACAGTCGCGATGGCAGGATTCCTCATCGAGGACGACTTGGTCGCGTTCAGCACATCACTAGACGCTCGGCGTACATTCCGAAGCCCCCGGAGTGCAACCCCACAACCAAGTGAACGTGACGGCTGAAGACACTCGCCGCGCGCACCTCTGACGTCATCGCCCTGGTGACGTCGCGAACACGCCGCTGCCGCCGCGGCCGGCTCACCTCTGGATCGAGGTATTGAGAGGGATGTTCATCCAGAGCCTGCCGAGATCGAGCTTGTTCTCGGAGTGTTGACACCGATACGGACCGAGGACAGGAACTCGTTGAAGTCCGCCAGCACGGTATACGGCCGTTCCACCTTGAACCGTTCCAGGTTCTGTGCTGATTCGTCCTGGGTTTGGTTCCGCTTCTTTTGGGAGGATGAATCATGCCCCGTC
>NZ_CALBRW010000019.1 GCF_937927635.1 uncultured Microbacterium sp.
CTCGCCCTGCACGAGCCCGGCGCCATCGCCCGCGCGCACGCCGCCGTCGAGGAGGAGAAGGACGAGGATGCCGGCGTCGTCGTCGACATCTCCCGCAAGCGCGTGCTGCTGGACGGCGAGTCCGCCGCCTTCACCTACAAGGAGTTCGAGCTGCTGCAGTACCTGGTGCTGCGCGAGGGCCGCACCATCGAGCGCAGCGAGCTGGTCTCGGCGCTGTGGCAGGCATCCTCCGAGGAGGACGCCCCCGGCGAGCGCACCATCGACGTGCACGTGCGCCGCCTGCGCGCCAAGCTCGGCCGCCACGAGGACATCGTGCGCACCGTGCGCGGCGTCGGCTACCGCTTCGACCGCCACGCCGACGTCACCATCCGCTACGGCCACGGCACCCCCTCGCCCGACCGCTTCTGACCTTCGGATCGGCACTTCCGCCGCCCTCGGTGCAGCTTTTCAGCATCCCGGTCCCGCGCAGCAGTTCTCCGCATCCCAGTCCCGCGCAGCAGTTCTCCGCATCCCAGTCCCGCGCTGCAGTTCTCCGCATCCCAGTCCCGCGCTGCAGTTCTCGACCGGCGCTGCGCAGATATGCGTCGCTGTGAACGAGAACAGCAGCGCGAGCACCGGGAACCGTCGAGAACAGCAGCGCGAGCCACGGTGCGCGAGGGGATGTCAGAAGGCCCGCGTAGGGTTTCGGTATGACCATGACGGATGCCGCAGAGCCCGCCGCCGCGGTGGCTCGCGAGTCCGTATACCGGCCCGAGCATCCGCTGGACCTCGTGGCGACCGTGGGGATGCTGCGCCGCGGTGGAACCGACCCGACGATGGTCGCCGATCGCGGCCGGCTCTGGATGGCGTTCCGAACGGATGCCGGCATCGCGACCCTCTGCCTGCGGCAGGCCTCCGATGGCGTGCATGCCGCGGCGTGGGGCCCTGGCGCCGGCGAGGCCCTCGACCAGGTGCCGGCGCTGTGCGGCGTGGATGACGACCTCTCCGGGTTCGATGTCTCGTCACATCCAGGGCTGGCGGAGATCGCGCGGCGCCATCCCGGCATCCGCATGGCCCGCACCGGGCGCGTGCTGGATGCGCTGATGTGCGCGATCCTCGAGCAGAAGGTCACCGGCATGCAGGCTTTCGGCGCCTGGCGGCATCTCGTCTCCCGCTTCGGGCAGCGGGCACCGGGGCCGACACCGCGGCCGATGTTCGCCGCTCCCCCGGCCGACGTCTGGCGCACGATTCCGTCCTGGGTCCTGCATCGCGCGGGTGTCCAGCCGCCGCAGGCACGCACCATCATCCGCTCGGCGGCGCGGGGCGCCAGCATCCACCGCGCCGTGCTCACCGCTTCCGACGGGAATGCTCGTGACCGCATCCTGACGAGCCTGCCGGGGATCGGACCGTGGACGTCGGCCGAGACCCGCATCCGCGCCCTGGGAGATGCGGATGCCGTCAGCGTCGGAGACTTCCATCTCGCGCACGAGGTGGGGTACGCGCTCACCGGCAGCCGCACCGACGACGTCGGCATGCTGGCGCTGCTGGAGCCGTGGGCCGGGCACCGTCAGCGCATCATCCGGCTGATCTTCGCCGAGGGCATCCCGGAGCCGCGTCGCGGGCCGCGGCTGGCGCCGGAGGATCACCGGAACCGCTGATCCGAATCGCCGATCCGCCGGCCGTGCGGCAGGATGGGCGGATGGCTCTTCTGGACCACCTCGGCATCTCCGTCCTGGACCTCGAGCAGGGCAGGCGACAGTTCCACCCGGTGCTCACCGCGCTCGGCTACACGCTCGGCATCGAGGCGCCCCACGGCATCTCGTGGGACAACGGCGACGAGACCGAGATCATCATCTTCCCCATCCGCGACGATGCGGATGCGTCTCCGCACCGGCACGGCGAAGCGGGCTGGCAGCATCTGGCGTTCAGCGTCGGCTCCCGCGAGGAGGTCGACCGGCTGCATCGCGTGGCGATGGATTCCGGATGGACGGCGGCGCGCGACCCCAAGCTCTACCCGCGGTTCAGCGCCCGCTACTACGCGTCATTCGTGGAGGATTCCAGCGGCATCCGGCTGGAGTTCGTGCACAACCCGCCGAGAGAATCCTCCGACTCCTGAGAATCTCTTGCCGATGTCGGTGGCCGGACGCAGACTGTACCGAGTCGGGAGAAACCCGGCATCCGATCGGAAGGCGAACCGATGGCGACTCTGACCCCCTATCTCTCGTTCCGCGACAACGCGCGCGAGGCGATGACGTTCTACCAGTCGGTGCTCGGCGGCACCCTCGACCTCGTCGAATTCTCGATGTTCCCCGACATGCCGCAGGATCCTGCCGACGCCGGCAAGATCATGCACTCCTGGCTCTCGACCGACGACGGCATGGTGCTCGCCGGCTCCGACACCCCGACCGGCATGGAGTACCAGGCGCCGCAGGGCGTCTCCGTCTCGATCAGCACCGATGACGCCGACCGCGCCCAGGAGATCTGGGACGGGCTGGCATCGGGCGGCACCCCGATGATGCCGTTCGAGGACGCATCCTGGGGCGACCGCTTCGGGATGCTGGTCGACCGCTTCGGCGTGAGCTGGATGATCTCCGCGAACCGCCCGCAGTAACCGGCGACGGATGCCTGTGCCGGATATCGGCAGCATCCGGCACACTACTCTCCACAATCGGCGCCTTCGAGGGAGTTATCCACAATCCCTGGGCATCAGGGCATGTGGTGTCCGCACACGGGGGCATCCTCGATGCAACGGTGCGACGATGAGGAGATGCTGTTCATGAACGAGGCGCAGACGTGGGCGATGATCGGATCGTTCGTCACGCTCATGGGCGGCATGCTCACGATCGTCTCGACGCTGTTCCTGCGCGTCGTCCGCGCCGAGATCGGCGGTCTGCGTGGCGAGATGCGAGGTGAGATCGGCGGCCTGCGCGGCGAGATGAACGCGCGGTTCGAGGCGATGAATGCCAGATTCGACGCCGTCGATGTCAGATTCGACGCCGTCGACAGACGCATCGACGGGATCGACAAGCGCATCGACGGAATCGACCGAGACGTGCGCGCCCTGGTGAAGAACACCTTTGGTCTGGACCGGGATCAGTAGCAGTCAAGCGAGTCCGCGCGCGAGCTCGAGGATCCCCTCCGGGTAGAACGGCAACTTTCCTTCGCCGAGTTCATCCAGTCGCCACCATCCCGCGGTCGAACGGCTGTCGATGTTCTTACGGCGCTCATCCAACGGCATCCGTTCGAGCTCCTCACTGCGTATCGCGAACACGTGCACGATCTCGTGCCCTCGACGGCCGTCGAGGGCGAACATGTTGTCGGTCACGGCCAGCAGCCGGACCCACGATCGCGGAACGGATGCAGGTCTCAGGGGATGTGCGTGCGCACGGCCGTCATGAAGCCGGCGGTCTGTTCGCCACCGCCGAGGGCCTCGGCCTCAAGGTCAGCAGTGCTGCACTCTCCCCCACCGATGCCCTGGCAGCGCGCGACGCGCAGCTGAGCCTCAACGGCATCGGCTGATTCCGCACAGCCATTCCGTCGAGAGCACGGGACCTCGTCGAGTGCACGGGAACTTCACCAGAACAAGCCGTGCGCTCGGCAGCATCCGGTGCACTCGCCGACACAGTGCGCGCCAGTAACAGCGGATGCCGGTGCCCAGACCCGCGGTGCCCAGACCCGCGGTGCTCAGACCCTGGTGTCGGTGAACGCCTGCTTGGGCACGAAGACCAGCAGCACGGCGGCGATCAGCGCGGTCACGCCGCACACGATCCACACGGTCATGTAGCCGGAGAACGATCCGGCCGTGCCTGAGGCGCCACCGGCGACCACACCGTTGAGCAGCGCGATGCCGAACACGCACGACGCGATCGCACCTCCCACGGTCTTGACCGAGTTGGTCAGGCCCGTCGCCACGCTGGTCTGCGTGGAGGGGGCTGCGGATGCCGCGGCCGCCGGCAAAGCGGCCACCAGCGCCCCCGATCCGAGGCCGACGATGACCATATTGACGATCACCTGCAGGTACGTGCCATGCAGCGGCAGGAACAGCAGGAACCCGATGCCGACCAGCACGGAGGCGCCGATCAGGGTCACCCGCGGCGTCAGCAGGCGTGCCACGACGGGGAACAGCAGTGCACCGGTGATCATGGCGATCAGGTAGATGCCGATGATCAGCGAGGTGGCGAAGCCCGTGGTGCCCAGGCCGTAGCCGTACACACCCGGATCCGTGCGGGCGAAGGTCGACAGCGGCGCCTGCGCGCCCAGCACGCTCACACCGAACAGGCCCGCGGTGAGGAAGACCGGCCCCAGCGCCGGCGAGCGGAACATGCGCACGTCGATCACCGGGTCGTCATGGCGCAGCTCCCAGCGCACGAACGGGATCACCAGCAGGATGCCGATCACCACCATGCCCCACGACCAGAAGCTCGTCACGCCTCCCGGCAGACGCAGCAGGCTGAGCCCGCCGGTGAACGCGATCAGCGCCAGGGAGATGAGCACGATGCCGGTGGTGTCCAGGCGCCCGCCGGTCAGTTCAGGCGATTCCTCGACCCCGAACAGCACCACGAAGAAGCACACGACGATCAGCACCGCCGGCACCAGCAGTACGATCCACAGCGGCAGCATGTCGATGAGCGCACCGCCGGCCAGCGCACCGAGGATGGCGCCGGTCTCCAGCGCCGCCACCAGCATCCCCGCGGCGCGCGCGGTGATGACCGACCGCCCCTCCATCGCGCGCGAGCGCGACCAGATCAGCGCGATCTCCAGCGGCAGCCACACGACGTAGAAGCCCATCAGCGCCCAGCCGACCAGGAACACCACGAAGGATGCCGTGAACGGCAGCACGAACGCGGCGGCCGCGGTCAGCGCCGTCGAGATCAACAGCATCCGCTTGTGCCCGACCATGTCGCCGAGCTTGGCGAACGCCGGCACGACCAGCGCCGAGAGCATGAGCTGCGAACCCTCCAGCCAGTTCACGTCGGCGTCGTGGATGCCCAGGTGCCGGGCGATGTCGCTGAGCATGGGAGTGTAGTAGCCCTGCAGCACGCCGCTGGTGAACTCGACGAACGCGAGGAAGCCGACCACGCCGGCGAGCGCGCCGAGGGTCACGCGGGTGGGTACGGTGCGCGTCATCGCGCCTCTCCTTCAGGGCCGGTCGGGTACCGGGTGAGTTCACCCTAGTCGCTCGATGAGCGCGCGGTGGAACCGCTCCCCCCGTGCCAGCGCGTCGATCTCGACGTATTCGTCCACGCCGTGGATGGCCGCGCGCTGCGCGGCGGTCATCTCCAGCGGTGCGAAGCGGTACACGGCCGGTGAGAAGCGGTGGAAGTGCCGCGAGTCGGTCGCGGCCATCATCACGTACGGCGTGGCCGGGATGCCGGGATGCGAGACGCTCAGCGCCTGTTCGAGCAGTTCCCACTGAGCCCCGCCCGTCGGGGATTCCGGCGAAGGTCCCGAACCGTCGACGACCTCGATGGCCACCAGCGGATCGTGGATGCGGTCGCGCACGCGCAGTACAGTGCCGTCGACGTTCTCACCCAGCGCCAGGCGCAGGTTGATCGTGGCGGACGCCTGCGACGGGATGACGTTGGCGGCCGTGCCGCCGGACTGCATGGTGGCGGCGACCGTGGTGCGGACCAGCGCGGCGGGCTCGCCGCCGAGCCGGGAGAACACGGCGGCGGTGATCGCCGGCATCCGGCTGAGGAGCTTCAGTCCGAACCCGGCAAGGCCGGGCGTGCGGGAGGCGAACTGCGCCAGCATCCGGCTGACGGCTTTCGGCGTGCGAGCGCGGAACGTCGACGGGTCGAGCCGGTTCACGGCGCGGGCGATGCGGCGCACGGCGGTGAGCGTCGGCGGCGTGGACGCGTGGCCACCATCACCCCGTGCCGACAGTCGCAGCGTGACGATGCCCTTCTCGCCCACGCCGATCATCGCGGCTCCGCCCGGCACGAACGGCAGCGGCGAGTCGACCACGGCGCCGCCCTCGTCGACCACCAGCCACGGGGTGATGCCGCGATCGCGGAAGGCGTTCGAGATGGCCAGCGCCGCGGTGCCGAAGCTCTCCTCGTTGCCGCCGAACGACAGGTACACGTCGCGCTCGGGAGTGAAGCCTGCAGCAAGCAGGTTCTCCACGGCCTCGATCACGACGATCAGCGGGCCCTTGTCGTCCAGCGCACCACGGCCGTAGACGCGCCCGTCTGCGATGCGCCCCTCGAAGGGCGGGTACGTCCACGGGTCGGACTCGTCCACCGGCACGACGTCGTAGTGCGCCATCAGCACGACCGGATCGGATGCCGCATCCCTGCCCTTCCAATGGAACAGCAGCCCGTAATCGGTGTGCTTCTCCAGCGACAGGTGCTCGTGCACGAGCGGGTACAGCTCGGCCAGCAGCGCCTCGAACGCGGCGAACGGCTCATGCCCGCGCTGCTCCAGCTCGGCCGAGACCGTCGGCAGCTGGATCATCCGGGACAGTCGGTCGGCGATGCCGGGGCGAACACGACCGTCGGGCTGCTGGGTGCTCATCCGCTCAGCCTATTCGGCGCGCACGCGCCGTCGGCGCCGTTACGAATCGGGGGCCGACACGCCACCTGTCGGACGGATTCGCGGGAAACGTCCGCCATCTGGCGCGTCGGCCCCCGAAGTGCAACAGGTGGATGCCGTGCGGAAGCGCGAAAGAATGGCAGCGTGAGCCTGTTCGCCTTCGCACCCTCGCGCGGTCCGCGCTGGCAGATCGGCGTGCAGGCGGGGCTCAGCATCGCGGTCCCGATCGCCGTGATGACGCTGGTCGGCCAGCCCGCACTCGGGTACACCGCGGCATCCGGTGCTTTCACGGTGCTGTTCGCGTCGTCGTCGCCCGTGGCCGAGCGCGCCCGCGTGCTGCCGCTGATCGGCGTCGGGCTGATCGTCAGCGCCGCGCTCGGCGTCGCCGCCTCCCACAGCCCAGTGCTCACCGACATCGGACTCGTCCTGGTCGCCATCGTCAGTTCGCGCCGCGCGGGTCAGGCAGGGCGCGCCGCGCGGGTCAAGCAGGGCACGGGCCCTGTGCGGATCAGTGCAGGGCGTGCTCGGCCACGAAGGCGCGCAGCGCCTGCTCGTCGTCGGCCATCTCGGTCACGTGCTGCGGGGCGTCCAGCATCCGCTGCAGTTCGGGCGAATACTCCAGGTCCACGCCGATGGCCTCGGTGATGGTCTCGGCGAACTTCTGCGGCTTGGCGGTCTCGAGCACCAGCATCGGCACGTCCTGCTCGACGTACTGCCGTGCGACGGTCACGCCGTCGGCGGTGTGCGGGTCGATGATCTCGCCGGACTCCTCGTTCACGGAGCGGATCGTGGCCAGCCGGTCGGCGTGCGTGGAGGTGCCGCTGACGATGCCGAACTCGGCCTCGAACCGCGGCTGCTCGGCGGAGAAGTCGAAGAACCCGTCGCGGTCCAGCGCGGCCCAGGCATCCACGACGTCAGATGCGGAGTGCCCGACGAGCGCGTGGATGAAGCGCTCCAGGTTGGACGCCTTGGAGATGTCCATCGACGGGCTCGAGGTGGCGAAGGTGTTCGCGGCCGAGCGCGGCCGGTAGATGCCGGTGCGGAAGAACTCGTCCAGCACGTTGTTCTCGTTGGCGGCCAGCACCAGGCGGCGGATCGGCAGGCCCATGCTCCTGGCGAAGAAGCCGGAGAGGATGTTGCCGAAGTTGCCGGATGGCACGGCGAACGACACCTCGAAGCCCTCCCGATGCTCCGGCTCCACGGCATCCGTCACCCGCAGCCAGGCCCAGAAGTAATACACGACCTGGGCGGCGATGCGCCCGAGGTTGATGGAGTTCACGGCTCCCAGATGCTGCGCGTGCTTGAAGTCCAGGTCGCCGGAGAGGCGCTTGACCAGGTTCTGGCAGTCGTCGAACACGCCCTCGACGGCGATGTTGTGCACGTTGGCGTCGTCGAGCGAGTACATCTGCGCGCGCTGGAACGTGCTCATCCGGCCCTGTGGCGACAGCATGAACACCGACACGCGATCCTTGCCGCGCAGCGCATGCTCGGCGGCGGAGCCGGTGTCGCCCGAGGTGGCGCCGACGATGTTGAGCACCTGGTCCTTGCGCTCCAGCACGTAGGAGAGCACCTGACCCAGGAACTGCATGGCCATGTCCTTGAAAGCCAGCGTCGGCCCCTCGGAGAGCCCCACCAGCGTGATGCCGCCGCCGATCGAGCGCAGCGGCACGACCTCGTCGGGGAAGTCGGCATACGCGTTCACCGTCATCCGGGCCAGGTCCTCGCGCGGGATGTCGGTGGCGAACAGCCCCAGCACCTCGGCTGCCAGTTGCGGGTAGGTCAGCGCGCGCCAGCGCTCCAGCGTCTCGGCGTCGACCTGCGGCATCTCCTCGGGCACGGCCAGACCGCCGTCGGGGGCGAGCCCCTCGAGCAGGGTCTCGCTGAACGGCTGCGGCGTCATGCCGCCGCGGGTGGAGACGTACCGCATATCGCTGCTGGACAAGAGTGCTCCTCGGTCGCTCGGGGTCTTCCATTGTCGCAGGGTCGGCCCGCCGCCCGGGCCGGATGACGGACGGATGCTGAAGACGGGCCCGCACCGGATGCCGATGTCACACCTGTGCGGGATGATCCGACAGTACTGATGAAGGCGTCGAACGGATGCCCGGAGGAAGGAACATCATGACCAGGATCGACATGGCACGCACCAACAAGCTCGGCTACGCCGCGGTGCTCGGGATGGAGGCGTACTCCAGCAAGGCCGTGGACAAGCGACTGTACGAGCTCATCAAGCTGCGCGCATCGATCCTCAACGGGTGCGGGTTCTGCGTGGACATGCACTCCACCGACGGCGCCAAGCACGGCATCCCGCAGCGCGTGCTGCACGCGGTGGGCGCCTGGCAGCATGCCAAGAACCTGTTCGAGCCGAAGGAGCTGGCCGCCCTCGCCCTGACCGACGCGGTCACCAAGCTGGGCCCCGACACCGTCACCGACGAGATCTGGAACAAGGCCGCCGAGTACTTCGACGAGGGCGAGCTGGGCGGCATCATCATGGCCATCGCCACCATCAACGTGTGGAACCGCATCGCCATCGCCACCGAGATGGAGCCGCCGCTGGATGACAAGCACCCCATCGCCTGACGCCGCTCAGGCAGGGCCGGGCCCCGGCATCCGAGGTAGCGTGAAGACATGACCCCACCCACTCCTGCCACCCTCGCGTGGGAGGCGGAGCGGGGTCGGCTGGTCGGCATCGCCTACCGGATGCTGGGCGACTTCGGCCACGCCGAGGATGTCGTCTCGGAGGTGGCCATCGACGCCCTTCGGGCTGAGAGGGCGGATGCCGAGCTCGTCCGCTCGTGGCCGGCCTGGCTCACCACGACCTGCGTGCGCCGGTCCATCGACCGGGTGCGCTCGCTGTCGGGCATCCGGGAGGACTACACCGGGCACTGGCTGCCCGAGCCGGTCGCCACCTCGCGCCTGCCGGAGGATGCCGTGGCCGACCGCGAGATGCTCTCGCTGGCTCTGCTGCACCTGGCCGAGCAGCTCACGCCCGAGGCCCGTGCTGCGGTCGTGCTGCATCGGGCGTACGGCATGCCCGCCACCGAGATCGGCGAGATCCTGGAGAAGTCGCCGGCCGCGGTGCGGCAGCTGATATCGCGCGGCGAGCGGCGGCTGCGGCTGGACGCGGATGCCGCGCATCCACGCACCGTCGACCCGCAGGCGCTGTCTGCACTGGTCGCGGCCGTGCAGACCGGGGATCTGGATGCCCTGCTGACGCTGCTGACCGACGACGCCATCCTGTGGACCGATGGCGGAGGCGTCGTCTCGGCCACCCGCAACCCGATCTTCGGCGCCGAGAAGGTGCACCGGTTCTACGCCGGCGTGCTGGGCAAGGCGAAGGCGTACGGCAGCACGGTCTCCATCGCGCCGCTGGACGTCAACGGCGAGCCGGGCTTCGCGCTCACGCACTCGGGCCGCACCGATGTGCTGGCCCTCGAGCTCGACGAGGACGGCCGGATCCGCGGCATCCGCCAGGTGTGCAACCCGCACAAGCTCACGCGGGCCTTCGGCTGAGCCGGGCGAGTCCTGAGCCCGCCGTCTCGGCTTCAGAACAGCGCTGCGGGCAGGGTGCCCTCGTGTTCGAGCAGCCAGCGCTTGGTCAGCAGTCCCTCGCCCTCGCGTCCGCCGGAGTAGCCGCCGAGGCCGTCGCCGGCCACCACGCGATGGCACGGCACGATGATCGGGATGGGATTGGCGCCCATGATGGAGCCGATGCCGCGGGCCGGCACCGTGGTGCCGCTGCGCGCGGCCAGTTCGCCGTAGGTGACGGTCTCGCCGTGTCCGACGGTGTCGTACAGCGTCATGAGCACGGCGCGGGTGGCCTCGGTCTGGCGGCCCAGGTCGAAGGGCACGTCGAAGGCCGTCAGCCGCCCGGCGAAGTACGCCTCCAACTGCGCCAGCGCCTCGCGCACGAGGTCGTCGGGCTCGCCGGCATCCGCTTCCTCAGCGTCCTTCATCCAGAACACGCGCGTGATGGCGGTGCCGTCGCTCTCCACTCCGACGGCTCGCACCGGCGTCTGGAGACTGCCGCGGAAAGTCATGCTCCGAGGCTACTCGGGGATCTTCTGCTCGCGGAGTTCTCGAACCCGATTCTCGCGGGACCCGAATGGCGGGCTCCTCCGCCATGAGGCAGCAATATGGGCCCCGCGAAACTCCCGGACACCCCTTACAGCAGGTAGTGCAGCAGCAGCTCGTCGCCGGCGCGCAGCACCGATGCCAGGTGCGCGGCGGTCGGAGTGAACGGGCCGCGGGTGATCCGCCCGGCCGACCCGGAGTCCACAGCCGGGGCGAGGGTCAGGTGCAGGGCATCCACGGCCCCGGCGGCCAGCAGCGCACCGAACAGCGACGGTCCGCCCTCGGAGTGGATCCTGCGCAGGCCGCGAGCGGCCAGATCCGCGCGCACCAGCGCGAAGTCCACGGCGTTCTCCCCCGCGGAGACCACGTCGGCGACAGCTTCCAGCGCCTCACGTCTGTCAGCAGGAGCGGATGCCGTCGTCGTCGTGTACACGATCGGGCGCACCGGCGCGTCCGTGAACAGCTCCGATGCGGGATCGAGCGCCAGCCTCCGGCTGACCGTCGCCAGCACGGGGTGCGCCGGCATCCCGGCATCCACCCGCCACGCGGCCGACGCGTCGTCGAGGCGAAAGCCGCCGTAGCCCTCGTCGCGCAGAGTTCCTGCGCCCACCAGCACCACGTCGGCCTCGCGCCGCAGCAGCTCGAACATCCGCCGGTCGGCGGCGTCGCCGAGCGACCCCGACCGCCCCTCGCGCGTGGCCGCCCCGTCGGCACTGGCGATGAAGTTCACGCGCAGCCAGGTGCCCGAATCGGGGAACGCCGTCTGCGCCAGCAGCGCCTCATCATCCAGAGCGGATGCCGGATTCGGCCAGATCCGGTCGATCACACCGTCGTCAACCATGCCTCCAGCCTGTCAGACGTTGTGCGTGGGGTGCGTGTTGTGCTCGAGCCTGACCGGCTGCCGCCAGCCCTGGATGGCCTCGATCATGCGCACGGCGTCGACGGTCTGGGGGATGTCGTGCATGCGCACGATCCGCGCCCCGCTGAGGATGCACGCGGTCATGGCGGCCAGCGATCCGGACAGGCGCTCGCCCTGCGGACGGTCGATGGACTCGCCGATGAAGTCCTTGTTGGACACGGCCACCAGCAGCGGCGCGTCGATCGTGGCGATCTCGGCCAGCCGCCGGGTGATCTCCAGCGTGTGCAGCGTGTTCTTGTCGAGGTCGTGACCGGGATCGATGATCAGCCGCTCGTGCGGCACGCCGGCGGCCTCGGCACGCGCCATCCGCTCCACCAGGAACGCCCGCACCTCGCCGACCACGTCGTCGAAGTGCGCGGCGGGCTTCTCGGCCCGCGGCGGACCCACGCTGTGCGTGATGACGATGTGCGCCTGGCTCTTCGCGATGACATCCGCCATGCGGGGGTCGCCCAGGCCGCTGGTGTCGTTGATCACGGCGGCACCCGCCTCGATGGCGGCCTCCGCCACCTCGGCGTTGTTGGTGTCGACCGAGATGACCAGCTCGGGGCGGGCGGCCGTGATGGCCGCCACCACGGGCACCACGCGGTCGATCTCCTCCGCGGTGGTGACCACGGGGCCGCGCCCGAACGGCACGCCCCCGATGTCCACCCAGTCGGCGCCCTGGTCGCCCGCACGCAGCGCGCTCTCCACCGCGCGATCCAGCGCGAACGTGGCGCCCTTGTCGTAGAACGAGTCGGGTGTGCGGTTGATGACCGCCATCACCGCGACCTGGCGTGAGAAGTCGAAGTCACGGATGCCGATGCGGCGCAGCATCCGATCGCCGGTCTTACCGGCATCCGTTCCTTCGGCCGATGTCATCGAGACGTGCCGATGCTGTCGCGGACAGCGTCGGACGCGTCCCAGTCGTTCGTGTGCATGGCCGCGCGGACGGTGCCGTCCTTGACCCAGTAGGCGCGGAACGCGCCGCCGTTCGCGACGTCGGTGTTGCCCTCGATGTCGACGCGGTCGTAGCCGTCGGGGCCGACGCTGCCGAAGTACTCCATGCCCAGGTCGTACTGGTCGGTGAAGAAGTACGGCAGGTGCGAGTACTGCTCACTGGCTCCGGCGAGGTTGTGCGCGGCGACCTTGCCCTGCTCGATTGCAGTGTCCCAGTGCTCCACGCGGATGCGACGGCCCAGCACGGGGTGCTGCTGCAGGGCGATGTCGCCGATGGCGTAGATGTCGGGGTCGGAGGTGCGCAGGGTCTCGTCGACCAGCACGCCGCGGTCCACGTCCAGGCCCGCCTGCTCGGCCAGCTCGATGTTGGGGATGGCGCCGATGCCGACCACGACGAGGTCGGCCTCGGCCATGGCCTCCTCCGTGACCGGGGTGCCCAGACGCAGGTCCACGCCGTGGGCGCGGTGCAGGTCGGCGAACAGCGTCGCGACCTCCGGGCCCAGGACGGCCACCAGCGGCAGGTCGGCGACCTCGTAGACGGTCACCGCGGCATCCTTCTGACGAGCAGCGGAGGCGACCTCCAGGCCGATCCAGCCGGCGCCGACGATGACGACCTTGGCGCCGGGCTTGAGCGCCTCGACGAGCCGCGCGTTGTCCTCGATGGTGCGCAGGTAGACGGGGTCCGAGACCTTGTCGGCGACGGGGAAGTGCCGGGGCGACGCCCCGGTGGCCAGCAGCAGCTTGTCGTAGGAGTGCTCGGTGCTCTCGCCGCCGGCGACGGGCTCGGCGCGCAGGGTGTGCGCGGCCGGGTCGATGGAGACGACCTTCACGCCGCGCTCCAGCTGCACGTTGTTCTCGGTGTACCAGGCGGCGTCGTGCACCTGCGCCTCTTCGACCTGCTTGCTGCCCAGCAGCACCTCCTTGGAGAGCGGCGGACGCTCGTAGGGAAGGTGGTCCTCCGCGGAGTAGATGACGACGTCCCCGTCGTACCCCTTCTCACGAAGCTCCGTTGCTGCTGTGGCGGCTGCGAGTCCTCCGCCGACGATCGCGATGGTCATCTTGTGTCCTTCCTTCGGTGCTCTGTTGTGCGTCTGGGGCTCAGCGCGTGCGATCCGCGGCGAGCGAGAGGAACTCGGCGCGCGAGCGCTGGTCGTCGCGCAGGATGCCGCGCAGCGCCGACGTCGAGGTCTTGGACCCGGTGGCGCGCGCGCCGCGCAGGGTCATGCAGGTGTGCGTGGCCTCGATGACCACGCCGATGCCGCGGGGCTGCAGGCGTGCGGCCAGCGCGTCGGCGATCTGCACGGTCAGGCGCTCCTGGGTCTGCGGGCGACGGGCGTAGTAGTCCACCATGCGCGGCAGCTTCGACAGCCCCACGACCCGGTCCGCAGGCAGGTAGGCCACGTGCGCGACGCCGGTGAACGGCAGCAGGTGGTGCTCGCACAGCGAGTGCACGGGGATGTCCCGCACCAGGACCAGCTCGTCGTAGCCCTCGGTGTTGGCGAAGGTGGTGAAGTCGAACGGCTCCGGCGACATCAGCTCGGCATAGGCCTCGGCGAAGCGGCGAGGCGTGCGGGCCATGTCAGGCGCGGCGGGGTCGTCGGGATCGATGCCCAGCGCCTTCAGGAACATCCGGCCGGCCTGCTCGGCGGCGGCCAGGTCGACGACTCGGGGAATCGCCTCGATGCGCGTCCGCTGGGGCGCGTCATCGCGCACCTCCAGTGCGCTGCCGTCGTGAATCGCTGTCATCGTCATGGCCACCCTCCGTGCCTCTGTACTTCTATAAGACACCGAACAGCTTCTAAATGCAAGTCTTATATTTTTTAGAAGGACGACTCACGCATCTGCCACGAGTTCGAGGCGCCTCTCGATGTGCGCGAGATCGGCGCGGATGCGGGCGATGGATGCCGGGGAGAACCTGCGCACCTGCAGCGACAGGATGACCTCGGCATCGATGGGGCTGATGTCCAGCTCCGCGCACAGCGCCCGATTCAGCGCCGCGTCATCGCCCTCGGTCGTGGCGCACACCTCGAGGATCCTCGGCGCCTGCTCCGCCGCCATCAGCGTGATGCCGAGCAGCCACCGTCGGCCCTGCAGGTTCTGCTTCTCGCTCATGATCAGACCCTAGCCCGCGCGGCGTGCGGCATCCAGAGGCGAGAGCGGATGCCTGTGATCAGACCGCCGGGCGGAAGAACTTCACCGGCTGGATGGTGATGTCTTTCCAGACTCCGCCGGTGATGTACGGCTCCGCGTCGTACCAGGCGCGGAAGGCGTCCTCGTCGGGGAACTCGACATGCAGCGACGAGCCGATCATGGCCCCGCCGTCATCGACCAGCGCGGCGGCGCTGCGCAGCACGCCGGCATCCGCCAGGCGCTGCGCCCCGGCCAGGTGCTCGGCGCGCACGGCCAGACGCCGGCCGGGTGCGCCCTCGTCGGTGCCATCCAGACCGGTGACGATGTATTCGACTGCTTCGCTCATGGAATCAGGTTAGGACCTCGCACGCACGCGCACGAGGAAGTCATCGACGTTGTGCAGATGATCGCGCACGCTGCGCTCGGCGGCATCCGCTGCATCCGGATGCTGTGGATCGGCCACCACGATGGCATCGCCCTGCAGGCGGTGGCCCACCCAGCGCAGGCGGATGCGCTCGACGCCGACAAGGCCGTCGACGTGACCGAGCGCGTGCTCGACACGCTCGACGAGCTCCGGCTCGACGCCGTCCAGCAGGCGCCGTCCGACGCTGCGGATCGTGCCGAGCAGCAGCACGAAGATCGCCGCGGAGATGACCAGGCCGACGATCGGGTCGGCCAGCGGGAAGCCTGCCAGCACGCCGATGCCACCGACCACGACAGCCAGCGACGTGAAGCCATCCGTGCGGGCGTGCACGCCGTCGGCGACCAATGCCGCGGAGCCGATGCGCCGGCCGACCCGGATGCGGTAGACGGCGACGGACTCGTTGCCGAGGAACCCGATGATGCCGGCTGCGATCACCCAGCCCAGGTTCTCCAAGGGCTGCGGGTGGATGATCCGATCGACGGACTGCCAGGCCGCGACGATCGCAGACAGGGCGACGACGAACACGATGAAGAGCCCCGCGAGATCCTCGGCACGGCCGAGACCGAACGTGTAACGGCGGGATGCCGCCCGGCGGCCCAGCACGAACGCGATCCACAGCGGCACGGCCGTGAGGGCGTCGGAGAAGTTGTGGATGGTGTCAGCCAGGAGCGCCACCGAGCCGCTGAATGCGACGACGGCGCCCTGCAGCACCGTGGTGATCAGCAGCAGCACCAGGCTGATCTTCAGGGCCCGGATGCCTGCGGCATTCGCTTCCATAGCGTCGTCGATGGCGTCAGCCGCGTCGTGCGTGTGCGGCACGAACAGGCCGTACAGGAATCCCTTGAAGCCGGTCGGATGCTCGTGGTGGTGGTCACCGTGGCCGTGGCCGTGGCCGTGGCCGTGGGCATGCTCGTGCTCGCGGTCGTGGTGCGTGTGCTCTGCGGTCATTCCGCTGCTCGATCCTGCTGGTGGTGACGGGGGACTCCGCCCAGCGCGTGCTCGGCCTGGAAGATGGCGGAGGCGACCAGTTCGGAGGTGTGCTCGTTCTCGAGCCGGTAGAAGACGCGCTGACCGTCCTGCCTGGTGGCGACGATGCGCGCGAGCCGCAGCTTGGCGAGGTGCTGCGACACGGCTGCGGGCGACTTGTCCACGATGTCGGCGAGCAGGTTGACGGACAGCTCCCCGGCATCCCGCAGCGCGAGCACGATGCGCACGCGCGTGGCATCCGCCAGCATCCGGAACACCTCGACGGCCAGCTCGACGAATGCGGTGTCCGAGACTTCGACCTTCACCTGCGTATCTGCATGCATACGCCGATACTAATACAGGTGGGAGCACCGAACTCATGCCCACGACTAACGGCACGCGGACTCAGGCCATCCGTCATCCGACGTTCACCACACGTCACTTGTCGGGCGTCTCCCGCAGTGGTTGCATCAGGACTCATGACAGTCGAGAACGACCTCCCCTCCCACACCCACTCCGTCGAGCCGCGCTGGTGCTCGTGCCGCGTACCATCGGATGCCGACGAGCAGCGCGGCTCCGGGCTCAGCAGGCGCGGATTCCTCACCGGCGTCACCGCGGCGAGCGCACTCGCGGCGGCGGGCTGGGTGGCGCAGCCGCAGGCGGCATCGGCGGCCCAGGGCGGCGTGGGCAAGTCCGTGACCATCACGATCATGGGTACGTCCGACATCCACTCGCACGCGGTGAACTGGGACTACTACAAGGACGCCGCCTTCGACGACGGCAAGGGCAACGCCGTGGGCCTGGCGCGCGTCTCCAGCGTGGTGAAGCAGATCCGCGCCGACCGCGGGCGCGAGAACACGCTGCTGTTCGACGCCGGCGACACCATCCAAGGCACTCCGCTGGGCTTCTACTACGCCACCGTCGAGCCCATCACGAAGACCGGCGCCGTCCACCCGATGGCCGCGCAGATGAACGCCCTCGAGTACGACGCCGTGGCGCTGGGCAACCACGAGTTCAACTACGGCCTGGAGTTCCTCGACACCTGGATCTCGCAGATGGACGCCCCGGTGCTCGGCGCCAATGCCGTGCGAGCGGGCACGAGCGTCCCGGCGTACACGCCGTACACGATCAAGACCATGAAGGTGAAGGGCGCCAAGCCCATCCGCGTGGGCGTGCTGGGCATGACCAACCCCGGCGTCGTGATCTGGGACAAGGCCAACGTGAGCGGCAGGCTCGAGGTGCGCGACATCATCGCGACCGCGAAGTACTGGGTGCCCATCATCCGCGCCCAGGGCGTGGACGTCGTGGTCGTGAGCGTGCACTCCGTAGACAGCGGCACGTCGTCCTACGGCGACGAACTGCCCAACGAGAACGCCGCCGGGCTGCTGGCCGAGCAGGTGCCCGGCATCGACGCGATCCTGTTCGGCCACGCGCACAAGGACATCCCGCAGCGATTCATCACCGGGCCCGACGGCCGCGAGGTCGTGCTCAGCGAGCCGATGTGCTGGGGCCAGCGACTGAGCGTGTTCGACCTCGAGCTGCAGCAGGTGAAGGGCCAGTGGCAGGTCGTGTCGAGGAAGTCCACCAACCTCAACACCAACACCGTCGAGGACGACCCCGCGATGGTCGCGCTGATCCAGAAGCAGCACGACGCCGTGGTGGCTTACGTGAACAAGCCGGTCGCGACCTCGACCGAGGAGCTGTCGGCGGCGGAGTCGTGCTGGAAGGACACCGCCATCCTCGACTACGTGAACAAGGTGCAGGTCGACACGGTGACCGCCGCCATCGCCGGCACGCCCGAGGCGTCGCTGCCGGTGCTGTCGATCGCCGCGCCGTTCAACCGCGAGGCCACCTTCCCGGCCGGCGAGGTGACGATCCGCGACGTGGCGGGACTGTACATCTACGACAACACGCTGATGGCCTCGGTGCTCACCGGCGCGCAGATCAAGGACTACCTGGAGTACTCGGCGAAGTACTTCCAGCAGGTGCCGGCGTCGGCTCCGGTGGACCCGGCCTCCTGGACCAACGCCCAGAGCACTCCGGACTACAACTACGACCAGTTCTCCGGCGTGACCTACGACGTGGACATCGCGCAGCCGGTCGGGTCGCGCATCCTGAACCTGTCGTGGGACGGCGCACCGGTGGATCCGGACGCGAAGTTCGTCGTCGCGATCAACAACTACCGCCAGTCCGGCGGCGGCGGCTTCCCGCACGTCACCACGGCGCCCGTGGTCTACAACGCGCAGGTCGCGATCCGCGAGGCCATCGTCGCATACGCGACGGCCGCCGGGACCATCGATCCCGCCGACTTCCACGTGGAGAACTGGAAGCTCGTGCGCGACGGGGTGTCGGTGTTCTGACGCCTTCGCGTTCATAACTCCGGAGATCCGGTGGCGAAGCGCCTCCGCAGCACCCGAATCGGGTTCTGCGGAGGCGTTTCTCCGGAGTTGTGGACGGGATCGCCCCTCGATCAGCCGGAGGCCGGCGGGGCATGGGTCGCCGACGGGTCCAGCCCGCGGCTCACCAGTTCCGCCCGTGCGCGCTCGAGTCCGCCGTGCTCCAACCCGGCGAGCGCGGATCTCCCCGACCAGACGACGCGACCACGTCGCCGCACCGTGACTTCGAGCGCGCCTGCCAAGTGCTCGAGCGCGCCCGCGGTATTGCGCTCCTGAGACGGCAGCGGCACGGGCAGGATGTGGGATGCCGCGCGCGGCGCGGTTCCGGTGACGTCGATGGTCCACCCGAAGCCCCGGCCACGCAGCATCCAGCGCTCATCGTCGACGACCGCGTGCACCGGGCTGACGCCGGGGTTCCCGAGCCGGATGACGCGCCCGCCTGGCAGACGAACGACCAGCCCCGTCACCTCGGTGCGGAACGGCCCCGCGTGGATCAGCCCGCCTGCGAACGCCACGCACGCGTCGCGTTCGGCGAAGCCCTGCGCCTGCCCCCACCACCACGAATCAGGGAAGCCCTCCCGGCCCCAGTTCTTCTCGGCGTAGATCTGGGCGTCGCGCTGCTGCCAGGTCTCGTCGCCCAGCGTCGCCGTGCCGTTCACCCGCCCGCCGAGCAGCCACGGATGCCAGTACTGGTTCAGGGCCGGCACGGCCTGGAAGATGCTCGATCCCCCGAACGCGCGGTGCGGCCAGGGCAGCGAGTCGCTGATCGTCACGTCGAGGCGGGCGTCGGGTCCGAGATCGACGTGCAGCCTCCGGTCGTCGCCGTGGAAGGCATCGCCGGCGTGGGCGCCGACACGGGTCGGGTCGGCGGATGCCGTCGGATGCGCCGCCACGCACAGGAACCCGCCCGGGTGCGCGGCGAACCCGAGCGTCGCCCACGGGCCGCGCGGGCCGCGGTTGACGCCGTTGAGCGCGATGATCACCCGGCCGCTCCCGGGGTCGGTGATGCGCCAGAAGTAGCCCTCCATCGCGACTCCCGGATGCGCGGGCAGCGGGCTCCGGAACGGCAGATCCGCCCCCGTCGATCGGTACCACGTTCGCAGGCCCATGGGCGTTGTCTAGCACTTCCGGTCCCGCACGGGAAGGCGGTCGCACCGCACCGGCGTCGGTGCGGGTCCCTTGTCTCGGCGGGCGGTCGGTGATTGCATCGAGATCGACGGCCGATGAGACGCACTGCCGCGCTGTTGCGCCGTCGAGGAGGAATCGTGAGCACGCACACCGTCGCCAATCAGGCGCCGCCCCGGGTCGGACTGGACGAGTACGCGGTCAACCCGGCGCTGGTCGAGGGCGTGGCGCGCTACGACGCCGGCGGGGCGGACGAGCAGCTGAGCGGGATCGGCAGGCTGGTGGGCGGCGAGGAGTTCCAGGCGGATGCCCGCCGGGCCAACCGCCATGAGCCGGTGCTGCACACGCACGACAGGTGGGGCTTCCGCATCGACGAGGTCGAGTACGACCCGTCGTATCACCGCATCATCGGCGCGGCCGTCGCAGCCGGAGCGCACACCAGCGCCTTCGCTCGACCCCGTCCGGGCGCCGGTGTCGCCCGCGCCGCGGCGTTCATGCTGTTCGCGCAGGTGGAGCCGGGGCACGCCTGCCCCGTCTCCATGACGCACTCCGCCGTGCCGGTGATCGCCGCGGACGATGATCTCGCCGGGGAATGGATGCCGCGGATGCTGTCGACCGACTACGACGGCGCACTCCGCGCGGGCAAGAGCAGTGCGCTGTTCGGCATGGCGATGACCGAGAAGCAGGGCGGCTCGGATGTGCGCGCCAACACCACGGCGGCAGTGCCGCTGGGCGATGGACGGTATGCGCTGACCGGCCACAAATGGTTCTGCTCGGCCCCGATGTCCGACGCGTTCCTCGTGCTCGCGCAGGCGCCCGGCGGGCTCTCGTGCTTCCTGCTGCCGAGGATGCTGGAGGACGGCACCCGCAACGGCATCCGGATCATGCGGCTGAAGGACAAGCTGGGCAACCGGTCGAACGCATCCAGCGAGGTGGAGTACGAGGGCGCGACCGCGCGGCTGATCGGGGAGGAGGGCCGGGGCGTGCGGACGATCATCGAGATGGTCGCGAACACGCGACTGGACTGCATCCTCGGCTCCGCCGCGGGCATGCGGCAGGCGACGGCCGAGGCGGCCTGGCACGTGCGGCACCGTGCCGCTTTCGGGCGGACGCTGATCGATCAGCCTGCGATGACGGCCGTCGTGGCCGATCTGCAGCTGGAGACCGAGGCGGCGACGGTCGCCGCGCTGCGCCTGGCGCGGGCGTACGACGTGGACGCCGATGACCAGGAGACGGCGTTCCGACGGCTGGGAACCGCGGTGATGAAGTACTGGGTGTGCAAGCGCGGCCCTGCGCATGCCGCCGAGGCGCTGGAGTGCCTGGGCGGCAACGGCATCACCGAGGATTTCCCCCTCGCACTGCGCTACCGCGAGCAGCCCGTCATGGCCGTCTGGGAGGGCTCGGGCAACGTGATCGCCCTGGACGTGCTGCGCGCCCTGGCCCGCGAGCCCGAGTCGTTCGAGGCGTTCGACGCGGAGGTCGCTCTGGCCTCGGGGACGGATGCCCGGTTCGACGCGCACCTCGAGCGGATGCGCGGGCTTGCCCGCGGCATCCTCTCCTCCCCCGCCCCGGAGACGCAGGCCAGGCGGCTGGTCGCCGACATGGCGCTGGCATTGCAGGCGTCCCTGCTGCTGCGCACCGCCCCGGCCGCGGTCGCGGACGGGTTCGTCGCCGCGCGACTCGGCGACGGCGCGACGTACGGGCACCTCTTCGGCGCGCTGCCGGCGGGGACGGATGCCGCCGGAATCGCGGCCCGGGCCTGACCCTCCTCCGAAGTCCCGCAGTGCGAGGTCCATCCACCGTCCGCTCGATCCGCAGCCGCTCAGGCCGCGGTCAGGCCTCGTCGATCACGCGATCGAAGAACGAATCGCGTGGCACGTCGGGGTCGGGGCCGCCGCGCACGCCCGTGTCGAGCGCGTCGATGCGGGCGAGCTCCTCTGCCGAGAGGGAGAAGTCGAACACGTCGAAGTTCTGCGCGATGCGCTCCGGATTGGTGGACTTGGGGATGACGGATCGACCCTGCTGGATGCCCCAGCGCAGCATCACCTGGGCCGGTGATCTGCCGTGCTGCCCGGCGATCTCGACGATCTCGACGATCGTCGGATCCTGCATCACGCTGACCCGCTCGTCGCCCCAGCCGGGGTAGAACGTGATGCCGCCGATGGGCGACCACGCCTGCGTGAGGATGCCGTGCTGCGCGTTCGCGGCCTGCACCGCAGGCTGTGTGAAGTACGGGTGCAGCTCGACCTGGTTCACTGCCGGCACCACCGAGGCGGAGGCGAGCAGCTTCTCGAGGTGGTGCGGCATGAAGTTGCTCACACCGATCGCCCGCACCCGCCCGTCCGCGTACAGCTGCTCGAGGGCCCGGTACGCGTCGACGACGAGCTCGAACCGGTCGGGAACCGGCTGATGCAGGATCAGCAGATCGAGCGTGTCGACGCCGAGCTTTCCCGTGGCCTTCTCGAACGCGTGCAGGGTCTTCTCGTACCCGTAGTCGCTGGGCCAGACCTTGGTCTCGAGGAACACGTCGTCGCGGTCGACGCCCGAGGCGCGCAGCCCCTCACCGACCTGCCGCTCATTGCCGTACGCGGCGGCCGTGTCGATGTGCCGGTAGCCGAGACGCAGCGCCGTCTCGACGGCCGCGGCGGTGTCCTCGGGCGAGCTCTGGAACACCCCCAGCCCGAGCGCGGGAAGCGTGACGCCGTTGTTGAGAGTGAGATCGATCATACGAGGTTCTCCTTTTCGGTGAGTTCATTCTTGTCGCCCTGTGGACAGGCCGCACGTGCACCTGGCACGACGACCGCGACGGCGATGACGACGGCGCAGAGCAGGAAGAGACTGCCCGCGGTGAGCGCGGCGGACGCCTCGGAGGCCGCCCTGCCTGCGGCGGAGGGAGAGGCGGATGCCGCGGCAGAGACGGTGACGAGGATGCCGAGCCCGAGCGAGGACCCGACCTGATGGAAGGTGTTCACCGCGCCGGATGCCGCGCCGGCCTCTGCCGCTGTGACACCGGCGATGCCGAACGTGGTCAGCGGTGCGAACGCCAGTCCCTGGCCGGCGCCGATCAGCAGCATAGGCAGCGCGACAGCCGTCAGGTAGTCGCTGTGCACGGTGATGAGGCTGAGCCACAGCATCCCGCCGAAGGTGATGGCGATGCCCGCGACGAGGGGGATGCTGTCACCGAACCTCACGGTGATCCGCGGGATCGCGGCGGCGACCGCGAAGTTCACCAGCGTCATGGGCAGGAACGCCAGGCCCGCCTGCAGCGGAGTGAAGCCGAGGCTCTCCTGCAGGTACTGGCTGACGAAGAAGAAGAATCCGATCATGGCGCCCAGGTACAGCATCCGGGCGAGGAAGGCGCCCGTGCACATCCGGCTGGCGAACAGCATCAACGGCATGATCGGCTGGGATGCCCTGGCCTCGGCCAGGATGAACACCGCCAGCAGCACGACCGCGGCCCCGATCCCCTGGATCGCGCGAGCGGCGATCAGCCACCATCCGGCCGGGGACAGCGCGATCAGCAGCGACGCGACCGAGAAGACGGCCAGCCCGAACACGAACACGGGCTTGCGCCCGAGCAGGTCTCCGGCTCGGGCACCCAGCAGCAGCAGGCCGCCGAACACGAGCGTGTACGCGTCCTGCACCCAGGCGAGCGCCGCGGCAGAGAGGCCGAGGTCCTGCTGCAGGCTGGGCAGGCCCGTGAAGATCACGGAGTTGTCCAGCAGGATCATGAAGTAGCTGACGAGGACGATCGTGAGGATCGCGCCCTTGTTGAGCTCCCGGGTGCTCGCCGCTGCGGCATCCGGTGTGAGAGTTCCAGGCATTTCGCTCCTCGGATCATCGGTACGAATCAAGACAACCGCGCCGCAGCCCGGCGCGGGAGTGGCCGGTGTGACCGGTACTGGCAGAACCTCCCTCGCGGCATCCGCAGCGCGTACCGTCGAGTCCATGGATCACCGCACCGAGGTCCGAGAGTTCCTCACCACCAGGCGCGCCCGCATCTCGCCCGATCGGGCGAGCCTCCCCGCCTATGGCGGCAACCGGCGTGTTCCGGGTCTGCGGCGCGAGGAGGTCGCACTGCTGGCCGGCGTCAGCGTGGACTACTACACCCGGCTCGAGCGCGGCGATCTGTCCGGGGCGTCGCACAGCGTGCTCGACGCGCTGGCCCGTGCGCTCCAGCTGGATGACGCGGAGACCGCGCACCTGTTCGATCTCGCGCATACCGCCAACGCCTCCCCCACGGCGAAGAGAGCGCGTCAGAAAGCGGGGACGGTGCGTCCCAGCATCCAGCGACTGATCGATGCGATCACCGAAGCGCCGGCGCTCCTGCGCAACGAGTACTTCGACTACGTCTCCGCGAACGCTCTCGGCCGGGCGCTCTACGCGCCGCTGTTCGCCGACCCCGCCCCCCCCAACAGCGCCCGATTCGCCTTCCTGAACCCGGCCGCGCAGGACTTCTACGTCGAGTGGGACAAGAACACCCAGGAGCTCGTCGCCACCATGCGCGGCGTGGCCGGCCGCAACCCGTACGATCGCCGACTCACCGACCTGGTCGGTGAGCTCTCGACCAGGTCGGAGCGGTTCCGGATGCTGTGGGCCGCGCACAACGTGCGGTACCACCGCTCCGGGATGAAGAAGCTGCACCATCCCGTCGTCGGCGACCTGGAGCTCACGTACGAGGCGTTCGAGCTGCCCGCCGACCCGGGGATGACGCTGTCCACCTACACCGCAGAGCCGGGATCGCCGTCCGCCGATGCGCTCACGCTGCTGGCCAGCTGGGCGGTCACTGGGCCTGTTGAGAGCGAATGCGCTGTCCGATCTCACAAAAGTTGACAGTGGGTGAGACACGGAAACCGCGTGATTCCGGCAAAGTCGGCAGGATCGTGGCAAGGCCGTTGTCCCACGAAAGTTGTCAGTAAATGACCTCTACGGGCGCGATGGCCATCGTTGCCTCCACTCCGGCCGCAACGGAGCTGCAGCGGAGCAGCAGCCAGCTGTCGCGGATCTTCACAGAATGTGATGGCAGCAGTTGGCCGGGTCGCTCTAATGTAGGAGTTCGGCGGCTCCTATGAACTTATTCATTTGAATCTTTCGCCGCAACGAGCCTCAGCGGTCGACGTTGGGCCGACCGACGGAGGTCCAGCATGAGCGAATCTCGCGAAGAAGTAGCCGAGGTGCGATCTGTGCCCCCCAGCCTCCGGCTGCTCCCGGACGACCCCGCAAAGATCGACCTGCTCTCATTCGATGCAATCGCCCAAACAATCGCAGACGCACTCCTCGATGAGCACCTGGATCCCGTAGCGCTTGGCCTCTCGGGGAACTGGGGTAGCGGGAAGACGACTGTGCTCAATCTGGTGGAAGAAGAGATCCGCTCGCGGGCAGGGCGAGACACCAGGATCGTTGTCGTGCAGACGGCACCTTGGCGCTACGATCCGGCCGTCGGAGCAAAGGAGACCCTGATCGGGGAAGTGCTCTCCGCCGTCCAGACCGAGCTTTCGCAGGTTGAGGCACCCTCGAAGAAGGCGAAAGATCTACTGAGCTCGCTCGTGGCGCGCGTGGATTGGGCGAAAGCCCTGAAGATGGCCGCAAGTGCGGCAGTGACCCTGCAGTTGCCGGACCCGGCGCAGCTCATCGACCTTGTGAAGGCAAAGTCTGACTCACCAGATGCGGCCCGAGGTCTGGAGGAGTTCCGCACAGAGTTCAGAGATCTGCTCCACTCCAAAGACTTGGCGCACGTCAAGGCCGTGGTCGTGCTGGTGGACGATTTGGATCGATGCCTGCCAACGACAGTGGTCGACTCGCTAGAGGCGATGCGCTTGTTTCTCGACGTTCCCAAGATGTCCTTCGTTATCGCCGCCGACGAAGATCGAGTCGCCGACGCCATCCGCACGCGGTTCAACACCACTGAGGTGTCGCCGGAAGAGTCGGAAGACGCGGAGGACCCCGCCCGGCTTTACCTCCACAAGATCGTGCAGACGGCCTTTCCTTTGCCGGCACTGAGCAACTTTGACACGCTCGCATTTCTGATGCTGCTATTGCTTCAAACGCGGACAAGAGACGTGGGACAGCTCAAGGATCTGATTCGCCAGTGCGCGGACATCCGGCGCTCGGGAGGTGACGCCGACGATCTGAAGGACATCGACGGCATCAAGTTCCGCGAGGAGCTGGCGGTCGCGTCACGGCTTACACCAATGCTTCACGAGAAGATGCATGGAAACCCCCGACGTATCAAGCGCTTTCTCAATGACCTCGCTGTCCGACAAGTCGTCGCTCAGCGTCGTGGAATCGATTTGGATGCGGCGGTTGTCGCGAAGTTGATGGTGCTCGAGGTGGTGCTCCCCGCTGAGTTCAAAAGACTGCTCGGATGGTTCGCGGCAGGTGAGCTTCGCGATCGCCTGGAGAGGTTGGAGGCAGCCGCCAACGTTGGACATTCTCAGCGCGCGCAGGGCAGTCCCGATGACGGCTCCGAAGAAGGGGAGTTCTCGGACGCGCTCATCCGCTGGGCGAAGTTGATGCCGACAGTCGGCGAACTGGATCTGTCTCCATACCTGACGTTGGCAGCGTCGTTTGCCGGTGTCGTCCTCGTAGACACGAAACTTCCAGAGCGTCTCAGGGACCTTGCGGCCAACCTCTTGTCTGACGGACGTATCGAACAGTCTTCCGTGACTGACGCGGACCTAGATTCGCTCGGAGAGGGAGACCTGATCAACCTGATCGAGCACATTGGCCGCACGCTGCGCGATCAACCCCACCGACAGAAGCCCGCAGTCAATGCCCTCCTCCGGATCGCCCGACGCACTCCGAGCGTGACCCAGCACGCTACTGGAGCACTGCGCATGCTCTCTGGTCGCGACGTGCGAATCGGAACTCCGATGCAGTTCCGATCAGACGATGACAAGGCCGTGCGCGGCGTGCTCGCTGTTTGGCGCGATGGAGCCTCGGAGATGCCGCTACGGGCGATCGAGAATGCAATCAAGCAGGGCGAGCGCTGATGGGTACGAGCGGAGCGTGGGGCGGTAGTGGAAGCGCAGCAGCCAAGGCGCTGCGCGACACTATCGCGCAACAAGGAAGTCAAGGATCTGGTAGCGGCGTTGATGGGTCGACCGCAGGCACAAGTCCGCTGAACCCCGACGTCCTCCGCGACGCGATTCGTCTCCTCGACAAACGGACTTCCTCCTCCTCCGGCTCAACCAGAAGCGGAGCCGGTGGAACGGGAGGTGCTACCCGGCGTCCCCGCGGCGGCGGAGGCCGCTCCGGCGGCGGCGGCGCGCAGCGTTCCAGCGCCCGCACAGCCCGATCAGCAGGTCGCGCTATTGCCGGAGCCATCGCGTACCGCGTTGGAGACCGCGCCACGCTCAACCGCCTAGGTTTGGACCTCGATGAGCTTGCCCGACTCGGCGACCCTTTCGAGGTCGTCCGCCGCATTGTTGACATGGCTTGCGGTAGCGCGGAAAGCACGATTGAGGATCATGAGCGCCGGTTGATGGCGGCTGACGTCGGTGAACAGTTGATCCTCGATCTGGACCTCAACGCCGGCATCCCCACGCAGGAGATAGCCGCATTCGCGGTGTCTGCCATCGTGTCAGAACTAATCCTGAGCGAGTGCGCGGACGTGCTGTCGAATTCTGCCGCAGGGGTCACGGAGCAAGATATACGCGATGCGGCGTCCGCGATCGCCCAGCAGGGAGAGTTCTCGCCAACCGGTCTCACAGAGTCAGACTTCGCCACGGCGATCGAATCTGGTCTCGACACGCTCCGCGAGATATTGGGGATCAGCTAATGCCTCACTTCAATCTGCGACTCGATACATCGGCCCCGGATGACGGCGAATCCTTCTACTGGACCCGAGATGCGAACTCGACATTCCTTGGCGCTCTCGGCCCTTCGCTGGGCTCGTTGGGCCCCGTGCCCACGCTGAACATCGATCTGGTGCGAATCGCAGTGGGCGTCTACGCCGCTGATCGGAGCGTGCCCCGCAAGTTTGGCGGCTCCGATTGGAACCAACGTGAGATCTCTCTTACGCTGCCCGTTGCGAACGCAGCGCACTGGGCGTCCAGGGAACGCGAACTCGCCGGGATGCTCGATTTCCTGAGCGGTGATTCATGGTCGATGACGTTCGTGGACGCACCCCCGGCGGAGGAAGATGTAGCGCTGACGCCGGTGGCCGCATCAAGAGTCGTCCTCTTTAGCGGTGGGGCTGACTCCGCGATTGGCGCTTTGAAGTCCAGATTCAATCTGTATGAGCAAGAGCATCATATTCTGGTTTCGCACTACAGCGCGAGTCATATCGCTCCCATCCAGAAGGCCTTGGAAGCGCGACTCGCAACCTTCGAGCCTCACCGCTCCCAGTCTCACGAAGTCTTCCATCTGGCGCGCCGCGCGGTACGTCTCGACGGCACTGAGTTCGATTCGGAACCGAGTTCGCGTTCTCGATCGTTCCTGTTCCTCGCCTTGGGCCTGGCGAACGCGGCGATCCATGGTGTCGATCTGTGGATTCCGGAGAACGGGTTCGCGTCGATCAACCCGCCACTCGATCCCGGTCGACGAGGCAGCCTCTCTACAAGGACCACGCATCCAGCGTTCTTGACCGCGTTCAACGCCCTCCTGTCGGGAAGCGGGATGGTCGGGCAGATTCGGAACCCCTTCGAGAGTTGGACGAAAGGCGAGATGGTTGCGTGGGCAATGCAACAGCTCGGTCAAGACCAAGCGTCCTCGTACCTCAGTGCATCCAACTCCTGTTCCTCGACCGGACAGCGGTCGTTCGGCGTACCGTTGCGGGTGCATTGTGGCGTGTGCTTCGGATGTGTACTGCGACGTTCGTCCTTTGCTGCGGCTGGCCTGCACGATAGGACGGAGTACGCAAGCCCGCGCGCCAGCGTGGAACTCGCGCGGTGGCTGGAACGAGTCTCAGTGATGAGTGCGGTTCGCGATTTTGTCGCCACTGGAGTGCGCCCAAGAGATCTCATGGCGCTGTCCCTTCCCCACGACTACAAGCTCGCAGATGCCCTCGATCTCACCTCGCGAGGAATCGCAGAGCTGGGAGAATACGTGAGATGAAATCTCTGCCTTCAGTTGACGCCCATGCCCACATCCGTCACGATCTCGAGCGCAGGGACGTTGCCACACTGGACGGCATGATCTTCGCCGCAACGCGATCACTCGAGGAAGCAACCTTCGCTGTCCAACGCGACGATGAGCGGGTTGTGTGGGGCGTGGGTGCCCATCCCGGCTTAGCCGGAGCTCAGCGCGGTTTCACGCCCGAGCGATTTGAAGAGCTTCTGCAACGGACTCCTCTCGTGAGCGAGGTGGGACTCGATGGAAGCTCTCGCGTGTCTTCGTCACTGCAGCACGAAACATTCCGTTCTGTGCTGAGCGTCGTGGCTGATCTGCCTCGGATCGTCAGTGTCCATAGCTACGGTGCGACAGATCAGGTGCTCGATGTTCTCGAGGAGTACCGCATTCCGGGCGTCGTCCTGCACTGGTGGCTTGGTGACCTTGAATCTACAAAGAGGGCCATCGACTTGGGCTGCTGGTTCTCGGTGAACTCGTCAGCACGATCGCTCGCGATCGTGAAGGAGTTGCCCAAAGACCGGATACTCCCCGAAACGGATCATCCTTACGGAGATCGGAAGGGTCGCGCCAACGCTCGGCCGGGGAACGTGCGAGACGTCGAAGAACGAATCGCCCGAGAAGAAGGGGGGACGCTCACCCCCGTTCGCCTACGCATGTGGCGGAATCTTTTCGCATTAGCTGAAGCTACTGAAACGGTAGACATGTTCCCGCGGTTCGCTCAGCGTCAATTCGCCGCTCTCTAAGGTCAGGGGCAGACTGCTGGCCGTTTGCGACTGACGAACGTTCCGCCAGTGCGCAGCCATCGAAACTTCGAGCGAACGGCAATGCTTACAACGCGTCAGTTCTCGACGTGTGTCGCAACTATCGGGGCTGGTATATACGCACATCACGGCCAGCACCTCAGGCGCCCTAGGACCCGTCTCAGCGACTGCAGGCCTCGAAGACGATCAATCAGACGCGGTTCCCACGTTCCAGGAATCGCACGACCGAGGCAAGCTTCGTATGGAGATGTACAGGGTGCAACAGCCGCCGTACCGACTGTTGCAGTAGGCCTATTGTCCGGCGTTCGCCAACCACGTGGTCGGCGTAGCCGGCAGCTGTACAGAGGTACATGAGATCGGTGAGGTCGTTCTCTTCCCAGCGAGCTCCAGCGAGCATCTTGTCGACCATCACCGAGCGAAAGAGAGTGATGGCGGGGGCGCCGAGACTCATCTGGTCCCACGCACCTGCGAACCACTTCGTCGCCTGCGCTGGCGTCGAACCGATCTCGGCGGCAGCGGCTGCGATCTCCTTGGTCGCGTCTGCGGCAGCGAACAGCCGTGCGGCCTTGCGGCGATCGCTCTTGCTGCGTTGTCGTTCCCCATCAAGCCAGGAGGAGAACCCTTGCACGCGAGCCAGCCATCCGGCGAGCGAGCCGCGCGGCGTCGGCTCGCGATCCAGGAGGCAGGCCACGTAGACCGTGTTCGAAAGGGTCGACAGATAGCCGAACCTCCAAGCCTCGGGAAGGTCGGCGGGCAGGGAAACTTCGTCGCCTTCCCCACGGACGCTCGAGTCGAGCGCAGCGTACGGCTCAAGCGTCATCACCGGGGCCGGAGGCGCTACATCGATGCCCGTAAGCGTAGCGAGACAGTGCCGGAATTCCTCCGCGCGAACTTCCAGCACATCCCGCATCTGCCACCCGCGACTCCCCGCGAGTATGGTTCGTGCAAGCTCTGAGCGCCCGGCATCATTCGACCAGGCGCCTGTCTCCGACAGGTGCGCCGACGATAGCGGCAAGATGATGTCACCTGCTTCAGCCATCTTGAGCAGTCGCACCGCAGCGATACGTTCGGTGTCGGAAACTCGCTCGGGCGCGAAGAGTGACTTACTCAGGGTGCTCCACTGGTTTTGGTCCAGGTACACGACCGGGCGACCGCGAACAGGCGAGGGGTCCTTCACAGTTCCAAGCTCGCACTCGAATCCGTATTCATCACGAAACTTGAAGATCAAGCGGCGGTGCCAAGGCTGATACTCAACCACCGAGAACTGCTCGAGCATGCCTGCCAACTCGGTTGGATCGGCCTCGGCGACGACCCGACCGTCAGCGAACTTGACTGCGACTAACCCGTCGTCGCGCCACTGGATCGCGTGGATACGTCTGGACACGTCACCATCCGGTCGCCCTAGCGGGACAGAACCTTCACCGACTCCTAGCCGCTCCACGAGTCATCGACGAGAGCTTGAGCGGCCGCACTCACCTCAGCGAACCTTCCTTCTCTGATCGCCATGATCGCCGTATCGTCTTTCAGCCAGGGATTGCCCCCAACAAACCAGGCCCGAGCGACATCGTCCCCTTCAGCGGCGGAAACACGTTGCCATGCATCGCGGGCGAACAGCAGCCGTTCGGCTACCTCGCCGCTTGGCACATCCCCGTCTGAGCTCATCCAGCTTCGGGCGACCGAGCGATCAACCCCGCTAAGGGTGGCAACGAGCGTCGGGCCGAGAACGCTGATGAGATTTCGAGCATCTTCGGTAGGCCCATTCAGCGAAGAACTCTTCGTCTCGTCGCCCGTACGGGTGTCGACCTCTGAATCTCTGAGCCACTCTTCGAGGGCGTCAAGTTGCGGCACGGTGAGTCCAGTTCGGGCGTCGGGCGCAAACAGGAAGCGGGAGCGGCTCACACCCGGGCGCCACCAGATATCACCCTGCGGTCGACCAGCGCGGCTCAAGTCATCGTCTAGCCAGGCGAATCGCGACGGCTTCACCAGGTCGATCAGAAGTTCGGCAGATCGGATCTTCCACCACTGCTGGGACGCGGACGAGAATGACACGTCTGCGTCGAAGCGTCCGTCAAACGCCGTGCCTCCAGTCCGCGTTCGCGCGCTCGGATGAGGAGCACGATGAGGAACAAGCCCCGTCAGCCCGAGTTCCTCCTCGAACTGGTCCAGCAGCCAGGGCATCTCGAGCCAAGTGGTGAGCCACGCGCCCTCTACGCCTGGCAGGGCCAACAGACGCTGGAGTCGATCGATCACCGGCTGATGCCGCTGAACCATCCACTCGCCGATCATCGATGCCACGCCCGTCGTGGCTGAGGTCCGCTCGAGTGGGTTGAGCACACCGTCAATGTCTAAAGCGATCAGCGTCAAGGATGGCGTCCGCATCAGGCCAGTCTCCGCCCATTTGTCAGCGCCATTGCTCTCCTTCGAGGATGACGTCGATACGGCGCGGACTCGCACCACGAAGCAACCACTGAATCGGCGTCTGCCATTCGCCGCGATAGCTGAGATCGTCCTTCGGGACGGTCATGAATCCTTGTACGCTCGCTGGGTCCCAGTCGTCAATGAGCGAGGTCAGCACGTGCGCAAGGTGAGGCAGCAATCCATCGCCTGTCTGCTCGGTGAACTGCCACCTCGGATACACGGTGACGCCGGCTGCGTCGAACGCGTAAAGCTTGCCGGCCCGCTTGCGGTCCCGAACCTCGCCGAGATCCAGGCCGAGTCGCTCAGCGACCTCGGATTCGCCGTAGGACGCGGCGATCGTTTCAAGGCTGGTGCGGTGTTCAGCTTCGCGCAGCTCGCCACGAGCCACGCGCTCCTCGGTCTCCGCGAATTCTTCCGGCGTGAAGTCGCCAGATTCAATGAGGAAGGCGCGAACTGCAGGGGGCAGGCCTGATGAGCGGGACTGGGGATGTACTTGCCTCGATAGGTGCCGGGCCTTAAGCCGAAGTGCTCGCAGGACTTCCGGGCCGCAGTCGGATCGATCTATCGGCGCGAGCAGTTCGTCGACCGCGTCATCGAGCGTCAGTGGTCGAACGATGTCTAGCATCGAGACCTCCTTGCGAGCGATGACAGCCGTTGGATGGTAAGCCGACTGTATCGCGTGTGCTTCCGCACGTGTGCACATCGTTCAGAGCGTTCAGACGAACGGGTCGAAGCGCTGCCGAATAGGCAGCATCGTTTACCGAGTCAGCCTTTGCGGACCGTCTTCACCTGAATCCCCGTCGACGATGATCTCGGCCGCCGCCGAACGCCGCAGTTCGATCAGCCGGAAAGGGTACACCACCCGTTTCGGCGCCCATGGGTTCCGGCAGGGGGTTACGGCAGGCTGGGCTCCGGCGTGTCGCACCTCTTGCCGATTTTGCCGAGCGGCCTAGCGGCCTAGTGGAAACGATCGATTTTGGCAGGCCTGTCGGCGGCGGGCGTCGTGACTGCTGGTTTCGCACGATGGCGATCTGAGTATGATGTGTCTTCGTGTAATGGTGAGCCGGGAAGTCTGGTCGGCAGCAGTCCTTTGCGACTGCGTGGATCGACCCGGAGTCTGAGCAATGACCGCTGCAATACGTGTGATGGGTGACGTTCTGCCCCCGCTCTTCCCGTTGCTACTCGGCCTTGATCATTCCGATCACCCTCGGTGTGTGATCATCGCGGTCAACCTCGGACAGCTTGCGTCGCGGAGGGATGCGAAACGCCGCTTGCAACAGTCTGTCGAGGCTGCGGTTGAGGTGGCGCGCAAGCAGCCTGCAGTGCGGCACGTGCTGATAGTGAGCGCGCATGAGGGCCAACCCGGACTCCATGTGGAGGGACTCATGTCGTCGATGCTGACGCGGGCTCACGCAGCCCTAGAGCGAAGGAACGCGCGGGATGTCGAGTTCACGTCGCTGGATGTCAGCGAATGCAATGACCCGGAACTGTTAGCCGATCGAATTGTCGAACGGGGTGCGAGCTTGTCCCAGACTCACGGGGTGGTGGTGTTGGATTGGGCGGACATCGCCGGTCAATCGATCGCGGCTGCGGCTCGGGAAATTTACTCCTGACGGTACGATGGGAGAGGCGCGTCGGGAAGTCTGGTCGACACCTCATCAGTCGACCACTTTCCAGGAAGTTGCCCATGACCCGCGATACCTCGCCGTCCACCGCGTCCCGTTTCCCTCGCTGGCCAGGAGCATCAGAGGCCGGACGCATCAGCTCACTGTTACGCAAAGAAGCCGTGGGCGGGATCCTTCTCGTCGTCGCTGCTGCGATCGCGATTGTCTGGGCAAACTCTCCCGCAGCCGACAGCTATTTCGCGCTCCGCGAATTCACCTTCGGCTACGAGCCGTGGCACCTGAACCTCTCCCTCGGCGCGTGGGCCGCTGACGGGCTGCTGGCAGTCTTCTTCTTCCTCGTCGGTCTTGAGCTCAAGAGGGAGGTTGTTGCGGGCGACTTGCGCCGCTTCGGAACGGCCATCGTGCCCATCACCGCAGCCATCGGCGGAGTCGTCGTTCCCGCTCTCATCTACACCGCGGTCGTGTGGCAGCAGCCGTCGCTACGAGAGGGTTGGGCGATCCCCACCGCCACAGACATCGCTTTCGCTGTCGCAGTGCTCGCGTTGGTCGGCTCCCACCTGCCCAGCCCGTTGCGGGTGTTCCTACTGACGCTTGCTGTCGTCGATGACCTCATCGCCATTCTCATCATCGCCGTGTTCTATACGAGTGAGATCGATGTGCTCATGTTGGTAATCGCGGTCACGGTGATCGCCATGTATGGCTTCCTCGCCCAGCGGTACCGGGCGTTCTTCCGCGAGAAGGCATTCGCTGCCTGGCTCATCTTGCTTCCTCTTGGCTTCACCGCCTGGGCCTTCCTGCACGCCTCAGGCATCCACGCAACTATCGCTGGCGTCGCCTTGGCCTTCACGATCCCGGTCCGCGCGAACCGGCGCGACAAGATCCCATCGTCCGGCACGGGTCTCGCTGAGGAGTTCGAGCACCGTTTCCGTCCGCTCTCCGCGGGCGTCGCCGTGCCGATCTTCGCGTTCTTCGCCGCGGGCGTATCCGTCGGTGGGGTCGACGGCATCCTGCGCGCCGCCACGGACCCCGTCACCATCGGCGTGGTCGCTGGCCTCGTCCTGGGTAAGCCCATCGGCATCGTCCTCTCCGTGCGCCTGCTGACATGGGTGACCAGAGTTCGTCTTGATCCCGCGTTGCGGTGGATCGACCTCATCGGTGTCGGTTTGCTCGCAGGGATCGGATTTACCGTGTCGCTCCTGATCGCAGAACTCAGCTTCGGCGCGGAGAGCCTGCACGGAGACGACGCGAAGATCGCGATCATGATTGCCTCACTCCTCGCCTCACTCCTCGCCTCGAGCATCCTGGTCGCCCGCAACCGCAGCTACCGCGCGATCGCACACGCGGAAACCATTGACGAAGACGGCGATGGAACCCCCGATATCTACCAGGACACACCCCCGACGGGCCCCGCCGGTTAGAGGCGGCCGAGTAGCTGTACGAACTCGTCGGCCATGGCGAGTTGCTCGGTGAGTTTCTGACGGCGCTGGTCGGCGCCTTCACGGATGTCGTCGATTCGAGCACGCAACGCGATGTCGCTCGGGTCGATAGTGAGGGCGTCGACGACGTCGAGAAGTTCCCGCATCTCGTCGAGGGTGTACCCCAACGGTTTCATCCTGCGAATGAGGAGGATGCGGTCGACGTCTTTCTCGGTGTACAGCCGGAACCCGCCCTCGGTGCGCGCGGATGGCTGCACGAGACCCACGTCATCCCAGTGTCGAAGCGAGCGGAACGAGAGCGCCGTGCGCTCGGCCACTTTACCGATCCGCATCGACTCATCTGTCACGCGCTCGTCTTTCACAGATTCCCCCACAACACTCACGTTACGTTAGAGTCTAGAACGGCGCGGCTCTCGCGCCCGCTCCCATATCTTCCCGTGTCGGACGGACCGACGCCTGCGCACTGCTGCGCTCCCATTCGTTTCCCGCGCTCTCACGAGAGAGCCCCACACCCTGGAGGGCACACATGACCGCCGTCACCCCCACCCGCGACTCATCGTCGCGCTATCGCATCGAGCCCACCGTCATGCAGGCGCTGCGCAGCCCACATCTGCTCACCCGTGAAGTGCTCGCGGGCCTCGTCGTCGCCCTCGCGCTGATCCCGGAGGCGATCGCGTTCTCGATCATCGCGGGTGTCGACCCTCGGCTGGGACTGTTCTCGTCGTTCATCATGGCGGTCGCGATCGCGTTCCTCGGCGGCCGCCCCGCGATGATCACCGCAGCCACCGGCGCGATCGCGCTCGTCATCGCGCCGGTGGCCCGCGAGTACGGCATGGACTACTTCATCGCCACTGTTCTTCTCGGCGGACTCATCCAGATCGTCCTCGCCCTCCTCGGCGTCGCCAAGCTGATGCGCTTCATCCCGCGCTCGGTGATGGTCGGGTTCGTGAACGCCCTGGCGATCCTGATCTTCACCTCCCAGCTCCCCCAACTCTTCGACGTGCCCTGGCTGGTCTACCCGCTCGTCGCCGTCGGACTCCTGGTGATGTTCCTCATGCCGCGCATCACGAAGGTCGTCCCGGCGCCGCTCGTCGCCATCGTGCTGCTCACCGCCGCCGTCGTCGTCTTCGCCTGGAACGTCCCGAACGTGGGCGACCAGGGCGAACTCCCCCAGAGACTTCCGGAGCTGTTCATTCCGAACGTGCCTCTGAACCTGGAGACGCTGCAGACCATCGCCCCCTACGCTCTCGCCATGGCCGTCGTCGGCCTTCTCGAGTCGCTCATGACTGCGAAGCTCGTCGACGACATCACCGACACCCACTCGCGCAAGACCCGAGAGGCACTCGGCCAGGGGGCGGCGAACATCCTCTCGGGTGCGTTCGGCGGCATGGGCGGTTGCGCGATGATCGGCCAGACCATGATAAACGTCAAGGCCTCCGGCGCGCGCACCCGCATCTCGACCTTCCTGGCCGGCGTCTTCCTGCTCGTGCTGGTGCTCGCGCTCGGTGACGTGGTGGCGATCATCCCGATGGCCGCTCTCGTCGCCGTCATGATCCTCGTCTCGATCGCTACCTTCGACTGGCACAGCATCCGCCCGAGCACTCTCAAGCGGATGCCGAAGAGCGAGACCGCCGTCATGCTCATCACCGTGGTTGCGACCGTCTGGACGCACAACCTCGCCGTCGGGGTCATCCTCGGAGTCATCGCCGCGATGCTCATGTTCGCCCGCCGCGTCGCCCACTTTGTCAGCGTCACCCGAACCCTCAGCGACACCGGCGACACAGCGCACTACGCCGTCGACGGAGAACTGTTCTTCGCGTCCAGCAACGACCTCACCACCCAGTTCGAGTACGCCGACGACCCCGACACCGTGATCATCGACATGAGCCAGTCCCACGTCTGGGATGCATCCACCGTCGCAGCCCTCGACGCGATCGTCACCAAGTACGAAAACCACGGAACGAACGTCACCATCGAAGGACTCAACGACACCGCAGCAGCCTTCCACGGCCGTCTCACCGGTAACCTCGGCGCCGGCCACTGAGCCAGCCACGACCACGTAAGAGGAGATCCCTTCCGGTAGGCGCGATCCAGGCAAGCCTGGACCTAGACGATGATGTATGAAGGAATTCGAACCGATGCCAGATGAGGAGCGGTACGCAGTGCTTCCGACCAATCTTCCCAGCCCGCCTTCATCCTGGGCCCAGTTCGCTCTCGGGCCCCTGACGATCCACACCTACGCGCTATGCATCATCGCCGGGATCATCGCCGCCGTCATCATCACTCAACGACGCCTCTCCGCGCGCGGCGCGGAGGACGGCGTGGTTATCGACATCGTCATCTGGGCGGTCCCGATCGGTATCATCGGAGCCCGGTTTTACCACGTGTTCACCCACGTCGGGGACTACTTCTATCCCGGGGCGAACCTCGGGAACATCTTCGCCATCTGGGACGGCGGCAACGCCCTCTACGGGTCCCTCCTGGGCGGCGCTGTCGGCGCGTACATCGGCTGCCGACGAACCGGTATCCGGCTTTGGTCCTTCGCCGATGCTCTCGCGCCCGCGATGCTCATCGCGCAGTCCATGGGCCGGGTGGGCAATTACTTCAATCACGAACTCTTCGGGCTGCCCACCACTCTTCCGTGGGGGCTCGAGATCCTGCCGACGGACACCATGTTCCCGGACGGCCTCCCGGCCGGAACGCTGTTCCACCCGCTGTTCCTGTACGAGATCATCTGGAACTTGATCGGCGTCGCGATCATCCTCCTCCTCGAGCGCAGATACCGGTTCCGGTGGGGACGCGCCTTCGCCCTCTACCTCATCTGGTACGGCCTCGGACGCAGCTGGCTCGAGGCCATCAGAATCGACCCCACCAGTGACGCCCTGTTCGGCATCCCCGCGAACGTTTGGGCATCCTTCGTCGTCGTCGCCCTCGGCATCGTGCTATTCGTCGTCCAGGGGCGACGACACCCCGAACCCGAACCCTCCGTGTACCAAGAACGACGCGCGCCAGCGGTGGAACATCAGCCCAGCAGTGCAGACGAGAGCTGAACGCCACCCACACCTCCAGCTGCAACTAGTTCTGTCTGAGCGATCACCGACACAACGCCTCTTGACGTGGTGCGCCGAAAATCCCTGCCGAAAGGGGTTTCCGGAGATCGTTTGTGGCGCCTTATAAGGAGCCACCGGGCCAGTAACGCCAAAGACGATCGTTTCCGGCGCGGTATCACTTGGTTGCCGGGGCGGTCGCCGCTAATGGGAGCCGGAACCCCGTTCTGGCAGGGACCTTCGGCTGGTGCCGCGACCGGACTTGCTAGCGGTCGAGCTGCGGAGGGCGCGTTTGTGGCGGGCGTACTCTTGTCCGATGACTCGACCTCTCACGAAGTGGCATTCCGCGCACGTAGAGCTCGACCTCCGTCGGGATGTGCCTTCCATAGCCGCGCCGGGAGAAGGAACGGGGCGATGATGTCCGCGACGCATCCGGGTGAGCCTCACCGCGGCGATCTCGCCGGGCGCCTCAACTGGCTCAGGGCCGGCGTGCTCGGCGCGAATGACGGCATCGTGTCGGTCGCATCGCTCGTCGTCGGTGTCGCGGGGGCGACGACCGATTCCGCGACGCTGCTCGCCGCGGGTGTCGCCGGTCTCGTCGGTGGGGCGATCTCGATGGCGCTCGGGGAGTACGTGTCGGTGAGCAGCCAGCGAGACAGCCAGCGGGCTCTGATCGAGAAGGAACGGGGTGAGCTGGCCGATGATCCGGCGACCGAGCTCGAGGAGCTGGTGGGCATCTACCAGGCGAAAGGCCTGCGCCCCGCGACCGCACGCCTCGTGGCGGAGGAGCTCACCGCGCAGGATCCGCTGACCGCGCATCTCGAAGCGGAGCTCGGCATCTCCGAGAACCAGGTGCTCAGCCCGTGGGCGGCGGCGGGGGCCTCAGCGCTCGCCTTCGCGCTCGGCGCGATGCTTCCGCTGTTGGCGATCCTGCTCCCGCCTCCGGAGATCCGCGTGCAGGTCGCGTTCGCAGTGGTGCTGCTGGCGCTCGCGCTGACCGGATTCATCAGCGCGAGGATCGGCGGGAACCCCGCGCTCAGGCCCACGATCAGGGTGGTGCTCGGTGGCGCGATCGCGCTGGTGGTCACATTCGCGATCGGGACGCTCCTCGGGACGACCGGCGTTGCCTGAGAGACAGCCATGAGTCGTCTATCGGGGGCCGTTCCTTAGACCTGTCTCAGAGTCGGGACAGCACGCTTCCCCTATGACCACTCTGACGACAAGACCTCGTGCTTCCGTCCCCGGCGCTTCCCCGATGCCACCGCGGGCGACCCGTCGTGGGCGCGCGCGGGTTTGGCGTGCAGCGGCGATCTCGGTGATCTGGGCGACCAGTCTGTTCGTCGTCGCTCTGTGGGTCGCGGTGGTGGAGTGACCGCAGTCCTGGGTGTCAACGCCGAGACCGTCACGACGCTCGGGCGCCTCACCGGGCTGGTCGCGGCGAATCTGCTGCTCTATCAGGTGCTGCTGATGGCGCGTGTTCCGCTGTTCGAGCGCGGATTCGGTCGTGACGGGATCACGCGGATGCATCGCTTCGTCGGATTCTGGTCGTTTTGGTTGATGGGCGCGCACATCGCGCTGCTCGCGGTGGGTTACGCGATGGCGGCTGGCATCAACCCGTTCGTGCAGCTGTGGGCTTTCGTATGGGACTACCCGGGGATGCTCCTGGCCACGGCGGGCACTCTGCTGATCCTCCTCGTCGTCGTGACCTCGATCCGCCGTGCTCGTCGGCGCCTGCGGTACGAGTCCTGGCACCTCCTGCACCTCTACGCCTATCTCGGTGTCGGACTCGCGCTGCCGCACCAGCTGTGGACGGGCGCCGACTTCCTGTCCTCGCCGGTCGCGACCGTCTATTGGTGGTCGATCTGGGCCCTCGCTGCGGGGTCGGTGCTGGCGTTCCGCATCGGGATGCCGCTGCTGCGGTCCTCCCGTCGGGCGTTGCGGGTGGCGGGGGTTGAGGCGGACGGCGCGCGGGGTGTCACCATCCGAGTCGAGGGTCGCGACATCGCGACCCTCGGGGCCAGGGCCGGTCAGTTCTTCGTCTGGCGCTTCATCGATGGACCCGGCTGGACTCGCGGACACCCGTTCTCGCTCTCCGCTGCGCCGGGAAGCGAGCTGACGCTGACCGCCCGTGTCGTGGGCGACGGCACACGACGCCTCACCACGCTGCTCCCCGGCACCAGGGTCATCGTGGAAGGACCATACGGGGAGATGACCGGCGAGCGCAGGACCGGGACGAAGCTGCTCATGATCGGCGCAGGCGCCGGTGTCGCACCGCTCGTCTCGCTGCTCGAGACGGAACGGTACCGACCGGGAGACGCGATGCTCATCACCCGGGAGTCCGCGGCAGAGGACGCTCTTCGGCAGGAGGCCATCGCTCACCTCATCAACACCCGTGGCCTGAGCTACCTGCCGTTCATCGGCCCGCGATCGTCCGGCGCGTCGAGCTGGATCCCCGCCACGCACGAGGCGTGGTCGGGCGCCGACCTCCTTCACCACCTCGTGCCGGAGCCGAAGGACCATGACGTCTTCATCTGCGGCGCTGAGGCGTGGATGAAAGACCTCAGGCGTGACCTGGTCCACGCCGGTTTCCCCGCCCATCGCATCCATTCCGAATCGTTCACGATCTGAGCAGGGAGACGGCCATGAAGAAGATCCTCTACACACTCCTCGCCACGGTCAGTGGCCTGGTGCTTCTGTTCAGCTACAGAACGTCTCTGCAGGCCGTCACCCCGACCGACGCCAGCGCGGCGACAGCGGGCAGTTCGTCGACGACCACCGACACCGGCGCGAGCGGCTCCGGAACCACGTCGTCGAACTCGGGAACCACGTCTGGCACCGGCCTTGCCGACGGAAACTACACCGGCGCATCGTCGCAGACACGCTACGGGCCGGTGCAGGTGCAGATCACCGTCTCCGGCGGACACATCACGGATGCGCAGGCGGTCGACTACCCGAACAGCAACGGTCGAGATCGGCAGGTCAACGGCACCGCGATCCCGAGGCTCGTCTCGGAGACGATCAAGGCGCAGAGCTCGAAGATCCAGATGGTGTCCGGTGCCACATACACGAGCAGTGGCTACCTCTCGTCGCTGCAGAGCGCGATCGACCAGGCGCACGGCTGATGCAAACCGCGAATGAGGGGACGCGGGTCTGGGTCGAGGAGATCATGGGCATCCCGATGAGCATCCACCTGATCGGTTTGGAAGAGAAGACCGATGCGGGCGCCGATCGGGCAGTGCGTGCGTGCTTCGACGAACTGCGCGAGATCGATCGGGTGTTCTCGACATATCGCACCGATTCCGATATCAGTCGCATCCGTCGCGGCGAGCTCTCCATCGCCGACGCTGAGAGCAGGGTCGCGCTGGTCGCTGATGCCTGCGAACGCGCCGAACAAGTGACCGGAGGCCTGTTCTCTGCCTGGTGGCGGGGGTGGTTCGACCCGACGGGATACGTTAAGGGCTGGGCTGTGGAAGCTGCTGCCCGTCGGCACCTCGAGCCGCTGCTGGGTGCGGCGACCGCGGTCGGGATCAACGCCGGAGGAGACCTGCAGCTGTTCACGGCTGCGGGAGCCGACTGACGATGGCAGGTGGGCATCGCCGACCCGCACGACCGCGGCCAGTTGGTCGCGGTTGTCGGCGTGGCGAACGGTGCGGTGGCGACCTCAGGGCCGGCGGAGCGCGGGCATCACATCCTCGATCCGCGCACCGGCCGGCCCGCGACAGGCACCGCGTCGGCCACGATCGTGACCGACGGTCTCACGCAGGCGGACGTCTGGGCGACCGCTGCCGTGGTGGCCGGCCCGGCGAACCGCTCGTGGATCGCGGCTGCGGGGTCGCGCACCGGCATCATCGTCGACGATGAGCACCACGTCACGCGCTGGCTGGGCACGACGATCGTGGACGTGCAGACGACGGCTGGTTCGCAGCCGATCGGAGGATACGCACTCGTTCAGGCATGAGCCGGGAGTGTGAGCAGGAAGGTCGTGCCGGATGCCGTCGACCGTTCGACCTCGATGGAACCCCCGGCACGGCGAGCGACATCTCGCACGAGTGAGAGTCCGAGACCGAAGCTACGGGGGCGTCCACTCTCGCGCGGACGCGCGAACCGCTCGAAGACCTGCTCGGGCGAGATGCCTTCGATCCCCGATCCCTCGTCGATGACGCGCACCGTCACGTTCCGGGCGTCCCGCCCGATGCGGATCGAGACGGTACCTCGCGCCGGGGAGTGCTGCACGGCGTTGTCGAGCAGCGCGACCAGGATGCGGACGAGCGTGACTTCCGGCAGCTGCGCCTTCACATCCTGATCGACCGTGATCGTGAGCGAGACCTCGGAGTCCTGTGCGCTCGTCGTCATCGCTGCGACGGCTACGGCTGCCGCTGTCGCGACGTCCGCGTTCCCGTCGGCAAGCGATTCCTCCTCCGCAGCGATCAGCAGATCATTGAGCACGTCGGCCATCATGTCCGCATCGTGCCGCAGGTCGGTGAGACCCGCTCCGAGGTCCTCGCCTCGATCATGACGGCGCTGCAGAACCTGGATACGGCTCGTCAGCGTCGTCAGCGGCGTGCGGAGCTCGTGACTCGCATCGGCCACGAAGTTCCGCTGCCGACGCAGCGCCTCGCCGAGCGGACGGACCGATCGGCGAGCGGCGACCGCGGCGACCACCCCGAGCAGCACCACGCCGATCACTCCGAGGACGATCACGGCCGGAACGATCACGTCGAAGTCGACGATGAAGTCGTCCCGCGTTCCGGCGGGACCGCCGAACCAGCCGCCGCCGTGCTCCTCGCCTTCGCGGCGCGACGTCGAGAGCACCACCGCGATCAGCACCCCGATGCCGATCGCGACGATCACACCAGACGAGACTCCGACCCAGAGTCCGATGGATAGCGCGGCACGGCGCACGCCTCGAGTGTCGGCGTCGCTCATGACGGTGTTCCCGCGCGGTAGCCGCGTGCGCGGACGGTCTCGATCATGTCGGGGGAGGTCTTGCGCCGCACATAGTGCACATACGTATCCACCGAACTCGTCGTGTCTCCTTCATGGAACACGGCGCGGAGGATCTCGGGACTGCTGCACGGATAGGTGACAGGTTGTAGTCACGCCGCCAGGGCGACGG
>NZ_CALBRW010000020.1 GCF_937927635.1 uncultured Microbacterium sp.
GAGCGAGCGCAGCGAGTCGAAACGAGTTCTCGTGCGGGCTCGGGCATTTCGTCTCCTCGCTTCGCTCGTCGCTCAATGACCGGTCGTTGAGCGAGCGCAGCGAGTCGAAACGAATACGCTGCTTGTTTCACGTGAAACATCGCTCCGCACACGCCCGCTGGCATCCGTTTTGATCCGCATACCTCTGAGTACGCCACGAACTGCGAAATGACGATCCCAGCGGTCCGCCCGGCAGTGACACACGCGGTTCTCCACAGGCGAAGCGTCGACACCGCCAGATCGGCGGGCCGCGTTTAGGCTGGAACGGTGACAGATTCCGTTCCACGCCGTGCGAGTCTCGAGGTGCTCCGCGCTGAGGCATCCGACGAGCTCGCGGTGCTGATCCAGGAGCGACTCCGTGCCGGCGAGGACCCGTGGGACTTCATGGAAGAACTCCCCAGCATCGATGAGCTGGTCGTCTACCTGCTGCGCGCCGAGAACATCAAGGCCAACGACGGCGTGCGTCCGAATGCCGCGCGCCACTACCGTGTGCTGCGTCAGATCGCGCTGGAGTACCCGGGTCTGACGAAGACGGTGTGGGGGATGCTGGGGGAGCGGCGCCACCGTCGCTGGGATCCCACTGTCGCCGACGCGTCCTGAGTCACCGGCATCCGAACGCAGAAGAAGCCCGCCACCTCGAAAGGTGACGGGCTTCTCGACGCTTCGACAGGCTCAGAGCCCCGAAGGCGCTCAGCCGATGAACGCGGCCAGGTCCTGCTCGAGCGCGAACTTCGGCTTGGCGCCGATGATGGTCGTCTTGACCTCGCCGCCCTGGAACACCTTCATCGCGGGGATCGAAGTGATCTGGTACTTCATCGCGAGGTTGGGGTTCTCGTCGACGTTGAGCTTGAGGACGGTGAGCTTCTCCGAGTGCTCGGACTGGATCTCGTCGAGGATGGGCGAGACCATCCGACACGGACCGCACCACGCGGCCCAGAAGTCGACGAGCACGGGTCCTTCGGCCTGGAGGACGTCCTGCTCCCAGGTCGCCTCGGTGGTTGCCTTGGCAGTCATGATTCTCCTTAGTTGGATGTCACCCGGTGCAACACCGGATGCAGGTCAGGTGTTCCGAACGATCAGTTGGCGGCCGCAGCCACGGGCACGGCATCCGCGAGCCCGGCGAGGAAGTGCTCCACGTCGAGTGCGGCGACCACGCCGGATCCCGCCGCGGTGGCGGCCTGGCGGTAGGTGGGGTCGATCACGTCGCCGGCGGCGAAGACGCCGGGCTGCGAGGTGCGCGACGAGCGGCCGTCGACCCAGATGGTGCCCTCGGGCGTGAGCTCGAGCTTGTCGTGAACGAGGTGCGTGCGCGGGTCGTTGCCGATCGCGACGAACACGCCCTGCAGGTCGAGTTCGCGGGTGGAGCCGTCGACCGTGGAGCGCAGCCGCACGCCGGTGGTCTCGAACTCGCCGAGGATCTCGTCGACCTCGCTGTTCCAGATGAACTCGATCTTCGGGTCGGCGAACGCGCGCTCCTGCATGATCTTCGAGGCGCGCAGCGTGTCCTTGCGGTGGATCACGTACACCTTCGACGCGAAGCGCGTGAGGAACGTGGCCTCTTCCATCGCGGAGTCGCCGCCGCCGACGACGGCGATGGCCTTCTCGCGGAAGAAGAAGCCGTCGCAGGTGGCGCACCAGGAGACACCGTGTCCGGAGAGCCGCTCCTCGCCCTCGATGCCGAGCTTGCGGTAGGCGGAGCCGGTCGCGTAGATCACGGCGGATGCCTCGTGCTCAGCGCCCGTGCCCAGCACGACCTTCTTGACCGGACCGTCGAGCTCCAGCGAGACGACGTCGTCGTAGACGACCTCGGTGCCGAACTTCTCGGCCTGCTCCTGCAGCTTGACCATCAGATCGGGGCCCTGGATGCCCTCCGGGAAGCCCGGGAAGTTCTCCACATCGGTGGTCTTGGTCAGCTCGCCGCCGACCTCGACGGAGCTGGCGATCAGCAGGGGCTGCAGGTTGGCGCGCGCCGCGTAGATGGCGGCGGTGAACCCGGCCGGTCCCGAGCCGATGATGATGACCTGACGCATGTGCTCTCCTCTGCCGGCGAGTGCGTCACCAGGACGCAAGGAACCCGCCACGACTGCTTCAACCCATGGTAACCGCGCGGCATTCCCCTCCGCTGACCGCGACCGCTGACTGCCCGAGCCGACCACCCCAGCTGGCCACCCCAGTTGACCCGCTCAGCCCGCGGCATCCGCTTTGCGACGACGCCGCCGTACCGTGCGGATCAGACCGAGCACGAACAGCAGCGCGATCACGCCGCCGAGGATGCCCAGGCCGATGCCCTCCCAGTCGGCGCGCAGCGTGACTTCGGCGACGGCCGGCTGCGAGATCGGCACGCCCGTCGCGCTGGTGAGTCGGAAGTGCACCTTCACCTCGCCGCTGGCCACGCGCGCCGAGATGGGAACGTCCACGCGCGTCGTGCCGTCAGCGAGAGCCTCGACCGTGGTCAGGGGCTGGATGTCGAGACGGGGCTGGGACGGCTCGCTGTTCAGGACCACGTGCACGTCCCACGGCAGCTCGTTGCGCACCCACACCGGCAACGGCGCCGCGGAGGTGATCAGCTGCACGGGCTTGGGGCGCTGGATGCTGACCGAGTTCAGCAGCTTCTGCACGTGCGCGGCACGATCCGAGACGGCGGTGGCGAACTGCTTGTCGCTGAGTCCGACGGCGATGGTCCGCAGGATCCGGATGCGCTCGGGCGCCAGCATCAGCGCCGGGGTGTCGAGGATCGACGAGAACGTCACCAGCTGCTGCTCGCCCGCCAGCATGGACGTCAGCGCGGTCGGGCGCACGGTGTCGGCCGTAGTGACCAGAGCAGCGGATGCCGCGGGCGAGGACTTCAGCGACGACAGCCGCACGCCCGGCGTGGCGAAGGCGCTCAGCAGCTCGCGCAGCGCGACGGGCGACCGCGTCTCGGAACGGTTCAGCCCCACCAGCACGGTGGGGGATGCCTGGGATGCGAAGTAGAGGTGCCCGGCGGCGCCGGCGATGCCGAGGTCGATACGAGTGGGGTCAGTGAGCTGCGCGGTCTGGGACAGGTGCGAGGAGACGTCGGCATCGGTCACCAGGATGCTGTGCCCGTCGACCTCTGCGTGGGAGCCGACGGAACCCTGCAGCGATGTGGAGGGCAGGATCGTGGTGACGGCGTCTCCGAGATACCCGCCGAAGGTCGCCAGATCGGAGGCCGTGACATCCGATCTGGGCCACAGCACATCGGTGTCCGCGCTGCTGATCGCGGACAGCGACGAGGTGCTCGGCGCGGTGGGGGAGGGTGTGCCGATCGGTGTGGGGGCGGGCGTCGGGAAGTCCGCGGCATCCAGCAGGGGAGTGAGGTCGGGAGTGGCCAGCAGCGTCTTCTGGCCCGCGTGCGCCTGCGTGGTGGCATCCGCATCGCCGAACTGCAGCATCACGATGTCGTTGGGCAGTCTCTCCAGGCGTGTCAGCCATGCCACCGCGCTCTGCGGCGCGCGGATTCCCAGCACGCGGATGGCGGCGGGGATCGCCGGATCGACGGCGATGATGGCCGGGGCGTCCGTGAGGGCGTCGAGCTGACCCGTGAGCATGCCGTCGGGCGCCGTCAGGTCGGCCAGCTCGTCGGCGCTCAGCAGCGCGCCCGAGGCCGGCGTCGCGGTGATCGGGACCACCACGCCGACGGTCCGCGCGGTGGGGCTGATCACCAGCACCGACCTCGCCGACAGGTTCCAGGCCACCCCGCCTTCGGTCGTCGCACCGCTGAGCAGAGCCTTGACGGCGTAGACCCCGGCGCTGAGGTCGCCCAGATCGGAGGAGTCCGCGAGGGCGCCGACCTCGACGCTGTCTCCCGGTCCGACCTTCGGCGACGGCTCGGTGGTGACGGAGCGGAACGCGCCGGTCGCCGTGCCGTCGGCGAGCCAGGCATCCAGTGCCGCGTCGTTCGCGAGCGGCGCGGGATCGATCTCCAGCGCGACGGAGCCCGCGCTGAGCTCGTCGGGGGTGGTGTTGGAGATGGTGATCGTGCTGACCAGCGACCCGCCGGGCGCGATGCGCGCCCCGGTGCCGGTGGAGACGGCGAGTTCGACGGTGGCCGACTCCGTCTTCGGGGCATCGGCAGCGGATGCCGGTGACGCGCCGCCCAGGAGCACCGAGCCGACGACGAGTACCGCGGCGAGTCGGCTCAGCAGCCTACGCGCGCGCGGGCGGAGGCCTTCGCGGGGGGAGAACGCAGTCATGGTGTGTCGTCGTCCGTGCGAATCGAGCGCGCGGACGACGCCCCGATTCTATTGGGCGCGCCGCGGGGAACCCTGAAGGCGCGTAAAGTGACGGCCGTGCCGGATCGTGCCCACCCCCGCCCCGATTCCGTTCTGCTGCAGGCGCTGGCCGCCGATCTGGATGCTGCGGACTTCCGCTCCGAGCCGCTGCGCCGGCTCTGGGGCGAGGAGGCCGACGATGCCCTGGCCCGCGGACTGCGTGAGCCGATCCTCCGCGCCATCGCCGGCCGCGAGGACGCTCTGGCCACGCTCGGCCGCCTGTGGGTGCTGGGGATGCCGCAGCCGCACCGCGCCGTGGAGTGGGCCGTGCCCCGCACGGGCGTGGACGGCCTGGTGGAACTGGGTCTGGCCGCGACCGAGGGGCCCGATGTCGTGCCTCTGGCCGTCATCCGCCCGCAGTCGTTCGTGGATGCCGACGGCGTCGGCGAGTGGTGGATCGCCAGCGACCTCGATGAGATCGCGCTGGGCACCTCTCTTCCCGCCGATCACGTGCTGGGCGTTGGCGGTGCCTCGCGGACGCTGGCCGAACTGATCATCCCCGCTCCCGTGGAGCGCGCCCTGGACCTGGGCACCGGATGCGGCATCCAGGCGCTGCTGGTGTCGCGGCACGCGCGGCAGGTCGTGGCGACGGACATCTCCGAGCGCGCACTGGCCTTCGCCGCCGTGAACGCGCGCCTGAACGGCGTGCACAACGTCGAGTTCCGCCATGGCAGCATGTTCGAGCCGGTCGAGGGCGAGACGTTCGACCTGATCGTCTCCAATCCGCCGTTCGTCATCACGCCGCGCGTGAACGACGTGCCCGAGTACGAGTACCGCGATGGCGGGCTGATCGGCGACGCGCTGGTCGAGCAGTTCCTGCGTGCGGCCCCGTCGCGGCTGACACCGGGTGGGGTGGCGCAGCTGCTGGGCAACTGGGAATCGCGCGCGGGCGTGGACGGGCTGGACCGGGTGCGCTCCTGGATCGGCGAGGAGCTGGATGCCTGGGTCATCCAGCGCGAGCAGCTCTCGCCGCTGGCGTACGCGGAGCTGTGGATCCGCGACGGCGGCACGCTGCCGAGGGATGCCGGGTTCACGCGGCTGCTGACCGCCTGGCTCGACGACTTCGAGTCGCGCGAGGTGACGGCCATCGGGTTCGGGTACATCCTGCTGCGGAGGGGCGACATCGAAGGTTCCGAGCCCCTCCGCCGCTTCGAGACGATCACCCAGTCGGTGTCCAACCTCGGCCGGGCCCTGCTCGCGGGGCTGGTCGCACACGACGAGCTCGCCGACGGCATCCCGGATCGCCTGCTGGTGGCCGCCGACGTGACCGAGGCTCGGCACCACCTGCCCGGCGACGACGCACCCAGCGTGATCGAGCTTCGTCAGGGCGGCGGGTTCGCCCGGACCATCGGCGTGGACCCCGCGCTGGCGGGTTTCGTGGGCGCCTGTGACGGCGAGCTGACGGTGATGCAGATCGTGCAGGCCCTCGCCGACCTGTTCGAAGTGCCGCTGACCGACCTCTGGGCGGACCTGGAGCCCCGCATCCGCCGACTCATCGAAGACGGCCTGCTGCTGCCCGCGGATGCGGCGGAATAGCATCCGGATCCATGCGGTTGCATAGAGCATGAAGGCTTTCGGGTTCCTCTCCTTCGGGCACTACGCGGATGTGCCCGGCTCGCTCACGCGCACGGCGGGCGACATGCTGCGCCAGACGATCGAGATCGCGGAGGGCGCCGACGAGATCGGCGTGAACGGCGCGTACGTGCGCGTGCACCACTGGGCGCGGCAGTCGGCATCCCCGATCCCGCTGCTGACGGCCATGGCCGCGCGCACCAAGCGCATCGAGGTCGGCACCGGCGTGATCGACATGCGATACGAGAACCCGTTCCAGTTCGCCGAGGAGGCCGCGGCGCTGGACTACATCGCCGACGGCCGCATCGCACTGGGTGTGAGCCGGGGGTCACCCGAGACCGCGCTGCGCGGCTACGAGACCTTCGGCTTCCACGACGGCGAGGACCCGGAGCGCGGCAGCGTGATGGCCCGCGAGAAGTTCGACCTGTTCCTGAAGATCATCGACGGGGAGCGCATCGCGCCCGGAGATCCGCGCATGGTCGGCGCCGGGCAGTACCTGTCCATCGAGCCGCACTCGCCCACCCTGCGCGACCACATCTGGTGGGGCGCGGGGTCGCGGGCGACCGCGGAGAGCACCGGCCGGATGGGCCTGAACCTGATGAGCTCCACGCTGCTCACCGAGGCCACCGGGCAGCCGTTCCACGAGCTGCAGCGCGAGCAGATCGACATGTTCCGCGCCGCCTACAAGGAGGCAGGGCACACCGGCGCTCCGCGCGTCTCGGTCAGCCGCAGCGTGTTCCCGCTGGTCAGCGACAAGGACCGCGCCTACTTCGGCCTGCGCTCCGAGGACAGCCACGACCAGATCGGCATCATCGACGGGCTGCGCTCCACGTTCGGCAAGACCTACGCCGCCGAGCCAGACGTGCTCATCGAGCAGCTGAAGGCCGACGAGGCCGTGATGGCTGCCGACACCCTCATGCTGACGATCCCGAACCAGCTGGGGCCGGAGTACAACGTGCACGTGCTGCAGGCCTTCGCCGAGCACGTCGCCCCGGCGCTGGGCTGGAAGCCGAACACAGAAGGACCGGTGCAGGGCGACCCGATCGCGTAGCAGGCATCCACCGGCTTCCATCGCGGCGGCGCGAGTACGCTCGCGGAATGCGCATCGTCGTCTCGGGCACCCACGCCAGCGGGAAGAGCACCCTGATCTCGGACTTCGCGCTGGGGCATCCGGGGTTCACGGTCCTGCCCGATCCGTTCGAGCTGCTGGACGAGGCGTCCGATGCGCCGGGCGCGGCGATGATCTCGGCGCAGCTGCGCCTGAGCGCGGAGCGCCTCCGCGAGGAGACCGCAGCCGATCTGATCGCCGAGCGCGGCCCGATCGACTTCCTCGCCTACCTGCTCGCGCTCGCCGACCTGACCGGTGACGACTTCCCTGACGGATACCTGGAACGGATGACCGCGCTGACCGCCGATGCCCTGCGCACGGTCGACCTGCTGGTCGTGCTGCCGCTGAACGATCGCGACGTCATCGAGGTCGGCGCCGAGGAGCACCCCGCGCTGCGCACCGCGATGGACGGCATCCTGGGGGAGCTCATCGACGACCCCGACATCGTTCCGGCGGGCGTGCGGGTGGTCGAGATCACCGGCGATCCGCGCACGCGGCGGGAGCTGCTCGAACAGGCGCTGTGACAGACCTTCAGCGCATGCGAGCCTGCTGAGCGGCCAGCAGTGCCTCCGGGTCGGGGCGTGCGGCGACGAGCCGCACGATCGGCCCCAGCACGGACTGCACGCTGAGCATCCGCATCGTCGTCTCGCGCAGCCAGGCGGTGAGCCGTCCTCTGCGGAACATCAGACGGGCCAGCACCCGCGAGTTCGCCTGCGCGGCCTCCACGCGGGGGCGCTCCGCGCGCTCCCACGCGGCCAGCAGTCCGGGCAGCGCGTCGGGCGCCGCGCCCGCGAGCATCCTGCCCATCAGCCAGGCGGATTCGATCGCCATCCCCGCGCCGATCCCGGCCGTCGGCAGGAACCCGGCCGCGGCGTCGCCGAGCAGCACGCCGTGCGGCAGCACCCAGTGCGCGACTCCGGCGTCCTCCAGCCTCCAGAGATACGGGTCGGGCGCCGCCGCGACCGCGGCGAGAGCCTCGTCCAGCCGAGGGCCGATGTCGTCGACGCGGGATCGCACGGATGCCGCGAATGCGGTCGGTCCCCCTGCGAGGTCGGCATCCGGTCCGCCGAGGAACACGCCCAGCCGGCCCTTCACCGGATACGCGCCGAGGAAGAATCCGTCGCCCCAGAGTTCCTCGCCGAGGGCGGAGTCGCCGCGCTCGTCCGCCCAGGCGACCCAGCCCGACCAGCCCGTCCTCGCGACGTCGAGCGGTCCTGCCCCCAGCACGTCGCGCATGCGGGAGCGGATGCCGTCGGCGCCGACGACGAGGTCGAATGAGGCTTCGCCGATCGCCCGGCCCTCCCGGCCGACGAACCGCGCCGTGCCGCCGGCTCCCCGAGCCGCGCCGGTGACCGCGTCGACGGTCGTGCCCAGGGTCACCGGGCATCCGTCGTGCGTGAGCACCTCGATCAGCGCCTCGCGGGAGATGCCGAGGGAGTCGCCGTAGGCGCCCAGCAGTTCGCTCATCGAGTCGGTGCGCAGCGTCTTTCCGCGATGGGAGCGGAACGCGTAGCGAGCCATGGGCGTGCCTGCCGCGAGGTACTCGTCGTGGATGCCGAGGTCGATGAAGGCCTGGTCGACAAGGGGCATCAGGGCCAGCATGTAGCCGGGATGGTCGAAGGCCGGCATCCGGTCGACCAGCGCGGGGTGCAGCCCGTCGCGGCGCAGCAGTTGCGCGAGAGTGGTGCCGGCGACGCCCGCGCCGACGATGAGCACCCGCAGGCGGTCGTCGCGCTGGGCGCCGAGCTGGTTCGCCAGTGGCGTGTCGATGAGCATGCTCCTCCTTTGGACCACCTGGTCCATTCACGACTGTACGCCGCCTTGGACTGGGTGGTCCAGTAGGTTGGGATCGTGACCGCTCTGACTGGACCGCATCGCGACGCCCTCATCGAGGCCGCCATCGCCGAGTTCACATCCGCCGGGTTCGAGGGCGCCTCGCTGAACAGGATCATCCGGGCCGCAGGGCTCAGCAAGAGCTCGTTCTACCACGCGGCGGCCTCCAAGGCCGAGCTGCTGGATGCCGTGGTCGAGAGCCTCGTCGACGATGTGCGCGCGCAATGGACGGCTCCCGCGCCGGTCGAGTTCGCGGAGGAGGAGTTCTGGCCGCAGGTGGATCGCGTCCTCTCCGACCTGGGCGCGCTGACCGCAGAGAATCGCGCCCTCGGGCTGCTGGGCAGCATCTTCTACCTTCCGGCCGGTGCGGGGGCGGATGCTCGCACGACCCTGCTCGAGACCGTGCGCACCTGGGTGGCGGAGGTCCTCCACGTCGGCGTCGAATCCCATGCCGTGCGCGACGACCTCCCGGCCGACGCGCTGGTCGCCGCCGCGTTCGGCATGCTGCGAGGGCTGGACGAGTGGGCGCTGGCCGCAGGGCTGCCCGAGGTCGCGGCATCCGCTCCCGGCATGCTGCTGCGCTCCATGCTGCAGCACCCGCCCCGGTAATCTGGAGATCATGCTCAATATGGCCGAAGGACTGGAACGTCTCGGCGCGCTCGCCGCGAATCCCGTCGTCTCGGCCCTCGCTTCAGCCTTCGCGGATGCCGGGTTCGAGCTGGCGGTCGTCGGCGGCCCCGTGCGCGATGCGCTGCTGGGCCGCAGCACCCACGACCTGGACTTCACCACGAACGCGCGGCCCGATGACATCCTGCGGATCGTCAAGCCGCTGGCATCCGCGCACTGGGACATCGGCCGCGCCTTCGGCACGATCGGCGCGCGCGTGCAGGGCGAGCAGGTCGAGATAACCACCTACCGCGCCGACAGCTACGACGGCCTCACCCGCAAGCCCGTCGTCGAGTTCGGCGAGAGCATCGACGGCGACCTGCTGCGCCGCGACTTCACGGTCAACGCCATGGCGCTGCAGGTGGCCGTGCCCGGACAGGCGCCGATCTCGAAGCTCATCGACCCGACCGGCGGCGTCGAGGACCTCGTCGCCGGCATTCTGCGCACCCCCATCGACCCGAGCGTGAGCTTCGGCGATGACCCGCTGCGGATGCTGCGCGCGGCGCGCTTCGCCGCGCAGCTGGAGTTCGGCATCGACGCGGAAACCCTCACCGCTATGGAGCAGCTGCGCCAGACGCTCAGCATCGTCAGCCCCGAGCGCGTGCAGGGCGAGCTCATCCGCCTCATGCAGACCGACGATCCCGTGCGGGGCCTGCGCGTGCTGGTGGACACCGGCCTGGTCGAGCAGTTCCTGCCCGAGGTCAGCGCGCTGCGCCTGGAGGTGGACGAGCACCACCACCACAAGGACGTCTACGAGCACTCGCTGACCGTGGTGCGCCAGGCCATCGACCTGGAGCATGCGCGGCATCCGGGCGCCGAGCCCGACGTGCCGCTGCGCCTGGCCGCCCTGCTGCACGACATCGGCAAGCCCCGCACCCGCAAGCTCGAGCCGGGCGGCGCGGTCACCTTCCACCACCACGACGTGGTCGGCTCGCGCATGGCGCGCAAGCGCCTGCAGGCGCTGCGCTTCGACGGCGCGACGACGGATGCCGTGGCCCGTCTCATCGAGCTGCACCTGCGCTTCTTCGGCTACGCCGAGGGCGCCTGGACCGACAGCGCCGTGCGGCGCTATGTGCGGGATGCCGGTGAGCTGATCGACCGGCTGCACATCCTGGTGCGCGCCGATGTCACCACCCGCAACAAGCGCAAGGCCGCACGTCTGGCATCCGCTTACGACGACATCGAGCGCCGCATCGAGGAGCTTCGCGAGCAGGAGGAGCTGGACAGCATCCGCCCTGAGCTCGACGGCAACCAGATCCAGCAGATCCTCGGCATCCCGCCCGGCCGCGAGGTGGGCGAGGCCTACAAGTTCCTGCTGGAACTGCGGCTGGACGAGGGCGTGATCGGACCGGATGCCGCCGAGCGGCGCCTGCGCGAGTGGTGGGCGAGCCGGTCCTGATCAGGCCATTACGAGACGCCGCGACCGGAATCGTGCGAGTGTCGGTCTCGTCACGATCCTGACCGAGCGGTTGGGTATGTCCCATGCTCCTGAGTAGATTTGAGCCCATGCCGCGTCCATCACGAGCGCGGAAACCGAACACCCGAACCATCACAGGGCAGGTTATGTCAATGAAGATCTCCAGGGGCCGACTCGGCCTCGCCATCGGCGCGCTCAGCGTCGCGGCTGTTGTTCTGTCCGGCTGCGCCACCAGCACCGGCGGATCCGATGAGGGCAGCAGCTCGGGTGGCGGTGACCTGATCGTCGGCACCACCGACAAGGTCGTCTCGCTCGACCCGGCCGGCTCCTACGACAACGGCTCGTTCGTCGTCATGAACCAGGTCTACCCGTTCCTGCTCAACAGCAAGTACGGCGACGCCACGGTCAGCCCCGACATCGCGGAGTCGGCCGAGTTCACCTCGCCGACCGAGTACACGGTCAAGCTCAAGAAGGGCCTGAAGTTCGCCAACGGCCACGAGCTCACCTCCAGCGACGTGAAGTTCACGTTCGACCGCATGGTGAAGATCAACGACCCGAACGGTCCCGCCTCGCTGCTGGGCAACCTCGCCTCGGTCGCGGCCCCGGACGACACCACCGTGGTCTTCACGCTGAAGAACGGCAACGACCAGACCTGGCCGCTGATCCTCTCCAGCCCCGCCGCTCCCATCGTCGACGAGGAGGTCTTCTCGCCCGACGCCGTCACTCCCGACGCCGACATCGTGAAGGGCGACGCCTTCGCCGGCCAGTACACGATCGACTCGTACAAGCTCAACGAGCTGATCTCGTACAAGCCGAACAAGGACTACCAGGGCAACCTCGGTCCCGCCCAGAACACCGGCATCCAGGCGAAGTACTACGCCGACGCCTCCAACCTCAAGCTCGCGATCGGCAACGGCGACATCGACGTGGCCTTCCGCAGCCTGTCGGCCACCGACGTGGAGAGCCTGAAGGGCAACAGCAAGGTCAAGATCGTCGACGGCCCCGGCGGCGAGATCCGCTACATCGTCTTCAACTTCGACACCATGCCGTTCGGCGCCAAGACCGCCGAGGCCGACCCGGCCAAGGCGCTCGCCGTCCGCCAGGCCATGGCCGACCTGATCGACCGCAACGCCGTCGCGAAGGACGTGTACAAGGACACCTACAGCCCGCTGTACTCCTTCGTGGCCGACGGCATGCCCGGCGCGACGACCGTCCTGAAGGACATGTACGGCGACGGCAACGGCGGACCCGACCAGGCGAAGGCCGAGAAGGTGCTGAAGGATGCCGGCATCACCGCGCCCGTCACGCTGAACCTGCAGTACAACGGCGACCACTACGGCCCGTCGTCGGGTGACGAGTACGCCGCGTACAAGACGCAGCTCGAGAAGGGCGGCCTGTTCAAGGTCAACCTGCAGCAGACCGAGTGGGTGCAGTACTCCAAGGACCGCTCGGCCGACGTGTACCCGATGTACCAGCTGGGCTGGTTCCCGGACTTCTCCGACCCGGACAACTACCTGGCGCCGTTCTTCATGAAGGACAACTTCCTCGCCAACCACTACGACAATCCCGCTGTCAACGACGCCATCGTCCAGGAGCAGACCGAGACCGACCAGGCCAAGCGCCTGGAGGAGATCGGCCAGATCCAGGAGATGGTCGCCAAGGACCTCTCCACCCTGCCGATCCTGCAGGGCAAGCAGGTCGCGGTCGTGGGCAAGAACGTGCAGGGCACCACGCTCGACGCCTCGTTCAAGTTCCGCTACGCGCCGCTGAAGAAGTAACGCGTTCCACAATCGGGGGTGCTGCTCACGCAGCGCCCCCGATTGCGCTCGCCCCCAGAACGTAGAAGTTAGGTACCCATATGGCCGTCGATGCCGGCGCTGCCCTCGCCCCCGTCCAACCGCGAAGCAAGTCCAAGGGCGGTGGCGGCCTGTGGCGCTACATCCTGGTCCGGCTCGTGCTGATCATCCCCACGGTCTTCATCCTGGTGACGACCGTGTTCTTCCTGATGCGGATCACCGGTGATCCCATCACGGCCGCGCTCGGCGGCCGGTTGCCGGCCGACCAGCTCGCGCAGCGCATCCACGAGGCCGGCTACGACCGGCCGCTGATCGTGCAGTACGGCGATTACCTCGCCGGCATCCTGCACGGCGACTTCGGCACCACGATCACCGACCGCCGCCCGGTCACCGCGATCCTGCTGCAGTACGGCTCGGCCACGCTCGAGCTCGCGATCTACGCGCTCATCGTCGCCCTGATCATCAGCATCCCGCTCGGCCTGATCGCCGCCTACCGCCGCGACCGCTGGCAGGACGCCACGCTGCGCGTGATGGCGATCCTCGCCTACGCCACCCCGATCTTCTTCGCCGGCCTGCTGCTCAAGCTCGTCTTCTCGGTGTGGCTGGGCTGGCTGCCGGTCTCCGGTCGCGGGAACACCCGCACCGAGCTGCTGATGAGCGGCATAGACACGCCCACCGGCCTCTACCTGCTCGACGCGATACGGCTCGGCAACGGCCCCGCCATCGCCGACGTGCTGCAGCACGCGATCCTGCCGGCCGTCGCACTGGGACTGCTGACGGCAGGCGTGTTCCTGCGCCTGATCCGCACCAACGTCATCGGCACGCTCGGACAGCAGTACGTCACCTCGGGCCGCTCCCGCGGCGTCAGCGAGTACCGGCTGCTGACCAAGCACGCGTACCGTCCGGCACTCATCCCCATCATCACGGTGATGGGCATGCAGATCGCCCTGCTGTTGGCGGGCGCCGTGCTGACCGAGACGACCTTCGAATGGAAGGGCATCGGCTTCATGCTCGCCGAGTACCTGAAATCGCGCGACTTCGTCGCCGTGCAGGGCATCGTCGTGATGATCGCCGTCGTGGTGGCCGTGACGAACTTCATCGTCGACATCGTCGCCGCGTTCATCGACCCGAGGGTGAGGTACTGAGATGAGCATCCCTGATTCCTACGACGAGATGCCCACCCCCAGCACCTCGGCGCTGGCCGCCGTCCCCGTGCGGAAGAAGAGCTGGGTCGAGAAGACCCCCGTGCTCAAGGAGCTGCGGCAGAGCGTCGGACTGCAGCGCGGAATGCTGGTGACGGGCCTGGTGATCACGGTCGCGTTCATCCTCGTCGCCGTCCTCGCCCCCGTGCTCGCGCCGTACTCGTGGGCGCAGCAGCAGACCGCCGACGGGCAGTCGTTCGGCACCCAGCAGGCGCCGAACGCGCTGAACATCCTCGGCACCACGGTCTCGGGCTTCGACGTGCTCTCCCGCGTGCTGTGGGGTGCGCAGACCGCGCTGCTGGTGATCATCGCCGCCATCGCGTGCTCGATCTTCATCGGCATCGCACTGGGCCTGATCTCCGGCTACTTCGGCGGCTGGCTGGACCGCATCCTGGTGGTCATCGCAGACGCCATCTACGCGTTCCCGTCGCTGCTGCTGGCCATCGTGATGTCCATCGTGATCAGCCGCGGCCAGTCCACGCTGTGGGGCGGGATCATGGCCACGGCCATCGCCATCACCGTGGTGTTCGTGCCGCAGTACTTCCGCGTGGTGCGCTCCGAGGTGGTGCGCGTGCGAGCCGAACCGTTCGTGGACTCGGCCAAGGTGATCGGCGTGCCGACCACCCGCATCCTGCTGCGCCACGTGCTGCGCAACTCCACCCGCTCGCTGCCGGTGATCATCACCCTGAACGCCTCCGAGGCGCTGCTGACCCTGGCCGGCCTGGGCTTCCTGGGCTTCGGCATCGAGGCCACGGCCGCCGCCGAGTGGGGCTACGACCTCAACCGCGCCATGGGCGACGTGACCAGCGGCATCTGGTGGACCAGCGTGTTCCCCGGCGTCGCCATCGTGCTGGTGGTGCTGGGCGTGACCCTGGTGGGCGAGAGCCTGAACGACCTCGCCGACCCGCGCCTGCGGTTGCGTCGCCGTGCGGGCGGCAAGAAGAAGTCGGGTGCTGCGGATGCCGGATCCGGCGCCGCGAGTGAAGGAGCACAGTCGTGACCGACGTCGCAGACAAGAGCACGGTCGCCGAGATCCGCGACCTGAGGGTGGTCTTCGCCACCGATGACGAGCCCGTCGTCGCCGTCAAGGGCATCTCGCTGAGCGCCCACGCCGGCGAGGTGCTGGCGATCGTCGGCGAGTCCGGCTCGGGCAAGACCGTCACCGCGAACACCCTGCTGGGGTTGCTGCCGGAGACCGCCACCACCTCGGGAGCCGTGATCGTGCGCGGCCGCTCGGGCGATGAGACCGACATCGTGCACGCGAGCCATCACCGCATGCGCGAGATGCGCGGACGCGATGCGGCGATGGTGTTCCAGGAGCCGTCCACGGCGCTGAACCCGGTGTACACCGTGGGCTGGCAGATCACCGAGGGTCTTCGTGCGCACACGAAGATCTCCAAGAAGAAGGCCCGCGAGCGCGCGATCGACATGATGCAGCGCGTGGGCATCCCGGATGCCGCCACGCGCGTCGACGACTATCCGCATCAGTTCTCCGGCGGCCAGAAGCAGCGCATCGTGATCGCGATGGCGCTGGTGCTGGATGCCGGCCTCATCATCGCCGACGAGCCGACCACCGCGCTGGACGTCACGGTGCAGGCCGAGATCCTCGACCTGCTGCGCACGGCGCGCGACGAGTTCGGCGCGACCATCGTGCTCATCACGCACAACATGGGCGTGGTGGCCGACCTGGCCGACCGCGTCGTGGTGATGTACCAGGGCGACATCGTGGAGCAGGCGCCGGTGCGCGAGCTGTTCGCGAACCCGCGCGAGGAGTACACCAAGAAGCTGCTGGCGGCCGTGCCGCATGTGGGGCAGGGCAAGTCGGCTGCCGGTTCCGCGGGCGTTCTGACCGAGCCGGACGTCGCCCCGCACACTGCGCCGCCGGTGCCGGAGGGCTCGCTGATCGTGGCATCCGCCGCCGAGATCGGCTACCCGGGCCGGTTCGGCCGCAACGCGGTCGTCGCCGTCAAGGGCGTGGACTTCCACGTCGGACCCGGCGAGGTCGTGGGTCTGGTCGGCGAGTCCGGATCGGGCAAGACCACCATCGGCCGTGCGGTCGTGGGACTCACCACGGTGCTGGGCGGCTCGCTGACCGTGCTCGGCCAGGAGATGAACGGCGTCAAGAACCGCACGCTCAAGCCCCTGCGGCCGCAGATCGGGTTCGTGTTCCAGGATCCTGCCACCAGCTTCAACCCGCTGCTGTCGATCGCGGAGTGCATCGCCGAGCCGCTGATCGTGCACGGCCGGGCAGCGAACATGCAGGCCGCGCGTCCGCGCGTGAACGAGCTGCTGGATGCCGTGCGGCTGCCGACCAGCTTCGGCGACCGCTACCCGCACGAGCTCTCCGGCGGTCAGCGTCAGCGCGCCTCGCTGGCCCGTGCCCTAGCGCTGGACCCGAAGCTGCTCATCGCCGACGAGCCGACCAGCGCGCTGGACGTGTCGGTGCAGGCCACGGTGCTGGAGCTGTTCGTGCAGCTGCAGGCCGAGCTGGGCTTCGCGTCGCTGTTCATCAGCCACGACCTGGCCGTGATCGACGCGGTCTCCGATCGCATCATCGTGCTGCAGCAGGGCCGGATCAAGGAGCAGGGCACCACCGCACAGGTGCTCGGCGACCCGCGCGACCCGTACACCCGCGAGCTGCTGGCCGCGCTGCCCGTGCCCGACCCGGTCGAGCAGGCCGAGCGCCGGGCGCTCTGGGAGTCCGTGCGCAGGCACTGAGAGCCGCTGCGAGTCGCCCAGAACCGGAGGATCGCCGAGATCCGGAGAGAAAACGGCAAAATCCTCCGGTTCCCGGACGTCCTCCGGTTCTCAGCTGCGGGGCACCGACCTACACTGGGCACATCCGTCAGTGCCGATCGGAGGTCGCATGCCGTCTTCCTGGTCCTCTGCGCGCGACCCTCAGGCGTCGCGCCTGATCATCGAACGCGCGCACGAGGAGCTCGTCGCGGGCAATCTCGACGACCACCGGCTGCAGCAGGTGCGTCCGCTCATCAGGGCGTCCTGGCAGCGCGCCTGGCAGGACAGGGTCGGCGCGGAGGGCCTGCCGCCGATCGATCTCACCGGGGAGCTCCTCGAGGAGTATCGCTCGCAGCATCCGCTGTCCGGTGCGATCGACCTGATCCGCTCCCTGCTGCTGCCGGGATCCGCCGACGACTCCGGTGTCGTGGTGGCCGTCGGTGACCACGCCGGCCGCCTGCTGTGGGTGGAGGGAGACCTGAGCCAGCGGATGCTGTCAGGCGAGATGGGGTTCGTGGAGGGCGCGAACTGGTCAGAGACGACGGTCGGCACGTCGGCGCCGGGTACGGCCCTGACGCTCGGCGAATCGGTGCAGATCCATCACGCCGAGCACTACAACCGGCTGGTGCAGCCGTGGTCGTGCACGGCGGCGCCGGTGTTCGATCCCGAGACGCATCGGATCCTCGGGGTTCTGGACGTCACCGGCGGTGAGGAGGCGGTGACGCCGCAGGCGCGGATGCTGGTGGACGCCACGGCGCGCGCGGTGGAGTCGCAGCTGATGATCGCACGGCTGCGGGAGCGGGCCGCTCCGCGGGCGGCATCCGCTCCGCCCCGCACGCTGCACCGGACCAGGGCCACCCTGCAGGTGCTGGGCAGGGACCGGGCACGGCTGGAGGTGATCGGCGACGGCGGAGAGTCGATCATCGAGCTCAGCGCCAGGCACGCCGAGATCCTGCTGATGCTCGCCACCCACCGTCAGGGACTCTCCGCGGAGCGGCTGGCCGAGCTCGTGTACGGCGAGGGCGCCTCTGCGGACACGCTGCGCCCGGAGATGGTGCGGCTGCGCAAGGTGCTCGAACGCGTGTCGCCCGAACTGGTGCCGCAGTCCCGGCCGTATCGGCTCTCCGCGCAGCTGGAGACGGACGCCCAGAACGTGCTCTCGCTGCTGGACCGAGGGGCGCACCGGGTGGCGCTGAGCGCCTACCCCGGACCGGCGCTGCCCGACTCCGACGCACCCGGCGTCGTGGAGCTGCGGGAGAGCCTTCGCGGCACCCTGCGCGAGACGATGCTCAGCGAGGCGAGCATCGACGTGCTGCTGGCGTACGCGGACATCCCCGAAGGCGCCGAGGATGCCGAGGTGCTGAGACTGTGCCTGGAGATGCTGCCGGCGCGCTCGCCGCGCAGGGCGGGGCTGGTCAACCGGATCGCCAGGCTCGACGAGTAGGCGCGTCGCGGGCGCTGCAACTCGATGCAACGTGACGCACGGGGGTGCAACCCGCCTCGCCGTACCTTCTGAGGACAGCCGTGCGGCACCGATGCCGCGGCCCGTCGAAGGAGACCACGATGACCATCGTCGAAGAGGACGTGTCCACCGCCTACGCCGCTCCGGGTCAGCCCGGCGCCGTTGCGAACTATCGCCCGCGTTACGGGCACTACATCGGCGGCGAGTTCGTCGATCCCGTCAAGGGCCAGTTCTTCGAGAACATCAGCCCCGTCAACGGCAAGCCGTTCACCGAGGTCGGCCGGGGCACCGTCGAGGACATCGACCGCGCCGTCGACGTGGCGTGGCGGGCGTTCGAGTCGTGGAAGCGCACCACGCCCGCCGAGCGATCGGTGATCCTGAACCGGATCGCCGATCGCATGGAGCAGCATCTCGAGGAGATCGCGGTCGCCGAGACCTGGGACAACGGCAAGCCGGTGCGCGAGTGCCTCGCCGCCGACATCCCCCTGGCCATCGACCACTTCCGCTACTTCGCCGGCGTCCTGCGCGGGCAGGAGGGCGGCATCAGCCAGATCGACGAGAACACGGTCGCGTACCACTTCCACGAGCCGCTGGGTGTCGTCGGCCAGATCATCCCGTGGAACTTCCCGATCCTGATGGCGACGTGGAAGCTGGCGCCCGCGCTGGCGGCGGGCAACTGCATCGTCATGAAGCCGGCCGAGCAGACGCCGGCATCCATCCTCTTCCTCTTCGACATCATCGGGGATCTGCTCCCGGCCGGCGTCGTGAACATCGTCAACGGCTTCGGCATCGAGGCGGGCGCCCCGCTCGCGCAGCACAAGCGCATCCGCAAGGTCGCGTTCACCGGCGAGACCACCACGGGCCGGCTGATCATGCAGTACGCGTCGCAGAACCTCATCCCCGTCACCCTTGAGCTCGGGGGCAAGAGCCCCAACGTGTTCTTCGAGGACGTCGCGCGCGAGGACGACCCGTTCTACGACAAGGCGCTGGAGGGCTTCACGATGTTCGCCCTCAACGGCGGCGAGGTGTGCACCTGCCCCTCGCGCGCGCTTGTGCAGCGCTCGATCTACGACGAGTTCGTCGCCGACGGCATCGCCCGCGTGGACAGGATCATCCAGGGCAACCCGCTGGACCCGTCGACGATGATCGGCGCGCAGGCGTCCAACGACCAGCTGGAGAAGATCCTCAGCTACATCGACATCGGCAAGCAGGAGGGCGCGAAGCTGCTCACCGGCGGCGAGCGGGTCGACCTGGGCGGGGATCTCAGCGGCGGCTACTACGTCGCTCCGACGGTGTTCGAGGGCACCAACGACATGCGCATCTTCCAGGAGGAGATCTTCGGCCCGGTGCTGGCGCTGACGAACTTCGCCGACTTCGATGACGCGATCTCGATCGCCAACGACACCCTCTACGGGCTGGGCGCCGGCGTGTGGAGCCGCAGCGGCGACACCGCCTACCGCGCCGGCCGGGCCATCGAGGCCGGGCGCGTGTGGACCAACACCTACCACCAGTACCCGGCGCACGCCGCCTTCGGCGGATACAAGCAGTCGGGTATCGGCCGGGAGAACCACAAGATGATGCTCGACCACTACCAGCAGACCAAGAACCTCCTGGTCTCGTACGCGGAGGGCCCGATGGGCTTCTTCTGATCGACCATCCGGGCGGGGCCGTGCGGCTCCGCCCGGATTCCATTCACGCAGGAGGGAAGAGGGCTCATGGTCAGCATCGGCAGGTACGAGCGGGTGGATGTCACGGATGCCGCGGCATCACTCATCCGCGATCTCACGACGCAGCACGGCCCGTTGATGTTCCACCAGTCGGGCGGATGCTGCGATGGGTCTTCGCCCATGTGCTATCCGGTCGGCATGTTCATCACGGGGCCGAGCGATGTGAAGCTCGGCGATCTCGACGTGGGGCTGGACGCCCCAGTGGAGATGTTCATGTCGGAGTCGCAGTTCGAGTACTGGAAGTACACACACCTCACCGTCGACGCGGTGCCGGGCCGCGGCGCGGGGTTCAGCGTGGAGGGCCCGACCGGGATGCGGTTCCTCACCCGATCGAGAATGCTGAACGACGCGGAGTTGGAGTATTTCGGGCTCGCACCCGCAGGCAACCCCTGATCGTCAGCGCAGGAACAGGACCCCGAGCACACCGAAGAACTGCGGCAGGATCATGAAACCGACCACCACGGCGAAGATCACGATGGTCAGCCACGGCACGCTCCTGTGCAGCCGGCGTCCCTGCAGGGCCACGCCCGGCGGCGGCGCCAGCAGTCCGGCGGGTGCGGCGAAGGGCAGCGGAGCGGATGCCGGCGATCCGACCGGCCCCGGCGCGGATGCCGACGACTCGGCCATCCCCGGCGCCGGCGCCTGCGCCTGCGCCGCGCGGAGCCGGTCGTCGCGCCAGCGCGCCCACTGGTCGAACTTGGTCATCAGCGCGCCCACGGCGTTGAACAGCCACGCCCAGGTCGCGGCATCCGTCGTCGAGGCCGCCCGCCGCATGTACAGGAACATCCAGTCGTCGACGATCTCCACGTCCAGCTGTGCGGCGTTGTCGATGAAGCGCGCCATGATGTCGGGCGTGAACAGGTACAGCGCGTCGGCCTCGTAGCCCTGGGGGCAGTACAGCGTGAAGTGCTGGTCGAAGTCGCCCTCCAGCGACAGCCGCTGGTCGCGCGAGAACGAGGCGGGCAGGTTGGTGCCCAGGGTGTTGTTGCCCAGGGCATCCAGCACGATGTTCGGCAGCGGCACATCCAGTTTGACGGCCACGTACCCCCAGTGGTGCGTCGAGCGGTTCTTGCCGGAGCCCGTCGAGTACCGGTAGTTGCCGAATTCGACGAATCGCGGTGTGTGCCCGCGCACCAGCTGTGACGCCACCCGGCTGTCGCCGAGCTGGAAGATCATGCCCGGCAACGCGGGATTCGCGATCTCGTGCTCGTAGGTCATGGCGTTGGCCTGGGCGAACCGCGCGATGCGGAACGCGTTCGTGCGGTTGCGGCGCATCGACGCGACGCCGATCGGGATGCCGATCGCCAGGAACAGCACCACCAGCACCAGCGGCAGCACGAACCCACCGCTGATCCCGCCGTGCGCGAGACCACCGCCGGCGATCCCGAAGACCGCGACGCCGATCAGCGGCATGATCGTCATGACGACGAACACGCCGGCGATCACCCAGCCGATGACGGTCACCGTGCTGGTCGGGTGGGTGGCGCGGATGCCGCGCCAGAACGCGCTGACGGCTCGCGGGTCGACGGGGTCGGTGAGCGGGCGCGCATCGAACGGGTAGGTCTGGGCGGGGATGGTCATCCGTTCACCTCGTCCCCCTGCCAGCCGAGGTCTGCATCCGCCGGCACCGGCATCGCCTCGACGGCGGGGTCCGCGCAGATCTCGGCCACCAGCGCGGCCGAGCCCGCCACGATCGTCGAGTCGAAGTCGATCTCGCTCACCAGCACCCACGCACGGTCCTCGGGCCAGATCAGGCTCGGATGCTGCGCAGACGGCGCGAACCCGTGCTCCTCGGCCTCGGCGTCGCGCCACGGCGCGTCGAGGATCCAGTCCGGGTCGGCGAACGCCCGCGGTGGCGCGGAGAACAGCACGTGCTCGCGGTCCGGCAGCTGCAGGCGGGGGCCGCGCGAGATCTCCTCCGACAGGATGCCGGGCTGCCAGGTCTTCTTGCGGTAGTCATCCTCGAAAGGGTTGTGGATGCTGCGCTCCAGCAACTGTTCGTGTGCGGGCGCGTCGAAGGAGAAGAACCGCCGCGAGGGCGTCTGCCCCATGAACCCCAGCAGGCCGCCCCATCCCGCCCAGAGCGCGGCGAACCCGGCATCCGGAGTCGACGTGTGCGCGATCAGGTGCGAGGCGACGGACGCCAGCAGCTCGGGCGGCATCGAGCCCTCCTCCGGAGAGGTGAACTCGCGGCCGTCCGGCGCCACTCGCGTGCGCCAGTCCTCGCCGTCCGGCGCGCGGACCAGCCGCTGCCACTGCGCGAGCGGATGCAGGGCCGTACCGAACGCCTCGGCGGTCTGCGCCCACGTCGTGGTCTCGTCGATGTAGGTGCCGTGCAGCGCATCGCGCTCGGCATCCGGCATCCGCTCGTACTCGGCCTGCGTGGGAACCGCGCGGTCGGGGAGAGAACGCAGGCACGCCGGGTGAAAGACCCGCGCGTAGGCGTCGTACCCGCGGGGCACGACGCTCTGCGTCGTCTGGGCCCCGGCGTCCAGCAGCTCGCGCAGCCAGTCCCCCCGGGAGGGGTCGTCGATCCACTCCATGCGTCAACGGTACCCGCGGCGCTCGTGCGCTCCCGTACATGAGGCGTATATACTGAGATGGAAGGTATGGATATATGGAGCCCGGAATGACGAAGACGCTCATCGACATCGACGACGCGCTGCTCGCGCGCGCCATGCGCCTCACCGGGGCGACCACGAAGAAGGCCGCAGTCAACGACGCTCTCGGGCAGGTCGTGCGCAGGTTCGAGGCTCTCGGCTACATCGACATGATCCGCGCTGGAGTGGCGGTCGACCTCGATGACGCACAAGTGATCGAGGACGCGCAGCGTTGAGCCGCGTCTTCCTCGTCGACAACTCGGTGATCCAGCGTCTGCACCGGTCCGACGAGGTCGCCGCTTCTCTCGTGGATCTGCTGGCACTGGGAGAGCTGGGCGGATGCCTGCCCCAGCTGCTCGAGGAGGGATACTCGGCCCGCTCGGGCGAGGAGCATCGCCGGATCCTGGATGCCAACACGCGGGCGAAGGTCTTCCTGCAGGCGGATGCCGAGGTGGCCGAGATCGCGATCGATCTGCAATCGCGGCTCTTCGCGGCAGGTCTCGGCCGGGCGGTCGGTGTGAGCGATCTGCAGATCGCCGCCACGGCGATTCGGCACACGAGAGGGGATCGTCTCGTCTCGGTCGTGCATTACGACGCCGACTTCGAACAGCTGGCCGGCATCGCCCCGGAGCTTCACCAGCAGTGGATCGTGCCGCGCGGCAGCGTGGACTGACCTGGCATGATCGTGGGGTGACCGAGACCACGACGCTGCCCTCGTCGCTTGCAGGCCACGGTCAGCGGCATCCACGCTCTTCGGCTAGACTGTTGTGGTTGTCTGCCCGGCGGCGCCCTGCCGAAGGAGCGGACGACATGCAGCACACCCTCCTGCTTCCGGGAAAGTCCCGGGAGCCGTTCTAGTCCGAAGGAGGTGGGTAAGTGACGCACCAGTACGAGCTCATGGTCATTCTGACTCCCGAGCTGGACGAGCGCCAGGTTGCCCCCAACCTCGACAAGTTCCTGAAGGTCATCACCAACGATGGTGGCACGGTGGACAAGGTCGATGTCTGGGGCAAGCGTCGTTTCGCCTACGAGATCAACAAGAAGACCGAGGGCATCTACGCCGTCGTGAACTTCACCGCGACGAGCGAGGCCACTGCCGAGCTCGACCGTCAGCTGAAGCTGAGCGAGCTCATCTTCCGCACCAAGGTCCTGCGCGCCGAAGAGGCACAGGCGATGGTCGCGGCTGAGGCCAAGCGCGCCGCCGCCAAGGCTGCTCGCAAGCCCAAGACGGCAGTCAAGGCGTAAGCACCATGGCCGGCGAAACCGTCATCACCGTGGTGGGCAACCTCACCGCAGACCCCGAGCTGCGCTATACGCAGAACGGCCTGCCGGTGGCGAACTTCACCATCGCCTCGACCCCGCGCACGTTCGACCGTCAGGCCAACGAGTGGAAGGACGGCGACGCGCTGTTCCTCCGTGCGTCGGTGTGGCGCGAGTTCGCCGAGCACGTGGCGGGCTCGCTGACGAAGGGCATGCGCGTCATCGCGCAGGGCCGTCTGCGTCAGCGCTCCTACCAGGACCGCGAAGGCAACAACCGCACGGCGATCGAGCTGGAGGTTGACGAGATCGGTCCGTCGCTGCGGTACGCGACGGCACAGGTCACGCGGGCCGCGTCGAACGGCGGTGGCGGAAGCTTCCAGGGCGGCGGCAGCCGTCCCCAGCAGCAGGTCTCGGAGGAGCCGTGGTCCACGCCCGGCTCGTCGAGCGCTGACGCATGGAGCACCCCGGGCAGCTTCGGCGACGACACCCCGTTCTAAATCTGCAGGTACTGGGCCCCCGAGCGTGTCGACGGGGCGCAGCATCCGAAATTCTTCTTAAGGAAAACTCATGGCTGGAAAGTCGAGCGGCGACCGCCGCAAGCCGCGGAAGGGTGGCAAGCCCACCGCTCCCGCGAAGTCGATCCGCGTGGGCGTCATTGACTACAAGGACGTCGCAACGCTTCGCAAGTTCATCTCCGAGCGCGGGAAGATCCGCGCCCGCCGTATCACCGGTGTCTCGGTCCAGGAGCAGCGTCTGATCGCCAAGGCGATCAAGAACGCTCGCGAGATGGCCCTGCTGCCCTACGCCGGCGCCGGCCGTTAAGGGGTACGAACATGGCAAAGCTGATTCTCACGAACGAGGTCGCCGGGCTGGGCAGCGCCGGTGACGTCATCGAGGTCAAGAACGGGTACGCCCGCAACTACCTCATCCCCCAGGGCTTCGCGGTCGCATGGACCCGCGGTGGCGCCAAGCAGGTCGAGTCGATCCAGGCAGCCCGCAAGGCTCGCCAGATCCACGACCTCGACGAGGCCACGGCTCTGAAGAACAAGCTCGAGGGCACCAAGGTGCGCCTGGCCGTCAAGGCCGGCGCTCAGGGTCGCCTGTTCGGCTCGGTGAAGACGGCCGACGTGGCCGACGCTGTCGCCGCCGCCGACCTCGGCTCGATCGACAAGCGCAAGGTCCACTTCGCCGCACCCATCAAGGTGACCGGCGAGCACGAGGCCACCGTGCGTCTGCACGACGACGTCGTCGCCGTGATCACCCTTCAGGTGGTCGCTGCGAAGTAATTCGACAGCACGATGGGCTTCCGAGCCCGTCACGGAACGCCCCGTCCTCTTCGGAGGGCGGGGCGTTCCGTGTTGTGGCGGATGCCCGCATGGGGGTGCGGGCATCCGCCGAAGGACTGGCGCCCGACCAGCCCCGGCAGCGCGCGAGAGGGATCGTGCGCCGCGCCGAATGATGCTCAGGCCACCCGGGCCCGTCGCATCAGCCAGAACCCCGCAGCCAGCATCAGCACGGCAGTGGCTGCGAACAGCGGCGCCTCGCCGCTTCCTCCGGTCGAGGCGAGGACGCCGGCGCTCGCTGCCCGTGCCGCGCTCGTGTGGATCACGGATGCCAGCTGCGGGGTGGGTTCAGGAGTCGTTCCGGGCGTGGTGCCCGGGTCGGTTCCGGGGTTCGTGCCCGGGTCGGTCCCGGGGTCTGTACCGGGATCGGTTCCGGGGCTCGTTCCGGGGTCGGTGCCCGGGATGGTGTCGGTCACGGTCGCATCGCCGACGACGCCGATGGCGTTGCCGCCGATCGTGAGGGGCACGGAGAGCGGCGCCACCACCTGCGTGCCGCCGAGGATGCCGCCCAGACCGTCGGTGGCCGGTGCCAGCGGATCGGTGGCTGCGGGTGCCGTGGTGTCGGTGGTTCCGGTGCTGGTGACGGTGGAGTCGCCGAGGATGCCGATGGCGTTGCCGGTGGCGGTGATCGGTGCGGTGACGGGTGCGGCGACCTGTGTGCCGCTGGCGACACTGTTCGTGCCGTCGGTGGTGGTCGGTGTCGCGGTGGCCGGGGACGATCCGGGGTCGACTGCCGATGTTGTCGTCGCGTCGGTGTCGTCGAGGACGCCCACCGAATTGCCGACGACGCTGATCGGCGCGTTGACGGCGATCAGTTCCTGGGTTCCGGAGAGCAGCCCGTCGACGCCCGTGGTCTGCAAAGCGGGAGCCGGCGCGGGTGCCGGTGCGGGAGCCGAAGCCGAAGCCGCCTGCGACGTCCCGGCCACGGCCAGCGCCACGTTGCGCACCGCCACCGGCGCGTTCACCGTGACGACGGCCTGGGTGCCACTCGCCGCGCCGTTGCTGCCGGAGGTCGTCGTCGTCGGTGCCGGTGCAGGTGCAGGTGCAGGTGCAGATGCCGGAGCCGGTGCGGAATGCGTCGCCGAAGTGCCGAGCAGCGAGACGGCGTTGCCGACGATACTGATCGGCGCGTCGAGCGTGGCCACGGCCTGGGTGCCTGAGGCGACGCTGTCTGCGCCGTCTGTCTCGGCCGCATTGGCGGCCGTCGCACCGAGGAGCGTGATGCCCCCGGCGATCAGCGTGCCCCACAGGGCGCGCTTGATGAAGGTATTCATGATGAAACTCCTGACTGGATGAATGGGTCCTGGATTCGCTGCGTCAGCAGCGTCGTTCGTCGTCGAACAGAGCGACGGCAGGACCCGTATCAGTCAGGGGATACGTCGAAGGAGGTGCTGGGCGAGGACGGCAGTGCGTCGTCGCCAGCGGAGAATCCGCCAGCCCGCGTAGCGGTCGGCAGGACGAGTGCGTTGTTGAGTGCGGCCGCGGATCCTGCGCTCCCGCCACCGGAAGACCCTGAGGAGGATGCCGGCGCCGCGGCCGACCCGAGATCGGGCAGCGGGCCCGGTGTGATCGGGCTCGTCGGCGAGACGGCGGCATCCCCGGCATACGGGACGGCGCTGTCCTGCGCGTCGGCGAGGAACGGCACCCACGACTGCGGGTGCACAGCGGCATCCTGCGGCGGGATCGCGTCGAGCAGACCGGCAGTCGAGAGCGCGGCTGCTCCGGTGGCGTCGTCCGATGAGATTACGGGAGTCGTCGGCGAGGAGCCTGCGGGTGCAGTCGGACCCAGCGCGCCGATGACCGGCGGCAGGATCGTATCGGCGCCTTCAACGACGTCCGCGACCGTGCCGTCGACGGCGCCGACGACGCTGCGGACGATGTCTGTGGCACCGAGATCGCCGATCACCGGCAGTTGATCGATCGCTCCGAGCACCGGATCGGTGATCGACGAGATCGGCTGCTGGTGCAGGATCTCGGTCACAGGTGCGGTGACGCTGCTCTGCACGGCATCCGCGACGCCAGTGCTGACGGTCTTGATCACCGGGCCCGCCACGGGAACCTTCGCCGCCGTGTCGGCGGCCGTCGCGACGACAGCCGGAGCCGTCTTCGCCACGGGCTGGACGACGGCCTTGACGACAGGCTCGACGACCGTCTGCACGACCGGCTCGGCGTCCTGAACCACCGGCTCGATTACCTGCACGACGGGATCGGTGACCACGGTGACCGTCGAGCTGACGAGCGAGGTGATCGGTGACAGCGGGTTGCTGGGCGGCTGATCGTCGGCGTGCGCCGCAGACCCGCCGAAGAACAGGCTCAGGGCGGCCCAGGAAAGTGCGCACACAGCACCCCACAGAATCACCGCACGGATGCGGTTCTGGGATGCGTTCCCGTACACGCCCAGCCTCCCCCTCAGAAAGCTATGCCACGAGCACGTCTCGGTGCTCGTTACGGCAAATGTAGGCCGAGAAGGGAAAACTGTCCAGTCCGTGGTGAAAAGAAGGGCGGGTGTCTCGCATGAGGGTGCGAGACACCCGCCAGGGGAGTGGCGGCTCTGAAGGCTGCTCTTCTCCCGGGTGGGCGACGCAGCGGAGAGGGGATTCCGCATTGCCGCCAGAGACGACGGATCCATGCCGGGATGCTGGGGACATCACTGTGGCACGGGCTGCTATCGTCCCACCGCCGGCGGCGCGGACCTTCCCCCGAAGGCGTGCGCAGCACCGGCGGAGTCTGTGGGGTGCGACGATGTCGCGTACAGCTCGGTCGGAGTGATGGGCCCGCTGCTAGTCGGGGAACGACTCAGTGCTGTCGACGGGGCCCGCCGGCGGCACGTCATCCGCGTGCAGAGCCTGCTCCGCGCGCAGAGAGGCCGGCGTCGGCGGCATCGCCGCGGCCGACGCCTCGAGAGCGAAGATCGATCCGGCGCCTGAACTCTGCGCCGCTGTCGAGAGCGGGTGGCTGCTGGTGTGGTGCTGCGCCGGGATCGGTGCGGCCGGCTGGGCAGGAGCCTGCGCTTCAGTGGCGGGCTGCGGAGTCGCGGATGGCGGTTGCGGCGCCGCGGTCGCGGTGGCAGAGTGCGTTCGCGACGTCGCGAACGAGGCTCTGTGCGTCTTGTGGGCCTTGTGCGCCTGCGTCGCCTTGTGCGCCTGCACCTGCGGGTGCGTGCGCAGCTGATGCTGACCATGCCACCCACGGTCCCCGCGGAATGAATCGGCGATGCGTGCCTTGTGGTGGCCCGAGTTATCGACGTGTCCGACGAAGTGGTCGATGTGGGCACCGGCCTTCTCAGCGAAGCGCTGCGGCGCGGCCTTCACGGCCTTCACGTTCTGGGGGACGACGATGCGCTGGGCATCCGCTTTGATGTTGCCATTGCCAGACTTATGCGCGGCAGGGACTGCCTTTGCGACCTTGACGGCGACGTTCCGCGCGGGCTGCACGGCGGTGGCTGCGGGGGCCGAGACTGCCTGAACGGTCTTGACGGCGATGTTCCGCGCAGGCTGCACGGCACGCGAGGGAGCCGGCGTCGAAGCTGCGGGAGCCTTGTGCTTGGAGTTCACCTGGTGCCCGGCGTTCGCGCCACCGTTCCCGCGGTTCGCGTTCTGCCGGCCGTCGTGACCTTGACCGGGGTGGCCCTGACCCGCAGCTGCCTTCGTGAGCGTCGGGGTCGATGCCGCGACATGAGTGGCAGGAGTCTGGGATGCGGATGCCGGGGAACCGCTCAGCAGCATGCTCAACGCGGCCCAGACGAGCACGCCGAGGCCGCCCAGCAGCCACATCGTCGTGCTGCGGTTCTGAACCGGCAGAGCCCGCACGCGTTTCCCCTCCCCATGTGATCACGCGGTATACCGCATGACGCGAACGTTGTGACGATACCGTGTCCGGCGCTCGATGTCCATCCGGCGGGGAACGCTTACCGGATGCGGCCGCAGGATGGGCCTGTCCCCAGGGTTCTGCACATGACCGTCGCGCGCGGCCAACCTTAAATCTTTCCTTGAAGTCGAAATGATCCACAGGTGTGCACAGATGAATATCGCAGGTCAAGCGTGCATTCGTCTTCAGAATCGGATGCTCTCCACCGAGTTGTCCACAGCCGTTCTGCACAGACACTCCCGAGTTGTTCGCAGACTGTCCACAGAGTTATCCACAGGGCGTCTTGCGTGGGGATAATGCGACTCCTACGGTGGGGGAGACCGGATGTCGGAGCCCCGTGATTCGCTTGTCCAAGCGGGCGGGGAGCTGCCTCGGTCGTGTGGTCGGCGAATCGTCATCAGATGACGCCGGCGGGGGAGGAGCACGGATTGTCGATCGCCGATATCTCTGACGAGCGCCTGGGCGGGTCACGCCCTGCTGAGCGGACCCCTCCGCACGATCTGCTCGCCGAGCAGAGCGCGCTGGGCGGCATGCTGCTGTCGAAGGACGCCGTCGCGGACGTGATCGAGAGCCTCAAGGGCGCTGACTTCTACGTGCCCAAGCACGAGCTCATCTTCGAGGCGATCCTGTCGCTGTACTCGCATGGCGAGCCCACCGATGTGGTGGCCGTCACCGACGAGCTGATCAAGACCGGCGAGCTGGGCCGGGCCGGCGGCGCGGACTACCTGCACACGCTGACTTCCATCGTGCCGACGGCGGCCAATGCCGGCTACTACGCGAGCATCGTCTCGGAGCGCGCCATCCTGCGCCGCCTGGTCGATGCGGGCACGCGCATCGTGCAGCTCGGCTACGCGGGCGAAGGCGATGCCACCGACATCGTCAACAACGCACAGGCCGAGATCTACTCGGTCACCGGATCCGAGACCGCCGAGGACTACGTGCCCCTCACGGTCGCCGTCGACGCGGCCGTCGAGGAGATCGAGGCCGCGAACGGCCGTGACGGCTCGATGACCGGCATCCCCACCGGCTTCCGCGAGCTCGACGAGCTGACCAACGGCCTGCACGGCGGGCAGATGATCGTCGTCGCCGCGCGCCCCGCCATGGGAAAGTCGACGCTCGCCCTGGACTTCGCCCGCTCGGCATCCATCGGCCACAACGAGCCGTCGATCTTCTTCTCGCTCGAGATGGGCAAGAGCGAGATCGCCATGCGGCTGCTCAGCGCCGAAGGCGCCATCCCGCTGCAGAACATGCGCAAGGGCACGCTCGATCCGCGCGACTGGACCACCGTCGCGGCCACGCGCGGGCGCATCAACGATGCCCCGCTGTACATCGACGACAGCCCCAACATGACCCTGGTCGAGATCCGGGCCAAGTGCCGCCGGCTCAAGCAGCGGGCGGGCCTGAAGATGGTGATCATCGACTACCTGCAGCTGATGACCAGCGGCAAGCGCGTCGAGTCGCGCCAGCAGGAGGTCTCGGAGTTCTCCCGCGCACTCAAGCTGTTGGCCAAGGAGCTGCAGGTGCCCGTGGTGGCGCTGAGCCAGCTGAACCGCGGTCCCGAGCAGCGGCAGGACAAGAAGCCCGCCATCAGCGACCTGCGCGAATCCGGATCGATCGAGCAGGACGCCGACATGGTGATCCTGCTGCACCGCGACTCGGTCTACGACAAGGACGTGCGCCCTGGCGAGGCCGACCTCATCGTCGCCAAGCACCGCAACGGCCCGACCGCCACCATCAACGTCGCGTTCCAGGGCCACTACTCCCGTTTCGCAGACATGGCCCCCGGCGACTTCAACGGCGTGTAGGTTCCACGCCGAAATGACATATTCCACGGGTAGTTGGCAGGCACTTGGCGTCTCTGCCATTTGCCGTGGACGATCGGCGGTCCGGCGCGACTGATGAGACGGGGGCGCGCGCGTTTACGTCTCACAGCTCGGCGGCGCGTACGCCTCGGTTCTGCGGCCGACGAACACCTACGTCGCGCGTCTATCGGCCACGGCCGCGACCCCCGGATGGCCAGATCTAGGACGCGGAGCGTTCCTCGACCGCGGGAGCGTCGTCGACGTACTGGCTCGCGGCGTCCCACCAGGGGTTCTCGCGTACGCGGTAGAGGAGGGTGCGTTCGCCGGGCACTCGCTCGACGAGCTCGATGAAGTTCGCGCGGCGAAGCTTCTGGATGAGTGGATGCACGATTCCGGGGGAGAGTCTCGTTGCGTCGGTGATCGACCTCGAGGAGAACTTCTCGCCGCGCTGCGCGCCCGCGAGCTCGACCCCACCGCCGACGTGGGGTTCAGGTGGGGTCCTCGAGCGCGGATTCGGTCGTCCCTACGATCAGTATCCCTGTGTAGGTTCCACACCGAGATGACGGTTTTCACGGGTACGTGCTGCTCCTGCACCGCCCCGACGCGCTCGTCGAGCCCGAGGAGGTCGCCCGCGCGTTCGATCACCTCGAGTCGTCGGCGAAGGTCCGTCACTTCGGGGTTTCCAACCACGCCCCCGTCAGATCGACCTGCTGAAGACGGCGGTGAGGCAGCCGATCGTGGCCAACCAGGTGCAGCTGTCGATAGGAACACGCCGTCCTGATCGCGCAAGGCCTCTCGTCGAACATGACCGACTACGACGACTCCATCACCCGCGACGGCGGCGGCCGGGCCGACTACGCCAGGATCAACGACATCACGCTGCAGGCGTGGTCTCCGTTTCAGAAGGGCTTCCACGGCGGCGTGTTTCCTCGACTCGCTCGACTACCCCGAGCTGAACGCGGAGCTCGACCGGCTCGCCGCGAAGTATGTGGTGACCTCGATCGCGGTCGCCACCGCGTGGATCACCCGGCGCCACGCGAACATCCAGGTCGTGCTCGGCACCACCACCCCGTAGCGCGGCGCCGACGCGGCCCAAGGCTCCGACATCCCGCTCACGAGAGCCGAGTGGTACGTCCTCATCCAGGCCGCCGGCCACATGTGCCCTGATATTGCTCCTGACCGCGTGAACGACGGTCGGTCTGCTCACTCCTCGGCGTCTTGCCGGATGGTGGCGACGACGAGCGTGGCGAGTCGTGAGACGGCGGTCGTGTCGGGCAACGCCGCGGCGGCGCCGATCGCGCCGACCGCGTACGCGGCGAGTTCCTGCGGCGAGAGGTCGGTGCGGGTTGTTCCTGCCCGGGTGTCGTCGTCGATGATCTCCTGCACGAGCGCGGTGAGCTCGGATTCGGCGGGTGCGAGCCGGATAGTGCCGTGGAGTGCATCGTCGTCGTCGTCGCCGTGCCGGTGCCGGCGCAGCCGGGCGTAGGCGAGCAGCATGTCGGACAGCCGGGATTCCGGCGGGCTCTCCTGTGCGATGGTTCGCAGGCGCTGCAGGTGGCGTCCGATCTCGCGCTCCTGCCACGCGGTGAGAGCGGCGGCGACGTCGGGCACGTACTTGTACAGCGTCGCCCGGCCCACTCCGCTCGCCTCGGCGAGGGCGGTCATGGTGAGTCCGGTCAGGCCGTCCCGGTGCACGAGCCGACCGGTAGCGTCGAGGATCGCGTCCCGCACCGCGGAGCGATGTTCCACGATGGTGTCACTCCACAGCTTGGGCACTCCCCTACCTTATCAGGAACGAGACGCTTTGACCTGTATGCAACAGTGTGTATAGATAAAGCCGTGATGTCGAAACCGAGTCCGGTGCCCCGCTGGGTGATCGTCGGGGGAGTCCTGGTGCTGCTGGCCGCCGGGGCGTTCGTGGTGCTGCATCTGACCGGCAACGGGATGGCGGGGATGCATTGATGGGCGCGTCCGGTCGTCGGCTGCGGTCAGTGTTGCGGGCGTTGCATGTCGTGTTTTCGATCGGGTGGGCGGGGTCCGTGGCCGTGTTCTTGGTCGTGGCGGCCGCCGGCTGGGCGTCGCCGGACGCGCGGATCTGGGCGGGTGTGTACGCGGCGCTGCAGGTGACCATGTGGTGGGCGGTGGTGCCGCTGGCCGGGTTGTCGCTGCTGACCGGGATCGGGGTGTCGCTGGTGACGCGGTGGGGGCTGACCCGTCACTACTGGGTGCTGTTCAGGCTGGTGCTCACCGTGGTCGCGACTGGCGCTCTTGTGCTGCACACCGGGGTGGCCGACACCGCCGCGCACGCGTCCCTCCAGGTCGGTATGGACTTCTCCGCGGTGCGGCTGCAGCTGATGGTGGACGCGGTCGCGGCGTTGGTCGTGCTGGTCGTGGTGATGATCCTGGGGTTCGTCAAACCCCGCGGGACCACCCCGTGGGCGGCCCGGCCCGTCTCCTGACTGTGCGACGTCCGTCTGCCGGACGCCGGGTGTGGCAGGCGGGCGCTCAACCTCGAAGCCGACGGGACGCGCGATCAGCGTGTCTGCCGGGGATGGTGAGGAGTGCGACGGAGCCGATCACGATGGCCGTGCCGGCCCAGCCGAGCACGCTCTGGGTCTCGCGCAGGAGCAGGATGGACAGGACGATCCCGAAGACGGGCACGAGGATCGTCCAGGTCGTGAGGATGTCGAGCCGGGACCGCTGTGTCTCGGCGTACCAGGCGACGGTGGTCGCAGCGGTGCCGGCCAGGGACATCCACAGCAGGGAGAGGGCGAATCCCGGCGTCCAGTCGATGACCGGGGGGCCTTCGACGATCGCGGCGGCGACCAGAAGTATCCCGCCGCCGAGCAGCAGCTGCACGGCGGCGACGAGGAACGGGTCGGCGCGCACGGCGCGGCTGATGAGGGTGCCGGCGGTGACGGCGGCGGCGGCGGTGACGGACAGCCATGCCCCGGTCCCGGCGCCGGCGGGCAGCACGATGAGCAGGAGCCCGGCGAGCCCGGTGAGCATCGCGGCCACCGACCGTGGGGAGGGGCGTTCTCGGTAGAGCCACCAGGCGGGCAGCAGGATGAGGACGGGCTGGATGTTGGCCAGCACGGACGCGACGCCGGTGCTCAGGCCGATGGTGCCGCCGAACATCGCGGCGTAGGCGATCGCGACGTTCACGACGCCGAGCACGCCGATCAGCGTCCAGCTGCGCACCTCGCGGGGGACGGGTGCGCGGCGGATGACGGTGAGGATCAGCAGCGCGGCGCCGGCGACGAGGGCGCGCAGCGCTGCGAGCCACAGCAGCGGCGCGTCCTGCAGCCCGACGCTGATCGCGACGAAGCACGAGCCCCAGACGAAGGTGACCCACAGCATCCGCCACGGGCTCGGCGCCCGCCGTTCGGTGGGCGTGCTCATGCGGCGTCGTCGGCGGGCGGGTCCGTGTGGTCGTGACGGGGCTGTTCACGGTGTCGTCCGGAGTCACCGTGTCCGCGGTGGCCGAACAGGTGCAGCAGGGCGATCACGATGATGCCGGCGTAGGGGGCGGCCGCAGCGAGGTGGGTCCAGTGGTCGATGATCAGGTAGAGGACGATCCCGGCGACGGCCAGCGCGATGATCACCCAGATCCACACGCGTCCAGCGCGGGGGGCACGGGGCGGCCCGGCGTTCGGGGAGGTCATGACCGCTCCGGGGCGAGGAAGTCCTGCCTCATGCCGAGGGTCGCGTCGGTGAGCCGGATGGAGGCGGCGGGGTCGGTGACGGTGCCGGTGAGGGCGCGGATCGCGTCGACGGTCTCGGGGATGACGATCGCCTCGTTGCACACCTGGTAGGTGAGGTACGCCTCGTCGCCGTCGACGGTGACGAGGTCTTCCCAGACCGCGACCTCCCACATGTCCCCGCGGGGCCGGCCGAGGTCGCGCATCAGCTCGACCGTGGAGTTGAGGGCGACCAGCCCGTCGGACATCCGGATGAACGCGATCCGGGGTGCGGCGCGCAGTGCGTCGAGGACCTCGTCGCGGGATGCGCGGCGGGTCAGCTGCAGGGTCCAGTAGTGGTTATGGGTCTGGGTGTGTGCGCCCTTGGCGGCGATGGTGACCACGTCCAGGTCGGGGAGCACGGTCTTCGCGTCGGGGCCCTGGTGGGAGGGGATGACCGGTTCGGGGACCATCGTGTTCATGATGCCGCCCAGGTGCGATTCCCACGGGTCGGTGGCGCGGCGGATGAGGACCCCGCGGGCGCGCAGCAGCAGCCCGGCGTTTTCGAGCGCGCCGAGGACGCGGACGATGCTGGTGGTGTTGCAGGACACCACCCGGGTCAGGTCCCGGCCGAGCGCGGTGGCGTAGTTGGCCTGGGCGACGAAGGAGTGCCCGGTGGTCGAGTGCGCTTCCCCGCCCTGCACGATCACCTTTACTCCCGCCGCCTGGTAGCGGGGCAGGTTTCCGGCGGCGACGTGCTTGGGGGTCGTATCGACGATCACGTCGCTCTGCGCGAGGAGATCGTCGAGGGTTCCCTCGGGGCGGATGCCGGTGTCCACCATGCCGCTGTGCGCGTCGGGGGTGGCGGCGAATACGGGCAGCCGCGGGACGGCGGATTGTATTCGCCAGTCGGTGACGATGTCCGCGACGCCCACCAGGTGCATGTCGGGTTGGGCGTGGACGGCGTCGGCGACCCTCTTGCCGATCACTCCGTACCCGTTGACGCCGACTCTGATCCTGTCCATCTTCGTCTCCTTTCGTGGTGTTCTTGAGCCGTGCGCGGGTCAGGGGCGGGGTCGGCGGCGCCGCAGCGTCCACAGCAGATAGCCGCCGAGCGCGCCGATCGTGCCGGTCCCGGCGCCGATCAGGACGCCTTCCCGGGAGCGCCATTTCGTGTTCCCGCCGACGAGGGTGCCGATCCCGCCGATCAGCGCGGCGGCGATCATTCCCGCGACGACACGGTTGCCGATGCGTTCGGCGCGCCCGACGAGAGGTTCCAGCTCCGTCGCGCGCAGGTGCACCTCGAACCCGCCGTCTTCGAGGAGATGCCGGAGCCGGCTCAGGGTGGCGGGCAGCTCGGTGAGCAGTGCCCCGGTGTCGGCTCCCGCGCGCGCCCATCGCCGGGCCAGAGCCGGCGGGGACAGCTGGGCGCGGGTGAGCTGCTCAGCGTAGGGCTGCAGGGCGTCGAGCATCTGGAAGTCCGGATCCAGCCGCGCCGCGGTCCCTTCGGCCATCATCAGCACTTTGAACAGCAGCGCCGTCTCCTGCGGAAGGTGCAGCTGGTGCTGCTGCAGGATGCCGAGCAGCTGCTGGAGCATGATTGCGAGGCTGATCTCCGACAGCGAACGGCCCCGGTAGCGGGCCGTGAACGCGGTGATCGCCTGCCGCAGCCCTGCCCGGTCGACGACGTCGGCGGTCCGGGAGAGTTCTATCAGGGCGGTGGTGAGGGTGTCCGGGTCGTCGCGGGTGAAGGCGAGCACGATGCCGGCGAGGCCGTCCGTGGTCTGTTCGGTGAGCTCCCCGACCATCCCGAAGTCGATCAGCGCGAGCGCGCCGTCGGGCTGCACGAACATGTTCCCGGGATGGGGGTCGGCATGGAAGAACCGGTTGTCGAACACCATCGTGAGCACGATGTCGGCACCCAGCCGCGCGAGTGCGACCCGGTCGATGCCGGCGGCGTCCAGGCCCTCCAGGTCGTCGATCCGCACACCGCTCATCCGCTCCAGGGTCAGCACGCGCGAGGTCGTGGTCTCCCCGTGCACGCGGGGAATCCGCACCCGCGCCGCGTGGGCGAACTCCTGCGCGAACCGTTCGGCGTTGCGGGCCTCCTGCAGGTAGTCCAGCTCGGCACGCAGCGTGCGGGAGAACTCCTCCACCAGCCCGGGCAGGTCGTACTGCCGGATGGTATCCCAGCGCCGGTCGGCGCGGTCGGCGAGGTTGCGGAGAATGTCCAGGTCTTCATGCACCTGCGCGACCACGCCGGGCCTGCGCACCTTCACGACGACCTCGGTGCCGTCGTGAAGAGTTGCCGCGTACGCCTGCCCGATGGACGCCGCCGCCAGCGGCACCGGGTCGAACTGGGCGAACACGTGCTCTGGGTCGGCGCCGAGCTCTTCACGGAGCACGTCCCGAATGCCCTCCCACGGTGCCGCGGCGACGTCGTCCTGCAGTTTGGCGAACTCGGCGACCCATGCCGCGGGGAGCAGATCGTGCCGGGTGGAGAGGATCTGGCCCAGTTTCACGAACGTCGGCCCGAGCTCCTCCAACGCGACCCGCACATGCTCGGGGTTCGTGTAGGGGTCCTCCTGCCGGGCGTGTCCGAGGGCGCCGCGGTGGAACGGCACCAAGCCGCCCAGGCCCAGCACGCCGGCCAGGACGCCGAGTCCGTGCCGGCGCAGCACGGCCCCGATCTGCCGGTACCGGCTACTCCCCGCGCCCATCAGCTCACGCCCCTCTCGGCTGGAGTGCCGGCCGATGCTCGTTCGAGGATGAAGTCGACGCGCGCGTCGGGGGCGAGTGCGGGGACGGTGACGACGGGAAAGCCCAGCTCCTGGTACACCAGCCCGAGCAGGTCGTGGATGCGCCGCTGCGCGGCGGGGTCCTCGGTGCGCGCGTAGTCGGACGCCAGCGGGAGCAGGTCAAGCAGGAACACCGTCGCGTACCGGGCGCCGGCCAGCGCGCCCAGCAGGGCGGTGCCGGGGGCGAGGCCGAGGAAGCGGTAGTAGGCGAGCGAGTCCGGCAGAGCACGGTCCAGGAACACGGTCTGTTGCGGGTCGAGGGAGCGTTCCTGCTCGATCTGCATGTCGACGACGGCGCGCTGGAACTCGCTCTGCCGTGCCCGCACCTCCGCGGTGCTGCGCCCGGTGATCCGTTGCAGGTCGATGTAGTGGCGGGCGTGCTCGATCGTGGTCGTGTACCCGCGGCCCCGCAGCAGGTTGACCGTGGTGGTCTTGCCCGAGCTGGGACCGCCCGTCACGACGTGCCAACGGGTGGTCTGTGCGGGCCGCGGCTCCTGGATGCCGGTCATGACCTCACCCTACACCCTGTACCCCTACAGGGTATGGTAGATTGTGGGTGGGGGTGCGAGATGGCACACGGGTATGTGGACAACAAGCCGGCGCTGCTGGCGCGGCTGAGCCGCGCGGAGGGTCAGGTGCGCGGGATCGCGCGGATGATCGACGAGGACGTGTACTGCATCGACGTGCTGACCCAGGTGTCGGCGGCGACGAAGGCGCTGGAGTCCGTCGCGCTGTCGCTGCTGGAAGACCACCTCGCGCATTGCGTCGTGCAGGCGACCGCCGAAGGCGGCCCGGTCGCGGAGGAGAAGCTCCGCGAGGCGAACGCCGCGATCGCGCGCCTCGTGCGCTCCTAACGTCGTCCCCACTCACATCGTTCAACGCTCTTGAAGGGAGCACATCATGACCGGACAGGGATTCCAGGACCTCGGCCTGCAGGCGACCAGCACCGGCGGTGGCTGCGCCTGTTGCAGCTCCACCTCCCACGCCACGGCAGCCACCGACACCGGCGCACCGGCGCAGCAGACGGCGGCGGGCGAGACCGTGTCGGCGCGGTTCCTGGTGGAGGGGATGACCTGCGCGCACTGCGTGCGTAGCGTCACCGAAGAGGTCTCCGCGATCGACGGCGTCTCCGACGTCGCGGTCGATCTGCACGCCGGCGGTGTGTCCACGGTGACGGTGTCCAGCGCCGCGCCGGTGGATGCGGAGCGGGTGCGTGCGGCGGTGGAGGAGGCCGGCTACAGCCTCGCCTCAGCGTCATGACCACGACGACGACGGATGTCGATCTCGACATCACCGGGATGACCTGCGCGTCGTGCGCGACCCGGGTGGAGCGGAAGCTGAACAAGCTGCCCGGGGTGGCGGCGACGGTCAACTTCGCCACCGAGAAGGCCCGCGTGCACGCCGAGTCCGCGGTGCCGGTGGAGGAGCTGATCTCGGCGGTCGAGCAGGCCGGGTACGGGGCATCCGTCCCCGCCCCACCCGTCGACACCCCCGACGAGAAGACCACGCCGCAGGATGCGGAGTTGGTGTCGTTGCGGCAGCGGCTGATCGTCTCGGCGATCCTGGCGGTGCCGGTGGCGGTGTTGTCGATGATCCCGGCGCTGCAGTTCACCTACTGGCAGTGGCTGACCCTGACCCTGGCGGCCCCGGTGGTGGTGTGGGGGGCGTGGCCGTTCCACCGTGCCGCGGCGATCAACGCCCGTCACGGTGCGGCGACGATGGACACACTGATCAGCCTGGGCGTGCTGGCCGCGTTCGGCTGGTCCCTCTATGCCCTGTTCTTCGGCGGTGCCGGGATGCCCGGGATGCGGATGAGCGTGACCTTCGTCGGCACCCCGCAGTCCGGCGGTCACGAGGTGTATCTGGAGGTCGCCGCCCTGGTGACGGTGTTCATCCTCCTCGGCCGCTACCTGGAGACCCGCGCGAAGCGGCAATCCGGGGAGGCTCTGCGCGCCCTGTTGGAGCTGGGCGCGAAAGACGCCGTCATCCTCCGCACGGGTGTCGAGCAGCGCGTCCCGGTCGCCCAGCTGGTGCCCGGCGACATTGTGGTGGTGCGGCCGGGGGAGAAGATCCCCGCCGACGGTGTCGTCACCGAGGGTGTCTCCGCGGTGGACGAGTCGATGCTGACCGGCGAGTCCGTCCCCGTCGAAGTCGCCCCCGGCTCGAAGGTGGTCGGCGCGACGGTGAACACCGGCGGCCGGCTGCTGGTGGAGCTCACCCGGGTCGGCGCGGACACGGAGCTGGCCCGGATGGCCAGGTTGGTGGAGGAGGCGCAGACCGGGAAGGCGCAGGTGCAGCGCCTCGCCGACCGGGTCTCCGCGATCTTCGTCCCCATCGTCATCGCCCTCGCCATCGTCGCGTTCACGGTGTGGCTTCTGATCGGGGCTTCCCCGGAGGTCGCGTTCACCGCCGCGGTGACGACGCTGATCATCGCGTGCCCGTGCGCGCTCGGGTTGGCGACGCCGACCGCGCTGCTTGTCGGCACCGGGCGGGGCGCGCAGCTGGGCATCCTGATCCGCGGACCCCAGGTGCTGGAGCAGACCCGCCGCATCGACACCGTCGTGCTGGACAAGACCGGCACCATCACCGCCGGCACCATGACCGTGACCGCCACCCACCCCGCCGCAGGGACCGACGAGACGGAGCTGGTGCAGGTCGCCGGGGCGCTCGAGCACGGCTCCGAACACCCCATCGGCCGCGCCATCACCAACGCGGCCAGCGGCCCGCTCGCGGCAGTGGAATCGTTCGCCGCGGTGGCCGGGCAGGGCGTGCAGGGCATCGTCGACGGCCGCCTGGTCGCCGCCGGCCGCGCCTCCTGGATCACCACCCAATGGGCACTTCCCGTCCCTACCGACCTCGCCGCGACCATCGCGGCGGACGAGGCGGCGGGGGCGACGGTGACGGTGGTGGCGTGGGACGGGCAGGTGCGCGGGGCGATCAGCGTCGCCGACACCATCAAACCCACCAGCCGTGAGGCGGTCACCCGGCTCCGGGAGCTCGGGTTGACCCCGATCCTGCTCACCGGCGACAACCCCGGCGCCGCGCGGGCGATCGCCGACCAGGCCGGGATCGAGGACGTCCGTGCCGGGGTCACCCCGCAGGGCAAGCTCGACACCATCCGCGACCTGCAGGCCGCGGGCCGGGTGGTCGCGATGGTCGGCGACGGCGTCAACGACGCCGCCGCCCTCGCTGCGGCAGACCTGGGGATCGCGATGGGCACCGGCACCGACGCGGCCATCACCGCCGCGGACCTGACCATCGTCTCCGGCGACCTCGTGCTGGTCCCGGACGCGATCCGGCTGGCCCGCCGCACCCTGGGCACGATCAAGGGGAACCTGTTCTGGGCGTTCGCGTACAACGTCGCCGCCCTCCCGGTCGCGATGCTCGCCCTGCTCAACCCCATCCTCGCGGGAGCTGCGATGGCGTTCAGCAGCGTGTTCGTCGTCACCAACAGCCTCCGACTGCGCCGCTTCCGCGCCCTCCCCACCCCGACACCCGCCGCCGCGCCCGCCAGCCGGGAGCCCGCGCCCGTCCGGGCCTAACCATCGCTCAAGAAGGAGAAACACCATGTCCCACGACCACGACCACCCCGGGCACGACCACACGCACGGGCACGCCCATGGGGGACACGAGCATGGTGCGCACGAACATCACCATCACGAGCCGCCGGCGGGCGCGACGAACCTGGTGACCTGCCCGGTGATGCCCGGCAACCAGGTCGACCCGGCCTGGGCCGAGCAGCGCGGCCTGTTCCGCGACTACCAGGGCACCCGGTACTGGTTCTGCTGCGCCGACTGCGGGCCCCTGTTCGACGCCGACCCCGCCCGCTACACAAACGCCGCCTGACCGGCCAGACAACCGGTCGGAGATAGAGGGTGGACACGGCGGTCGGGCTGGTGCAGGCCTACCTGCGGGTCAACGGCTACTTCACCGTCGCCGAATACCCGGTGCTGGATGCCACCGGGCTGGCCGGGCCGCGCACCATCACCGACCTGGACATCCTCGCCGTGCGGCTGCACCGGGCACCGGGAGCGTCTGGGACCGTCGACGCACCGCTGGACCCGGCCCTGGGCGCCGGGGGCGGAGCGGACATGATCCTCGGCGAGGTCAAGGAAGGCCGCCCGCACCCCAACCCGGCGATGCGGGACCCGGCCGTGCTGGAAGCCGCGTTCACCCGGTTCGGGTGCTGCGCCCCGACCGATGCCGCCCGGCTGGTCGCCGAACTGCTGGAAACGGGACGGACGGTGGCGCCGGAAGGGCACACGATCCGCACGGTCGTGTTCGGCAACCCCACCTCCCCGCCCGGGGCGGGGGCGCCGTGGCACACCGTCCCGTTCGCCCGGGTGCTGCGCTACCTCGAAGACCACCTGAGCGCGCACTGGGGCATCCTCGGCCGCACCCAGATCAAGGACGACACCCTCGCCCTGCTGGCCCTGCGGGAGAAGGCCCACCGCGCCGCGACCGGCGCCTCCCGCCAGGGCACGGACCGGTAGGGCGGGTCACGGCGGGGGAGCGTGTGCACACGCAGGGGGAGCCGGTGTGGGTGCGCACCCGTGACGAGCGCGCCCTGTATACGATGGTGCTGCCCGCCCCGGCCGGGACCCCCGGGGCGCCGACGGTGGTGTTCGAGGCGGGATGGGCGTCGCCCCGCTCCACCTGGGCGTTGCTGCAGACCCGGGTCGCCGCGTTCACGCGGGCCGTGGTGTATGACCGGGCAGGGCTGGGCCGGTCCGCCCCGGATAGTGCAGGGCGCACCCTGGACCGGATGGCCGACGACCTGAACGATTTGCTGGACGGCCTCGAGCCGAGCAGCGGGTTCGTGCAGGTGGGGCATTCCGCGGGCGGCCCGATCGTGCGGCAGGCAGCAGACCGGCCGCCCGGACCGGGAGGCCGGTCTGGTGCTGGTGGATCCGACCGACGAGGCAGCGACCCAGCAGTTCGGTGTGCCGTTCCGGGTCGGGGAGAAGATCGTGATCGCCGTGGAGTGGGTGCTGGCACGGGTGGGGTTGCTGGAGCGGTTCTTCCGGTTCCTCGGGGAGGGGATGCCCGAGGATGTGCGGGCGGATCTTCACCGGGAGGCGTTCCGGCCCGCGGTGGTGGTCACCCAGGGTCGGCAGGCGCGCACGTTCCTCACCGAGCTGCACGCCTGGCGCGGCGACCCGCCGGTGCTGCCCGATGTCCCGGTCACCGTCATCTCCGGCAGTCTCGCGGACGGGATGCCGCGACGGGTCCGGGATGCCGCGACCGCCGCCGGGCGGTATCGGGCCGCACAGTCCCGGCAGGGCCGGCACGTGGTCGCTGCCTGCTCCGGCCACTGCATCCCCGCCACAGAATCGGACCTGATCGCTGCGGAGATCCGCCGCCTCGTCCTCCCGCCCGTCGGATAGCCCCGGGTTGTCTGGCGGGCATGCCTGGTCAGGCCACGGCAGGGGGGCGTCGCCGCCGGGCGATCGCACCGGTGAGGGCGAGACCACCCAGCCCACCCCATAGGGTGACAGTGGAAACGCCTTGCCCGATGAGGACGGCGGGGGTGAGCCCGGCGCGCAGGTCGGTGTCGGCGATCATCGCCCCGGCCTGTCCGGCGGGCAGACCGGTGAGGGTGCTGCCGTCGGGGCGGATGATCTGGCTGGCGCCGACGGTGGAGACGTTCACCACGGTGCGGCCGGTCTCCACCGCGCGGATTCTGGCGACCGCGAGCTGCTGCAGGTTCTCGTCCGTGCCGCGGAAGTCGGCATTGTTGGTCTGGAACACCAGCAGCTCCGCGCCGGCGGTGACGCTCTCGGCGATGACTTCGTCGTAGATCACGTCGAAGCAGATCGCCAACCCCACCGGCACGTCGCCGACGGTGACCATGGGCAGGTCGGTGCCGTGCGCGTAGTCGCGTTGCAGCAGCCCGACCAGGTCGGGAGCGAGCAGGGTGTAGAACGCCCGGTCGGGCACGTACTCGCCGAACGGCACCGGGTGGCGTTTCGCGTGCGTCTGCACCTGCTCCCGCTGCGGCGTGGCACCGGTGGTGGCCGGGTCCCACAGGAACGACGTGTTGTAGATGTTGCCGCCCGCCGTGGTGGCCGCGTTCGCCAGCAGCGGGGCACCTGCCCGGGTGCTGATGCCGGTGAGGTACGCGGCCAGCCACGGGGTCTGGAACGGGTCAGCATCCAGCCCTTCCGGCCACACCACCAGATCCACATCCGCGTCGAGCACCGGGCCGGTCGCGTCCCCCTGCGCCCGGGCGATCGCCCCAACGGTGCGCTGGTCGAAGTACCCGGACGGGCCGTTGCCTTGCACCGCCCCGACCCGCATCGTCCCGGCCGGTGTGGTGGGAAACGCCGGGACCAGGACCAGCATCAGGGTGGTGACGGCGGGTACGGCGGGTACGGCGGCGGGGAACGGGCGACGCCACCGGCCGGTCCGGATGGTTTCGATCGCGGCGGCGACGGTGAAGACCATCAGGAAGGTGAGCCCGCTCACCCCGACCCAGGACACCGTCTGAACGAGGGGGCTGTCGGCTTGGGTGATCCCGAGCCGCGCCCACGGCAGCCCCCCGTACGGCCAGGCGCCCAGCAGCACCTCCCGGCCCGTCCACAACGCGGCCACCAGGCCCGGCAGCAGGAGCAGGCGTCCGACCGGGCCGGGGGCGGCGCGCGGCACCCACCGGTAGGCGAGTGCCAGCGGGATGATCCCGACCGCGGTCAGGGTCCCTTCCACCACGGTCAGTGCCGCCCACGGCACCGGCCCGAGATACCGGGTCGTCCAGGACACCAGCAGCCCGAAGAACAGCAACCCGAACACCGCCCCGACCGCCACCGCCCCCCACACGCTCCGGCCGATCAGGGCGAGAAGCAGCAGCCCGGTCGCGGCGAACGCGGCCGGCCAGAATCCCACCTCCGGGTAGGCGAGATCCATCAGCACCGCCGCGGCTGCCGCGACCGGCAACGCCATCGCCAACGGCATCACCGCCCGGGCGCGGCGGTTCGGCGGGGTGGGTTGGGGGCGTCCGTGCGGGTCCTGGAGGGTCGTCGGGGTGGCGGTCATGGCCGGTCCGCGATGGTGCGGGCGATTACGGCGGCGTCCCGGGACACCCCGGCGAGGGTGTCCGCTCCGGGGCGGCTGTGGGCGGGGATCCCGGCGACGAACAAGCCCGGCAGCCCGGTCATCGCCGGGCGGGACCGGGCTGCGGTCGCCTCGGCGGGGAGCCAGTCGTCGCCGGGGTCGTACCCGGTGGCGAGGATTACCGAGTCCGGGGCGAGGGTGCTGCCATCGGCGAACGTGACCTGCCCGCCGTCCGCGCCGGTCACCGCCGGGGCGACCGCCACACCCGCGTGACGCAGCGCATGGTAGCTGTCGCCGAACACCGGCTGCACGGCGGGTGGGCGACCCAGCCAGGACGAGCCTGCCCGGGCGTGGACGGGGAAGGTACGGGCGGGTCGGTGCGGCCGTCGGGTGCGGACCGCGAGGGTGACCTCGTGGGAGGCGGACAGCTCTCGCGCCAGCTGCACCCCGCTGTTCCCTCCGCCGACGATCAGCACCCGCCCGGTGGGCACCTGCCGGGGGAACTGGTAGTGGGCACTGTGCAGCACCACCCCGGGCACCCGCAGCTGCTGCGCCCACGCAGGGATGCGGGGGTGGGTGGCGGCGCCGGTCGCGCACACCACGTTGCGGGTCTGCACGTCGCCCTCCGCGGTCTGCAGCTGCAGCACCGACCCGTGACCGCGGCGTTCCACCCCGACCACACGCAACCCCCAGAACGGGTCCACCCCCAGGGTGTGCTGCACCTGGTCCAGGTAGTTCGCGATCTCATCGGCCCGGGGATGCTCGTGCGGGTCCAGCGGCAGCGGCCGGAGCGGAAGCGTGCTGTGGCGGGCGTCGGACAGCAGCCGCATCGAATGCCAGCGGGACGCCCAACTGCGTTGCCGGTCCGTGGCGGCGTCGACGACCACGAACTCCTGCTGCGGCCGGAACCCCAACCCGATCAGCGCGGCGGCCACCGCGAGCCCGGCCTGCCCGGCCCCGACGATGATCGCCCGCCGATGCGTCAACCCCGACCGCATCACCACCCCCTCCCCGCACAAGAGGGCCGGGGCGGGAACGGACGGAGGATGATCGCGCCGGCGCCGCGGCGGGACGGGGCCGGACGGGGCCGAGCGGGGCCGGGTGGGCGGCGGTGACCGGCCGCAGCCGTCGGCACTGGACCGGCGACGGGGGCCGCCGTGATACGGGTCGTCAAGACATTCTCCAAACCTAGAAATCGGCATCACACAGCGCCCGCACACGGGCGGGCGGGAAGACGCCGCCCATGGGTGGGCGGCATGCCGGATCTCAGGTTCGGGAAATCGACAACAGCAGCAGTGAGGGCGCGGCCGGACGCCGCGACACGGGCACCGGCACCAGCAGCGGCGCGCGCACCGGACGGGATACCCGCAGTATCCGCAGCCGGCTCTGTAACCGCAACCCCGTCACGGCCGCCAGTACCAGCAGCGTGCACACCACCCCGATCAGGCACCCCCACGCCCCGGACGCATCGACGGACACCCCCGCAGAGGACGACGCCGTCCGGCCCTCCACCGGTGCCCCCGAGTCTGGGGTAGAGCCGGTCGCGACGGGGGAGCCCGCACTGGTGTCGGCGTGCGCGTCAGCCGTGGTGTGGGAGGTGGTCCAGCCGCCGATGATGAGCACAAGTGCCAGGCCCAGGATGGTCAGCAGCCGCCCCGACCACCACCCCGCCGCGATGACCCGGTCGGGCCGGGATCGGGGGTCGCGGGGCATAGTCCCTCACTGTACCAATCCGACCTTTGCGTCTCCCGGATCCCGCCCGGCCGCAGGCCCTCCACGCCTTCGCCGACAGAGCAGCCACATCGCGTCCACCGGCACGTCGTTCTCGATTATCGCCGAACGACGTCCGTCTCCTGAGCGGAAGGATCAGTGCCCTCGGGGTGCGGTGGTGTCGGTGAAGGCGGGCAGCAGGATCGCCGTGATGCCGTCGGGGTCGAGTCTGCCGGTGCGGACTTCTTCGGCGGCGCCGTTGAGGACGGCACGGGTCGCTGAACTCCGCCGCGATCGTCTCGGCTGCGTCAGGTTCGCCCCACCGGGCACGTGCACCCGTCGGCACCCGAGGCGGCGCCGATTGAAAGAATACCTATAGGGGGTATAAGGTGCGGGGGAGTCGTGTGCGAGGGAGAGGCGGGCGAGGTTGATTCAACCGATCGACTATTTCCTGGTCGCCTGGTTCGTGCTGGTCGCGATCAGCACGATCTGGGTCGGGGTGGACCAGTTCCGTCACAACCCGGAGCCGGCGGTGATGAAGTGGGGCTTCATCCTGGTCACCCTCTGCCTGGGGCCGATCGGGGCGCTGCTGTATGTGCTCGCGGACAAGGAGCCGCGGCCGGGAGAGCATGAGGAGTTCACCCGGCCGCTGTGGAAGCAGGGCATCGGGTCGACCATTCACTGCGTCGCGGGCGATGCCACCGGCATCATCGTCGCCGCCGTCGTCGTCGCGTCGCTGGGCCTGCCGATGTGGCTGGATCTGATCATCGAGTACGCCGCCGGGTTCGCGTTCGGGTTGTTCGTGTTCCAGGCCCTGTTCATGAAGAACATGATGGGCGGCAGCTACTGGCAGAACGTGCGCCGCTCGTTCCTGCCCGAGTTCATCAGCATGAACCTGATGATGGCGGGCATGGCGCCGGTGATGTCGCTGCTGATGATGGGCCGCGACATGCGGGCCATGCTGCCCACCGAGTTGCTGTTCTGGGCGGTGATGAGTTTCGGGATCGCGGTCGGGTTCGTGCTCGCTTACTCCGTGAACGTGTGGATGGTGAAGAAGGGCCTCAAGCACGGTCTGATGACCGTCCGCCCCCAGCCCGCCACCCACCCCCAGGAGCATGACGCGCACGCGCAGCACAGCCCGCGGCCGCCGGAGGCGCACGCCGGCCACGACCAGGCGGCGGGCGGTGCGTCGTCGCCGGGGTCGGGGCATGAGGCGCACCAGCCTTCTGGCGCCGGAGCGGTGACCGTGCCGCAGCTGACCGTGGTCGGCGCGTTCTCCGCGATCGCGCTCGTGGTCGGGATGGTCGCCCCCGCGAACGCCGTCAACATGACTCTCAGCGCGCACGACGTCGGTGGGCTGATCATGCCGCCCGGGATGATCATGACCCGTGACACCCCCGCCGAGGCGATGCGGGACATGGCCGCCGTCGACCCGCGCAACGCGACCGCCGCGTACGACGTGGACACCCGCGGCGACGAGGTGCTGGAACCTGCCCGCATCGAGGACGGGGTGAAGGTGTTCGAACTGACCGTGTCCCAGATCCGCTGGGAGATCCTCCCGGGCGTCACCGTCGACGCGTACGCGTACAACGGGCAGATCCCGGGGCCTCGGCTGCAGGTCACCCAGGGCGACCGGATCCGCATCGACGTCACCAACGAGCTCGACGAGTCCACAACCGTGCACTGGCACGGCCTGGACGTGCCCAACGAGATGGACGGGCCCGCCGGGATCACCCAGGATCCCATCCAGCCCGGCGACACCTACCGGTACGAGTACACGGTGAAGCAGTGGGGCACGTTCTTCTACCACTCCCACGATCACGCCGACCGGCAGCAGGCCCTCGGCCTGTACGGGGCGCTGATCATCGACCCCGCCGACCCTGGCCTGCAGCCGCCCGCCGATCACGAGTACACGATCCAGCTGCAGGAGTGGCTGTCCCGGGAGGGACTGACCTATCCGGCGATGCCGATGGAAGGGGGCATGCCGAACTACTTCACCATCAACGGGAAGGCATACCCGGCCACCGAGACCATCGACATGAAGGTGGGCGAGACCCTCCGGGTGCGGTTCATCGGCTCGAACACCATCGACATCCACCCGATGCACATCCACGGCGGCCCGTTCACCGTCGTCGCCCGCGACGGGGCGGCCCTCACCACGGCGCAGCAGTTCCAGGCCGACACGATCAACGTCGGGCCGGGACAACGCTACGACGTGCTCTGGAACGCGCTCGAGCCCGGCCAGTGGCTCATCCACTGCCACATCAACCACCACACCACCAACAACAACGTCGAAACCGACGGCGCCGGCGGCCTGACCATGATCATCAACGTCACCGAATAACCCCTACGGGCCGAAGAAGCCCGCCGTCATCGCCGTTGCCGCGTCGAGTCACGTCCGAGCCCTCCGGCAGCACAGCATGCCGATGCCAGGGGCGCTCAGCTGATCGTGCCCGACCGTTTCGGTTGCCGGGGGCCGAGATCGCCCGCCCGCCCGCAACGGGGCGCGGTGACCTCGCCGTGGTCAGGTGGTCGCGGGAGGGAGGACGCGTCGGCGGCGGGCGACGGTGACGGCCGCGGCGACCGTGAGCGCCGCCGAGACGGCGAGGAGCACGGCGCCGAGGAGGATCTGCCCCGGTGGCGGGGCGGCGGCGGTGACGGGCTGGTACAGGTTGCGCTGCTGGCTTTGCGGGCCGGTGAGCTGCTGATCGACGGGCACCCACACCTCGAGGGTGCGTTCGCCGGTGGCGAACTGGGCGTACACGAACCACAGCCCCGGTGACGGCAGCGCCAGTTCCCCGGTGAAGGTGCCGGGAGGCGGGGTGCCGGGTTGCGCGCGCAGCGGCGCGGTGAGGTCCTCTCCGGCGCGGCGGGCGACCAACCGGGTCGGGGTGAGGTCGGTGTCGTCGTTGAGGCGGATGCCGGTGATGGTGACGGTCAGCTGCCCGGTGCCGTCGCCGGTGACTGTCATCTGTGCGGTGCCGTAGGCGGTGCCCTGGCCGGGGTCGTGCGCCTGCGCGGGTGGCGGCGGGGCGAGGGCGACCAGCAGAAGGGTGAGGGCCGCGGCCGCGGCCCCGGATCGGAGGCGAGTCCCCGGCCGCACGGTGAGGGCGATCATGCTGACGATGATCACCGTGGTGGTGCCGACGGCGGACCAGGCGACGGGGGTGGGTGGGACGCTGCTGATCCCGGTCCCGGAGGCCAGCAGTTGCAGGGTGGTCACGGCGAGGGCGGCCACCGGCCACCGCCACCGGGGGACGGGCAGGGCCAGCAGGAAGAGCCCGGCCACGGCGACCGGCAGGTCGGGGGCGAGCCACCCCGCGCTGGTGAGCAGCACCCACAGCACCACCCGGAACACCAGGTACCCGGCGACGACGAGGACGATGCGGGTGCGGCCGGGGACCAGGGCGGTGATCACCCATGCCGCGCCGAGCGTGGTCGCCAGCAGCAGCGGCAGGTACAGGGTCTCGGTGAACTGGGGCACGTCGGTGTCGTATTCCATCACGATGATCAGCGCCGCCCCCAGCACGCCTGCGGCCAGGGCGATCCGCGGCGGAGCGGGCACGTGCCGGTCGGTGCCGGTGAGCAGGCCGATCAGCACGCACAGGGTGCCGATCACCGATAGCAGGTGCGGGGGCGACCAGAGCACCGCGTCACGCCCGAACGCGGTGTGCCAGAACGCGTCGGCGGGGGCGGCCGCCGCGGTCGCGACCGCCGCGGCGACCGCGAGGGCGAACCCGGGGGTGCGGAACACGGCGGCCACTGAGCTTGTGGCGGCCAGGCGCCGCCACCCCCAGCCGGCGATCACGACCCCGACGGTGAGGATCGACGCATACAGCAGCAGGTGCGGGGGGATGAAGGTGCTGTCCCGGCCGAGGGTGGTGTGCCAGGAGTCGTCCCAGTACGCCGACCCGACCCCGGCGGCCGCGGCGGCGGCAGCGACCCAGACGCCCCCGGCCCCCAGCGCCGGGGAGCCGCGGGCCGGGTCCGGCTCGGACGGGATGGGGCGCGGTCACGGGTGCCGTGTGGTCGCATGGTCTGTCCTTTCTCTGATGCGGAGGGAGCCGGTCACTGCGGTCGGCGTTGCCGGGCGGCGTGCCCGCCCGGGGTGCCCGTCCTGGCGGTCGGTCGTGTTAGAGGGGGAGCACGGTGGCTCCGATGAGGTTCTGGATGCTGGAGATGAGGAGTGTCCAGGCTCCGCTGATCATCGCGATGCCGGTGGCGATCATGAGGATCCCGCCGGTGATGTTGATGGTGCGGATGTGGCGGCGCAGGAACGCGATGCTTCCGGTGGCCCAGTTCAGGCCGGCCGCAGCGGCGATGAAGGGCAGCCCCAGACCGAGGCAGTAGGTGACGGCGAGGAGGGCGCCGCGGGCGGGGTTGCCGGTGGTGAGGCTGAGGGCGGAGATCGCGGCGAGGGTGGGGCCCAGGCACGGGGTCCAGCCGAGCCCGAACGCGATGCCGAGCAGGGGGGCTCCGGCCAGCCCGCGGGGTGGGTGGATGGCGGGTTTCGCGGTGCGTTGGAAGAGCCGGAACACGCCGAGGAATACGAGCCCCATCAGCAGGACGACGATCCCGAGGATGCGGGTGAGGAGATCTTGCCAGCGGGTGAGCCAGGCCCCCAGGGCGCCGAACGCGGCCCCGTAGCCGATGAACAGGACGGAAAAGCCGAGGGTGAACAGCCCGGTCCCGGCCAGCGCCCGCCACCGGGAGACCCCCGCGGCGGTGGTGGTGCCGGTGAGGTAGCCGAGGTAGCCGGGAACGAGGGGGAGCACGCAGGGGGAGGCGAAGGACACCAGCCCGGCGAGGAGGGCGAGGGGGAGGGCGGCCCAGATGCTGCCGGCGGTGATGATCTCCCCCATCAGGGGCTCGTCTCGGCGAGGACGGTGTCGATGAGGGAGGCGAGGGTGGTGCGGGTGGGGAGTTGCCCGATGATGCGGGCGGCCATCCGGCCGGTGCGGTCCAGGACGATGGTGGTGGGCACGGCGCCGGGGGCGGCTTTCCCGGCGAACGCAGCTTGCACGGTACCGGTGGTGGCGTCCAGGATCGACGGGTAGGTGATGCCGAACTGATTCTCGAACGCGGCGGCGGTGTCGGCGCTGTCGCGCACGTTGACGCCGATGAACACGACACCGTCGGGCTGGTAGGTCTGGGCGAGAGCTTCCAGGTCGGGCGCTTCGGCACGGCAGGGCGGGCAGGCGGCGTACCAGAAGTTCACCACGACGACCGAGCCCGCCCACGCGGTAGAATCGGCCTTGGCCCCGGTGTCGGTGGTGCCGGTGAAGGTGACCGGGCCGTCGCGCTGATCGGCGGGGATCTCCCGCACGGTTTGATCCGCGGAGAGGTAGCCGGGGGGCGCAGACGACGACAACAAATCCGGGGTCTCGGCCGCGCAGCCGGACAGGAGCAGGGCGAGCGCACCGAACACAGCGATCGCTCCGGTGATCACGGCCCGACGGCGAGGCCTGTGCGTGAGGTGGATGGGGGCGTGCATGCGGACTGTTCCTGTCGGGTCAGTTGTTCTTGCTGGTGGGGCGGCGGCGGCCGGCGAGGATAGCGCCGGTGATCAGCAACAGCGCCCCGGTCGGGTACCCGGCGACCAGGTCGAGCCAGCCGGGAGGCTGCCCGGGGCCGAACACTTCCAGATGCGCGAGCCAGTGGATGATCGCGACGATCCCGCCGAGGGCCATAACGGCCTGGCCGACTCGGACGAGCAGGCGGTGCCGCCGCCAAGCGCGTTGCGGGTCCTCAGCCGCGGCGGGGCGGGGGGTGGTGCGGGTCATGAGCGGGTCCTTTCGCAGGGGGCGGGTCACAGTCCGGAGTACGAGTGCAGGCCGGTGAAGAAGACGTTGACGACGCCGAAGTTGAACAGCACGGCGGCGAAGCCGACGATGCACAGCCAGGCGGCGCGGGTGCCGGCCCAGCCGCGGGTGGCGGTGGCGTGCAGGTATCCGGCGTAGAGGACCCAGATGATGAACGTCCAGACCTCTTTCACGTCCCACCCCCAGAACCTGCCCCAGGCGCGGCCGGCCCAGATCGCCCCGGCGATCAGGGTGAAGGTCCACAGGATGAACCCGACGATCGTCAGCCGGTATGCGAGCCGGTCCAGATCGTCCGGGCCCGGCAGACTATCACGCAGCCGGGTGAGCCGGCCCGAGTGGCCAGGGCCGCGGCGGGTGGTGAGCAGGTAGGTGAGGGAGACGAGGAACGCGAGCCCGAAGAACGCGGTCGCCAGCAGCGCGACCAGCACGTGGATGACCAGCCACCCGGATTGCAGGGCGGGCATCAGGGGGACGACGGGGACGTAGAAGCTGACTGCCGCGACGCCGAGCAGCAACACGGTCAGCCCGAGCACGGCGCTGCCCAGGTACGCCAACCGCACCCGCAGCGACACGGCCAGGAAGGCGGCGATGATCAGGGCGGTGCCAGTGAGGGAGAACTCGAACATGTTCGCCCACGGCACACGGTCCGCGGCGACCCCGCGCAGCACCACCCCGGCAAGGTGAAACACCCAGCCCAGCACGGTCAACGCGAACCCGACCCGCGCCGCCTTCCCCGCCCGCCGTCCGCCACCCGGGGCGGCGGCACCGGGCGCGGCGTCGGCGGTAGGGGAAGTGTCGGCGGGTGTGCCTGCCAGGTCTGGGTCGGTGGTGGCGCCGGCGCCGGTGGTGACCGGTACCCGGGCGGTGGCCGGGACGGCAGGGGTGCTAGCGCGGCGCGCGAGGTGGAGCGTGTAGGCGACGAACGCGGCGGCGTAGATCGCGATCGCGGAGTACACCAGCAGCAGGGACAGGGCGTCAAGGAACGGAGTCATCGGATCCTCCTCGAAGGGGTGTTGAGGGTGGGGGTGAGGTGAGTGGCGAGGGTGTCGACGGTGGCTTGCAGACGGGGGTCGTCGCCGCGGGCGAGCCCCGCGACCTCGAGCACCGTGCCGCCGTCCCGGCCGATTGCTGTGCGGACCCAGAGGCGGCGGCGGGGCACGAACAGGGACAGAGCCAGCCCGGCCATCGCAGCGACCGCGGCGATCAGGGTAGGGATTTGGGTGGGGTCGGCGGCGATCTCCAGCGACGCGAACCGCGGGATCGGGCCGAGCTCGATCGTGCCCAGACCGTCCGGCAGAGGGACCGGGGTGCCGGGGACCAACTGCAGGGCGGGAGTGGGGGTGCCGCGCCCGGCGATCTGAGTGAGGGTACTGGTGTCCAGCGCGTACACCGACACCGGGACCCCGGTGTTCAGGCCCAGGTCGCCGACGTACACGTTGAAGGTGACGACCGGGTCCAGCAGGTCCGGGTAGCTGGACGCGAACGCCCCAGAGGCGGTGGTCGCGCGGGTGGGGTACAGCATCCCGACCAGGCCGACCTGCTCGGCCAACCCGTCGGGAACCTTCACGATGCCCAGGCTGGTCATATTCGCGTCCTGCGGCAGGAACGGGACCGTGTCACTGAACACGGTCTTCCCAGCCGGGTTTCGGACGGTGATGGTGGGGGCGTACCCGTTGCCGAGCAGGTAGATGTCGGTGCCGGCCACCGGCAGCGGCTCGTTGACCCGGATGCTCGAGGCCTGCCGGGTGCCGCCTGTGGTGGTGGTGACCTGCGCGTCGAAGCTCTTCGGCATGCCGAGCGCGTTGACGTTGTCCAGGACGTAGTCGACGCGGAACCGGTCCAGGGCGAGAGAGAACGGGGGAATCTGCGCATCAGTGACGAATTGACCGGCGGTGAACGAGTCGTACGCGATCCGGGTGGACGCGAACGTCTGACCCTCCACCAGCACCCGCTGCCCGGTGAACCGGAACCCACTGCCAACGCCGACCACAATCAGCACCGCCAGCAGCGCCACGTGGAACAGCAGATTCCCGGTCTCCCGCAGGTAGCCGCGCTCGGCTGCGACCGAGTCCCGTCCGTCGTCGCCGCGGACCCGGCGGGTGCGGTACCGCTGCCGGCGCAGCGCCTTCTCGGCCGCGTCCAGGACCGCACCGGGGGGCGTGTCGGGGAGGAGGCGGCGGGTGTGGGCGGGCAGGCGGGACAGGTTGCGGGGGGTGGCCGGGGGCGGGGCGAGCAGCGCCTTCAGGTGGTGGCGGATGCGGGGGATGACGCAGCCGATCAGCGACGCGAACAACAGCAGGTAGATCGCGGAGAACCACACCGACCCGAACACGTCGTGCAGCTGCAGCAGGTCCACCGCCCACATCCAGCCCGGGTTGGTCTTGTCGAACTGGATCACCCCGTTCGGGTCGGAGGAGCGTTGCGGGATCAACGACCCGGGGATCGCGGCCATCGCGAGCAGCAGCAACAACACCAGGGCGGTGCGCATGCTGGTCAGCTGCCGCCACGCCCACCGCGCCCACCCCGAAACGCTCAGGCGCGGATTCGTGGGCTCCTCCACCGGCCGGTCGACGTGATCGGCGGGCAGCTGCGGGGCCTGCTCACTGCGGATCGACACGCGCATCCCCCCTCTCCCGGACGGGTGCGCGGCGGCGGGCGCGCCAGGAGGCGTGGGCGAGCAGCCCGACCCCCAGTGCGGCGGCCACCAGGGCGGTGAGCACGTTCGCTTTCAGCCCGCCGGCGAGCAGCTCGGTGGGATCCAGCCGGATGGACTCCAGCACCGCCCGCCCCGCCCCGTACCACAGCAGGTACACGCCCAGACTCCGCCCGGTGCCCAACGTGATCCGGCCGTGCCGGCGGCGGTGATGCTCGAGCAGCACGATCACGGCGGCACCGGCCAGGTTCCACAGCAGCTCGTACAGGAACAGCGGATGAAACAGGGTCCCCGCCGGGGTCCCCGGCGGGATCGCGGGGGCTGAGGGGTCGATCTGCAACCCCCACGGCAAGCTGGTGGGTGGGCCGAACAGTTCCTGGTTGAAGTAGTTCCCCAGTCGCCCCACCGCCTGGGCGACCAGCATCCCCGGGGCGAGCGCGTCCAGGAACAGCAGCACCGGGATCCCGGCGCGGCGGGTACCGATCACAATCCCGACCAGCCCGCCCAGGATCGCACCGAAGATCGCGATCCCGCCCTCCCAGATGTAGAGCACCCGCCACAGATCCGCGCCAGGGAAGAAGTAGTCGCCCGGATGGGTGAGCACATGGTAGATGCGGGCGCCGAGGATCCCGAACGGGACCGCCCACATCGCCACATCCACCACGACCCCGGCCGGGTGCCCGACTGCCCGCAGTCGACGGCCGGTGATCAGCACCGCCAGCACGATCCCGGCCAGGATCGCCAGCGCGTAGAACCGGATCTGGAACGGCCCGACCTGCACGAAGCTGATCCCCGGGCTCGGGATCAGCGCCGGAACCACGATGGCGCGCATCAGGGTCTCCTGTTCGCGGGGATCCACACCAGCGGATCGACCGGCTCCCCGCCGACGCGCACCTCGAAATGCAGGTGCGCGCCGGTGCTGCGTCCACTGTTCCCGACCCGTCCGACCAGTTGCCCCACCCGCACGGTCTGCCCCGGGGTGAGGGCGAGGGACCCTTCCAGCATGTGCGCGTAGACGCTCTCCACGACTTGCCCGTCGATCTCGTGCCGGATCACCACATACACCCCGTACGCGCCGCCCTGCTCCGTCGCAGTGGTGACCACCCCGTCGGCCATCGCCTGGATCGGGGTGCCGATGCCCGGGGTCATATCCAGGCCGGCATGATCGCTGGAACACGACGGGCACGGCCGGGTGCGATACCCGAACGTGCTGCTGATCGGCACCCCCACCGTGAACGGCCACTGCACCGCCGACGCCGGGTCATTGGTGAACGTGTCCGCGGTGTGCGCGTACGACTCGGTCCCGGCAGGGGCCGCCAGCACCGCCTCATACTCGCCGCGGTCCATTTCGGGCGCCGGGAGGGTGTGGGTGGCGATGAATGTCTGCGGCCGGGGCGGGGTGGCGGGCTCTTCCACCGCGAACGCCGGATCGGGAGTCAGCGGCACCAGCAACGGCGTTGCGGCAAGTCCTGCCACCACGAGCATCACCGTTCCGGCCATGACGTGACGCCGCCCCCGTCCTGTGCGACGTGAACGGCGGCGGGCAGCATCTGCCGCGGCTGCCGCTTCACGCCTACTCCGACGTGTGTGCACTGCCGCGACGGTGGTGGTCATGCGTCCGCCCCGGTCACGACACGGTGGGTGATCCGACGATCGATCACCCTCCTCGTGGGAGAGACGTCGCGGACGACAGCAGTGAGGGAAGGGCAAGGCAATACGAGCATGGGGTCTTTCGAAGTCGACGAATGATGGATGGTGGCGTCGGGCGTGGACATGACGCCACAGTGGCGCGGGACACCGCGGACAGGCGGTCGACCGCGCGGCTCCCGCGACCCGTGGGGACGAGAGACCAGGTCACATCACGACACATGGTCACGGCGCCGGGAAATCCGCGCGGCTACGAGCTGCGCAGACGACAATCGGGAGCGCCCAGCAGGACATGCCCCAGCAGGGCAGAGCGCACTGCTCGGTACGGCCTAAGCGGGGCTGACCCCGATCGCGGTCGCGGTAGATCGGGCGCGAGTCAGGTGCGACTGATCGACAGGGCGACCAGCGAGGGACGGAACCATGAGGAGACAGAATCCGCGTGCGGTGAGCTCATGCAGAGGTGCCGGATCCGCGCGAGGAGATCCGCCCATCCGGCTCGCGTCGGCAGGAGCAACAAGAGCAGCGTCAGCAATGCGAGGAGACACGTGGCGGTGCCGGCAGCATGACCTGACTCGCAGATCGCTCCCTCGCAGGGCATGGGGGTGATCGCGTCGACGGACGTGGCGTCTACCCCCGCGGAGGGGGGCGCCACGGTGACGATGGTGGTGACGGTGGCCGCCGGGTCATCTTCGAGGCTCAATGAGTGCATCGCTAGAAGCCCGGCGATGACGGCGATGACCGCGGCGAAAGGCAACAGGGAGAGATAACGAGATCGGCGTCCCCGCCGATACATGGTCATGACCCGGTTCACACTCACCACCTCTCCCGCCCAGCATACCCCACCCGGTAGCGCAACCCGACCCGCCCGCCGGGACGTCAGACCGATACTGTTCCCACGACAATGCATATCCTCAAGCAGGAGAGACGCACCTCAACTCAGCTGCAATACCCCTGAAGGGTATACGCTGGGGGAAGACGGCGGCCGTCGTGTGGGAGAGCGGTGTCGGGGGCGGGGTGACGCGGACGCTAACCTGGATGCGGAGGGAGGTCGGCCATGTTGAGGATTCGTTCGCATGAGCGTGTCCCGAGTGTGCTGCGCCGACTTCTGGTTCTGGTTCCTGTCGCGCTTGCGATCATCACGGGTCTTCTCGGCATGCACACCCTGACCGGATCTCATGCTTCCCCGACTGCAGAGACCACCATGGCGAACGTCCACAGCGCCGGTGTCGCCCCGGCGACGTCGGTCGGCGGGGCCGGTGCGGCCGCGATGGAGGAGGGATCATCGGCCGGTCACTGCGCAGGCGACTGCAGTTACCCGGCGGGCATGCCTGATCACTCGATGCTGATGATGGTGTGCGTGCTGGCTCTGCTGGCGGCGGTCATCATTCTCCTGGCGCCGACCGCCCTGGCTCTCCTCGCCTACACGCTGGCGCGCGCGCACGCTCGTGGGCGGTCCCTGCTCGCCCGGTTGCCGCACCCACGACCGCCCTCATTGATCGTCCTGTCCATCAGTCGAACCTGATTCGAGTCGCGTGCCCTCGGTGATCCCGGGGCGCGTCAACATGCCCTGTGTGGGGCACCGAATCAGACCTTCACCGACTGACTAGATAGGGACCTTTTTCTCATGCGATTCCGCACTCTTGCGCTGACCGCCAGCGCTCTCGCCGCCGTGCTTGTCCTCGCCGGCTGCGCACCCACGGACGGCACCATGCCCGGCATGGATCACGGCTCCGGGGGGATGAGCAGCACGTCACCTGCGCCGTCACAGTCTGCGTCGTTCAACGCGGCAGATCAGATGTTCGTGACGATGATGATCCCGCACCACCAGCAGGCCATCGAGATGGCCGATCAGATCCTCGCGAAAGACGGTATCGACGAGCGGGTCGTCTCCCTCGCCGAGCAGATCAAGGCCGCACAGGACCCGGAGATCCAGACCATGAAGGGCTGGCTGGAGGAGTGGGGCGTCCCGTACGACGACTCCATGTCCGGGATGGACGGCATGGACATGGGCGGCGGGATGATGTCGGAGGACGACATGGCCGCTCTGGATGCCGCGACCGGGGTCGAGGCGACCCGCCTGTTCCTGAACGGCATGATCGCTCACCACCAGGGCGCCGTGACGATGGCGCAGTCGGTGCTCACCGACGGACAGAACACGGACGTGGCCGCCCTCGCGCAGCAGATCATCGACGGGCAGACCGCCGAGATCACCACGATGCAGGACATCCTCGCCAGCCTCTGACCCGGTACCCCTCGGACGGGACCCGCGCTCCCGATGCCGGTCCCGTCCGAGGCCCCACCCTCGACCCCTGTGCGGTCACCGGTATCCGGCGTACCCGCACGGAAAGGCCCTCCGTTCATGATCTCTCCCACCACCCGCAGACTGGCGATCACGGCCACCGTCACCGTCGCGCTGCTGCTCACGGGCTGCAGCACCACCCCTGCGGAGCCCGATGCACCCGCGAGCACCGCGGCCGGGTTCGGGCATGTGCACGGCATCGTCGACGACGGTGACGGCACCGTGCTGCTGGGCACCCACACCGGCCTGTACACGCTGGGCGAGGACGGCACCGTCACCGGCCCGGTCGGTGGCATCGACCTGGACGCGATGGGACTGACCGCTACCGGTGACACCCTCTACGCGTCCGGACACCCCGGCCAATCCACCCCGGCGGAACTCGGCGCCCCCAACCTCGGCATCATCCGCAGCCTCGACGCCGGCGCCTCGTGGGAACCGGTCGCGTTCACCGGGGAAGAAGACTTCCACGTCCTCACCGTCACCGGCGACGGCACCCTGTACGGGATCGGATCCTCCCGCCCGCTGCTGCGCACCAGCAGCGACAGCGGGCAGAGTTGGGCGGACGGTGCCGAGCTGCCCGCCGTCGACCTGGCCGCCGCGACCGACGGCACCCTGTACGCCGCCACCCAGGACGGGCTGCAGCGCAGCACCGACGGTGGCGCCACCTTCACCCCGGCGCCGGACGCGCCAGTGCTGTACCTGGTGGAGACCGACCCAACCGGTGGGGTGGTCGGAGTGGACACCGACGGGATGTTGCGACGTCTGGTCGGCACCGGTTGGGAGGACGTCGGCACCACCACGGGAACCGTCCAAGCCCTCGGGGTCACCGGGGACGGTGCGATCGTCCTGGTCGATGACCGCGGCGTGGTCTGGATCCGCGACACCACCGCCACCGTTCTCATCCCGGCGGCAACACCATGACCACCGTCATTCGCACCTGGCGCGACCCGAGCGGCCGCGGATCGGAAGGAGACCGACCATGACCCCCACACCGGCACCCCCCGCGTGGGCGCACCGCACCACCGATGCCACCGCCGAGCAGTTGGCGGCGGTGGATGCGTGGTGGCGGGCGGCGAACTATCTGAGCATCGGCCAGATCTACCTGCAGGGTAACCCGCTGCTGCGCCACCGCCTCATCCGGGACGACATCAAGCCGCGGCTGCTGGGCCATTGGGGCACCACCCCGGGCCTGAACTTCCTCTACGCCCACCTGAACCGCGCCATCCGCGACCGCGACCTGAACACCCTGTACGTGACCGGGCCCGGGCACGGCGGACCCGGCATGGTCGCCAACGCCTACCTGGACGGCACCTACACCGAACGCTACCCGGGCATCGACCGCACCGAAGAGGGGCTGCGGGCGTTGTTCCGGCAGTTCTCCTTCCCTGGCGGGATCCCCTCGCACGCGTCACCCGAGACGCCGGGGTCGATCAACGAGGGCGGCGAGCTGGGCTACTCCCTGGTGCACGCCTACGGGGCCGCGTTCGACAACCCCGACCTGCTGGTCGCCTGCGTGATCGGTGACGGGGAGGCAGAGACCGGGCCGTTGGCGACCGCGTGGCACGGTAACAAGTTCCTCAACCCCGCCGCGGATGGGGTGGTGCTGCCGATCCTGCATCTGAACGGGTACAAGATCGCCAACCCGACCGTGCTGTCCCGCATCCCCGAGGAAGAGCTGGTCGCGCTGCTGCGCGGCTACGGCCATCACCCCCACGTCGTCACGGTCGGCTTCGATGGCGAGACCCCGCAGGAGTCCCACGCGACGTTCGCGGCGGTCCTGGATGCGGTGCTGGATGAGATCGCGGACATCAAGGCCGCCGCGGCGGCCGGGACGCTGGAGGGGCGGCCGGCGTGGCCGGCGATCGTGCTGCGCAGCCCGAAGGGGTGGACCTGCCCGAAGATCATCGACGGTCTGCCGGTGGAGGGCACCTGGCGGGCACACCAGGTGCCGCTCGCCGAGGTCCGCGACAATCCCGAGCACCTGCGGATCCTCGAGGACTGGCTGGCGTCCTACCGCCCGCACGAGCTGTTCGACGTGACCGGCGCCCCCCGCCCGGCCACGGTCGCGATCGCCCCGGACGGGGATCGGCGGATGAGCGCGAACCCGGCCGGCAACGGCGGACAACTCACCGTCCCGCTGCGGCTCCCGGACTTCCACAAGCACGCGCAGCCGGTCGACCCGGCCGAGCGGGGTGCGGGAACCGGGGAAGCGACCCGCGTGCTGGGCGAGTGGCTGGCGGGGGTGATCCGGGACAACCCGGACAACTTCCGCATCTTCGGCCCGGACGAGACCGCCTCCAACCGGCTCGCCCCACCCGTCTACCAGGCCACCGGCAAGCAGTGGAACGCGGCCGTGGAGCCCGTCGACGAGCACCTGGCCCCGACTGGGCGGGTGATGGAGGTGCTCAGCGAGCACCAGTGCCAGGGCTGGCTCGAGGGCTACGTCCTTACCGGCCGGCATGGGCTGTTCAACTGCTACGAGGCGTTCACCCACATCGTCGACTCGATGTTCAACCAGCACGCCAAATGGCTCGAAGCGGCCCGGGAGGTGTCGTGGCGGGACCCGATCCCGAGCTTCAACTACCTGCTCTCCAGCCACGTCTGGCGGCAGGACCACAACGGGTTCTCTCACCAGGACCCCGGGTTCATCGACCTCGCCCTGAACAAGAGCCCCGACATCGTCCGCGTCTACCTGCCGTTCGACGCGAACACGCTGCTGTCCACCTACGACCACTGCCTGCGCTCGGCCGGGTACATCAACGTCGTCGTCGCCGGGAAGCAGCCCGCCCCGCAGTGGCTGACGATGGACGAGGCGATCGAGCACTGCACCCGCGGGCTCGGGATCCTGCCGTGGGCGGGCACCGAAACCGAAGGCACCGAGCCGGATGTGGTGCTCGCCGCCGCCGGCGACGTCCCCACCCTCGAGACCCTCGCCGCGGCGGCGCTGCTGCGCGAGCACATCCCCGACCTGAGAGTGCGGGTGGTGAACGTGGTCGACCTGACCCGGCTGCAATCCGAGGACCAGCACCCGCACGGTCTCCCGGACCGGGAGTTCGATGCGATCTTCACTCCCGACAAGCCGGTGATCTTCGCCTACCACGGCTACCCGTGGCTGATCCACCGACTCACCTACAAGCGCGCCGGGCACCAGAACCTGCACGTGCACGGCTTCCAGGAGCGCGGCACCACCACGACCCCGTTCGACATGGTCATGCTCAACGACCTCGACCGGTACCGGCTGGCGATCGACGTCCTCGACCACGTCCCGGGCCTCGCCGCCCGCCACGCGGAGCTGCGGCAGGAGCTGCAGGACGCCCGCCTGCATGCCCGCGCCCACACCCGTGAGCACGGCACCGACATCCCCGCCGTCGCCGACTGGCACTGGCCCCACCCCGACACCACCGACCCCACCATCGGGAAGGAACCGAAATGAGTGACACCAGAACCGTGACCCTGCAGGTCAGCGGCATGATCCGCGCGACCTCCAAGAACGTCACCGAAGCCCACCTGAGCCGCCAACCCGGGGTGATCGCCGTGGACGCGAACCCGGTCTCGCAGACCGCGACCGTCACCTACGACCCCGAGACCACCTCGGTCGCGCACCTGCAGCAGTGGGTCATCGACTGCGGGTATCACTGCGCCGGCCAGTCCGTCCCCGACCATATCTGCGACCCCGCGCACGACCCGCACGACGAGGGTGCGCACGACCACAGCGCCCACCACGGCCCCGCAGCTGAGGGCGCACAAGAACCGCACGCGAGTCACGACGCGCACGAGGGCCACACGGATGCCACGGGTCACGCCAGCCACGCGGGCCATAAGGGTCCTGCGGGCTATCACGACGACCCCGTCCACGACCACGCCGCTGGCCACGACCACACGCACGCCCCGTCGGCGACGGCGGATGACGGTGAGCATGCCGGTCACCACGTCGAGCACGCCGGTCACACCGCGGCCGCGGGTGGGCACGATCATGGTGCAGCGTCGGGTCACAGTGCGCAGGAGATGATGGGCCACGGTGGGCATCACGGCGGGATGTCGATGGACGCGATGATCCGCGACATGCGCAACCGGTTCCTGGTCGCGCTGATCCTGTCGATCCCGATCACCCTGTGGTCTCCGATCGGGCGGGAGGTGATCGGATTCGAGGTGCCGGCACCGTTCGGGCTGCGCGATGACGTGTTCATGCTGATCCTGTCGCTGCCGGTGATCTTCTACTCGGCGTGGATCTTCTTCGACGGCGCCTACCGGGCGCTGCGCGCGAAGACCCTCGACATGATGGTGCTCGTCGCAGTCGGTGTCGGCGCCGGCTGGCTGTACTCCCTCGCGGTCACCCTCACCGGCGGCGGTGAAGTGTTCTACGAAGCCGCCACGGTGCTTGCCACCTTCGTGCTGCTGGGGCATTGGGTGGAGATGCGCGCCCGCGGCGGCGCGAACGACGCCATCCGCACCCTCCTGGAGCTCGCACCCTCGCAGGCGGTCGTGATCCGTGACGGGCAGGAGGTCGAGATCCCCACCAGCGAGGTCGTCCCGGGGGATCTGATGCTGGTGCGGCCGGGGGCCAAGATCCCCACCGACGGTGTCGTGGAATCCGGAGAGTCCGAGGTGGACGAGTCGATGGTCACCGGCGAGTCCATGCCGGTGGACAAAGCGCCCGGGTCGGAGGTGATCGGAGCGACCGTGAACACCGTCGGCACCCTCCGCGTCACAGCCACCAAAGTCGGCTCGGACACGGCGTTGGCGCAGATCGTGAAGCTCGTGCAGGAGGCGCAGAACTCCAAAGCCCCCGGGCAGCGCCTCGCCGACCGGGCAGCGTTCTGGCTCGTCCTGGTCGCCCTGATCGGCGGCACCCTCACCTTCCTGGTGTGGCTGCTCGCCGGCGCTGCAATCCCGATGGCGATCCTGTTCGCTATCACCGTCGTCGTCATCACCTGCCCCGACGCGCTCGGCCTCGCCACCCCGACGGCGATCATGGTCGGCACCGGGCTCGGCGCGAAACGGGGCGTGTTGTTCAAGAACGCCTCCGGGATCGAAACCGCCGCCCACATCGACACGGTCGTGTTCGACAAGACCGGCACCCTCACCAAGGGGGAGCCGGAGGTCACCGACTACATCCCCGTCGGCGGCGACGACCTCGAGACTCTCTCCCTCGCGGTCGCGTTGGAGCGGGAATCCGAGCATCCTCTGGCGAAAGCGATCGTGAATTACGCCGACGCCCGCGACATCCCCCGTCGCACCGCGACCGCGTTCCGAAACGTCACCGGGCAGGGCGCGATCGCCACCGTCGACGGTCGACAGGTCGTCCTCGGCAACCCGCGCCTTCTCACCGGGGAGGGGATCGACATCAGCGGGGTGCAGGCCGCTCAGCAGGACCTGGCTGGGTCCGGCCGCACCGCGATCCTGTTCGCCGTGGACGGGCAAGTCGCCGGGATCATCGGTCTCGCCGACGCACCCCGGGACACCGCAAAGACCGCGATCGACGCTCTCCACGAGCAGGGCGTCGAGGTCGCAATGCTCACCGGGGACAACAAGCCCACCGCCGACCGGATCGCCGCTCTCCTCGGCATCGACACCGTGATCGCGGATGTGCTCCCCGAGGACAAGTCCGCGAAGGTCGCCGAGCTGCAGAAGACGGGCAAGAAGGTCGCGATGGTCGGCGACGGCGTCAACGACGCCCCCGCCCTCGCCCAGGCCGACCTCGGCATCGCGATCGGCGCCGGCACCGACGTCGCCATCGAGACCGCCGACGTGGTCCTGATGCGCTCGGACCCGCTCGATGTTGCGATCGCACTCAAGATCGGCAAGGGCACACTGCGAAAGATGCGGCAGAACCTGGGCTGGGCCATCGGATACAACGCCGCCGCCCTCCCCATCGCCGCTGGCGTGTTCTACCCGGCGTTCGGGATCATGCTGTCCCCGGAGATCGCCGCCCTGTCGATGTCCGGTTCCTCCGTGATCGTCGCCGTCAACGCCCTCCTCCTCAAGCGGCTCCGCCTGCCCGCCCAGGCGCCCGCTGCGACGACCATGCAGAAGGAGCCCGAACATGCCTGACCGTCCGCTCTCTCCCACACAGTCCTCCCCGATGCTGCTGACCCGACGAGGTGTGCTCGGACTCGGACTGGGCGCCGTCGCGGCAGCCGTGCTCGCCTCCTGCACCCCCGCGCCGCAATGGGTGACACCCACCGGCGCAGCGGTGTCCGGCACGGAGAAGAACCGCGGCGGCACCGGCCGAGTCACCACCGTCGACCTCACCGCCGCCCCCACCACGCTCGACCTGGCCGGTACCGCCGCCGCCACCTGGGCGTTCGGAGGTATCCCCGCCCCGGTAATCCGGCTCACCGCAGGCGACACGCTGAAAGCGACCGTCCGCAACCAGCTCGACGCGGACACCTCCGTGCACTGGCACGGACTCGCCCTCCGCAACGACATGGATGGGGTCCCTCCGGTAACCCAAGCCCCCATCGCCCCGGGCGGACAGTTCGCATACGAGTTCGTCACCCCGCATCCGGGCACCTACTGGTTCCACCCCCACGTCGGCCCGCAACTGGACCACGGCCTCTACGGTGCGCTCATCATCGACGACCCGGACGAGAAGGTGACGTGGGACGACGAATGGGTGCTGATCCTCGACGACTGGCTCGACGGCGTCACCGCCACCCCGGACCAGGTCCTCACCGACCTCTCGAAGGGCATGGGAGACATGGGCGGGATGGGCGACATGTTCATGCGGATGGGGAACCTGCTGATGGGCGCCACCTCCGACCTGCTCGGCGGCGACGCCGGCGACGTCTACTACCCGCACTACCTCATCAACGGCAAACCCAAAGCCGACCCCGCCCAATTCACCGGCACTCCTGGTGCCCGGGTGCGGATCCGTGTCATCAACGCCGGCAGCGACACCGCGTTCCGGTTCGCGATCGGCGGCCACACCCTGACGATCACCCACACCGACGGGTTCCCGGTGGATCCTGTCGAGGTCGACAGTGTCCTGATCGGGATGGGCGAACGCTACGACCTGCAGGTCACCCTGGACGATGGGGTGTTCCCTGTCGTCGCCGACGCGGAAGGCAAGCAGGATCGCGCGTTCGCGCTCGTTCGCACCGCCGCTGGCACGGCTCCGGCCAGCGACGTCCCCGTCGCCGAGCTCGGCACCGGCAGGGTCGGCACCGCTGCCGGACTGAGCGCGACCGCCTCCGTCACCCTGCACCAGGCATCCCCCGACCGGGTCGTGCACCTCGCGCTGACCGGGGGGATGGAGGCGTACGACTGGGGGATCAATGGGCGCCGGTTCGACATGAACGACCCGTTGCGGGACGCGCACGCGATCAGTATGGGGGAGCGGGTGCAGTTGCGGATCCGCAATGACACCGAGATGTGGCATCCGTTCCACCTGCACGGCCACACCTACCAGCACGCGAACGGCGGCCCCCGGAAGGACACCTCCATCATCCTCCCGGGCCAGACCCTGACAGTCGACTTCGACGCCGACAACCCCGGCCAGTGGGTCGCGCACTGCCACAACATCTACCACGCCGAGACCGGCATGACCACGGTGCTCGGATACCGGTCATGACCGGCGCGTTCATCCCCAGCCTGGGAGGATGAACGCGCAGGCGATCGGACCGCGGCGGCGGACGCCAAATCTAAGTGGACTTCCTACTTTTATGGAGGGATCTGCTATTTCGCGTGGAATCCTGCTAGCGAAACTGCTGCCAGTTGCCGTGTAATCCCCGGGTTCTCCGCCACCTTGACCGGGAACCTACACGGTGGCGACTTCAACTGACGGAGAGCTGCAGAGCGGATGCCGGATTTCGAGGACGCGCGCGAGGAGACGATCCGCTACCACGACGAGCTCTACGCCGATGCGTCGCTGGGCGAGGAAGGCACCTGGCTCGCCCAGCCCGATCCGCTGATCTTCGAGGCGCTGCGGTGCGTGCCGCATGACCGACCGGTCATCGCGTACGACCTCGGCGCAGGCATCGGCCGACACACCGTCATCATGCTGGAGCGACTGCCGGAGGGCTCAGAGGTCCACGCCATCGATCTGCTCGAGTCCGCGGTCGAGCAGCTGAAGCAGCTGGACCCGATCGCCGGCGCGACTCGGCTGCACGTCCGCCGGCAGGACCTCGCTGACCTCGAGCTCGCCGGCGGCGCAGACCTGGTGTTCGCGTTCTCGGCGGTCGAGCATCTGCCGGACCGGGAGTCGATCCGTCGCCTGCTCGACAGCATCCGCTCCGCCCTGCGTCCGGGTGGTGTCGTGGCACTCGGCATCATCGTCGACCGGGTGGAGATCGCCGACGAGGGACGCCGGCGGCCGGCGCTGCTGGAGAGCGATCTGACCACGGTGGATGTGGATGCGCTGCTCAGGGCGTCGTTCACCGATCTCGAGACCGTGAGTCGCCGGGACCGCCCTGCGCGGATCGAGGAGGAACGCGACGGCGAGACCTACACGCTCGCATCGACGCTGATCTCCTGGATCGGCCGGCTCGCGGCATCCTCCTCCGGCTGAGTTCGTCGCACAGGCGCGGCGCCCGCGCAGGCTCGCGACGATGCTCTTGCTGAGTCCTACTTCTTGACGGCGTTGACCTTCATCACCATGCCCAGTGCGCGGTGGTTGCTCACCGAGCACCAGCCGTCGGTGTCCTCGTCAATCACGCCGGCGTCTATCTTCTGGCTCTCCCCAGGGTTGAGCTGATCGGAGCCGGCGCCGTTGGCGAGCACCAGGTCGTGCACCACCATCCCGGTGTTCTTGAAGTCGATGACGAGCTTGTTGCCCACCGGCACGTCGATGGAGTCGGGCACGAACCGCATCCCCTCCACCTTGACGGTGACCTCGGTGGTCTCACCCGTCGGGGTGACGTCGGGTCCGGACGCACAGCCGGTGAGGATGAGCAGGGCTGCCGCCGTGACGGCCGCTAGCTTCGTGAGAGGGGTTCGGACAGAGGACACGGGGCACTCCCGGATGCAAGGGGACAGGACGGTACCTCCATCATCACCCCTCCACGCCCGGAGCGCTCCGGTCAGCGCCGAGCCGGGTCCAGCGCGTCGGTGATGCGCCCCACCACGATCCAGGCCAGCGCGGCGGCGGCGATCCACAGTGTGACTCCACCCGCCTGCGACGTTCAGGACTCCGACGCCTCCATCGGCAGCGCCGGGCCGTGATTCCAGGCCAGGATCGACGGCTGCTCGCGGGAGAAGCCCAGTACCGAGGTGGAACCGGCATCCAGCGAGATGGATGCCGCGAACCGCGGCGCCTGGCGCAGGAACACCGCCGTGAGGATGCGCAGGTAGTGGCCGTGGGCGACCAGCGCCACATCGCCGTCCACCATGGCCGGCAGCACGCGCGTGAGCACGCGGGATGCCCGTGCCGCGACCTCTTCCACGGTCTCGCCGGGTGTCTCGCCGCGGATCACCCCGTGCGTGAACGCGTTCCAGTTGTAACCGAGCTCGGCCCGGATGTCCTTAGTGGTGCGGCCCTCGTACCCGCCGTAGTCCCACTCCACCAGCAGCGGATCGATCGCGGCATCCAGCCCTGCCAGCTCGGCCGTGCGCCGGGCGCGCTGCAGCGGCGAACTCAGCACCAGCCGGAAGTCGTAGCCGCGCACCAGCTCGCCGGCGGCCCTGGCGAGCTCCTCGCCATGCGCGGTCAGCGGGATGTCGGTCAGCCCGGTGTGCCGACCCGTCTTCGACCACTCGGTCTCGCCGTGCCTCAGCAGTACGAGCTTGCCCTGCGGGTTGTCGGGTGCGGGCCGGTCGGGCAGCGGGTCGGTTGCAGCGTCCACCCCGTCACCGTACCGCGCGCGCGGAGCACTGATGCCGCGATCGCGCCGGCCCGGGTCACGCCGGACGCCCCCTGACCACCCGCAGGATCACGTCTGTCACGTCGTCGACGAGATCGGCGGCATCCGCACGACCGGCGCGCGGGGTCTGCATGCGCTGAACGAGGACCTCGGTGATCCCGCCGACGAGGACGAGGCTCGTGAGCCCGCCGGGGGCGTCCTCGATGCGACCCGCACGCTCGAGCGCGGCGAAGGCCTGGTCGATCGCCTCCGCGAAGGCGCGATAGGCCGTGCGCCGCTCCTGCTCGAGAGCATCCGAGACGCCTACAGACTCCACCTCGAGCACACGTGCCTTGCGCTCGTCGGCCAGGATCGGGTCGAGCGCGCCGCCGACGAGCTCGCCGCCGTCAAGGCGCTGCACCTCGCCGGCATCCCGTTCGACTGCTTCGAGAAGGGCACTGAGATCGGCGGCAACTGGCTGTTCGACAACCCGAACGGGCAGTCCGCCTGCTACGAGACGCTCGAGATCAACACCTCGTGCCCCCGGATGGCGTTCTCGGACTTCCCGATGCCGGCCGACTACCCGCCCTACGCCCGGCACGACCAGGTGCACGCCTACTTCGAGGCGTACGCCGCGCACTTCGGCTTCCGCCACCGCATCACCTTCAGCACGACGGTGACCGAGGTCACCCGCACCGACGAGGGCGGATGGCGGGTGCGCACGACCGGACCCGAGGGGGAGCAGTCCCGTGACTACGACGCCGTGCTGGTGGCCAACGGGCACCACTGGGATGCTCACCGCCCCGCCCCGGACGAGTACCCCGGCACCTTCTCCGGCGAGCAGATCCACGCGCACGACTACCGCTCCGGCGACCAGCTCGCCGGGCGCGACGTGGTCGTGGTGGGCGCGGGCAACTCCGCGATGGACATCGCCGTGGAGGGCTCGCGCCGTGCGAACAGCACGACCCTGTCGATCCGGCGCGGCCAGTGGGTGATGCGCAAATTCCTGCTCGGGAGGCCGAGCGATCAGATCGCCCTGCCGGGATGGATGCCGTGGTGGGCGACAGCCGCCCGGCTGCGCATCGGCGCCCTGACCTCGGGCGGGCTCCGCCGGTACGGCCTGCCCACCCCTCCGCACAAGCCCGGGCAGTCGCACCCCGTGCAGTCCGAGCAGATCCGGGAGCGCATCGCCGCCGGCGCGGTGACCGTGCGCCCCGGCATCGAGCGCTTCGACGGCGATCAGGTGGTGTTCGTCGACGGCACCCGCACGCGCGCCGACCTGATCATCTGGGCGACGGGATACAAGGTGTCGTTCCCGTTCCTCGATCGCTCGCTCGTCGATCCCGACGGCAACGAGCTGCCGCTGTGGAAGCGTGCCGTGCACCCCGACCTGCCCGGACTGTTCTTCATCGGGCTGCTGCAGCCGGTCGGCGCCGTCATGCCGCTCGCCGAGGCGCAGTCGGCCTGGATCGCCGAGATGCTGACCGGCGGCTGCGCTCCGCCGAGCGCCGCCGAGATGCGAGCGCAGATGACCCGCGACCACGAGCGGTACAAGCGCCGTTTCTACGCCTCGCCCCGGCACACCATGGAGGTCGACTTCGACCACTTCCTGTGGGATCTCGCGCGGGAGCGCAGGGCGGGTGCGCGGCGGGCGGCCGCGCAGCGCCGCGCCGCAGCAGGGGAGCGGATGCCGCAGCAGGTGACCGCATGAGCACGGTGGAGCGGATCCGCGGCAGGGTGATCGCCGTCGCCGGTGGCGCCAACGGGATCGGACGCGAGACGGCGACGCTGCTCGCCCGCGCCGGTGCGCACATCGCCATCGGCGACTACGACGCCGCCGCCGCGCAGCACGCTGCCGCGGAACTCGCGGGAATCGCGCGCGGCTACGACCTCGACGTCACGAGCTCCGAGTCTTTCGCCGCGTTCGCCGCATCCGTCGAGAGCGACCTGGGCCCGATCGACGTACTGGTGAACAGCGCCGGGGTCATGTGGGTCGGCCCGTTCGACGCCGAGCCGGATGCGGCCGCGCGACGGCAGCTCGACGTCAACCTGCTCGGGGTCATCCACTCGGTCAAGCTGGTCGCACCGAAGATGCGGGCGCGCAGTTCCGGGCAGATCGTCACGATCGCCTCGGCAGCATCCCTCCTGCCCACCCCGGGAGAGGCCACCTACGCCGCCAGCAAGCACGGCGTGCTCGGCTATCTCAAGGCCGTGCGCACCGAGCTGCGGGGCTCAGGCGTGAACCTGTCGGTGATCATGCCGACCGTGGTCGACACCGCGCTCGCCGCAGGCACGAGCACGGGATCGGCGGCCATGCTGCAGCCGATCGACGTCGCCCGCGCCGTCGCGAAGGTCATCGAGCGCCCGCGGTTCCAGGTGACCGTACCCGGGTACGTCGGTGTCGCCCATCGCGTCGTCGACCTGCTACCGCAGAGGCTGCAGGACCTGATCCTGGCGCGGCTCGTGCCCGATCAGGTCGCGTCGGTCGACCGGAAGGCGCGCTCGTCGTATGAGGAGGGCATCACGCGCGGTCGAGACGGTTGAGCGGGGTGATCGGGCAGCGCGTCAGGTGCATCGACACGGCAACCGTGCTCGCGGGAATGAATCCGCGGATCTTTTAGTTGTATATTCAACCAAAGCATCTCGCACGGAGGAATCATGACCACCACCCAGCCCGGCACCGCCCCCGACCGCGTGCTCAACGCGAACACCGGCATGGATGCCGTGACGCTGCGCGTCGGCGACCTCGAGCAGATGACCTCGTACTACGCGAACGCGCTGGCCCTCGAGTCCATCGAGGAGCGCGCCCGCGGCCGCGAGGTGCACCGCGTGCTCGGCCGCGGACGCACCCCGATGGTGCGCCTGATCGGCACCCCGGATCTGCCCGGTGTCGACCCGCGCCAGGCCGGTCTCTTCCACACCGCGTTCCTCTTCGACGACGCCCCCACCCTCGCCGCAACCGTGCTGCGTGCCGCGCAGGACCAACGCGGGCACTTCACCGGCTCGAGCGACCACCTGGTCAGCGAAGCGTTCTACTTCACCGACCCCGAGGGCAACGGCATCGAGCTGTACCTCGACCGCGACCGCTCCGAGTGGCAGTACCAGAACGGCGCCCTGCAGATGTCCACCCTGTACCTCGACCCGAACGCCTACCTGCAGCGCCATCTCGACGAGAACGTGCTCGCGACCGTCGGTGTCCGTGCGGGCAAGGTCGGCCACGTGCATCTGCAGGTCGGCGACATCCCCACCGCTCGCGCGTTCTACGTCGACGCGCTCGGCTTCGAGACCACGGTCGACACCTACCCGGGCGCGCTGTTCGCCGCGGCCGGCGGCTACCACCACCACGTCGCCATGAACACCTGGAACAGCGCCGGCGCCGGCCCCCGCGCCGCGAGCCTCGGCCTCGGCGATGTCGCCATCACCGTGCCGACCCGCGACGACCTCGATGCGCTCGCAGCCCGCCTCACTCACCGCAAGCTGCAGTTCGCCGACGACGGCCGCGCGGTCTCGCTCGACGACCCGTGGGGCACGCACGTCACCGTCGCCCTGCCCGGCGGCGACGTCGACGAGGTGCTGGCCCGATGACCCTGCACGCGATCGCCTCGGCCGAGCGGTTCGATGACACGGCATCCGTCGTCGCGGTGTTCCTGCACGGCTTCGGCTCGAACGAGCGGGACCTCGTCGGACTGGCACCCGCCCTTCCGACCGGCATCCCGTGGGCCTCGCTGCGGGCGCCGATCGCGGTCGGCTCCGGCGCGCACGCGTGGTTCCCGATCGGCGAACCCGGCAATCCCGACCCGGCGCCGGTCGCCGCCGCGACCGACGCGATCCTGGCGTGGGCGGATGCTGCGCTGCCGGCCGGCGCCCGCATCACACCGATCGGGTTCTCGCAGGGCGGTCTGATGGCCTCGCAGCTGCTGCGCACCGCCCCTGAGCGTGTGCTCGCCCCGGTCATCCTCGGCGGCTTCGTGCAGGCGGGCGAGCAGCCCGGCGACCGGATGCTGGCCACCACGCGCCCCGCCGTGTTCTCGGGCCGCGGAGAGGACGACCGCATCATCGCGGCGCCCGCGGTCGCGCGCACCGACGCCTGGCTGCCCGCGCACGTCACCCTCACCGCGCGCACCTACCCCGGTCTCGGGCACGGCATCGACGCACGGATGCTGCGCGATGTGCGCGAGTTCCTCGCCGACGAGCTCGCGGTGGCAGACGCATGAGCACCCAGCCGTTCGAGATCGGCATCTTCACCTTCGGCGAGCTGAACCGCACCGACACCGGCGCGTTCACCGACCCGCGCGACCGCCTCGAGCAGCTGCTCGAATGGGCCCGTGTCGCCGATCAGGCCGGACTCGACGTGTTCGGCGTGGGGGAGCACCACCGCCCCGACTTCGCGGTCTCCTCGCCGCAGATCGTGCTGGCCGCCGCCGCGCGCGAGACCGAGCGCATCCGCCTGACCAGCACGGTCTCGGTGCTCTCCAGCGCCGACCCGGTGCGGCTGTTCGAGGAGTTCGCGACCGTCGACCTGCTCTCCCGAGGCCGCGCCGAGATCACCGCGGGCCGCGGCGCGTACATCGAGTCGTTCCCGCTGTTCGGGCAGGAGCTCGGCCGCTACGACGAGTACTTCGACGACCGCCTCGACCTTCTGCTCGCACTGCGCGCGCAGAACCCCGTCACCTGGACGGGCACCACCCGCCCGTCGCTGCGTGATGCCGGCGTCTGGCCGCGACCGGCGGGCGAGCTGCCGGTGTGGATCGCCGTCGGCGGCACACCTGAATCCGCGGTGCGCGCCGGCCGTCTCGGCCTGCCGATGTACCTCGCGATCCTCGGCGCGCCCGCGCGGTTCCGCTCGCTCGCCGCCCTGCATCGGGACGCCGCGGCCCAGGCCGGCATCGCGGCGCCGCGCATCGGCGTGACCTCGCATTTCCACGTCGCCGAGACCACCCAGGCCGCGCGCGACACGTTCTTCCCGCACTACGCCGCGTACTTCGCCGAGAACATGCCGCGCGGCGGGATGCTGGATCGCGACACCCTCGACGCCTGGGCAGGACCCGACGGGGCGCTGTTCGCGGGCAGCCCGGCCGAGATCGTCGACAAGATCCTCTGGGAGCACGAGATGCTCGGGCACACCCGCTTCCTCGCCCAGGTCGGGCTCGGCGGCCTCGCCCAGCGCGACACGCTGCGCTCGATCGAGCTGCTCGCGACCGAGGTGCTCCCGCAGGTGCGCAAGGCGCTCGCTGACTGACCCGGGCGCGGCCTGCGCGCCGCGCTCAGACCATCCGACTGGCCAGCATCCGCTGCTCGGGGTCGAGTCTCGCGAGCAGCGCGGCCGTGATGTCGTGCAGCTGGCGTCGCTGCTCGGCATCCAGCGCATCGAAGACGAACGAGCGCACCGTGCGCACATGCTCGGGCGTCGCGCGGATCACCTTTCGGCGGCCGTCGGCGGTCAGCTGCACCGTCGTCGCCCTGGCGTCCTCCGGGGTCGGGATGCGCCGCACGAACCCGCGCTTCTCGAGCCGACTGATCGCGTGCGAGAGCCGCGAGAGCGTGGCGTTCACACCGGTCGCGAGGGCGGTCATGCGCATGCGCCGGCTCTCGGCGAGGGCGAGCATCGACAGCGTCGCGTAGTCGAAGTGCGTGAGCTCCTCGTCGCGCAGCAGCTGCGCGTCGATCTGATGCGGCAGCAGTTCGAGCACCGCCGTCAGCGGCGCCCAGGTGCGGCGCTCTTCGTCGGTGAATCCGCGTGAGACCTGCGCTGTGCTCATTCTCCGATCGTACGGGAATACTTGACGGCTCAACCAGGCTGTGTCCGAGCATTCGGATTCCGGAACGGCCTCGCACCCGGTGCGGGGCCGTTCCGCGCTCCGGAGGCCCTTCAGGGCACGAGCACGCGTGCGGTCTGCGTCAGCCGCGTGCGCACGTCGAACGCCTCGGTCACGCCCATCGGCCTCGCACCCGGGATGCCGCCCCGCAGAACCGTGCGCAGCGCGCTGCGCCGCACCACCGCCACCAGCACGCCCCGCACCGAGCCCAGCACGGTGACCGGCTCGTCGAGGTCGTCGTCGGGCAGGATCAGGATCGCGCCGGCGAATCGCACGCGCGAGACGCGGGAGACCGAGCGCACGCGGCCGAGCAGGTCCGCGACGGGGGTGCTGCCGCCCACGGCCCGGCCGATGACCTCGCCCTGACGGAACCGCACAGTGTCGCCGAAGTCGTCCGATGCCAGCCCGTACAGGCCCGAAGGGCCCAGCACCGCGTGGTCGAGCTTCTGCGCGGCATCCACACCGACCACCACGTCGTTCCAGGCGGTGAACCCGATGCCGAGATCCGCGATCGCGGCGGCTGTGCTCTCCTCGGCGAGGGCCGCCGCCAGCATCCGCCTGGCCTCCCACGGCGCATCCCGCACGACGGCGGGGTCGTACGCCTCGCGGGCGGTGACCGTCCGGCCGAGGTGATCGGTCAGCATCCGCAGGTAGTTCAGCCGGCGCCACCCGCCGGCCTGCCCGTACACCTTCGTGCGCGGTCGCGTTCCCGCGGAAGAAGCGGATGCCCGCGGCGCGCCCCACGAGACGTGCTCGCGCCCGCGATCGTACGCGGCACGAGCGGATGCCGTGCCGACGTGCTCCCACGCGCGCTGCACGCGGATGAACAGGCTCGCGTCGCCGCCGGTGTCGGGATGCGTCTCGCGCAGCCTCAGCCGGTACGCCCGCCGCAGCTCGTCGTCGTCGGCGCTCGCCGCGACGCCCAGCACCTCATAGGCGGATGCTGCCAGCGGCCCCTCGAACGTCACGATGACACGTTAGACGGTCACGGCCGCACCACGTACGCTGAACGGATGACCAAGAGCACGATCTGGAGCATCCTCGGCGGCATCGTCGCGATCATCGTGGCGTGGTGGATCGTCAGCGCCCTGTTCTCGGTGCTGTGGTTCATCGTCAAGCTCGCGGTGGTGGCGGTCGTGGCCGTGGCGGTGTACGCCGGCATCCGCTCTCTCACCCGCCGCGCGGGCGACTGACGCGACGCTTCGACGGGCTCAGCGGCCCAGCCCGCGCCCTGATCAGGCGCGCAGGAACTCCAGCGCCGCCCGGCGGAAGTCCTTCGAACCGGGCGCGTTGAAGTGGTGCCGGCCGGGGATCTCGAAGAACGTGCCCTGCGGCGCGTACGACGCCACGGTGCGCGAGCCCTCGAGGACGGGATCCTCCGAGCCCGTCGCGAACAGCACCGGCTGCTGCGGAGCATGCTCGGCGGAGATGGCCGGCGAATCGCGCTGCCCCTTGGCCAGGGCGACCAGGGCGCGCAGGTCGTTGCCGGACACGCGCTCGGCGAGGTCGACATACGCCTTCGTGCCCGGGTCGGTCACGGGCACTCCGTCGTCGGCGTAGCGGTACACCTGCTCGTCGGCGAACTCGTCCAGCGGGATGCCGTCGGGCACGCCGCCCAGCACGGCCCGCGGGATGCGGTCGTCGAGGTCCTGCAGCAACTGCCAGCCCACGCGCGCTCCCAGTGAGTACCCGACGTAGAACGCCTCGTCGACGAGGAACGTCTCCATGACGGCCTCGACGTCGTGCGCCAGGCTCTTCACCGCGTAGCCCGCGCCGTCGTGCGGCTTCTCGCTGGCGCCGTGGCCGCGCAGGTCGATGCCGAGGATGCGGTACCCCTCCTTCTTCAGCATACGCGTCCACCCGGTGTGCACCCAGGTGTCGGCCGTGCTCGAGGCGAAGCCGTGCACGAGCACGACGGTCGGCGCATCCAGCTCGCCCCACGAGTAGGCCGCGAGAGCCACGCCCTCGCCGACCTCGACGAACTGCGGAGCGGGCTGGTCGGTCAGCGAGGAGAGGATGTCGTCGGTCACACTTCCATCTTGGCCCGGTTCCGGGCAAGGAGGCAGGGGGATCCGCCGTTCCTATTCTCGAATCGATTCGATAGACTTATCGCACCGGCGCCGTGACCGATCACGGGGCCGGTCGTCGTCTTTCCCCCACCCTCCGCACCCCCTTCGGAACCGCATGGCCACCACCCTCATCACCGGACGCCCGTGGCGCGTCATCCTGGCCTTCTCCGTGCCGCTGCTGATCGGCAACGTCGTGCAGCAGCTGTACCAGTTCGTCGACGCGGTCGTCGTCGGCCGGCATCTGGGCGTGAACTCGCTCGCGGCCGTCGGCGCCTCCGGCAGCCTGATCTTCCTCGTGATCGGATTCGCGTGGGGGCTGGGCAGCGGCTTCGCGATCCCCACCGCCCAGGCCTTCGGTGCCTCGGACTCCCGGGGCGTTCGCCGCTCGGTGGCCACCGGCACCGTGCTCACCGCCGCGACGAGCCTGATCCTCACGGTGCTCGGCCCGCTGATGGCCGAGCCGCTGCTGCGGCTGCTGCAGACGCCGCCGGAGCTGCTGGCCGAGTCGACCGCGTTCACGCAGGCCACCTTCATCGGCGGCAGCACGATCATGTTCTTCAACTACCTGGCCGCCATCATCCGCGCCATCGGCGACTCCACCACCCCGCTGGTGTTCCTCACGATCTCGTGCGCGATGAACGTGGGCCTGGTCATCCTGATGGTCGGCACCCTGAAGTGGGGAGTGGCGGGCGCCGCCTGGGCGACCGTGGTGGCGCAGGCCATCTCGGTGCTGCTGTGCCTGCTGTACGTGTGGCGGCGCCTGCCGGTGCTGCACGTGCAGCGCGCGGACTGGCGCGTGACCCGCGCCGCCATGGCCGAGCACCTGCGCCTGGGCCTGCCGATGGGCTTCCAGGCGTCGATCATCGCGATCGGCGCGCTCATCGTGCAGGTGGCGCTGAACACGCTGGGACCCGAGGCGGTGGCCGCGTACACGGCGGCGGCCCGCATCGACAGCCTGTCCAGCGCACTGCTGGCCTCGCTGGGCCTGGCCGCGTCGATGTACGCCGCGCAGAACCTCGGCGCCCGTCGACCCGACCGCGTCCGCCGCGGCACGATCCAGGCGCTGTGGATGTCGGTGATCGCCTCGCTGGCGCTGGGTGCGTTCATGATCACGCTGGGAGCGCCGGTGGTGAGCATCTTCATCGGCGACGGCGCGCCGGACGTCGTGCGCGACGCGCACCTGATGCTCATCATCAACGGATCCACCTATACGATCCTCGGAGTGCTGTTCGTGCTGCGCGGAGTGCTGCAGGGGATCGGTCGCGTGCTGGTTCCGACGATCACCGGCGTGATCGAGCTGGTCATGCGCGCGGCGGCTGCTGTGATCATGGGAGCGCTGCTGGGCTTCGGCGGCGTCGCAATGGGCAACCCGATGGCGTGGATCGGCGCGGTCGCGCTGCTGATCCCGGCGTACGTGTCGGCGCACCGCGCGCTGGCGAAGATGCCCGTCGCGCCGCAGGAGACGACGCTCACCACCCCGATACCCGTGATCGGACTCGCGGAAGGGTCGATGGTGGCGGATGCCGTGTTCACGGCGCCCGTTCCCGTGGTGCATCCGAGGCTGGGGCGGCTGCACCTTCCGCGTCGCTCACGCGGCGCGCACCGCTCGCGCAGTGCCCGACGCACGCGCTGAGCACCGTCGGCGTCATCCCTGAGGATGATGCCGAATCGTTCTCCCGGGGGAGGGACTTCCCTGGTCGACACGGGTAACCTGGACGTCAGAGGCACGCGGAACCGTGCTCATGACGGGGGGTCGTCACAATGTCCACTTTGGCCTTGACACGAGCACTGGCATCGATCTTCGTGCCGATCGGGATCACCGGAGCAGCCATCGCGCTCGTCTGCGCGCTCATCGCGGCGTTTGCGATCACGCGCGGCTCGGTGGGGCTCGCAGGCGGCGCGATCGGCGTCTGGATCGTCGGTGCGCTGCTCAGCGCTGCCGCATCCTTCGCCAACGCGTGGGTTCCACTGCTCGTCGCCTTCGCCGCGCTCGGCGCGGCTCTGGCGGTCGGCGGCCTGGCGCGTGCGGCGGTCCGCGGCGTTCGGGCGATGTCCGAGCGCGCACCGCAGCAGTCGCCCCCGGCGGAGGTCGCTGTCGCGCAGGCCAAGGCCCCGGCGCATCCCGCCGCCAGGCCCGCCCGTCCGACCACGTCCGTGCGGCCGTCGGCACCCGTCGCCGACAGCATCCGCATCGCGGCCTGACGGCGCTCGCCGCGCTCAGGCGGTGAGCGTGTCGATGTCGATGACGAATCGGTAGCGCACGTCCGACGCGAGCACGCGCGCCCACGCCTCGTTCACCTGGTCGGCCGTCGTGATCTCGACCTCGGGCGCGATGCCGTGCTCGGCGCAGAAGTCGAGCATCTCCTGCGTCTCGGCGATGCCGCCGATGTTCGATCCGGCGAACGAGCGGCGGCCGCCGATCAGCGTGCCCGCCCGCACGGGCATCGGCTCGGACGGGGCCCCCACGTTGACGAGCGTGCCGTCCAGGGCCAGCAGCTTCAGATAGGCGTCGACGTCGATCGAGGCGGACACCGAGTTGATGATCAGGTCGAACGAGCCGCGCAGGTCGCGCAGCGTCTGCGGGTCCTCGGTCGCGAAGTAGTGGTCGGCGCCGAGCTCGAGCGCATCGTCCTTCTTGGCGAGCGAGCGCGAGAGCACCGTGACCTCGGCGCCCATCGCGTGCGCGATCTTCACGGCCATGTGGCCGAGCCCGCCGAGTCCGATCACGGCGACCCGCGTGCCGGGACCGGCGTTCCAGTGCCGCAGCGGCGAGTAGGTGGTGATACCCGCGCACAGCAGCGGAGCGGCCTTCTCGAACGGGATGGCCTCCGGGACGCGCAGCACGAAGCGCTCCGTGACCACGACCGAGGTGGAGTACCCGCCCTGCGTGATGGTCCCGTCGACGTCCTCGGCGGCGTAGGTGCCGATGGCGCCGTTCAGGCAGTACTGCTCCTCTCCGGCCAGGCAGTTCGCGCACTCGCCGCACGAGTTCACCAGGCATCCGACGCCGACCCGGTCGCCGACGGCGAACCTCGTCACGTCGGAGCCGATCTCCGCGACCGTGCCGACGATCTCGTGCCCGACGGTGAGCGGGAACGGCTGCGGGCCCCAGTCGCCCTGCACGGTGTGGATGTCGGAGTGGCAGATGCCGGCCCAGCGGATGTCGATGCGCACGTCGGACGGGCCGACATCGCGCCGCTCGATGGTGCCCGTGAACAGCGGACCGGTGGCGGAGGGCGCGACGATGGCGGGGATCACAGCAGACATGATTCGAGCGTAGACGGCGCGCGGCCCGTGCGGGCCGATCGCTCAGCGGTGGTCGCGGTCGAGATGCTGGCCCGCGCTGTCGCCGGAGGCGACGCGCTCGGCCTCGCGGGCCCGCAGCTCCACGCGGCGGATCTTGCCGGAGATGGTCTTGGGCAGCTCCGGCACGAACTCGATGACCCGCACCCACAGGTGCGAGGAGAGCCGTTCGCGCGCGAAGGCGAAGATCTTCGCGGCGGCCGCGTGTTCGGCATCCGCTCCGGCGCCGGCATCCGGATGCAGGATGACGTACGCCTTCGGCACGTTCAGGCGCGTGGGGTCGGGGCTCGGCACGACCGCCGCCTCCACGACCAGGTCGTGCTCCAGCAGCGCGGACTCCAGCTCGAACGGCGAGATCTTGTAGTCGGACGCCTTGAAGACGTCGTCGGCGCGGCCGACGTAGGTCAGGTACCCCTCCTCGTCGCGAGCGGCGATGTCGCCGGTGTGGTGGAAGCCGCCGGCGCGCGACTCGGCGGTCTTCTCCGGGTCCTCGAAGTACCCCGACATCAGGCCCAGCGGCGAGTCGGACAGATCCAGCGCGATCTCGCCCTCGCGCTCCGTCACCTCGCCGGTGATGGGATCCAGCAGCACCACCGGGTAGCCCGGCAGCGCACGACCCATCGAGCCGTCCTTCACGACCTGTCCGGGGGAGTTGCCCACGCAGGCCGTCATCTCGGTCTGCCCGTAGCCGTCGCGGATGGTCGAGCCCCACGCCTCGCGCACCCGGTTGATGACCTCGGGGTTCAGCGGCTCGCCGGCGCCCACCAGCTCCCGTGGCGGAGTGGCCAGTCGTGACAGGTCGGCCTGGATCAGCATGCGCCACACGGTCGGCGGCGCGCAGAACGTCGAGACGCGGTGCGTGTCCATCACCTGCATGAGCGTGTTCGCGTCGAAGCGGTCGTAGTTGTACACGAACACCGTCGCCTCGGCCAGGAACGGCGAGTAGAAGCTCGACCAGGCGTGCTTGGCCCAGCCCGGCGAGGAGATGTTCAGGTGCACGTCGTCGGGCCGCACGCCCAGCCACCACATGGTCGACAGGTGCCCCACCGGGTACGACACATGCGTGTGCTGCACGAGCTTGGGCCGGCTGGTGGTGCCGCTGGTGAAGTACAGCAGGGCGGTGTCGGATGCCGGCGTCGGGCCGTCCGGCTCGAAGACGGCATCCGCCTGATACGACTCGGCGAAGTCGTGCCAGCCCTCGGCGACATCGCCGACGGCGACGCGCAGCACGTCGGCATCCTTCACCCGATCCGCCAGCCCGCCCAGCGCGACCACCGCACGGGCACGGCCGTGCTCGATGCGGTAGGACAGATCGGATGCCGACAGCAGCGTCGAGGTGGGGATGGAGATCGCGCCGAGCTTGGTGATGGCCAGCATGATCTCCCACAGCTCGATCGTGTTGTCCATCATCACGATGAGGTGATCGCCGCGGCGGATGCCGAGACCGCGCAGCCAGCTCGCGACCTGGTCCGAGCGCGCAGAGAGCTCTCCGTACGACCAGCTGCGAACCGACAGGTCGGCCGAGACGATCTGCACCGCGGGCCGGTCGGGATTCTCCCCGGCGACCACGTCGAACCACTCCAGTGCGAAGTTGAAGGTGTCCAGCTGCGGCCAGGCGAACCCCGCACGGGCGCCGTCGTAGTCGTCGCCGTGCGCGAACAGGAAGTCGCGCAGCTCGCGGACGGCGGTGGTTGAGGCGGTGGCGGAACGTGTCATCTCGGGCTCCCTTGCTCGACACTCCATCATGCGCCCGTTGCCGCCGGAGAGTCACCCCCGATCGGGGGTGTTCGGATGCGGCCGCCGCACGATGCGCAGCTCGCTGGCGAGGATGCCCAGCACCACCAGCATCCCGCCCACCAGCGCCGCCGCAGGCAGGCGCTCGCCGGCGATGCGGCCGATGATGGCGGCCCACACGGGCTCGCCGGAGTAGATGATGGTCGCGCGGGTCGGCGAGACCGACTTCTGCGCCCAGTTCATCGTGAGCTGGATGATGCAGCTGGACACGCCCAGCCCGATGCCGGCGGCGACCCAGGCCCAGCTGAATGCCGGAACGCCCTCGCCGACGACCGGCATCGTCGCGAATGACAGCAGGCCCGCCGTCAGCAGCTGCACGATCGTGATGCGGCCCAGGTCGATGCGGCCCGCGAACACGCTGATCAGGATGATCTCGCCCACGATGGGCAGGGTGCTGATCAGGGTCACCGACTCCCCGAGGCCCAGCGAGAGGCTGAACGCCTCCGGTCCCGCGATGAGGACGAGACCGGCGAACGCGAGCGCCGCGCCCACGAACGCCATCGCCGGCGGGCGCTTGCGGAAGAAGATCCATTGTGCGAACGGCACCATCGGCACGTACAACGCGGTCAGAAACGCCGACGTGCTGGAGTCGATGGTCTGCAGCCCCAGCGTCTGCAGTCCGTAGCCGCCGTAGATCATCAGTCCGATCGAGGCCCCGGCGCCCAGGTCGGCCCAGGTCATTCCGCGCAGCGATCGGTGGAAGATCAGCATGCTGATCAGCCCCGCCACCGTGAACCGCAGCCCCACGAAGAACCAGGGTCCGGAGTGCTGCATGGCGATGTGCACCACCAGGAACGTGCCGCCCCACACCGCGGTGATCGCGATGAGGGCGAGTTCCTGGGGGCGCATTCGCAGCCAGCGGAGATTCGAGGGCACAGCTGATTCTCCCGGATTCCCGGGGTGCGCGGCGCTGTTCGTCTTGGCAGGTACGGATGTCGGTCGATTCCCCGCTTGCAGGCCGATTCTGCGGCGTGTCGACCGACATCCGTGTCAATCGACCGACATCCGTACCGGGGACGCCGGACGGATCGGATGCCCGAGCTCAGTCCGTCGTCGGGCGCTCGCCGCGGCCCCAGCCCATCGACAGCGCGCCCGGGCCGAAGCCCCGGCGCACGGCGTGCAGGGAACGGGCGCCGTGCAGCATCCGCGGCGTGACGACCCGGCCCGCCGGGGTCTCCTCGATCTCGTCGCACCAGTCCGGCAGCCAGGCCGGGTCGAACCGTGTCCACAGCAGCAGCTCTCGGGCCTGGAAGGCCACTCCGTAGCCCGAGCCGTCGCTCACCTCGATCTCGGGCGGGTACGTCACGGCCCACTCGATCAGCATGGTCTCGGGGCTGGTGATCGGCCGCTCCAACTCGAACAGGAACCCGTGCACCTCATTGCTGGGGTGCGTGTAGCGCTTCGAGATGCGGCCGCCGCCCAGCGCCTCGAACCCGGGCGGGGGAGTGGGCTCGCCGGTCGAGATCTCCACATACGGCACGGCGGTGACCACACCGGAGGTGGCCTGTACCAGCACCCGGGCCGTCCGCCGCCGCACATGTCCCTCGGGCCCGACATCGGTGACGGCATGGATCGTCAGCTCGCGAGTCGGATCGGGGTAGGCGGCGCCCATCGCCAGGAACGTCTCGCGGACGCGCTGCTCGGTGGGATCCTCGTCGAACGGGAAAGCCACAGGGCCGAGCGGGCCGGTGCGCTGCGTCGGACCGAGCAGCTGCAGCAGTGCCCCGTCGTCCAGTCCCAGCAGCTGCTCCAGATCGGCGACCGCCGCCAGCGACTGGGCGCCTTCGGGCCTGCGCGCCCCCGAGCGCCAGTAGCTCAGCGTCGCCCGCGACACCGGATTGCCATGCGCGGCGAGCCGCTCCTGCAGCCGCGCCAGCGTCATCCCGCGGTCGCGGATGGCCGCACTCAGTGCCCCGGCGAACGGCGTGGTCGCCTGCCCCTGCAAGATAGCCTCGTCCGTCACAGCCGCCCTCTCGGTATGTGAACGCGCTCACCATAGAGTGGCACAAGGTCCGTCGGATGCCTTCGCTGGGGAGCAGGTGTCGCGCGGGCCTCCGAGAACGCACGGGTGGCGCCCGCCCGAAGTCTCGGGTGCAGTCCGAAATCCGTCCTCCGCGGATGTCGGGAGCGCGGCGGCAGCTGGGGAGGCCGCGCTCCCGGCCACGGCCTGGTTCATAGGCGCCCGTCGTAGACTGGAAGGGCCACCGATCCGAGGACTGCCATGCCCGCTGAACGCACCTTCACTGCACGTCACGTGCAGCTGACGCGCGCCGCTCTGGCCGCCGTCGCGGCGCTGATGATCACGTTCTCGCCCGACCACTCGGCATCCGTCGGCCTGCCGACGTTCGGCGGCTTCGTCATCGCCACCGCGCTCGTGCTCGTGCTGGCCGCGATCATCGTCTACCCGGCCGGCCACCGCTGGCCAGCCGTCATCATCGCCGGCATCTCGTTCGTGCTCGGCATGACCGCCGGCATCCCTTCGATCCGCTCCGACGCGCTGTTCTTCGGACTCGTGATCGCGTGGGCCGCCTCGACCGGACTGGTCGAACTGATCCACGGCATCCGCTCGAAAGGGACGGAGGGAGCGCGCGACGCGACCCTCATCGGCTCCCTGGGACTGCTGCTCGCCCTGCTGCTGGCGCTGGTGCCGGCCGGGTTCGTGATGGACTACACCACGCCGCAGGGTGCGGCATCGCTCACCGGCATCATCATCGGCGTCGGGATGTTCGGCGGCTACGCCGCGATCATCGCCGTCTTCCTCGGCATCGCCGGGCTCACGCCGGGCGCGAAGAAGGCCGCTCAGGCGGATGCTGAGAAGGATGCCGGCACGGACAGCCTGGCGGACCACGGAGGATACGCATGACCGAGCAGAAGCCCACGCGGCGCGACATCCTGAAGCCGCTGCACCTGGTGAGCATCGCCCTGGGGTGCGGCGTGTTCGCGATGCTGGTCACGATCTTCTCCACCGGCGGTTTCACCGCCCGAGTGAACAGCTCCATCGCCCGCGGCACCTACAAGGACCTGCCGCCGTTCACGCTGGGACTGGTCATCGGCGGCATCTGCTTCATCGTGACGCTGCTGATCATGGCGCTGCTGATGCTGGCCGTCAACCCGACCACGGTCACCAAGACCATCGACCGCCCGATCCTGCTGGACCCGAAGCCCACGCGCGCGCAGCGCCGGGCCGCCAAGGAGGCCGAGGCCGCCGATGCTGCTGCAGAAGCCGCACCCGAGGCCGCGAAGCCCGACGCCCCCGAGGCCTGAGCCTCAGCCCTCCCGGAACGCCGGCTGCACGAGGCGGTCGTCGCCCTCGCGCGAATCGCCGCGCCCGTCGGTGTTGCTGGTGAGCAGCCAGAGCCTGCCGTCGGTGCCGGCCAGCACGTCGCGCACCCGGCCGTAGTCCTCGGTGAATGCCGCCACCCACGGCTCCTCGTCCGGATGCGAGGGATCGAACAGCCACACGCGCTGCCCGCGCAGCCCCGCGATGTACAGGGTGCCGTCGATCACCGCGATACCGCTGGGGCTGGCATCCGCCGGCTTCCACACCGCGGCCGGATCGATGGCGTCCGCCGCCTTCGCGATGCCCTCGTGATCCGGCCAGCCGTAGTCGCCACCGGCGACGATGCGGTTCACCTCGTCCCAGGTGTCCTGCCCGAATTCGCTGGCCCACAGGGTGTCGTCGTCGTCCCAGGCGATGCCCTGCACGTTGCGATGTCCGAGCGAGTACACCCGCGTGCCGAACGGGTTGCCCGGCGCCGGATCGCCGGTGGGCGTCACACGTAGGATCTTGCCGCCCAGGTACGTCCTGTCTCGGGCGCGCTCGCGCTGCCCGGCATCCCCGGTCGTGATGTACAGCATCCCGTCGGGGCCGAATGCCAGGCGTCCGCCGTTGTGGTTGGTCGCGTGCGGGATGCCGGTGACGAGATCCTCCACGGCGCTGGTGTCCAGTCGCAGTCCACCGGGCTCGCCGCGCAGCGGCATCCGCACCACCCGGTTGTCGTCGTCGGTCGCGTGATACGCATACAGCCAGCGGATGCCGTCGAGCTCGCGCACGACGATGCCGTTCAGCCCCGCCTCGCCGCCGGAGACGACGCCGGGCACGGTGCCCGCGGTGCGCAGTTCTCCGGATGCCGTGCGCTCGAGCACCTTCCCGTCGTCGCGCTGCGAGATGAGTGCGCTGTCCCCGACGAGCGCGACCGACCAGGGTGCGTCGAGGCCGGATGCCAGCGTGACGGGCTTCTCCTGCAGCGACGGGGACGGCGCCGTGCAGGCTGTCAGCATGAGCGCGGCCAGCATCCCTGCTGCCGCCGTCGTCCATCGCATCGTGCCCATGGTCCAGGGTCTCAGCATCCGCCTTCACGGGCAACGGGTGCAGCGGCTGACCGCACTCCGGAGGAATAGAACGTCGCCGTTTCGGCTTGGGACAGTCATGGGTTCCTCTGTGGACCGCTCCGCGGTCGGCCTTCGCTCCGAGCGCGGACCCATCCTCGGCGGGCTCATGCTCTCGACCGGGCTGATCGCGATCGACGCGACCATCCTCGCCACCGCGGTGCCCAGCATCGTGCGCGATCTCGGCGGCTACCAGCAGTTCCCGTGGCTGTTCTCGGTGTACCTGCTGGCGCAGGCCGTGAGCGTGCCGATCTACGCCAAGTCCGCCGACATGATCGGCCGCAAGCCCATCATCCTCATCGGCATCGGGCTGTTCCTGCTGGGATCGGTGCTGTGCGGCTTCGCGCCGGGGATGCTGTGGCTGATCCTGTTCCGCATCGTGCAGGGTCTGGGCGCCGGGGCCGTAGGACCGATGGCGATGACCATCGTCGGCGACATCTACACGGTCGCCGAACGCGCGAAGGTGCAGGGCTACCTGTCCAGCATGTGGGCGATCGCGTCGGTGGTCGGGCCAGCGCTGGGCGGCATCTTCTCGCAGCTGGGCATCTGGCGCGGCATCTTCTTCGTGAACGTGCCGCTGTGCGCGCTGGCGGGATGGATGCTGATCCGCAACTACCACGAGGACAAGTACGAACAGCGGCACCGCATCGACTTCGGCGGCGCGGCGCTGCTGACGCTGGGGCTGACCGGAATCATCCTCGGCCTGCTGGAGGGCGACAGCGCCTGGGCGTGGATCTCGGTGCCCAGCGCCATCTGCTTCGGCGGGGGAGCGCTGGCGCTGGTGGCCTTCGCGGCCGTCGAGCGGCGGGCATCCGAGCCCATCATCGACTTCTCGCTGATCGGTCGACGGCTGATCCTGTCCACGACCGTGGTGTCGTTCGGGATCGGCGCGCTGCTGATCGGAGTGACGAGCTTCGCCCCGGCCTACCTGGAGGGCTCGCTCGGCATCCCGCCGCTGCTGTCGGGGCTGGCGGTCGCGGCGCTGACGCTGGGCTGGCCGCTGGCCTCGGCGAACTCCGGCACCCTGTACCTGCGCATCGGCTTCCGCCGCACGGCCACGATCGGGATGAGCACCGCCGTGGTCGCGTCGATCCTGCTGGCCGTCACCGGCCCTTGGCCGAACGCGTTCACGGTCGCCGGTATCGCGTTCGTGCTGGGCCTCGGACTGGGCTGGTCGTCGGCGCCTGTGCTCATCGCCGCTCAGGCGTCGGTGGGGTGGGGCGAGCGCGGCGCGGTGACCGGCATGAACACGTTCGCGCGCTCCGCCGGCAGCGCCGTGGGCGTGGCCATCCTCGGTGCCATCTCGAACGCGGTGATCGCGCGCGGCGCGGGTCCTGATGACCCGGCGACGATCGTGTCGGCATCCACCGGGGTGTTCATCGGCGTTGCCATCACCGCCGCCGTGACACTCGGCGCACTGATGTTCATGCCCCGCGACTACGCGGGTGCCGGCGGAGCCTCCACGGATGGGGCACCGGCGGGCGGCGCGTCCGCTTCCTGAGTCCGCCCCCGCCGGGTCGCTTCGGCATCCGGGCTTCCGTCCAGCTCTCAGGCGTCTGCGCTTCCGTCCAGCTCTCAGGCGTGCGGATGGAAAGTGCAGGTGGATGCTGCGGTTACCCGGCGTTTTCCATCTCGCCAGTGGTCATTCGGCTGGAAAGCGCCGGGTCCGAGGAGCACCTACCCGGCACTTTCCATCTCGCCGGATGCCGGATGCCGGATGCCGGATGCCGGTTCTGCGGCGGACAGTCCGGTCAGCGCGCGAGCTGCTCCGCGATGCCGATGTAGGTCGCCGGTGTCAGTGCGAGCAGGCGCTGCTTGGCGGCATCCCCGATCTCCAGCTTCTGCACGAACTCCGCCAGCTCGGCCGCACCGACGCGGTGTCCGCGGGTGAGGTCCTTCAGCAGGGCGTACGGGTCGGTGATGGTGGAGCGCCCGGCGACGACCTCCGCGCGGATGACGGTCTGGATGGCCTCGGCCAGCACCTCCCAGTTGTGGTCGAGGTCGTCCAGCAGCACGTCACGCGACAGGGAGATGGCGTCCAGCCCACGGCGCAGGTTGTCCAGCGCCAGCAGCGAGTGCCCGAAGGCCACGCCGATGTTGCGCTGCGTGGTGGAGTCGGTCAGGTCGCGCTGCATGCGCGAGGTGACCAGCGTCTGCGACAGGGACCCGAACAGGGCTCCGGAGATCTCGAAGTTCGCCTCGGCGTTCTCGAACCGGATCGGGTTGATCTTGTGCGGCATGGTCGACGAACCGGTCGCGCCGGGCACGGGGATCTGCGCGAAGTAGCCCAGCGAGATGTAGGTCCAGATGTCGGTGGCGAGGTTGTGCAGGATGCCGCCGGCGTGCCGCACGTGGTCGTACAGCTCCACCTGCCAGTCGTGCGACTCGATCTGCGTGGTGAGGGGGTTGAAGTCGATGCCCAGGCCCTCGATGTACTCGCGGCTCACGGTGGGCCAGTCCACCGAGGGATCTGCGGCAAGGTGCGCCGACCAGGTGCCGGTCGCGCCGGAGAACTTCGCCAGGTACTCGGATGCTGCGATGCGGGCGCGCACGCGCTCCAGGCGCCACGCGAACACGGCGAGCTCCTTGCCCATGGTCGATGGGGTGGCCGGCTGCCCGTGCGTGCGGGAGAGCATCGCGGCGTCCGCGTGCTCGGCGGCGAGCGAGCGGAGCTTCGCGATCACGGCATCCAGCGCCGGCAGCCAGACGCCCTCGACGGCGCGCTTGACGGTGAGCGCGTACGAGGCGGAGTTGATGTCCTCGCTCGTGCACGCGAAGTGCGTCAGCTCGGCGATGCGGTCCAGGCCCAGGGTCGCCAGGCGGTCGCGCACCAGGTACTCGACGGCCTTCACATCGTGGCGGGTGACGGCCTCCTTGGCGGCCAGCCAATCGATCTCGTCCTGGCCGAAGTCGCGGTACAGCGCGCGCAGGCGCTGCTTGTCGGCATCCGGCAGGGGAGAGGTGCCGAACACCGAGCGGTCGGTGAGGGCGATCAGCCACTCCACCTCCACCTCCACGCGGGCGCGGTTCAGCCCCGCCTCGGAGAGGAAGTCCGCAAGTCCCGTGACGGCGGTGCGGTAGCGGCCGTCGAGGGGGCTGAGCGGCTGAGCGGGGAGCGAAGGCAGAGAAGTCAGAGGAGTTCCTCCTGCTCGGGGCCCCGCGTCGCGCGGAGCGTCGAATGGGATGCCCGCACAGCCGGTTCGAGTTGGCTGAAGAGCCCGCGGGTGGCGGTCTCAATCATAGCCAGCACCGAATCGAACATCGGCGGGCCCGCATAGTACGGATCGGGCACGTCCATGGTGGACGCGGCCGGGTCGTAGGCGCGCAGAAGGGTGACCTTGCCCTTGTCGTCGGCGCTGCGGGCCCACGCCTTCAGGATGCGCTCGTGCGTGCGATCGAGGGCGACGATCAGGTCGTTGTCGGCGAAGGATGCTGCGCTGAACTGCCGCGCGCGGTGCGCGGAGCCGTCGTAGCCGCGGCGGCTGAGGGCTTCGAGGGTGCGCTGGTCGGCGCGCTCGCCGAGGTGCCAGTCGCCCGTGCCCGCGCTGCGGGACAGCACACGATCGCCCAGCCCGCGCTGTGTCGCGAGCGCGCGGAACACGACTTCGGCCATCGGTGAGCGGCAGATGTTGCCCGTGCAGACGAAGACGACGCGGAAGGGATCCGGTGAGGTCACAGCACCATTGTGCCTTCATCGACTTCTGTCCCCAATCGTCAATCTCGAGAAGTTGCGCACAGTGGGTAGGATTCCGGGCGGAGCGGATGCCCGCCATCCCGCACCCTGGATGCATGTACACGATCACAGCGGCCCAGGCTCCGGGAGGCGCGGGCGAGGATCTCTGGGCGGCGGTAGAGGCGATGCGGCTGCTGAACGAGGCGACCGACCTGGTGGAGACGGTGGGCGTGGGAGTCTCGCGGCTCATCGAGGATGCACGCTGGGAGAACGCAGGGGTGCGCGCGCTGCGGTGGGCGCTCTCGGATCTGCACGCGCAGTTGGAGAGCGAGCGCGGCGAGCTGGAGTTCCAGCGCCAGCAGGTGGCCAGGATCCTGCGATGAGCGGCGAGCTGAACATCACGTCGGGCGGCGCGATCCACGTCGACTCGGGGGCGTTCCGCGCGGTCGGGCACCGGCTGGCCGCGCTGGCGGAGCACGTGAAGGATGCCGCACGCGTCGCGCGGCGTGCGCAGCACACGCTCGCGCAGACCGCTGATCGGCACCCCGCCACGGGGCAGATCGGGAACTGCGTGCATCGGCTGGAGAGCCAGGGGGAGAAGGCGGCGAAGACCGCGCAGGGCACGCTCGTCATGGCCGATGTGTTCGAGCTGGTCGAGCTGCGCACGCAGCAGAACCTGATCGGGGTGGGCGATGCGCGTGAAGCACTGGCGATACAGGACCGCATCCATGAGCTGCTCGCCTCGAACCCGAACATCGGACCGGCGGCGGACTCCCTGGTCACGCGCTGGCAGAACCACCGATTCGACGGACTGACGGATCAGCCGTGGGACGACACGTACACGCTCGCTCGATGGGTCGGTGCGGTGCTGGCCCCGACACTCTTCGGCTGGGCGGCCCTGTGGCTGGGCCCCGAGCCGGTGGGATCGACGATGGGCACCCTGCGCGATCTGGCGGTGGATGTCGATCTGGGCACCCTGCCGAGCGGCACCCGACTAACGGGTGAATCACAGGCCGTGACCCTGAGAACTGTCGAGTCGCGTGACGTCAAGCCGGTCGCGGGAGTCCGTGATTCGATCGCGCGCGTGCCGTGGGGGCGCACGGCCCAGGTGGCGGTGGAGAAGTACACGATGAAGGATGGGTCGGTGCGTTATGTCGCGTACGTCGACGGCACCCGGGAGATGATGCCCGGCACGGACGAGCCGTTCGATGCGGTCTCCGACGTGGAGCTGTACATGGGCCGGAAGAAGTCCGCATCGTATGAGGCGACGCTCCAGGCGCTGGAAGAGGCCGGAGCCGAGCACGGCGACACCGTCGACATGGTGGGGTACTCGCAGGGCGCGATGATCGTCTCCCATCTGGCCATGGACAGCCCCTATCACGTCGGGACCGTGATCGTCGCGGGCGATCCGGTCGACCCGGCGCTCGCCGCCGATCAGACGATCGTCCGACTGGAGAACAGCGCCGACCCGGTGAACGCACTGGCGACCGGTGGCACTGCGGGAGGGTCGGGTTCACCCGACAGCTTCACGGTCCAGCGGGAGATCCCCGGCCGGAGCAGCCCGATCGATCCGCACATGTATGGGGACTACATGAACACGGGCGCAGAGCTGGATCGCTCGTCGGATCCACGCGCACAAGCGCTGCGGGACAAGTTCTTCCACGAGCTCGGTGAGGCGGCGCGGGTCGAGCGGACGGAGTTCAGCGCGGAGCGCGCCTGATCAGCATCCGATCTCTGTCGGCGACGCGACTCGTCAGCGGCGCTTCTTCTTCTGCGGGCGCAGGATGGCGCCGAAGACGGCGTTGATGATCGAGATGAGGATGGCCGCCACCACACCCCACCAGAACGACCCGACGCTCAGCCCCCAGCCGAAGCCGCTGGTGATCCAGGCGGTCAGCCACAGCAGGAAGCCGTTCACGATGAAGGAGATGAGTCCGAACGTGAGGATGTACAGCGGGAACGCGACGATCTTGATGGCCGTGCCGATGATGGTGTTCACGAGGGCGAAGATCGCTCCCACGGCGAGCAGCGTCAGCACGAGCTGCAGGGTCTCGCCGGGCGCGAACGCGCGGATGCTCACCTCGAGCGCGGGGATCAGCGTGACCACCCACAGGGCGAAGGCGTTGATGACGACGCGGATGATGAATCGCATCTGTCGATCGTGCCACGAGACGCTCCTCATGACGGCCGCCCCCGCGGTGGTTCGCACCTCTTTAGACTGATCCCGTGACCGAGCCCATCCTGCCCCGCATCCGCCCCGAGATCGCCGCCCTGCCGCCGTACCGCCAGGGCAAGCAGGCGGGCGCCGACGCGTTCAAGCTCTCCAGCAACGAGAACCCGTTCGAGCCGCTGCCGTCGGTGCTCGAGGCGCTCACGCACACCACGCCGATCAACCGCTATCCCGACGCCTCTGCCGGTGCGCTGCGCGCCCGCCTGGGCGAGAAGTACGGCGTCGACGCGGACGCCGTGCACGTGGCATCCGGTTCCGTGTCGATCCTGTACCAGTTGGTGCTGGCCACGGCATCCGTCGGCGACGAGGTCATCTACGCCTGGCGCTCGTTCGAGGCGTACCCCGGCCTTCCGCTGGTTGCCGGCGCCACCGGGGTGCAGGTCCCGCTCGGCCCGGGCACCCGTCACGACCTCGACGCGATGGCGGATGCCGTCACCGACCGCACCCGCGTGATCATCGTCTGCACGCCCAACAACCCCACCGGCCCGATCGTCACCAGCGCCGAGTTCGCGGCGTTCGTCGAGCGCGTGCCGCAGGACGTGCTGATCATCCTCGACGAGGCGTACGCCGAGTTCGTCACGGACCCCGAAGCCGTCGACGGCCTCGCCGAGCGCGTGTTCGAGAAGCACCCCAACGTGGTCGTGCTGCGCACCTTCTCCAAGGCGTTCGGCCTGGCGGGGCTCCGCGTCGGCTACGCCATCGGCCACCCGCGCGTGCTCGACGCCGCCCGCACCACCGCCATCCCGCTGTCGGTCACCAGTGCCGCCGAGCGCGCCGCCATCGCCAGCCTGGATGCCGAGGACGAGCTGATGGCCCGCGTCGCCGTCATCGTCGAGCGGCGCACCCGCCTGGTCGAGGGCCTGCGCGCGCAGGGCTGGGATGTGCCTGATTCGCAGTCCAACTTCGTCTGGCTCCCCGCGGGCGAACGGACCGACGAGATGGCCGCCGCGTTCGTCGCCGCGGACCTCATCGTCCGGCCGTTCACGGGCGACGGCATCCGCATCTCCGTCGGCGAGGAGGAGTCCCTGGATCGGGTGCTCGCCGTGGCGGGGGAGCAGGTGCGCGCGTGACGTACGACTTCGAGACCGTCGTCGACCGCACCGGCACCGGCGCCTCCAAGTGGCAGCACATGTTCGACGCGAAGCCCGATGTGCCCGCCGGGATCTCGCCGTTCTCCGTCGCCGACCTCGACCTCAAGCTCGCCCCCGAGATCCTCGAGGGCCTGCGCGAGCACCTCGAGGACGTGGTGCTGGGCTACACCATCGCCACCGACGACTACTGGGACGCCGTCACCGGCTGGTTCCAGGACCGGCACGGCTGGACCGTCACCCGCGAGCAGATCAAGCTGGCACCCGGCGTGGTGCCGGCGTTCAACACCGCCGTCCGCGCCGTCACCGCGCCCGGCGACGGCGTCATCGTGCAGACCCCGGCGTACTACCCGTTCTTCGGCGCGATCGAGGGCAATGAGCGCGTGGTCGTGCGCAACCCGCTGGTGCTGCGCGACGGGCGCTGGCGCATCGACCTCGACGACCTCGCCGAGAAGGCCGCCGATCCCCGCACCACCGCGCTGCTGTTCTGCAGCCCGCACAACCCCACCGGCCGGGTGTGGGAGCGCGACGAGCTCGAGGCCGTATGGCGCATCGCCCGCGACAACGACCTCACCGTCATCAGTGACGAGATCCACTTCGACCTGGTGATGCCCGGTGCGCAGCACACCGTGTTCTCCACGCTGAACGACGACGCGGCGGCCCGCACCATCGTGTGCACTGCGCCCAGCAAGACGTTCAACCTGGCGGGCATGGCCACCAGCAACATCGTCATCCCGAACGAGCAGCTGCGTGAGAAGTTCGCGCTCGAGCAGAGCCGCACGGGCTTCTTCACGCTCAACGCGCTGGGCTTCCAGGCCTGTCGTCTCGCCTACTCGAAGGCCGGTGCGTGGTTGGACGGACTGATCGAGCTCGTGCACGGCAACCATGAGCTGGTGCGGTCGTTCTTCGCCGAGCGGATGCCGCAGGTCGTCGTCTTCGATCTGGAGGGCACCTACCTGCAGTGGCTGGACTTCCGGGCGCTGGGCCTGTCGCACGTGGAGCTCAAGCGCATCAACGAGCAGGAGGCCCTGGTCTACTTCGACGAGGGCGCCATGTTCGGCCCCGAGGGCGAGGGCTTCGAGCGCATGAACCTCGCCGCCCCGCGGCAGACCGTGCAGGACGCGCTGGAGCGCCTCGCGCAGGCGTACGGGCACTGAGCCCTGTACGGTATTCTGTGGTACCTTGGTACCCAAGGTGAGGGGATACCGTCATGGTTGCTGTTGCGCCGATCAAAGTGGATGCTGAGACCGACCGGCTCATCTCGAACGCTGCGCATTTCCTGCAGCGCTCCAAGAAGGATGTCGTTGACGTTGCCGTGCGCGAGTACATCGAGAAGCATCGCGAGGAGATCCAGAGTGGTGCTCTTGAGGCTCTGCGGCTGCTCGACGGAAGCACCCGCGGCGCCGTGAAGCTCTTGGCAGACGCAACCGACGATGAGATCGATGAACTGGGTGGTCTTTCCGAGTGATCGGTGTCGGCGGCCCGCATTAGCGTCGAGCCATGACACGGCATGTGCGTCCGACTCGCAGGGCTCTCACTGACCTCGGCCTCGACTTCCCGCAATTGGACGTCGAGCTCCACGCCATCGGAGACGCACTGGTGCAGAAAGCGCAGCGCGTCCCGGCAGAGGTGGCGTCCGGTGGTGCAGAACGTGTTCGTGCTCTCCACGACCGGGTCTGGTTCAAAGTGAAGGTGACCGCTCTGCGTGGAATCGCCGGCGAGGTGCCGATCCCTGACGATTTCGCGCCGAGGACGGACGCTGACTACTCCCGCTCGGCCTGGTGGCTGGCGGCTGCGGGATCCCGGCAGGATGACACGACTGCCCATGACTTCTACGCGACGCTCACCGACGAATGCCGGCGTGCGGCCAAAGGATCGGATGCCGCAGTGAGCTCTGCTCATCTGCTCCCGACCGCGACAGACTATCGGCGCTGGCAGCTTGAGAACTCGGCAGTGATCGCTACTGCGCTGCGCAAGAAGGTCAGGGAAGCCATCGCGCGCTCTGCTCAGACCGGGGCTCTGTGGATCGCCCGATCGGCACTTTCCGTGTCGGAGCGCTCATTCACCAACGTGACGGCGAGTCGTATCTGGCCGTCACCGCGGAAGGGTTCTGGGATCATCGGCTGATCGCGGTGATCCTGGACGCCGTGCCTGGCGTGTCTGCGGATGAGTGGCAGATCGAGCCGTCGACCGTAGACGGGATCTCGCCAGCGGACGGTCAGGTCGTGTACTCGACCATGATCCCTGTCGAGGCGCTGAGTGCTGTCCTGGACGAGGTCGACCGCTCGTTCCTCTGAACCGCAGCGCGGCATTCGTCCTGATCCCGGACACTTATTAGGGACCCCGAACTATGCGTGACGGGGCATGCCGACGTGGGTAGCGTGGAGCCGTGACTTCGACCGACACACCCCTCGTTCGCGTCCTGGAAGCGGATGGAACATTCGCTCCGTCGCCGGCATCCGAGCGGTATCTGCCGCTCATCGATGCGCTGACCGACGCCGAGCTCGAGCAGTTCTACCGCGACATGGTGGCCATCCGCGCCATCGACACCCAGGCCACCAACCTGCAGCGTCAGGGCCAGCTCGCCCTGTGGCCGCCGAGCCGCGGGCAGGAGGCCGCCCAGGTGGGCTCCGCGCACGCCGCTCGCAGGCAGGACACGATCTTCCCGTCGTACCGGGAGCACGCCGTCACCCGCATCCGCGGGGTCGACCCGGTGGACATCATCAAGCTCATGCGCGGCGTCTCGCACGGCGGCTGGGACCCGACCGATCCGAAGAACGGCAACACCCGGCTGTACACCCTGGTGCTGGCGTCGCAGACCCTGCACGCCGCCGGCTTCGGCATGGGCCTGACCTTCGACGGTCGCACCGGCACCGGCGACCCCGAGCGCGACGAGGCCGTCGTGGTCTACTACGGCGATGGCGCCTCCAGCCAGGGCGACGTGCACGAGGCCATGGTGTTCGCCGCCAGCTACGGCGCCCCGGTGCTGTTCTTCCTGCAGAACAACCACTGGGCCATCTCGGTGCCCGTCTCCACCCAGTCGAAGGTGCCGCTGGTCGGCCGCGGCGCCGGATACGGCATCCCGTCGGTGCGCGTGGACGGCAACGATGTGCTGGCCAGCTACGCCGTCTCGCGGATGCTGCTCGACGAGGCCCGTGCCGGCGGCGGTCCGCGCGCGATCGAGGCCGTCACCTACCGGATGGGCGCGCACACCACGAGCGACGACCCCACCAAGTACCGCGGATCTGACGAGGAGCAGTCCTGGGCCCAGCGCGACCCGATCGCCCGGATGCGCGCATACCTGCTTTCGCGGGGCGCGAGCGAGGAGTTCTTCACCGCAGCGGATGCCGAGGCCGCGGCTGCCGCGGAGGACCTGCGCGCCCGCACCGTCGAACTGTCGGCGCCGGGCCCCGCCGCCATCTTCGACCACGTCTACAGCGAGCCGCACCCGCTGATGGCCGAGCAGAAGGCGTGGCTGGCGGACTACGAAGCCTCGTTCGAAGGAGGCGCCCTGTGAGCATCGAGACCATGCCCTTCTCCAAGGCGCTGAACGCCGGCCTGCGCAAGGCCATGGAGGACGACTCCCGCGTGCTGCTGATGGGCGAGGACATCGGCCGCCTCGGCGGGGTGTTCCGTGTGACAGAAGGACTGCAGAAGGACTTCGGCACCCGGCGCGTGCTCGACACCCCGTTGGCGGAGTCCGGCATCGTCGGCTCCGCCATCGGCCTGGCCATGGCCGGATTCCGCCCGGTGTGCGAGATCCAGTTCGACGGCTTCGTGTGGCCGGCGTTCGACCAGATCACCTCGCAGCTGGCCAAGGTCACCAATCGGCACGCGGGCGCCCTGTCGATGCCGGTCGTCATCCGCATCCCGTACGGCGGGCACATCGGCGCCGTGGAGCACCACCAGGAGAGTCCGGAGGCGTACTTCACGCACACCCCCGGCCTGCGCGTGGTCTCGCCGTCGACGCCGAACGACGCGTACTGGATGATCCAGGAGGCCATCTCCTCGAATGACCCGGTGATCTTCATGGAGCCCAAGAGCCGCTACTGGCCCAAGGGAGAGGTGGAGCTGGAGGCATCCGCTCTTCCGCTGCACGCGTCCCGGATCGTCCGCCGCGGCACGGACGTGACCCTCGTCGGCCACGGCGCGATGGTGACCACGCTGCTGCAGGCCGCCGCGCTCGCCGAGTCGGAGGGCACCAGCTGCGAGGTCGTCGACGTGCGCTCGCTCTCGCCGGTGGACTACGGCCCCATCCTCGACTCGGTGCGATCCACCGGCCGCATGGTCTACGCGCAGGAGGCCCAGGGCTTCACCAGCCTGGGCAGCGAGATCGCCGCGACCGTCATGGAGCGCGCGTTCTACGCCCTCGAGGCGCCCGTGCTGCGGGTCTCGGGGTTCGACACGCCCTTCCCGCCCGCGAAGCTCGAGGGCGTGTACCTGCCGGATGCCGACCGCATCCTCGAAGCCGTCGACCGCTCGCTGGCCTACTGACACCCGTTCTGCGTTCATAACTCCGGAGAATCGCCCATGATCTGGACTCTCTGCCACGATTCCGGCGTCGTGGCCGCCGTATCTCCGGAGTTATGAACCACACGCAGTCGAAAGGACTTGCAATGACCACCCAGACCTTCACCCTGCCCGACGTCGGCGAGGGCCTCACCGAGGCCGAGATCGTCGCCTGGAAGGTGGCGCCCGGCGACACCGTCGCCATCAATGACGTGATCTGCGAGATCGAGACCGCCAAGTCGCTGGTCGAGCTGCCCTCCCCGCACGCGGGGGTGGTCGGCGAGATCCTCGCGGCCGAGGGCGCGACGGTCGAGGTCGGAGCACCCATCGTCACATTCGTGTCGGAGGATGCGGATGCCGGGACGCCGGCCCCCACGGCATCCGCTCCGGCTGCGGAGGAGGGCGGCGGGTCCGTGCTCGTCGGCTACGGTACCGGCGGCGGTGCGACGTCCCGCCGGCGCAAGCCCGCCGAGAGGGCCGTGCGCTCATCGGTCGGCGTGATCGCCAAGCCGCCGATCCGCAAGCTGGCCCGCGACCTGGGCGTCGACCTCACCGAGGTCACCGCGACCGGCGCCGACGGCGAGGTCACCCGCGACGACGTCGTGAAGCACGCCGAGCAGGCCAGCGTGTTCCGCAACATCGAGACCCCGGAGTGGGGGAGCGTGCGCGAGGAGACCGTGCCGGCACCGGCATCCGCTCCGGTCGGACTCGCCCGCGGCATGCAGCCGGCACCGCAGCCGGGGTCGGATGCCCGCACCGAGTCGATCCCCGTCAAGGGCGTGCGCAAGGCGACCAGCTCGGCCATGGTGCAGAGCGCGTACTCCGCCCCGCACGTGACGGTGTGGAAGGAGGTCGATGCCAGCCGCACGATGGAGCTCGTCAAGCGGCTGAAGGCCTCGCCCGACTACGCCGACATCCGCGTCTCGCCTCTGCTGATCATGGCGCGCGCCGTGATCTGGGCCGCCCGCCGCACGCCGATGGTCAACGCCGCCTGGGTCGACACCGACTCGGGTGCCGAGATCGTCGTGCGGCACTACGTGAACCTCGGCATCGCCGCGGCCACGCCGCGCGGCCTGCTGGTGCCCAACATCAAGGACGCCCAGGACCTCAGCATGAAGGACCTCGCCCGCGCGCTGAACCGGCTCACGCTCACCGCCCGCGAGGGGAAGACCAGCCCCGCCGACCAGCAGGGCGGCACCATCACGATCACCAACATCGGCGTGTTCGGGATGGATGCCGGCACCCCGATCATCAACCCCGGCGAGGCGGGGATCGTGGCCATGGGCACCATCGCGCAGAAGCCGTGGGTGGTCGACGGCGAGGTGCGTCCGCGCTGGGTGACCACGGTCGCCGGATCCTTCGACCACCGCGTGATCGACGGCGACCAGATGAGTCGATTCGTCGCCGACGTCGCCTCCGTGCTCGAGGAGCCCGCGCTGCTCGTGGAGTGAGAGAAGCGGTCGTCCCGGATGACCGGGGCGACCGCTTCGACTGCGCGCGCCGCCGCTCAGTCGCCCCCGTAGAACGGGTGCGTCAGCGCGTCGCGTCCGTCCACCTGTGCGGAGCGGATGCTCGCGGGCAGGCCGTTCGCGGCTTCCGAGACCGCTGACGCCGCCGCCGCGCGAGCCGCGAGCTTGACCTGCGTCTCGTCGTCGCACGCCGGGTCGATCCACAGCGCCACGAACACGAGCGTGTCCTGGTCGCCGGTGATGTGCCCCTGCGCGACGGCGTCCAGCACGCCCTGGGAGACGCCGACCTGCGCAGCGCCGAAGACCATGGTCTCGACCATCCCGACCTCGGCGTGGCTCTTGGAGAGGATCACGGTCGGCGGGTTGACCGTCACGTACTCCTGCTGGCTCTCTCCCACGCAGGCGAGGATGGGCGTGAAGCCCGGCCGCGGCGAGGTGAAGGCCGTCGTGATCGACGCGGCCGTCGGGGTGCCGCGCCGCGCCAGCAGCACGTTGACGTGCACGCCGTTCGGCGCCGTCCCGCCCCAGCCCTGCGCGAACCGCCCGTCGATGTCCTGGTTCATCTCTCGTCTCCCTTCCCCGCGGCATCCGCCGCAGGCGATCGCGATTGTTCGGTCCCGGGGCCGTGAGCGACCGCGAAGCGCGACAGTTCGGCGATGCGCGTGCGGATCTCCCGATGCCAGGGGCGCAGCCTCCGGTAGGCGGCGGCATCCGCTCCCGGCGAGGCGGCGGGCACCTGTCTGGCCATCGCCCGCAGCGCAGTGGCCCAATCGGCGTGCACACCGGCGCCGACGGCGGCGCAGATCGCCGCGCCGATCCCGGCCGCGTCGTCGTTCTCGGCGCGGCGCACGGGCAGCGCGAACACGTCGGCGAGGATCTGCCGCATCGTGGCCGACGCCGCCCCGCCGCCGGTGACCACCAGCGCCTCGGGACGCAGGCCGAGCTCGGCCGACATCGCATCGGCGTTGTCGGCCATGGTCAACGCGATCCCCTCGAGGATGGCGCGGTACAGGTGCGCACGCCCCTGCGCGCCGGAGAAGCCGATGATCGCGCCGCGGCGCCACGGCTCGTCATCCGGTGCCAGCCAGTCCAGCACTGCCGCGACGCCGTCACTGCCAGCCGGGACGCCGGATGCCTCGGCATCCAGCACCCCCTCGAGGTCGTACATCGTCTCATCCGCGGCATCGTCGGACCGGATCAGCCGGCGCAGCCAGCTGATCGTCCACATCCCGCGCCGGATGCCGTGGCTCTCCGCCAGGTGCACGCCGGGTCGCGCGGCGAAGTTGGACCAGTACGCGGCGCCGTGCTCCGGCCCGTCGCCCACCGTCATCGCGGCGATGTACGTGCCCAGCGACAGCAGCAGCATGCGGGAGTCCGCGACACCGGCGCCGAGCGCCTCGACGGCCTTGTCGTTCGCCGTCGCGAAAACGGGAACCCCTTCGGGCAGCCCGGTCGCCGCGGCAGCATCCGCCGTGATCCGGCCGAGCTCCTCGCCCGGATCCCTCAGCTCGAAGAGCATCGTCCGCGGCATCCCGGTCGCCGCGTATGCGGCGGGATCGGCCGACCAGCGCCAGGAGCGGGTGTCGATCGGCCAGACGCCCTGCAGGTTGGCGCTCGCGTCGGTGCGCTCGCCGGTGAGCCGATGCGCGATGTACCCGGATGACGACGTCACCCACCGCGCGTCGGGCGCCGCAGCCGGATCGAACGGCCGCCCCACTCGCTCGTCCATCCAGCTCAGCAGCGGCTCGGCCAGCATCCCGTCCGCGCGGAGATACGCCCGGCAGAAGCGGATCGTGCACAACCCCACCCCGACGATGCGCGAACGGTCGCCGTCGAACCGCGCCAGGGCCGCGGTGCAGGCCCGCGCGATGGAGTCCCACACGTCGTCGTCCGGATGCACGACCCGGCCGGGAGCGATCGTGTCGTACGGCCGCAGCCCTACCCGGGCGGAGGCGTGCACCCGGCCGTCCTGATCGACCACGAGCACCTTCGTGCTCTGCGATCCGTTGTCGATCGCGACGAGGTACGAGTCCACTCCTCACGCCTCCAGCGGGTAGATCGTTCCCGGGTTCATGATTCCGTTCGGGTCGAGAGCGTGCTTCAGGCGCTCCAGCAGCACGTAGGCGCTGCCGTGCTCCTGCCGCGTCCACGGGGTGCGGTACTTGCCGATGCCGTGATGGTGCACCATCGACCCGCCCAGGCGCAGCGCCTCCTCCACGATGATCGCGTTGAGGGGCTCGTGGTACTCGGTGATCTCCTGCCGCGGCTCGCAGCGGATGTCGTAGTCGTACACGAAGTACAGGTTCGTACCGGTCTGGTAGCTGTGCGACGAGTGCGCGCCCAGCATCGTCAGGTCCTCGGCCCGGGGGAACTCCGCGCGGATCCTGTTCATCACGGCCTCGTACAGCTCGTTCGTGCGCGACCAGTCCACCGAGACCTCGGTGGTGTAGCCCAGGTGCGGGCGCTCCTGCATCTCGCGCCGCTCGCGGTCGATTGCCGACTGATCCCAGTTCAGGCGCGCGAACCACTGCTCGATCAGGGAGTCGTCCACCCGCACGTGCGGCCGGTCGGCGAACACCTCCTCGATCGCGGTGGCTGTGGCGTCAGCCAGGGCCTTCGGGCCCTCGGCCACCAGCACGACGACGTTCTTCCCGTCGGAGAAGTGGCTGAAGTGCTGACGTGCGTCCTCCGGCGAATAGACCCGGCACACCGAGGGGCGGTAGCCCGACGTGATCAGCTCGCGCAGCGCGTCGACTCCCGCAACGAAGTCGTCGACGAGGAATCCGAAGTACCGGTTGTTCTCCGGCTGATGCCGGAAGACCTTGATCGTGACCTCGGTGATCACGCACAGCGCACCCTCGTTGCCGATGACCATGTGACGGATGTCGGGGCCCGCCGCGCGCCGCGGGACGTTCTTGATGCGCGTGATCGTGCCGTCGGCCAGCACGGCCTCGAGCCCCACGATCATGTCCTCGATGCCGCCGTACAGCGTCGAGAACTGGCCGATCGATCGCGTCGCGGTCAGTCCGCCGTACTGCGCGAGGGGCTTGGACTGCGGCGAGTGACCGGTCGTCAGGCCCTGCAGGCGCAGCTCGTCCTCCAGCCGCTGCAGCGGCACGCCGCACTGCACGGTGACCATCATGTCCACGGCGTTCACGTCGAGGATCGCGTCCATGTGCGAGCCGTCCAGCACGATCGAGTCGGCGATGACCGTCTCCAGCCCGCCCTCGGTGGCCGTGCGACCGGTGCGCGGCACGACGGCGATGAGGTTCTCGTTCGCGAACCGCAGCACGTCCGCGACCTCCTGCGCGCTCGCCGGGTAGACGATGGCCGACGGGAACGGTCCGTCGAAGATGCCGTGCGCGGCGGTGTACTTCTTGAACCTGTCGACCGAGGCGCTGCGCAGCGCGGTCGGGTCGGTGTCGATCTTGTCCGGTCCGAGGATGCCAGTGAGGCCCTCGACGATCTGGGCGGTGCTCAGCGCGGAACGGGAATCAGTCATGTCTCTCTCTCAGGGCGGTGGGGCGAACAGGGCGGTGGGCTCAGCGGACCAGGTAGCCGCCGTCGACGGTGAGCGTGTGCCCGTTGACGTAGTCGGATGCGCGGCTGCACAGGAACACGAGCGGTCCCATCAGGTCGGCGGGGTCACCCCACCGGTCGGCGGGGGTGTGGTCGATGATCCGCCGGTCGGCTGCGGGATCGGAGCGGGTGGCCTCGGTGATGGCGGTGGCGAAGTATCCGGGGGCGAGGGCATTGACCTGGATGCCGTGGGCGCCCAGCTCGTCGGCGTACGCCTTGGTCAGACCGACGATGCCCGCCTTCGTCGCCGCGTACGCCGGCGACTGCCTGCCGCCGAGGAACGAGAACAACGAGGCGATGCTGACGATCTTCCCCGACCCCTGCGGCACCATCACGCGTGCGGCCTCGTGCGCGAAGTCGAACGCGGCCGTGAGATTGACGGCGACCATCGGGTCCCACTTGCTGCGGTCGAAGGCGAGCACGTCGTCCAGCAGGCAGATACCGGCGGAGTTGACGAGGATGTCGAGCCCGCCGAGCTCGGCGACGCAGGCATCCACCATCCGAGCCGGGGTGCCGGAGACGGTGATGTCGGCCTGGGCGAACACGAAGCGCCGTCCGTGCGCGCTCACCAGCCGTTCGGTGGTGCCGTCGTCGGGGGCGAGCCCCGGCGCGAACACGTCGGCGCCCGCCGCGGCCAGCGCCACCGTGAACGCGCGACCGAGGCCGGTGTTGCCGCCGGTGACGATGGCGCGCTTCCCGGCGAGCGAGAAGAACGAGGGTGCGAATTCGGTGATCTCCACGATCAGTCCCTCCTGCTCGGGTCGGCGATGCCGACGTAGCGGGTCTCCAGGTACTCGTCGATGCCCTCGATGCCGCCCTCGCGGCCCAGGCCCGACTGCTTCACGCCGCCGAACGGCGCGGCGGGGTTCGACACCACGCCCGCGTTGATTCCCAGCATCCCGGTGTCCAGCTCGTCCGCCAGGCGCAGGGCGCGATCCAGGTCGCGGGTGAAGGCGAAGCTGACCAGCCCGAACGAGGTGGCGTTCGCCAGCCGGATGGCCTCTTCCTCGTCGCGGAACGTGGTGATGGGCGCGACGGGTCCGAAGATCTCCTCGTCCAGGATGCCGGCGCCGTCGGGGACGTCCACGAGCACCGTCGGCTGGTAGAAGTAGCCGGGGCCGGGGAGCGCCGCGCCGCCCAGTGCGACGCGTGCGCCGTCGCGCACCGCGCCGTCGACGAGCGACGCGATCTTGTCGCGCGTGGCCGCGTCGACCATCGGGCCGATGGTGGATGCCGGTTCCGTGCCGCGCGCGGGATGGAACGCCGCCATCCGGGCGGTGAACGCCGTCGTGAACTCCTCTGCCACGCTCTCGTGCACGATGAAACGGTTCGCGGCCACGCAGGCCTCGCCGCCGTTGCGCATCTTGGCGGCGATGGCGCCGTCGACGGCGGCGGGGATGTCGGCGTCCTCGAAGACGAGGAACGGGGCGTTGCCGCCGAGCTCCATCGACACCCGCAGCACCTGGTCGGCGGAATCGGCGATGAGCCTGCGGCCCACCTCGGTCGAACCGGTGAACGAGAGCTTGCGCAGCCGCGAGTCCTTGATCAGCGGCCCGGTGACCGCACCGGCGTGCGAGGTGGGGATGACGTTGAGCACGCCGGCGGGGAGACCGGCCTCTTCGAACACCTGCGTGAGCAGCAGCGCCGTCAGCGGCGTGAGCGCGGCGGGCTTGAGTACCATCGTGCAGCCGGCGGCGATCGCCGGCGCGATCTTGCGGGTCGCCATCGCCAGGGGGAAGTTCCACGGGGTGATGAACAGGCACGGGCCCACGGGGCGCTTCACGACCAGCAGTCGGTTGCGGCCATCGGGCGCCGTCGCGTACCGGCCCGCGATGCGCGGGGCCTCCTCCGAGAACCAACGCAGGAACTCGGCGCCGTAGGCGACCTCTCCGCGGGACTCCGCGAGCGGCTTGCCCATCTCGATGGTCATCGTCAGCGCGAACTCCTCGGCGCGCTCGGTCACCAGCTCGAACGCGCGGCGGAGGATCTCCGACCTCTCGCGGGGAGAGGTGCGCTCCCAGGAGCGGCGTGCGCGGCCGGCGGCATCCAGGGCATCCTGCCCGTCCTGCACGGTCGCGTCGGCGACCCGGGCGAGCACCTGCTCGGTCGCAGGATCGGTCACGTCGAAAGTCGCGCCGTTCGACGCGTCGCGCCAGCGGCCGTCGATGTACAGGCCGGTGGGGATCGTCGCCAGCAGCTCGCTCTCGGTGGTCATGCCGCCTGTCCCTTCTGCTCATCGGTGTCGACAGCGACGGCATCGGCCAGCCGCAGTCGCGTGCCGAGCAGGTCCTCGTACAGCTGGAACGGCTGCATCTCGCCGGCGCGGTCGCCGTAGGTGGCCTTGGCGCGCCGGAAGATCTGGTCGACCAGACCGGACAGCTCGACCGGCATCCCGACCGCACGGGCCAGATCGACCGACAGGCCGAGATCCTTGCACGCCAGGGCCAGTGCGAAGCCCTCGTCGTAGTCGCCGCCGTCGAGGATGGAGAGCACGTCGTGCTCGAGGAAGTTGCTGTTGGCCGGGCTCGCGATGAGGGCATCGCGCAGCACCTTCAGGTCGACTCCGGCCTTCACGCCGACGGCGAGGACCTCTGCGGTGGACACCAGATGCGAGAACCACAGCTGATTGATCATGAGCTTGACCGCGTAGCCGGCGCCGTGGCCGCCCACGTGCAGGATCCGCTCGGGGTCGCCCATCGCCTCGAAGACGGGGCGCAGTCGGGCGACGTCGTCCGCGTCGCCGCCGATGAAGATCTGCAGCATGCCGCGGGCGGCGCCCACCGACATGCCGCTGACCGGCGCGTCGAAGATGTGCAGCCCCCGGCCAGAGGCGGCGGCGCGCACGGCATCCGCCACCTCCGGGACCGAGGTCGACATGTCCACCCACGTCCCGCCATCCCGGATGCCCTCGAGGATCCCTCCGGGACCCGCGGCCACCTCGGACACGTGCCGGGGCGTGGGAAGCATGGTGATGACGACGTCGCTGGCGGCGGCCACCGCGGCAGCGCTGTCCGCCCACCGCGCCCCGCCGGCGATGAGACCGTCGGCGGCCTCGCGCCGGACGTCGTTGACGACCAGCGGGAATCCGGCTGCCTGCAGGTTGCGGGTCATGCCGCCGCCCATGCTCCCGAGTCCGATGAAGCCGATGGTCGGGTGATCCTGAATGGACATGGTTCCTTCCTGATTCTTCTTCTGTGCTTCTGCTCCGTGCGGGAAGAGCCTCAGATGAGGCCCTTCTCCTTCAGGAACTCCTTGGCGACGTCGGCCGGCTCCTCGCCGTCCACGTCGACCTTCGCGTTGAGGGTCTGCATCTGCTCGGTGGTCAGCAGCGGCGAGAGCTTGGCCATCACGTCGGCGATCTTCGGGTACTTGGTGAAGACCGCGTTCTGCATGGTGAACGCGCCCTGGTAGACGGGGAAGAACTGCTTGTCGTCCTGCATGACCGTCAGATCCAGCGCCTTGATGCGGCCGTCGGTCTGGAAGACCTCGCCGAAGTTGCAGTCGCTGCCCTTCTGCGTGGCCGTGTAGATCACGCCGGTGTCCAGCAGCTTCACGTTCGACGCGGGGACGTCGATGCCGTACGCCTTGGCGAGTCCCGGCCAGCCGTCGTCGCGGGTGGAGAACTCGCTCTCGATGCAGAAGGTCTGCTGGTCCTTGGGCAGCGCGGCCACGTCGCTGAGCGTCTTGACGTTCAGCTTCTTCGCCTCGGAGGAGCGCACGGCGAAGGCGTAGGTGTTGTTCAGCGGCGCCGGGTCGAGCCACTTCACGTCGTTGGCCTTCAGGTCCGCCTCGGCGACGGCGGTGAACTGCGCACTGGGGTCGGTGATCGGCGCCGTGTTGCCGAGGTAGGTGATCCACGCGGTGCCGGTGTACTCCCAGTAGCCGAGGAAGTCCTTGTTGGTGAGGGCCTGCCGGGTGTTGGCGGAGCCGACGAGCTTGGTGTTGGTCGTCAGGTTGGCGCCGTGGGCGTTGAGCAGGTCGGTGGTCATGTAGGCGAGGATGTACTGCTCCGAGAAGTCCTTCGAGCCGATCACACCGGTCAGGCCCTTCAGATCGTCGCTCTTGCTGCCGCTCTCGACGGCGCTTCCGGTGGAGCATCCCGCTGTGAGAAGGGCGGTGGTGACGAGGATCGCAGCGGTCGCGGCGATGTGACGCTTGGTGAACATGGTTCTCCTGAATCGAGTTGGTGCGGGTTTTTGTAAAGGGATGCCGGTGACGACCGGCCGGGCTCAGAGGCCCTTCGGCCGGACGAGGTCCTCCACGACCCCGGCCAGCCAGTCGATGAGGACGGCGATGGCGGCGACGAGCACGGCGCCGGTGAACAGCACCGGGTAGCGCTGCAGTTTCAGGCCGTTGACGATCATGTCGCCGAGCCCTCCGGCGTTGATGAAGGTGGCGACGGTCGCGGTGCCGACCGCGAAGACCAGCGCGGTGCGCAGGCCCGCGAGGATCGTCGGGGAGGCCAGCGGCAGCTCGATGCGCCGGAGCACCTGGTTGGGGGTCATGCCCATTCCTCGAGCGGCTTCCTTGACGTCGTCTCCGACCTGCTCCAGGCCGACCATGGTGTTGCGCAGCACCGGGAGGAACGAATACGCGACCAGGGCGACGAGCGCGGTGGCGAAGCCGGTCTGCCAGACGATCGCCAGCAGGATCACCACGCCGACGGCGGGCGTCGCCTGCCCGATGTTCCCGAGGGCGAGGAAGAAGCTGCGCACCCAGCGCGAACGCGTGCGGTAGGCGAGGATGCCGGCGGGGATGGCCAGCACGGCCACCAGCAGCGAGGCGACGAAGGTCAGCAGCAGGTGCTCCTTGATGCGCGCCTCGATGTACGTCGGGTTCAGCGTGCGCTGCTCGATGGAGTCCAGCTGCAGCGTGGAGAGCCACCAGAACAGCAGCGCCACGGCGAGCACCACGATGACGGGTGCGGTGACGAGCCGGAGGATCCGCTGCGTGCGCTCCCTGGCGCGCGCCTTCCGCGGCGACAGCAGCGCGACCGTGGCGGTCATGGCGCCACCGCGCTCTCGGGACCCGACGCGGATGCCGGGGCGCTGGTGCCCAGCACGTGCGAGATGGCGGCGTGATCGATCGAGCCCATCGCCTTCCCGTCCGGGTCGGTCACGGTGATGCGCTCGGCGCCGCTGAGCACGATGAGGTCGAGTGCGTCGCGCAGCGACCCGGTCACCGGGATCCGAGGTCCGCCGCTGACGGCCGGCCCGAGGGCGGCATCCGATATCGGCATGAGCGCGAGTCGCTTGATCGCCGCGCCCTGGCCGATGAAAGAGGTCACGTAGTCGTTCGCGGGGGAAGCGAGGATGCGCGCCGGGGTGTCGAACTGCTCGATGTGGCTGCGTTCGCTGAGCACGGCGATCCTGTCGCCCATCCGGATGGCCTCGTCGAAGTCGTGGGTGACGAAGATGATCGTCTTGCCGATCTCGGCCTGCAGCCGCAGGAACTCGGCCTGCAGCCGCTCCCGGGTGATCGGGTCGGTCGCGCCGAACGGCTCGTCCATCAGCATCACGGGCGGGTCGGCCGCGAGGGCCCTGGCGACGCCGGCGCGCTGCTGCTGGCCGCCGGACAGCTGCCGCGGGTAGCGGTTCGCGAAGATGGAGGGGTCCAGCTGCACCGTGCGGAGCAGTTCGTCGACGCGGTCGGCGATGCGGTCCTTCTTCCAGCCGAGCATCTTCGGCACGGTGGCGATGTTCTCGGCTATCGTGCGATGCGGGAACAGGCCGATCTGCTGGATCACGTAGCCGACGTGGCGGCGCAGCTCGTTCGGGTCGAGGGAGAGGACGTCCTTGCCGTCGATGCGGATGCTGCCCGACGTCGGCTCGATGAGCCGGTTGACCATCTTCATCGTGGTGGTCTTGCCGCAGCCGGAGGGGCCGACGAACATGACCAGCTCGCCGGGACGGATGCTCATCGAGAAGTCCTCGACGGCGGGTGCGGGCTGGCCGGGGTACTGCTTGGTGACGTGGTCGAGCTCGAGTGCGACGCCCGCCGACTGCGCGGAGATGGCGCGGAAGAATCCGGTGTTGGTGTGGGTGGTGTCAGACATCAGGCGCGGAGTCCTTTCGAGGTGGTGGCCCTGGCCACGAGGATGAAGGCCGCATCGATGAGCAGCGCGAGGATGATGGTGGCCACGGTTCCGGTCAGGGCGTAGTTGACGGCGTTGAACGATCCCATCGACGACAGGCCGGTGAAGATGTACTGGCCGAGTCCGGGACCGGCGACGTAGGCGGCGATGGCGGCGATGCCCACGGTCATCTGCGCCGAGACCCGTACGCCGGCCATGATGACCGGCCAGGCGATCGGCAGCTGGGTGGTGACGAGGATGCGGGTGCGCCCTATGCCCATGCCGCGGGCCGACTCGACGATCTGCGAGGGCACTTCGCGCAGGCCGACGACCGTGTTGCGGATGATGGGCAGCAGCGCGTAGAACGCGAGGGCGACGATGCTCGGCCCCCAGCCGAGGCCCAGCAGCGGGGAGAGCAGTGCGAGCACGGCCAGCGACGGGATGGTGATGGCGATACCCGCGGCGGACAGTGCGGTGGCGCGCCCGATCGGCCGGTTCCACACCAGGGCGCCGATGAGGATGCCGATCACCAGCGCGAAGGCGAGGGAGATCGCCACCACGGCGAGGTGCTGAGCGGCGAGTTCGAGGACCTCGTCCCAGCGCTGCGCGAGGAAGTTGATGAAGCGGGACCATTTGAAGCTCGTGTCCATCGGCATCCTTTCTCTTCGTCGAGAGGGGGTTGCCCTGTTCGGGTAGGTCAAAGCTAGGACAGCGATGTCATTCTCACAATGGCTGTTGCATATATGACAACTGACGTTTAGATTCGGAGAATGGCATCCGTGTCCGAACCCCGTCGCAATTCGTCCGGCCTCGCACGGGACGTGGAGATCCTCGACATCCTCGGCGCGCCGGAGGCGATCCGCGAGGGTGGGCTCGGCGTCGTCCGGATGGCCCAGCTGACCGGGCGTGACAAGGCGGCGATCTCGAGGGCGATGGCCACCCTGGCCGCGGCTGGGCTGATCGAGCGCGACGAGGCCACCCAGCTGTACCGGCTCGGGGCGCGCCTGTACGCGCTGGCCGCACGCACGGTCGAGAGCCGGATGGTCGCGATCAGCCGTCCGCTGCTGCGTCGCGTCGCGCAGGGCACCCGGGAGACCACGCACCTGTGCGTGCTGCGCGGGGGCAACGTGCTGACGATCATGAGCGAGCTCAGCCCCCACGAGGTCAGGGCGACCGGATGGGAGGGCGTCACGACGGCCGCGTGGCGGACGCCCTCAGGGCGGGTCCTGCTGAGCGACTGGGATCGCGGCGCGCTCGAGCGCTGGTACGCGGAGCACGGCCAGGATCGGGTGATCGTCGAGCCCGCCGACTCGTTCACCACCGAGACCGACTTCTCCCTGCTGTGGACCCCGCCCGTCGACAAGGCGGTGATCACCGACTTCGAGTCGCTGCTGGAGGAGATCGCCCGCATCCGCACGCATGGCTACGCGCTGCTGGATGAGGAGCTGGAAGGCGGCGTGGTCGGCGCCTCCGCGCCCGTCCGCGACCTGAACGGGCGCATCGTCGCCGCCATCAACGTGAGCGCCCCCAAGATCAGGATGGGGGATCGCCTCCAGGCGCTGGGCCGGTACGTCGCCGACGCTGCGGCAGCACTCTCCGAGCAGCTGGGGGCCTCCTGAGGGTCGGTGCGCCCTCCCGGCGTGCTCACATCTCCCGCAGCCGCTCCTGCGCGAGACGCGGGAGCGCCGTGGCCCTGGCGCTCTGCAGTGCCGTGGCCAGCGCGCCCTGCGTGACGATGTCGCCGCCCAGTTGCGAGGCGATCAGCTCGGGCCGGGGCAGGTGCAGCAGTGGGGCGAGCGCCTCTCGGGTGGCGTCCAGCACCGGCCCGATGCCCTCGGCGACCGCGCCGCAGATGATCACGCGCTGGGGGTCGAACATGCTGCCCAGCACTCCGACGATGCGGGCCAGTCGCTCGCCCAGGCGATTGGCCACGCGCAGCGCGTCCGGGTCCTGCGCGGCCGCGAGCGCCATGATGTGCCCGCCGTCCACCTGCTCCGGTCGCAGCTTCGCCAGTGCGCCGTCGGGATCGGCCTCGCCGGAGCGCAGCAGGCGCTGTGCGAGCTCCTCGGCTGCTGCGCCCAGACCGAAGGCCGAGTCCACGTCGCGCACGTAGTCGAACGCGAACATCTCACCCACGCCGCCGTGCGCGCCGTGCAGCAGCAGCCCATCGACCACGACGCCGGCGCCCAGTCGCTCACCCGCCAGCAGCGCGATGTAGTCCCGGCATCCGATCGCCTCACCCGCAGCGCCCTCGGCGGCGGCTGCCAGCTGCGCGTCGTTCTTGATCTGCACGACCTGCGCCCAGTCGGCCAGCGCATCGACCAGGCCCGGGTTGGTGCGCTCCCAGAAGCCCTCCGGGTGCGGGGGTGATGAGCCGTCCCGCGCCACAGGGGCGGCCACGCCGGCGCACAGCGCGAGCACGTCCTTCCGGTCGATGCCGGCGGATGCCAGCGTGCTGCGCACGGCATCCACGATGTCATCGCGACGCTCCTGGGGCGTCTGCTGCGCACCCAGTGCGCGCCGGGCGGAGGCCAGCACGCTGCCGGCCAGATCGGCGACGGTCACGGTCAGGTGCGAGTCGCCCGAGTCGATGCCGATCACGGCGCCCAGATCGGTGGGCAGCTCGAAGCGGCGGGCGGGCCGGCCGGCGCGGTACTCGCCGGCATCCCGCGCGTTCGGCAGCTCCCGCAGCACGCCGGCCGCGACCAGGGTGTCCAGTGCGTCGATCGTCGTCGAGCGCGTCAGCCCGGAAGCGGCCATCGCGTCGCTTGCCGTGAAGACGCCGTGTCCCCAGGCCAGATCCAGCACGAGGCCCACGCTGCCTCGGCCGGTGCCGAGATCTGCGGAAATCTTCGCCATCGCTCTTGACCTCTCGGGTTCGCTCTGTCAAAGTATGTCCCAATCCAGTTGATTCGGCCAATAGATTTAATCATCGGATCTGATCCACGAGGGTCGGGACCCAGAAAGGGACGATGTTGTCTTCACGAAGAACACGCGCTCTCGCCATCGCTGCGACGCTCGTCCTCGCCGCCAGCGCACTGGCAGGCTGCTCGTCGGACGGGCGCGAGACGATCCGCTTCACCTTCAGCAAGCGCGAGGCGATCGGCTTCATGACCGATCTGGTCGCGCAGTACAACGCCTCGCAGGACAAGGTGCACGTCGACATCGACACCTCAGGGGTGGATGTCGTCTCGGCCAGCTTCGTGCGCGGCAACCCGCCGGACATCATGCTGGCCAACTACAACTTCGAGGTCGCCCGCTTCGTGCAGCGCTGCGCGCTGAGCGACCTGTCCGGCACGGATGCCGCCTCCTCGGTGCGCGACGACCTGCAGCCGCTGATGGATCAGTACGGCTCCTGCGCCGGCCGTATCAGTGCACTGCCGTACTCGGTGATGGCCGCCTCCGTCATCTACAACAAGCAGATCTTCGACGAGCAGGGCATCCAGGTCCCGAAGACCTGGGATGAGCTGCTGGCCGCCTGCGACCAGCTGAAGGCCGCCGGCATCACGCCGTTCTACGCCACCTTCAAAGACGACTGGACGGTCGGACAGGGCTGGTACGACTACGCCGTCGGCGGCTCGCTCGACGTCGTCGACTTCTTCGGCGAACTCAACGCCGAGGGCGCCGAGGTCGGTCCGCACTCCGCAGTGTCGTTCCAGAAGGACTTCGCGGGGCCCATCGGCAAGATGGAGAAGCTCGCCAGGGAGGATGTGAATCCGGATGCCGCGAGCCGCGGCTACGGAGACGGCAACCTCGCGTTCTCCCAGGGCAAGGCGGCGATGTACCTGCAGGGCCCGTGGGCGTTCAGTGAGATCGCGAAGACCGCGCCCGACCTGAAGCTCGGCACCTTCCCGCTGCCGATGACGAACGACCCCGACGACCTCGCCGTGCGGGTGAACATGGACCTCGCCGCGATGATCCCCGAGGGATCCCACCACAAGAAGGCCGCGCGCGACTTCCTGGAGTACCTGTACGAGCCCGCGCACATCAAGGCCTACAACGACTCCCAGCTCGGGTTCACCCCGACCAAGGGCGCCGAGGCGCCCGACGACCCGCGCGTGGCCGGCATGACCGACTACTACGCGAAGGGCCGGATCTACCAGGGCCCGTCGGTGCTGGTTCCCAAGACCATCCCCGTCTTCAACTACGCGCAGGCGATCGTGCTCGGTGCGCAGCCGAAGTCGATCCTCAGCACGATGGATGCCGATTGGGCCCGCATCGCGTTCCGCGCCCCGGTCGTGAAGAGCGATCCGTCGGCATCCGACGAGAAGGAATCCGCCGAATGAGCGCCACGAGCACGATCGTCACCGCGGGCGATGCCACGCGCCGACGCAGCCACCGACGTGTCGAGCCGATCTACTACTTCTTCCTCGTCCCGACATTGGTGCTGTTCACCCTGGCCATCACCGTGCCGGGCATCATCGGCATCTTCTTCAGCTTCACCGACTCGATCGGCATCGGGTCCTGGAGCTTCAACGGACTGACCAACTACATCGCGCTGTTCAGCGATCCGGCCATCCTGCAGAGCTACCTGTTCACGTTCGGGTTCTCGATCGCGACGGTGATCGTCGTCAACGTCGCGGCGTTCCTGCTGGCGGTGGGGCTCACCTCCCGCATCCGCTTCAAGGTGGGACTGCGCACGATCTTCGTGATCCCGATGGTGGTCTCCGGCATCATCATCGCGTACGTCTTCAACTTCCTGTTCTCCAACTCGATCCCCGCCGCCGGCGGAGCGCTGGGCATCCCCTGGCTGGGGACCAGCCTGCTGGCGAATCCCGACCTCGCCTGGGTTGCCATCGTGATCGTGACGGCCTGGCAGGCCATCCCCGGCACGCTGCTGATCTACATCGCGGGCCTCCTGTCGGTGCCGGGCGACGTGTACGAGGCCGCCGACATCGACGGCGCCAGCAAGCGGCAGCAACTGGTGAAGATCACCCTGCCGCTGGTCGCGGGTTACGTCGTGATCAACGTCATCCTCGGGTTCAAGGGCTTCCTGAACGCCTACGACATCATCGTCGGCCTCACCAACGGCGGCCCCGGAACCTCCACCCGCTCGATCGCGATGACCATCATCGCCGGGTTCAACGGCGGCGACTACGCGTACCAGATGGCCAACGCGACCATCTTCTTCATCGTCGCCGTCCTCATCTCCCTGCTGCAGCTCTCGCTGACCCGTGGAAGGAACGCCCTCTGATGTCGACGCAGACTCTGACGACCATCACCGCCGACGGCCGTCGACCCCGCATGGAGCGGGTCAACTGGTCCGGCACGATCATCCTCATCCTGTGCGCGGTGACGGTGCTGCTGCCGCTGTACGTGACCATCTCGATGGCGTTCAAGACCACCGGGCAGGCCGTCGACGGGAACGCCTTCTCGTTCCCGGTCCCGTTCAGCATCGACGGATTCGTGCAGGCGTGGAACCTCACGAAGTTCCCGGTCGGCGCCGCCGTCTCACTGGTGGTCACGGCCGGCACGGTGATCGCCACCATCGTGCTGGCGGCCTTCGCCTCGTACGCCATCGTGCGCAACTGGGACCGCCGCCTGTTCCGCTGGTCGTTCTTCTACCTGCTGGCTGCGATGTTCATCCCTTTCCCCGTGGTGGCCCTGCCGCAGATCCAGCTCACCGGCCGGGTCGGCCTGGACAACCCGGGTGGCGTCATCATCCTGGCCACCATGTTCCAGCTCAGTTTCAGCGTGCTGCTGTTCACCGCGTTCCTGCGCTCGATCCCGTTGGAGCTGGAGGAGAGCGCGCGCATCGACGGCGCCAGCACCTGGCAGACGTTCTGGCGCATCATCTTCCCGCTGCTGGGGCCGATGAGCGCGACCGTGGGCATCTTCGCCTTCCTGTACGCCTGGAACGACTTCATGATGCCGTCGCTGATCATCTCCGACCCGGCGCTGCAGACGCTGCCCGTGCGGCAGAACCTGTTCCAGACCCAGTTCAGCAACAACTACAACGTCTCGTTCGCGTCGTACCTGATGGCGATGGCTCCGGCCATCGTGGCCTACCTGTTCACGCAGCGGTGGGTCATGGAGGGCGTCACGCAGGGCGCCGTCAAGGGCTGACCGACCACCGATCCCCACCACCAAGGAGAATCCATGACACTCACGACCGATGCCGTCCTCGCCGGGGACTCCGCGATCGATGCCGACTGGTGGCGCCAGGCCGTGGTCTACCAGGTGTATCCGCGCAGCTTCGCGGACGCGGACGGCGACGGCCTCGGCGACATCCGCGGCGTCGTGCAGAAGGCCGACTATCTGGCCGGCCTCGGCGTCGACGCGGTGTGGCTGAGCCCGTTCTACCCCTCCGAACTCGCCGACGGCGGCTACGACGTGGCCGACTACCGCGACGTGGACCCGCGCCTGGGCACGCTGGCGGACTTCGACGACATGATCGCGGCACTGCATGCACGAGGCATCAAGGTCATCGTCGACATCGTGCCGAACCACTCGTCCAACCGGCACGCGCTGTTCCAGGCCGCGCTCGCCGCGGGCAAGGGGTCGCCCGAGCGCGACCGGTACATCTTCCGTGACGGTCTCGGCGCGAACGGCGAGCTGCCGCCGGCCGACTGGAGCTCGGTGTTCGGCGGCCCGGCATGGGAGCCGGTGGGCGACGGGCAGTGGTATTTCCACCACTTCGCCACCGAGCAGCCGGACTTCAACTGGGACAACCCCGACGTGCACGCCGAGTTCGTGCAGACCCTGCGATTCTGGTCGGATCGTGGTGTGGACGGGTTCCGCATCGACGTCGCGCACGGCCTGAGCAAGGATCTGCCGGCAGTGCTGCCCAGCCAGGCGGAGCTCGACGCGATGGATGCCGCCAGCGGCCGGCACCCGCTGTGGGACCGGGATGCCGTGCACGAGATCTACCGCGAATGGCGGCGGGTGTTCGACGAATACGACCCGCCGCGCATCGCGGTGGCCGAGGCGTGGGTGGCCACCGCCGAGCGGCGTGCGAAGTACGCGTCCCCCGACGGTCTCGGTCAGGCATTCAACTTCGACCTTCTGGAGGCCGACTTCGACGCCGCGCAGTTCCAGCGCATCGTGGCCGACAACCTCGCGCAGAGCGCTGCGACCGGTTCCTCGTCGACCTGGGTGCTCTCCAACCACGATGTGGTGCGGCACGCCACCCGCTACGGCCTCGCGGCGCTGAACGGCAGCAGAGTCAAGCAGGGTTCGCACTGGATCCTCGCCGGGGCTCCCGCCGACCAGATCGACCTGGAACAGGGCAGTCGCCGTGCGCTGGCCGCGACGCTGTTCCTGCTGGGGCTTCCCGGCAGCACCTACCTGTACCAGGGCGAGGAGCTCGGCCTGCACGAGGTGGGCGACATCGCACCCGAGGACAGGCAGGATCCCGCGTTCTTCCGCGGAGCGGATCCGGATCGCGATGGCCTCGGTCGCGACGGCTGCCGTGTCCCGCTGCCGTGGACCTCGTCGGGTGCGTCGTTCGGGTTCGGCGCCGGTGGCGCGCACATCCCGCAGCCGGGCTGGTTCGCGCAGTACGCCGTCGAGGCGGAGGATGCCGATGCGTCGTCGTCGCTGAACGTGTATCGCCGAGCGCTGGCGCTGCGTCACGACCTGCAGACGGTCGAGGAGCTGGCGTGGATCCGCTCGGGGCGTGCCGACGTGTTGCGCTTCGCTCGCCCGAACGGCTGGCAGGTGGTGACGAACTTCGGCGCCGAGCCGTTCGAGCTGGGCTCGGATGCCGCAGACGTGGTGCTGTCGACGCAGCCCCTCTCGGACGGTGCGCTGCTCGGCGAGGCCACGGCCTGGATCGCGCCCGGGGCCTGACCCCGGAGTCGCACTGTTCGCGGGTCCCGAATCGCGTGCTCCTTCGACGTGAGGCCGCGATTCGGGACCCGCGAGGAGCAGCCGAGTTGAGAATGGTTCTCATTAGCGATTAGCATGGGGCAATGCGAAAAACTCCGGCCATCGCCGCGCTCCTGACCGCCGCCGCTCTGGTACTGACAGGATGCGGCTCCACAGCGGCCGGTCAGGCCGACGACGGGCGCGTGCAGGTGGTCGCCTCCACGAACGTCTACGGATCGCTGGCGGCGCAGATCGGCGGCGACCAGGTCGACGTCACCAGCCTGATCGACTCGAAGGCCCAGGATCCGCACTCCTTCGAGGCCACTGCACGCGACCGGCTCGCCGTGCAGCACGCCGATCTCATCATCGAGAACGGCGGCGGCTACGACCCCTTCATGGAGCAGCTGCGCGATGGCTCGGACGCCGCGGTCATCACCGCCGCCGAGTTCTCGCACGACTACCCCGGCGCGACCGTGAAAGAGGACGACCACAGCAAGGATCACGAGGGCCATTCGCACATCGAGGGCTTCAATGAGCACGTGTGGTTCGACGTGCACACCATCACGCACGTGGTCGAGCGGATCACGACCGATCTGACGAAGCTCGATCCGGCGGGCAAGGCCGGGTTCGCGGCCAGGGCCGAGAAGGTCACCGGCGAGCTGACCGCGCTGCAGGCTGACCTCGACGCCCTGCATGCGAAGCACGAGGGACAGAAGGTGTTCATCACGGAGCCGCTGCCCGGGCTGCTCGCCGCCGCGGCGGGGCTGGACGACGTCGCGCCGGACGGGTTCGCCTCCGCCGTGGAGGAGGGCGACGACGTCGCGCCCGCCATCCTGCTCGATGCCCTGCACGTGGTCGAGGGCGGTGAGGTGCGCGCCGTGCTCACCACCGCGCAGACCGGCGGCTCCGAGACGACGCGGGTGACGGATGCCGCGAAGCGCGCCGGCATCCCCGTCGTGACCTTCTCGGAACTGCTCGGCCCCGATCAGACATATGCTCAGTGGATGCGCTCCGCGATCGACGACCTCAGCGCCGCCCTGGACCGATGAGCGGGACGCCGGCCGGCGTGAGCGCGCCCGTGCTCAGCATCCGCGGCGCCTCGCTGCAGCGCGATGACCGCGAGCTGTGGGCCGGACTCGATCTCGACGTCGCGGCCGGCGAGTTCATCGCCGTGCTCGGACCGTCCGGCTCGGGCAAGACGACGCTGCTGCGCAGCATCCTGGGCCTGCAGCCGCTCTCGGCCGGGAGCGTGACCGTCGACGGCACTGCGGCCCGTCGGGGGAACTCCCGCATCGGCTATGTGCCCCAGCAGCGTCCGCTGCCGCCGGACACCAGCCTGCGCGCCCGCGACCTGGTCGCGCTCGGCGTGCACGGCATTCGGTTCGGATTGCCCATCCCGCGCCGCGGCGACCGCGCCCGCGTCGATGAGCTGCTGAAGGGCGTGGAGGCCGCGCACTACGCCGACCGGCCCGTCGGACTGCTCTCCGGCGGCGAGCAGCAGCGGCTGCGCGTGGGCCAGGCGCTCGCCGACGACCCCGTGCTGCTGCTGTGCGACGAGCCGCTGTCGAACCTCGACCTCGCCAATCAGCGCGCGGTCGCGGAGATCATCGACCGACGACGCCGACAGCACGACACCGCCGTGCTGTTCGTCACGCACGACATCAACCCGATCCTGGACCGCGTCGATCGCATCCTGTACATCGCCGGCGGGCGCTTCCTGCTGGGCACCCCCGACGAGGTGCTGCGCACCGAGGTGCTCACGGCGCTGTACGGCACGCCCGTGTACGTGTTCCGCACGGGTGGGAGGCTGGTCGTCGTCGGCGTGCCGGATGCTGAGACCAGGCACGAGCACGAGACCTCAGCGACCCAGGGCCCGGGAACCGGCACCCTGCCCACCGGGGGCGCCGCATGATCCCGATGCTGAACTGGGGCGACATCTTCTCGTTCCAGGACTACGGCGAGCTGCTGGTGCTGCTGTCCAACTCGCTGCTCGCCGGCGCCGTGCTGGGCATCGTCGGCGGCCTGATCGGCGTCTTCGTCATGCAGCGCGACCTGGCTTTCGCCGTGCATGGCGTGAGCGAGCTGTCCTTCGCCGGCGCCGCCGCCGCGCTGCTGTTCGGCGGCAGCGTGGTGGTCGGATCGGTCGCCGGCGCGCTGATCGCCGCCATCCTGATCGGCCTCCTCGGTGTGAAGGCGCGCGAGCGCAACTCGATCGTGGGCGTGCTGATGCCGTTCGGCCTCGGCCTCGGCATCCTGTTCCTCTCGCTGGTGCAGGGCCGCACGGCCAACCGGTTCGGCCTGCTGACCGGGCAGATCGTCTCGGTCTCCAACCCCGACCTCGGTTGGTTGATCGGGATGAGCCTGATCGTGCTGGTGGGGCTGCTGCTGATCTGGAACCCGCTGCGCTTCGACTCGCTCGATCCGGAGTCCGCCGCGGCGCGCGGTGTGCCGACCCGCGCCGTGAGCCTGGTGTTCATGGTGCTGCTGGGGCTGATCGTGGCCGTGAGCGTGCACATCATCGGCGCGCTGCTGGTGATGGCGCTGCTGGTCACCCCAGCTGCCGCCGCGATGCGCCTGTCGGCCGGGCCGCTGGCCGTGCCGCTGCTGGCGGCGCTGTTCGGGTTCGTGTCGGCCGTGGGCGGCATCCTGCTGGCGCTCGCCGGGACCCTGCCCGTGAGCCCGTACATCACGACGGTCTCGTTCTTGATCTACCTCGGATGCTGGCTCGCGCAGGTCCTGCGCACCCGGATCCGCCGCGTCTGACCCCCACTGCATCCGTCGAGAGCACGACATGTCGCCGAGTGCACGGATCGTTCGCGCGAACTTCCCGTGCGTTCGGCGAGGTCCCGTGCTCTCGACGGAATACGGGGGATGAGATCATGTACCCCGGGGGCAGAACACGTGAGAAAGGGTGACGTCCGGTGAGCGAGACGCACGAGTCCGACAACGCGCAGAACGGCGACTTCTTCGACCAGCTGCTGACCTCGAACCCGGGCAAGGAGCATGCATCGTTCACGCAGGGCTTCCGCGGGTACGACAAGGCCGAGGTGGATGCCGCCGTCGCCACGCTGCGCGACCAGGTCGCGCGCCTGACGAGCGACCGCGAGACCGCCGACGCCCGTCATCGGGAGGCTCTCGAGGCGCTCCGGGCCGAGCACGAGCGCGCGCTGGCCGATGCCGTCTCCGGCAACGACGAGCGCCTGGCGCGGCTCGAGGACGAGCTGACCGCGGCCCGTGCGCAGGCCGAGGATGCCGCGGCGCAGGTGAGCACCCTCGCCTCCGAGCTGAGCGAGGCGCCCAAGGACGCCGACGAGCCGCAGAGCCGCCAGCAGTTCGAGGCCGTGCTGCGCGTGGCCGAGGACCAGGCCAGCGTGCTCATCCACAACGCTGCCACGCAGGCCGAGCGACTGCTGCAGGCCGCCCGGGAGGAGGCAGAGGCCAAGCGCGCCGAGCTGGCCGCCGACATCGCGCGCATCACGGCCCAGGCCGAGCACGATGCGGACCAGGTGCGCCTGCGCATCGACACCGAGCTGACCGCCCATCAGGCGCGGCTGCAGCGCGAGTCCGCGCACGCCGCCGAGAAGGTGGCGCAGGCCGAGCAGGAGGCGGCGACCGTCCGCACTGAGGCCGAGAAGGGTGCCGCCGCCCTGCGCGCCATGGTCACCAGGGAGACCACTGATCAGCGATCGGATGCCGAGCGCGAGGTGCGCGAGATGAACGCCCGCGTGCTGGAGTTCGAGGAGACCCTCACCCGCCGCCAGGATGACGCGCAGCAGGAGTTCCTGGTGCTGCACAACCAGGCGGTCTCGCACGCCGAGCGCATCACCACCGATGCCAATGAGCAGGTCGCGGCGTCGCTCGACCACGCCCAGCGCATCTCGGCCAAGGCCGACGACTACGAGCGCCTGATGCGCTCGCAGGCGCAGGCCATCGAGGCCGAGGCGCAGGTGCGCTCGCGCGAGACGCTGGACCGCGCCCGCGCGAAGGCGCAGAAGATCATCGATTCGGTGACCGGGCACGCCACGGCGGCGCTGCGGGATGCCGAGGACCGCACCCGCCAGCTGCGCTGGCAGCAGCAGCAGCTGAACAGCTTCATGGCCGAGGTGCGCGAGCTGATCCGCCCCGAGGGCGTGCTCGCATCTCCGGCATCCGCTTCCGTGGCGGATGCCGGAGCGGATGCCGGCGATGCGGCGGATGCGGGCGACGCCCTCGACACCGAGCTCGGCGAGCTTCTCGAGACCTCCGGCGGCGACGCTTCGGACGCTTCGGACGAGGACGGCGCCCACGAGGACTACGCGGAAGAGGCTGAGCTCGAAGAGGAGGAGCCCTCCCGCTCCTGACCGCATCCCGTTCGCGCTGCACTTCTCGCTCGGCGCGGCGCAGATCTGCGCCGCGTTGGTCGATAACTGCAGCGCGGGGCGCGAGGCGCGTCGAGAAGTGCCGCGCGCGTCGAGAAGTGCCGCGCGGGGCCTGAGGTGCGCTGAGAACAGCAGCGCCGATCGACAACTGCCGCGCGAGGTCGGCAGGCGCCCGGTGCGTGCCCCGAGTGGTCAGGTCGTGCGCCCGGAACGGGCCGAGCGCGTGACCCGGGAATGCGCTGAGCGATCGCGACTCCCGTGCACGGCGAACGCCCGAGCAGTGCACAGCCACCCGGCCTAGACTCTGATGCATGGCTCAGCGGAACACCTGGCAGCGTGAGCGCGTGCGCGACGCACTCGCCGATGCGCGCGGTTTCGTGAGTGCGCAGACGCTGCATGCCGACCTTCGCCAGGAGGGCACCGGCATCGGCCTGGCGACCGTGTACCGGGCGCTGGCGGGGCTCGCCGCCTCCGGCGAGGCCGACTCGCTGCAGAGCCCCGAGGGCGAGTCGCTGTACCGCGCGTGCTCCACCCAGCGCCACCACCACCATCTGATCTGCCGCTCCTGCGGCCGGGCCGTGGAGATCGAGGCCAAGGACGTCGAGCAGTGGGCGCAGCGCACCGCCGCTGCCCACGGCTTCCGCGAGGCCGAGCACGTCGTGGACATCTTCGGCCTGTGCGCGGAGTGCGCCGCACGCCGTGACGCCGCCGGAGCAGGCGAGTGACGTCAGCCCCGCCGCGCACGACGGCCCCCACGGTGCATGCGCATCGGCATCCGCCCCGGCGTGTGCCGACCGGCCGCGCGATAGCCATCGGTGCCGGCATCCTCGCCGTGCTCGTGCTGATCGATGTCTTCGTGCCGAACCTGTTCTCCAAGGCTCTGCCCGACCGCGCGCAGGACGGGCTGACACTCACGCTCAGCGTGCTCATCGAGGCGCTGCCGTGGGTGATCCTCGGTGTGGTCCTGTCGATCGTCGTGCAGGTGTGGCTGCCCGCGGATGCCGTGCAGCGCTGGCTGCCCGAGAAGGCCTGGGTGCGCCGTGCCGTGCTCGCGCTGCTGGGCATGTTCATCCCGGTGTGCGAGTGCGGCAACGTGCCCTTCGCGCGCGGTCTGATGATGCGCGGCCTCGCTCCCGCCGAGGCGCTGACCTTCCTCATCGCGGCGCCCATCGTGAACCCGATCGTGATCCTCACGACGCATGCCGCGTTCGGCTGGGACGGCGGCATCCTCGTCGCGCGGCTCCTCGGCGGATACGCGATCGCGAACCTCATCGGCTGGATCTACAGCCGGCACCCCGACCCGCAGAGCCTGCTCACCGAGCGGTTCGTGGAGACCTGCGATCAGGTGGTGCACGAGCCCGGCTCGCCCACCCGCCGCAGCCTGATCCAGTTCCTCGTCGAGCTGCGCGCCGTGATGCCCGCCCTGGTGATCGGCTCGGCCCTCGCCGGCGCCGTGCAGGTGCTCATCCCTCGGGACGTGCTGCTGGCGATCGGCGCGAACCCCGTGCTCTCGATCCTCGCGATGGTCGTGCTCGCGATGACCGTCGCCATCTGCTCGAACGTCGACGCGTTCTTCGCCCTGTCGTTCGCCTCGACGTTCTCCTCCGGCGCGGTCATCGCGTTCCTGCTGGTGGGCCCGCTGGTCGACGTGAAGATGCTCGCGCTGCTGCGCACCACGTTCATCGCGCGCGTGCTGGCGGCGATGGTCGGCCTGGTCGTGCTGAGCGCCTGCGCCATCGGGATCGGGGTGAACGTCTTTGGCTGACATCCACCACGAGGAGCACCGCACAGGCCTCCACGCCATCGCCTCCCGCTGGCTCGGACTGGGTCTGGCGACCGTGGTCGCCGTGGTGACGCTCGGCCTGGGCGTCACCGGCCGGCTCACCCTGTACATCAGCCCCGACACGGTCTGGTTCGCCTGCGCGGCAGCCGTGGTGATGCTCGGGATGGCCGTCTGGTCGTGCACCCTGCCGCCGGGCGCGGAGGGCGACCACGACCACACCGGGTCGACGTCGAGAGCGGATGCCGGATCGCACCGGCGGCGGATGCTGCAGACGATCGCCGTCGTGACCGGCGGCGCCATCGCCTCGCTCGTCGTGCTCGCCGCGCTGGTGCTGCCGCCCGCGACCCTGTCCGCGCAGCTGGCGGTGTCGCGCGCGGGGGAGAGCACCGTGCTGTTCGCCGGCGCCGACGACGTGACCCTCGGCGTCGCCGACACGACGACGTTCGGAGTCGGAGACTGGGCCAGTGCATTCGCCACCTCGAGTCGCCCGGAGGAGCACGACGGCGCGTCCGTCACGCTCACCGGCTTCGTCACGCCCGGCAAGGGAGGGGATGCCGGCCTGACGAGGATGACCATCACGCACTGCGTGATCGACGCCCGCCCCGCCACCGTTCCGGTCGCGGGCGTCGCCGGCAAGTACGACACGGGACAGTGGGTCGAGGTCACCGGAACGGTGCACGCGGATGCCGACGGCACGCTGCGCATCGAGCCCACCTCGGTGAAGAAGGTCGCCGAGCCGAAGGACCCGTATGAGTACTGACGGCGACCAGCCCCTCACCAGGGCCGAGCTGCGCGCCCGACGTGCCGCCGAGGCCGCTCGCACCGCCCAGGACCCTCACGCCGCCCAGGAACCCGGTGACACTCTGGGGGCCGACACGCCAGATGTCGGCCCGATCCGGGGGATTCGTCCGCAATCTGGCGTGTCGGCCCCCGATCTGGAACCTCCGTCCCCCGAAGCACCGTCCCTCCGGCATCCGCGTCCGGCGATACCGGCTCCGACCTCGCCCATCACCACCGGACTCGTGGTCCCGTCCCCGCCCTACCGCCGTTCGTCGGAGACCGAGGATGCCGTCGGTCCGGCGCGCACCACGCCGGCGCCCGACCGCACGGCCGACCACGCCCAGGCCGGCGACCGCACGGCCGAACACGCCGCGGCGCCCGATGGCACGTCCGACCACGCCCACGGCCCGCGCCGGCCCGCGGACCCGCGCGGCCACCGCTTCACGATCACGCTCCTGTCCGTGCTCGGCGTGCTCGCCCTCGTGGCGGCAGGACTCGGCGTGGTGAGCCTCACGCAGGGGCCGCGCATCAGCCAGGCATCCGTGAACACCGAGCAGGCCATCCAGACCTCCGGCAGCCGCCTCACCCTCACGCTCAGCAGGCGCGTGGACGCGATCGACGCGAAGCAGGTCAGCATCACCCCGGGCGTGCCGTTCACGGTCGACGCGGCGGGCCGCAGCCTCGGCATCCGCTTCACGAATGCGCTGGACGACGCGACGAACTACACCGTCAGGATCACCGGCGTCGTCGCGGCGGACGGTGGTCCCGCAGCCGACCTGAAGACGTCGTTCACCACGCCGGCCTCCCGCATCCTGCTGCTGCAGCGCGGGCCGGGCGCGAAGAAGGACACCATCTTCACGACCGACCTCACCGGAAAACGGGCGACGCCGGTGTTCCAGCACGCGCGCATCGACGACTACCGGGTCACGGCCGACAGGATCGTCGTGGCTGTCGAGGAGAAGAGCGGATCGCGGCTGATCGTGATGAACCGCGACGGCTCAGGCCAGCGCGACCTGAAGCTGCCCGGGGTGGGCTACGTCTCCTCGGTGCAGCTCTCCGACCGGGGCGGGTACGTCGGCTACAGCTACTCCGATCGCGATCTCACCGAGACGTCGGGGCGTGCGAGCGTGCTGGTCACGCAGCCGCTGGACGGCAAGGGCAAGCCCCGCATCGTGCAGGTCGGCGGCAAGGACGCCGGCATCACGGAGTGGCAGTTCGTGCCGGACTCCTCGTCACTGCTGTTCGTCGACTTCGACGGCGCGCTCGGCCTGCAGGATGCCGCCGCGTCGCCCGACCTGAAGTCCATGGGCACCGCCGCCGGCATCCTCGGCATCAGCAGGGGCACGCATACGGCCGTGATCCAGCGCACGGACGGCACCGACGTGCAGCTCGATCTCACCGACGGCAAGGAGTCGCCTCTGCCGGCATCCGATCCCGACTACGGCGACGCCGACGAGATCATCCCCTTCCCCGGCGGCACCCTGCGGCACGTCACCCAGCGCGATGCGACCGGGATGCCCACCGGACAGGCCATCGTGCGCGTGGACGACAAGGGTGCAGCGACGGTCGTGACCGAGGTGAGCGGAACGGATGCCATCCAGCAGACCTGCGTGTCGCCGAGCGGCCAGTACGCGGCGGTCGTGATCGCCCCCGACCTGCCGAACAACCCCTATGACGACCTGCTGCTGCCGCTGCCGACCACGCTGCACACGCAGCTGTTCGACCTCAGCGGCAAGAAGGAGCTGCCCACCCTGAGCGGCTTCGACATCTCATGGTGCGGGCAGGCGCCGCAGCCGTGAGCACGAAGGAGTGGAGATGACGCGTTTCGCCGAGCGGGATGATCTGCTGGGGCTGCCCGTGGACGTGGCGCCGCACCTGCTGGGTGCGCAGCTGATCACCGTCGTCGACGGGGTGGAGACCCGGCTGCGGATCACCGAGGTCGAGGCGTACCACGGCAAGGGCACCGGGCCGGTTCCCGATCCCGGGTCGCACGCCCGGATGGGGTACACCGCGCGCAACGCCACCATGTGGGGCGAGTCCGGGCATCTGTACGTGTACCTCAGCCACGGCATCCACTCCTGCATCAACGTCGTCTGCGGCCCGGCGGGCGAGGCCGGCGGAGTGCTGCTGCGCGCCGGCGAGGTCGTGATGGGAGCGGATGCTGCCGCCGAGCGCCGCGGTGTGCCCACACCGCTCGGCCGCACGGCCCTGAGGGACCTCGCCCGCGGGCCGGGTCGACTGGCCAAGGCCATGGGCGTGCGGCACGCCCTGCACGACGGCATCGACATCGCGTCGGGGACCGAGATGAACGGCGCCACGGCGCGGCTGCTGCTGGCCGACGAGCTCGCGGACGTCTCCGCCGGCCCTCGCGTGGGCATCGCCGGCACCGCGGGCACCATGGCGTTCCCGTGGCGGTTCTGGATCACGGGCGACCCCACGGTGTCGCCGTTCCGCTGGGGGCGCGGCGCGGCCGACGCCGCTGCCGCGCTTCAGCAGGCTCAGTGACCCGGAGAAGGCGCGCTCGCTGACCCGGGGGCAGTAGGCCCGTCGCTCGAGTAGTCAGGCGTCCTGCGCGGGAGTGCAGCCGCAGGACTCGCGGATGCGGAGACGGGTCGGATACGCGCGATGCTCTCGCACGGCATCCGGGTCCATCAGCAGCTGCACGGCCGTCCTGGCCATCCGCTCCATCGGCTGCACGGCGGTGGTCAGCCGGGGCCACACGAAGTCCGCGACCACCGTGCCGTCGAACGACGCGATGGCGATGTCGTCTGGCACCCGCACTCCGTGTGCGCCGAACGCGGCCAGCATCCCGATCGCGATCTGATCGGATGCCGCCAGCACGGCGCGCGGCCGCGTCGGCCTGCGGAGCAGCTGGAGCGCGGAGTCGTAGCCGCCCCGGTAGCTGAATGGCGCGTGCATGAGGGCGCCCGGAGGCAGCTGCGCGGCGGAGAGGGCCTCGCGCCAGCCGCGCTCGCGCTCGTCGTAGCGCGCGGCGCTGCCGACGAACGCGATGTTCCGGTATCCATGCTGGATCAGGTGCTCGACGGCTTCGCGTGCTCCGCGCGCGAAGTCCACGCCCACGCTGTGCAGCCCGTCGGTCTCGCCGAACTGGCCTATGATCACGGTCGGGATGCCCAGCGATTCCACGAGGGACTGCTCGCCGGCCGTCAGCACGTCGGCGATGATCAGGCCGCCGATCTGCCGGGATGCCAGGTCTCGGATCTGCTCGGAGGTGGCGGTCTGCGTGCGGTCGGAGTTCACGATCAGCAGGGAGCGCCCCGCCTCATCGGCCGCCTGGTCCAGGGCGTGGCACAGTTCGGCGAAGAACGGGTTGCGGTTGTCGTACACCAGCAGGCCGAACATGTCCGACGATCCCTTGGACAGCGCGCGGGCGGCGGCGTTGGGGCGATAGCCCAGCACGCGCACGGCGTCGAGCACCCGCTCGCGGGTGAGAGGAGCGACGGACTTCGGTCCGTCGTTGAGCACGTAGCTGACGACGGCAGTGCTGACGCCCGCGTAGCGGGCGACGTCGGCTCGGGTGACCGAGCGGGGGCGGCGGTCAGCCGGCATCCGGTGCTCCCATGTCGGGGATGGTGAGGCGCTCGCCGCCTCGGCGGGCCGATTCGTGCGCGATGACGCCGGGCAGTGTGAACCGTGCGGCCCGCCAGGCGTTCACCGGCGGCAGCGTGTGGTCCTCCACCGCCCTGACGAAATCGTCCACGAGGAAATGGTGACTGCCCTCGTGCCCATTGTGCAAGTCCGCCAGTTCAGCCGGGATGCGCCGACGGTCCTCCTCGTGCACAGCCGCGTACCCCGAGACGAACGCGCCGCGCAGCGCCGGGGCGACATCGGCAAGCGACGGGTCGTCGGGGGAGATGGAGGGATGCGTGTCGATGAGGCGCGAGATGTCCTCGACGCCCTGCCGGTTCTGCCACACGGTGGTCAGGGCGAGCTGCTCGAAGGAGCCGTCGGTGCCGAACCAGCGGAAGCGGGACTCCCGCAGGTGCGACGGGTAGCCGACACGGCGGAACTCGTTGGTGCGCATGGATCCGCCGCCGGCGAGTTCGAACAGGGCGGTGGCGTTGGAGTAGTCGTTGTCGAACTGGCTCACGGCCCGGTCGAAGACCCCGTCGCCGCGCTGGTCGACCACGCCGATCGCGGAGACCGAGGTGGCGTGGGTGTCCCACGCGCCCAGCACCCCGCCGATGGAGTGCGTGGGGTACAGCAGCGGCGGGTAGCTGGCCGTGGCCTTCCAGTTCTCCCCTCCGGAGTACTGGTACGCCTCGTAGAAGCCCAGGTCCATGTCGTGGACGTAGTCGCCCTCGCCGTAGAACAGTCGCCCGAACTCGCCTGCGGCGACCTTCTTCCTGGCGAACACGGTGGCGGGGTTGTAGTAGCTGGTCTCGCCCATCATGTACGTCAGCCCGGTCTCACGGACCGCCTCGATGATCGCGCCGATCTCGTCGACGCTGATCGCCATCGGCACCGCCGAGTAGACGTGCTTGCCCGCCCGCAGCGCCTGCACGACCAGCGGGCCGTGCGTCCACCGCTGGGTGAAGATCGCCACGGCGTCGACGGCGGGCGACGCGATCATCTCCTCGAAGGATCCGAACGTGCCCGCAAGACCCGCGTTGCCGACCAGCTCGTCCGCGCGGGAGCGGATGACATCGGTGACGTGCACCGCGGAGACACCTGGATGGTGGTGGAACAGCGTCGCGAACTGACCGGCGAACTGCCCCGCGCCGACGAGACCCAAGGAGAACGGCATGTGAGCGAGTCTTCCATCGCGCGTCTACGGGTGTCAACATGGTGAGAGGCCCCGAATCCATGCCCCTCAGAATGGATTCGAAGCCTCTCTGTACCCCAGCGATCTACGCGGGTAACATATCATGAACCGAACGAATGCGCATCAGTTTTCTTCTGATCGACGATGACGCCGAGAACAGCGAGGACCAGACATGACGACAATCATCCGCTCCAAGCGTGCGCTGGCCGTGATCGCGGTGGTCGCGACGGCCGGATTCGGACTCACGGCCTGCTCCGGCGAGACCGGCGACGGCGGTGATGGCGGCAGCGTGAAGATCGAGATGCAGACCAACTTCGGGTCGACGGATCCGTCCCTCAAGGTGCTGCAGAAGATCACCGACGCGTACGAGAAGGACAACGCCGGCGTGAAGATCGATCTGGTGCCGTCGACCGACACCTACGAGGACGACATCAAGGTGCGGCTCGCCTCCAACGACATCCCCGACATCTGGGCGACTCACGGCTGGTCCCTGCTGCGGTACTCGAAGTTCCTCGAGCCACTGAACGACCAGGCCTGGGCGAAGAACTTCAACAAGGCGCTGGCGCCGGCGATGGAGAACTCCGACGGGCAGTTCTTCGCGCTGCCGATCGACACCGACGTCGCCGGCATCGTCTACAACCGCACGGTGCTGAAGGATGCCGGGATCGACCCGACGAAGCTCACCGACTGGACGGCGTTCGAGCAGGCGCTGAAGACGCTGAAGGATGCCGGCATCACCCCGGTCTCCTCCTCGGGCAAGGACAGCTGGTTCGCAGGCAACATCACCGACTTCATCGGCTCCGGCGACTTCACCCAGAAGCAGCTGGACGGGTTCAAGGACGGCACGTTCGACGAGCAGGGCTACACCCGCATCCTCGACCACATCTCCACCTGGCAGAAGAACGGCTGGTTCAACCCGGACTACTCCTCGGCCACGACCGACGACCTGGGCCGGGCGCTCGCCGAGGGCAAGACGGGCTTCGTGTTCGTGCAGAACTACCTGGTCGCGACGGCCCTGGGCTTCAATCCGAAGGCGGATCTGGGGTACATGCCCATCCCGTCCGAGAGCGGTCAGCCGTTCCTGGTCGGCGGCGAGGGCCGCGCCTACGGCGTCTCCAAGACGTCGCCGAACAAGAAGCAGGCACTGGACTACATCGCCTACCTCGCGGAGCCCGACAACCTGTCCCAGCTCGCGAGCTCGATCGGCGGCATCCCCGGCCTGACCGACGCCACCAGCGACCTGGGCGTGCTGCAGGACAGCTACGACCAGTTCGTGAAGCCCGGCACGCTGCCGCTGCAGCCGTACTTCGACCGGGTGTACCTGCCCGGCGGCATCTGGGACACCATGGTCACCACGACCGATGGCGTGATCACCGGTCAGATGAAGCCGGCGGATGCCGTGAAGCAGATGAAGTCGAGCTACGACTCGCTGCGATGACCACCGCGCGGGCGGTGCATGAGCCGAAGCGGGGGACCGCAGGGGGCGTCCCCCGCTTCGCGAAGGCCCCGCAGGCCGGCATCCCGCACTTCGCAGGGCGGAGCCTGAACCTGCTGTATCTGCCGGCGCTGGCCGTGCTGGGCGTGTTCATGCTGTGGCCGCTGCTGAACGGCGTGCTGCTGTCGCTGACGAACTGGGACGGCTTCTCGCCGGATCGGTCGTTCGTCGGCATCCGCAACTATCTGGCGCTGTTCGAGGATCCCAACTTCCGCACCGCGCTGGGCAACACGTTCCTGTACGGCGTGGGCTCCACGATCCTGCAGCAGGTGATCGGGCTGGGGCTCGCGCTGGCGCTGGACCGGCACGTGCGGGGCCGCAGCGTCGCGCGCGCCATCATCTACCTGCCGGTGCTGGTCTCGCCGGTGGTGATGGGCACCATGTACTACCTGTTCCTCTCGTACAACGGCGGCGGCCTCAACGACCTCGTGGTCGCCCTCGGCGGGCAGCGCACGGCATGGCTCAGCGACTCGGGCACGGCCATCGCCATCATCGTGCTGGTCAACTCGCTGCAGTTCGTCGGCATCTCGATGGTGATCTACCTGGCGGGGCTGCAGTCCATCCCCACCATGTACTTCGAGGCGGCCACGCTCGACGGAGCGAACGCCGGGCAGATGTTCCGCAGCATCACGCTCCCGATGCTCCAGCCCGCCTTCGCCACGAGCATCGTGCTGAACCTCATCGGCGGTCTGAAGCTCTTCGACGTGATCCAGGTGCTCACCGCCGGGGGTCCCGGCTACGCCACGCACTCGGTGTCCACGCTCATCGCCAAGATGTACTTCGGCAGCCAGCGCGCCGGCTACGCGTCGGCCATGGGCGTGGTGCTGTTCCTGATCATCGCGGTGTTCACGCTGGCGCTGAACACGCTGCTGAACCGGCGCAGGATGGAGCAGCTGTGAAGGCGCGGCTGGCCATCGGGGCGGGAGTGCTGCTGGCGGTCCTGCTGCAGCTGCTGCCGTTCTACATCACCCTGACCTCGGCGCTGAAGGCGCGCAGCGACCTGTCCTCGCAGTGGCTGCTGCCGACAGGAGGCATCCACTGGCAGAACTTCGCCACGGCCATCGAGGAGGGCGGCATCCTGCGGGCCATCGGCAACAGCGCGATCGTCACGCTGGGCGCCACCGTGCTGGTGTGCGTGCTGGGTGCGCTCGCCGCGTACCCGCTCGCGCGGCGCCCCACCCTCGGCAACAGGCTGGTGCTGGCCGGCGTGGTCGGGCTCATCATGATCCCGCCGCTGTCGATCCTGGTGCCGCTGTACTCGATGATGAGTCAGTGGCACGCCGTCAACACCTACTGGGGCACGATCCTGGTGATGACGGCCACGCAGCTGCCGCTCGCGATCTTCCTGTACACCGCCTTCATGCGGGGCCTGCCGGTGTCCATCGAGGAGGCCGCCTCCGTCGACGGGGCGAGCGCCGTGCAGGCGCTGTTCCGCGTCGTGGTGCCGATGCTCAAGCCGGTCACCGCCACGGTCGTGATCCTCACCAGCGTGAACGTGTGGAACGACTACGCGCTGAGCGTCTACCTCATGCGCAGTCCCGAGATGCGCACCATCGCACCCGCGACCGCCACGTTCTTCTCCGCCACCGCCAGCGACGTGGGGGCCGCGGCCGCGGCATCCCTGCTCTCCGCCCTGCCGGTGCTGATCGTCTACCTGGTGCTGCAGAAGTACTTCATCAAGGGCATGGTGGCCGGTTCGGAGAAGTGATCCGGTTCTGGTAGGCTGACTCCTTGTCTGTGCACACTCCTGTGCGCAGTTCGTGCGCCGGGTCCCTGAGCCAGTCGATGGGTCGGCGCGCAGACAAGGGATCTTGGGTGGGGCCGTCCGGCCCCACGGTATAGAAGGAGTCACAACATGGCAGCAGTGTGCCAGGTGACCGGTGCTGTTCCCGGCTTCGGTCACAATGTCTCGCACTCGCACCGCCGGACGAAGCGCCGCTTCGACCCGAACGTGCAGAAGAAGACGTACTTCGTTCCGTCGCTCGGTCGCAAGATCACGCTGAACGTGTCCGCCAAGGGCATCAAGGTGATCGACGCCCGTGGCATCGAGAAGGTTGTCGCTGACCTCCAGGCGAAGGGTGTGAAGCTCTAATGGCCAAGAAGGCACAGGACGTCCGTCCGATCATCAAGCTGCGTTCGACGGCGGGCACCGGTTACACCTACGTGACCAAGAAGAACCGCCGCAACACCCCCGACCGCCTCGTGCTGAAGAAGTACGACCCGGTGGTCCGCAAGCACGTCGAATTCCGAGAGGAGCGTTAAGACATGGCCAAGAAGAGCAAGATCGCCAAGAACGAGCAGCGCAAGGTCATCGTCGCCCGCTACGCGGAGCGTCGTGCCGAGCTGAAGAAGACCCTGGTCGACGAGACCGCGACCGACGAGGCCCGCGAGGCCGCTCGCGTCGGCCTGCAGAAGCTGCCGCGCAACGCGTCGCCGGTGCGCGTCCGCTCGCGTGACGCCATCGACGGCCGCCCCCGTGGTGTCCTCACGAAGTTCGGCATCTCGCGTGTCCGCTTCCGTGACATGGCGCACCGCGGCGAGCTGCCCGGCATCACCAAGTCGAGCTGGTAAGCACTTCCAGTCGAGAGGGGCGAGGATCTTCGGATCCTCGCCCCTCTCGCGTTCCAGGGCGGATGCCCGGATACCGGGCCGTCCGGATGCCCGGATGCCCGGCCGCCGGCCTCAGGCGGATCGTGGAGCGGCGCTCAGTGCCGCGCCGTGCTGCTCGGCCGCGGCATCCATCAGCTCACGCAGCCTGTCGGCGGTGACGTTCGCGCCGAACGTCGGGTAGCCGGGCTGCAGCACCACGCCGTCCGCCAGGGCTCCGGCCGGCACGGCGTCGAAGCCCAGCGCATCGACGAGTGCGGAGACCGCCGCGACGTCGGAGGCGTCGTCGCCGGCGACGGCGATGGCCTTGCGGCCGGCGCTGCCCGCAGCACGGGACTCGTCCTCGAGGTCGTGGTAGCCCATGTGGTTCAGCGCCTTCACGACGCGGGCGCCGCCGAGGAACGCCGCCACGATCTCGCTGGTCGAGGTGCGGGGATCGTCGAGATCGTCGCGGATGCCGTCGGTCTCCCACCAGTAGTTCATGGTGTCGATCACCAGCTTCCCCCGCAGCAGGCCGGCGTTCAGGGTGTCGTGCTTGCCGAGGGGGAGCGCGAGCACGACGATGTCGGCCTGGCGGATCGCCTCGTCGGCGTGCACCGCCGTGGCGCCGGGCACCAGCACCTCCACGGTCAGCGCGATGCGCTCAGGTTCGCGGGAGCCCGCGATCAGCACGCGGTAGCCGGCCGCGACGGCCAGCCGGGCCAGCGCCGTGCCGACCTTGCCCGCGCCGAGGATGCCGATGGTGGTGGGGGTGGTCATGGATGCTCCTCGAAGGCGGTTCTCGGCGGACTCAGGCATGGACGGCCTTCCCGTCCTTCGTGATCCGCGCGATGTCCCGGCTGGCGGGGCGCCAGTCGCCGGGGTCCTCGGCCAGCAGTTCGCGCACCCGCGGCGCGACCTTCTCGCCGAGCAGGCGGATCGTCTGCTCGCGGGCCTGCCGCGGCAGGTGAGTGATGTCGTACTTCAGGTCGAAGCGCGAGAGGCGGTTGTCGCGGAACGCCTTCGCCATCTTCTGCGCCACGGTCTCCGGCGCGCCGACGTACAGCGCTCCGGTGTCGACCTCCTCGGCGTAGCGCTCGGGGGTGGGCGGGTAGAACCCGCGCTCCCTGCTGAGCTGCTGCACCATCGGCTCCCAGTACCGCCAGTGCGCGTTCCTCGCGTCGTCGTCGGTCTCGGCGATCAGGCCGATGGAGTGCTGCGCGACCGGCAGCTCGCGATGCCCGAACTGCGCGAGCGCGCGCAGATACAGCTCGACGTGTCCGGCGAAGCGCTCGGGGCGCCCGCCGATGATGGCCATCATCAGGGGCAGACCGTGCTTCGCGGCGCGGATGACGGAGTCGGGGCTTCCGCCGATCCCGATCCACGTGGGGATGCCGCCCTCGGGCATCCGCGGGTGCAGTCGCACGTTCTCCAGCGGTGCGCGGTACCTGCCGGACCAGGTCACGCTCTCCTCGCGCAGCAGGCGGGTGAACAGCTCGAGCTTCTCGTCGAAGATCTGCTCGTACTCGGCGATGTCGTAGCCGAACAGCGGGAACGACTCGATCGCCGACGCGCGGCCCAGCACCATCTCGGCGCGGCCGTTCGAGAGTGCGTCGACGGTGGCGAACTGCTGATACAGCCGCACAGGGTCCTGCGTGGACAGCACCGTCACCGATGTGCCCAGACGGATGCGCGACGTCGCCTGCGCGGCGGCGGCCAGCAGCACCGGGGTGGCGGAGTCGACGGAGTCCTGCTTGTAGTGCTCGCCGACGCTGAACACGTCCAGTCCCACGGATTCGGCCAGCTGCGCCTCTTCGATGAGCAGGCGCACGGACTCGGCGTCCGTCATCACGCGGTCGCCGTCCGTGGCGACGTCGCCGAACGAGTTCAGCCCGAACTCGACGTCCTCGACCTGACCGGTCATCGCCTCACGACCTTCCCGTCGGTCCGGCCCTTCCGGATTGACGTGTCAATTCACCTAACCGTACGGTGGAGGCATCCATTCCCGAGGAGGCCGGATGAGCGCGGATGCCAGGCGCAGCACTCCCACGCCCGCGCAGTTGCGCGTGTGGCGGGACTACATCGAGACGGCCGGTGCACTGCAGCGGATGCTGGCGAGCAGACTGCAGACGGAGTCGGGGATGTCCATCGGGGACTATGTCGTGCTGCTGGCGCTGAGCGAGGCGTCCGCCCATGAGCTGCGCTCCTCGGAGCTCGCGGATGCCGTCGGCTGGGAGCGCAGCCGTCTGTCCCATCACCTCGGAAGGATGCAGAGGCGCGGCCTCATCGATCGCGAGAGCGGCCGGGGAGTGCGGGTGAGCGCGACCTCCGCCGGCCTCGAGCTGTTCCGCGCCGGCTCCGTGCCGCACCTGCGCGCGATCAAGTCCCTGTTCATCGATGCGCTCACGCCGGAGCAGCTGGAAGCACTGGGGGCAGCCGCGGCCGCACTGCGGGGCGCGGCAACGCCCGACACGCCCGGAGCAGAGGGCTGATTTGCCCGATGCCCGAGATCCACGTAAGTTATTACCTGTTCGCCCCAAGCGGTTGAGCGGAAGGCCTCCGGGTCCAGCTCCCCTCCAAGCAGCGAACCACCCACCTCCATCATCTGGAACTCCGGTTCACGATGAAGGGCCTTGGCCCGGGGAGCGTGGTCGTCCGGTCCAGATCGTCGATTTGACAATCTCGCCGCTGCGGATAAGCTAGAACGGTTGCCTCGGATACGGGGTAGCGGATCTGGTCTTGATCTTCACGGCGCGTCGGTTTGACAGCCTGGCTCGGACAGATAAGATTGTGAAGTTGCCCTTCGCGTCCTGCTTTTTTGGTGGGTGTGGGGGTG
>NZ_CALBRW010000021.1 GCF_937927635.1 uncultured Microbacterium sp.
CATCGCCCGCGAGATCTACTACGTCCTCACTGCTTGACATCCATAGGAGCATCCCGCCCCCCTTCTCCCCCTTCTCCCCCCTTCTCCCCCCTTCTCGTCGAGAGCACGACATCTCGCCGAGTGCACGGGTCCTGCGCGCGGAGAACCTGTGCGCTCGGCGAAGTCCCGTGCTCTCGACGACGAGAGGGGGTGCGGGGAGAATGGGGAGATGTACGAGATACCGGCGCCGATGCTCGCGAAGTCGGCCGCGGCCGTGCCCGACGACGCGAACAAGCCGATGCTGTACGAGCCGAAGTGGGACGGGTTCCTTCACTGAACACCGGGACAGCAGCATCAGAAGTGATTGGCGGCCCAGGTGCTCAGCGATGTTGGCACCGAAGCAGCCGCTCTGAAGCGGACCGCCGACTACGCGGTGGCCGATTTCGTGTTGTTAGCCGCGGGCACCGGCTGCGCATCTGGCCATGCCTACGAAGCCCGGAGGAACAGCAGGAACGCGACTGCGGTCGCAATGAGGACCATGATGGCGGCGGGCAGACCCGCCTCGGTGCCGAAGTCGGCACCGGTCAGCCACGTCGGTGCCGCGTCCGCGGGGCTCAGGTACACCAGTTACGTCGGCTTCGCGTCGATCCCGGATACCGGGATGCCCCAGACATTGCCCAGCGCCCAGTTCCAGCCCGCCTGCATGCCGATAATGAGCCAGAGCGAGTTCTGCCAGAACATGACGAACACGGCGAGCAACCCGTAACCGAGCCGGACGAGACTACAGGGGCGTCGCGGTCTGGCGCTGCCCCGACTGTGGCGCTAAACACGAGTGAATTTGTCGCGCATGGTGGGCGTGAGGAACGAACTGGTGACAGGTTCGGTTTAGGCCGCGAGCGTGAGCGGCTCGGCTAGCTTGGCTTCGAACTCGATGGGCGTCAAGCCACCGAGGGTGTCCTGGGCGCGCTGGCGGTGATACTTCCGCTCGATCCACACGACAATCGCGAGCCGGAGTTCCTGCCGGGTCCTCCACCGCTGCTGGTTGAGGACGTTCGTCTGCAGTAGCGACCAGAACGACTCCATGGCGGCGTTGTCTCCGGCGGCGCCGACGCGACCCATCGACCCGACCATGTCATGACGGCGCAGCTCGCGGGCCATCGCCCTGCTGCGGAACTGGCTGCCCCGGTCAGCGTGCAGGATGCACCCGGCGACCTCACCGCGACGAGAGACGGCGTTGCGGACGGCATCGACGGCGAGCTTCGCGGTCATCCGGTCGCTGATCGAGTAGCCGACGATGCGGTTGGAGAACACATCCTTGATCGCGCAGCAGTACAGCTTGCCTTCGCTCGTCCAATGCTCCGTGATATCCGTGAGCCACAGCCGGTTCGGGGCATCGGCACGGAACACCCGCTGCACGTGATCGTCGAACACCGGCGGGCCGGCCTTCTTGCCCTTCCCACGTCGCCGGCGCTGCGCGGACGAGAGGATCCCGGCCCGCGAGCACAGCTTCCACGCCGTCCGCCGGCTCATCCGCCACCCCGCCCGACGGGCTTCGTCGGCAAGGTACCGATACCCGAACGTCGGGTCATCGTGATGCGCGTCATGCAGCGCGTTGATCCGATACGCGCGGAGCACGTCCGCGTCCCGGACAGGGGCGCCTCTCCACCGGTAGTAGGGCTGTCTTGCGAGCTTGAGGACCCGACACGACACCGTCACGGGAATCCCCGCTTCGGCGAGCTCAGCAACGAGCGGGTACGTCATTTTGGGGAGCCGCCAAGGCGCAGGTTCGCCTGCGACAGATACGCCGCCGCACGGCGGAGGACCTCGTTCTCCTGCTCCAGCAACCGGATCCGTTTCTTCAGCTCCCGAGCCTCGGCCGCGTCCGCCGCGGTCTGGCCAGGTCGATTGCCGTCTTCGACATCGGCCTGGCGGAGCCAGTTCTGCAGGGTTGCTTCACTGATGCCGAAGTCGGTGGCGATCTGTTTGATGGTGACGCCGCTCTCGCGGCTGCGAGCGACCGCGACAACGTCCTCGCGGAACTCTCTGGGATAGGGACCGGGCATGATGACATCCTCCCCGTTAGCGCCTCCCGGCACTAACGATCAGTTGTCACCGATTCGTTCCTCACGCCCGGTTGCTGAATCTGAGGTCCTAATGGCCCGACTGTCGGCTGACGAAGTTGGGGCCGTCTCGCTTTTGCACCCCGAGGTGCTACCGCTGTGGACGACGTGAGGCAGTAGATGCCGCTTCAGCGCATGATCTCGATGTGACTAGCTGAACCATCCCAGCGCGCCTCGAACTTCCCGTTGAGAAGCATCTTCCAGCGGATTCTCTCGTTGGGCTTCTGGAGGTACAAAATGACACCTCGCAGTCGCCACGTCGCGTGCATCAGATCCACGCAATTCTGGACGAGATCCTCGACGCTGAGCGTCTCTGGCTCGCGGTCGAAGTCGACGTCGTGGTCACGTTCGAAGCGGAAGCGCTCGATGGACACATCAGAGTAAACGCTCATCATGTCGTGGACATTGTTGCTGCGGTGCTGGTAAGCGCCTAGCGCCTCTGTTGCTATATCGAGGCAAGCGCTGCGTGCCTCAGACGAGAACGCGGGATTCTCCGAGATCTGCCGACGAAACGCTCGGACAAGGTCGGAGAACCACCGCCTGACCGAGGGATCGAAGTTGGGGTCGAGCGTCATCAAGACCGAGCGCAGCGCGGCTTCCATCTCGACGGCATGCCGGACGGAGACGCCGACGACCATAGTCACCTGGTCTTCAATCGGAAGCTGACGCAGGTCTTCGAGGTTCATGCCGTCAGACTATGGGCCCGCACCGTCGGAGAGCAGCAGGGGCAATGCGGGCGGCGGGGCGTCCCTATCGAAGCTGGAGGTCTGGATCCTCGTCAGGCAGGAGGTCGGCGAGATCTACGTTCAAGACCGACGAAAGGGCCAGGAGTGTTCGGATCGTCGGGTTCATGGGTTCGCCCGGACGCGACTCACCTTTTTCGTACTTCTGGTAGGTGTAGCGCGTCATCCGGGCTCGATAGGCGACGTCCTCCTGGGTGAGTCCCTGGGCATGGCGCGCCGCCTGGAGATTAACCCCCATTGCAGCTGCGTATGTACGCCACCCCTCGGAGTGCTCGAATCTACGCCTAGCCACATTTCAAGCCTGTCGACTGAATCCGTGCGTATGGCCTAATCGGTATGGCATAATTTCCACAGCCATACGAAACATTCACTCCATCGACAGGCGCCGCCACGCGTCTCGACCTGCACGTGTGCCGCTGCGCATCGGCTTCGGGTCGCCTCGATGCGTAGGTCCCGTTCAGGTCGACCCCGATTGTTGAGTAGCAGTGACTGATTCCCGACCGATTTGGTGGAGCACCATAGAGGTCGAGGCTCCCGAGAGCTGGCGTGACGCGTTTGAAGCACTAACGGATGACGCGACTGCGGACCGGCACGGCCTCTCCGCCGGGGTCTTCATCGCACGGTTTCGACGGCGTAACGGGCGGGGTCCCACCTTCTCAGAGCTCTTCGCCGAAGTTTTCGACGAGGAGCCTCTCCACCCGGACTGGCCGGAGGGTCTCTCGAACGCCTCTCGGGCTGCCGTCCTCCGCTCGTTCCGTCTCCATGTCGCCATTCAGTGGAAACGGCGCGGGTGGGTCGCCTGGGCCCCCGGGGTGGCGCGCAGCTTGCGAGTCGGGCGGACGTTCCGTGAGCGTTCGCGCGAGCGGCAGACTGCGAAGACGCGATGAGCGTTGGCGCCTCGCCCAAGGTCGGGCACCAGTTGAAGAGCCTCGAGTACTCGCGCGACATCGCGCTTTCGGACGAGCGCGTCGCTGTCTGCGGCGACTGGCACGGGAACATCGGCTGGGTGCGGATGCTGGCACGAGCGCTGCCTAACCTCGCATACGACGTGACGACCGTCTTGCAGCTTGGCGACTGGTGGATGGGCCCCCAGGAGACGGACCCGCTCTTCGCTGAGGCAGGCATCGAGCGCGTTCTTGTCACGCTCGGGAATCATGAGCCATGGGACCGGATCCGCCCGCTGCTCGCGGAGTATCCCGGCGCTGCGGTTCGCGTCTCCGATGTCACCTGGATTCTTCCTCGGCCAGCGCGTCTCACCATCGGCGGCAGGACCGTTCTCTCATTCGGGGGCGCCGCCTCCGTGGACAGGCTCTGGCGCACCGAAGGCCGCGACTGGTGGCCGGACGAGGCGATCACCGATGAGCAGGTCGCGGCGGCTATCGCCGGCGGTCCCACGGACCTGATGCTGACCCACGAGTCGCCGGCCACCACCCCCGTCGGAGCGGTGCGTGAGCTCCTGGGCACCAATCCGAATCGATTTCCCACGGCGGCCCTCGCGGATTCGGCGCAGTCACGAGCGCGAGTCAGCGAGGTGTGGGATGCCGTTCGCCCTGAGCTGTTGATGCACGGTCACATGCACACGCCAGGCGGCGGCATCGCTGAGGACGGGCGACGAGTTGTGAGCCTTGGTCGCGATGTTCAAGAAGACAATCTCGCCTTCCTCGACATGAGCACGCTGACTCTGGAAACTCCAAGCCTCCAAGAGATGCGGAACGCGGCGAGACGATGGTGAACTCGAAGGCCACCCGCCACACCCACCCCTGGGCCGATATCGTCGGCTCCTGTTACACCTCGGCGTCTCTCGCACGGACTCTCGGGTGGACGGACTCAAAGGTGAACGAGGCCGCGGAGTCCATCGCCCTGCTCAGGCTGAGGACCTCCGATGGGGTCGAGCTGTACCCGGCGTTCCAGTTGTTGGACGGCAAGCCAGTGGTCGGTCTTGCTGACGTCCTCCGAACGCTCCGCTCCGGCGCCGATGCCCCGTGGACGTGGGCTCAGTGGTTGAACACGCCACTCACCGATGACGACGGCTTCGTCCAACCGGCGAACATCGAGCGACTCCGCGCGGGCCAACTGACCGAAGTGCTGCTTGAAGCCCGGCACGACGCGGCTGCGTGGCGCGGCTGACGCCTCGGTCTCGACTTTCCGGAGTGATTGGTGTTGCGGCACTGATCGTTCGGCGAGTGGTTCCCGCCGAACGCCCTTAGCGGAGCATCCGTCGGCTTCCGGTCGATAACGGCATCAGCAGCCTTGAACGCCCAGCCCTCGCGCCGCGCCCCAATTGCGCAACGACCCGTTGCGCAATTGCGAAGCAGTCTCTCGAGAGCAGCCACCGTAATTCTCCAACGGAGTGTTGGAGAATTGGCTGCGGAACCTCCGGAGGTCGGCCCTCCTCTCGCTCGCCGGTGTTGCCCATGACGTCGCGAGCGGCACTGCAACGTGAGGAGCCTGGCCTGGCGACGCGAGAACCGACCCACGATTCCCAATTGTCCAACAGGCCGTTGGACAATTGACGGCGCGACCTCCGGACGAGGCCGCTCCGCTTGCACGCCGGTGCTCCCCAGCCCCCCCCCCCCCCCGCGAACGCGGCGTGGATCTGGGAGCCACGACCCGCGACGGTCGGCGGGCGGGCCCTATCGGCGGAAGCAGTATTTCTGAAGGCACAGCTCGTGAACCACTCGGGGCCGATGAGCGCGAGTCACATTTATACAGCTCACGCTGTATAGTCATTTCATGCTGACCATTGCCTCGCGTCTCGACGTCATGAACCGGCTTGGCCGGGCCATGGCCGACCCCACGCGCTCCCGGATCCTCATGACCCTGTTGGAGGGGGCGAGCTATCCGGCGGTGCTGTCACGCGAACTCGAGCTGACCCGGTCGAACGTCTCGAACCACCTGACATGCCTGCGCGATTGCGGCATCGTCGTGGCCGAGCCGGAAGGGCGACAGACCCGTTACGAGATCGCCGACCCGCACCTGACTGCAGCGCTGACGGCGCTTGTGGATGTGACGCTCGCAGTCGACGAGAGCGCGCCGTGCATGGATCCGGCGTGCTCGGTTCCCGGCTGTTGCGATGCTGGAGATCCGCGATGACCGCCGCGGTGCTCACCTCTGAACGGCGGGATGTGCTGCGCCGGCGCATCAGGATCGTCGTCGCAATCACGATCACCTGGAATGTCATCGAGGCCGTCGTCGCGCTCGTCGCGGGCGGAGCGGCATCGTCGGCCGCGCTCATCGGCTTCGGGCTAGACTCCATCGTCGAAGTGCTCTCGGCCGCGGCCGTCGCGTGGCAGTTCGCCGCACCGGACCCCGAGAAGCGTGAGAAGGTCGCGCTGCGCGTGATCGCGGTGTCGTTCTTCGGCCTTGCTGCGTACGTGAGTGTAGACGCGGCGCTGTCCCTCTCCGGCCTGCGGGAACCCGATCATTCGCCGGTCGGCATCGCCATCGCGGCTCTGAGCCTGATCGTCATGCCGTTCCTCAGCTGGTTCGAGCGCCGCACTGGTCGTGAGCTCGGTTCCGCCTCGGCCGTCGCCGACTCGAAGCAGACACTGATCTGCACCTACCTGTCCGCGGCATTGCTGGTCGGCTTGCTGCTCAACAGCCTTTTCGGTTGGGCATGGGCGGACTCCATTGCCGCCCTCGTCATCGCCGTGTTCGCGGTCCGCGAGGGTATCGAAGCATGGAAGGGTGGCGCCTGCTGCGCGGCCCCTGTCGCGGTGCTCACGGGCGAGCGTGAGGCTGAGGGATGCGAGGACGGCTGCTGCACGCCCGCCACGGCCGCTGGCCCGCGCCGGATCGAGCTCTCATGAACGCTCCTGGACGCGCACCGGGACGGGTGGAGTGCTGCGAGGGCTGCGCATGAGTGTCTCTGATCGCGGTCTGTTGCAAGTGGCCTGCACGTTGGCGAGCGGCGCTGATGTTGCCCAGCTGGGCGCGTGGCGTGAGTTCAACGATGACTACCTGCCCGAGGTGGACCGCGAGCCAGGTCGGATCAGGACGCACTACCCGAAGATCGAGGACGCAATCACCCGTCTGACGGAGCTCGTGCACACCGAGCAATCGTGCTTCGCGTTCGCATCCTGGTCCATCGACACCACGCACCACGACGTGCGCCTCACCGTGACCGGCGATCACGAGGCGCTGGCCGCGTTGACGTTCCTCGAGCAGACATAGGCCGCTGACGCACAGCAGAGGTTCAGTGACCGCACCTAGGCAGATCTACGTCAGATCAGCTCGGTGACTAGCTTCTCGATGCGCGTGCGGATCTCGTCGCGGATCGGTCGAACAGCTTCAATGCCCTGGCCGGCGGGGTCGTCGAGCTTCCAGTCCTCGTAGCGCTTGCCTGGGAAGAACGGGCAGGCGTCGCCGCAGCCCATCGTGATCACGACGTCCGACGCCTGCACGGCCTCGGTGGTGAGCACCTTCGGCTGCTCGGCTGTGATGTCGATCCCGAGTTCGCCCATGGCCTCGACTGCGATGGGATTGATCTGTTCAGCGGGCATGGAGCCGGCGGAGCGGACCTCGATGCGGTCGCCGGCGATGTCGCGGAGGAAGCCGGCGGCCATCTGTGAGCGGCCGGCGTTGTGCACGCAGACGAAGAGGACGGAGGGCTTGGTGGTGTCGGTCATGAGGGCTCCTGTGGGTGGTGATCAGGTGGTGAGTTCGTTGACGAGGGCCCGAACGCGCTGCTCGATGTCGTCGCGGATGGCTTCGACGCCTTCGCGGGAGGCGAGGGCGGGGTCGCCGACGGCCCAGTCGTCGTAGCGGACGCCGGGGATGATCGGGCAGACGTCGCCGCAGCCCATCGTGATCACCACGTCGGCGGCGCGGACGGCGTCGTCGGTGAGGGGCTTGGGGAATCGCTCGCTGGCGGTGTCTCCTTCGATCTGGGCGAGGATCGAGCGCACGTGGGGGTGGATGACCTCGGCGGGGCTGGATCCGGCGGAGCGGGCGATGACCTTGCCGCCGGCGATCTGGTTGGCCAAGGCCGCGGCGAGCTGTGATCGCCCGGCGTTGGCGACGCAGACGAACAGCACTTGCGGCACCGACGTGTCGCGGTCACGTGTGAGGTCAGCGAGGCGCTGGCGGGCGAATCGTTCGGTGAGGGGGACGAGTGCTCCGGTGACCTTTGCCGTGCGTGCGAGCGACGTGTACGACTCGCGAACGATGCTGAGTACGGTCTCCGGGGCGAGCTCGGGGAGCTCGGCGCCGAGCTCGTCGGCGAGGTGGGTGATTCGAGCGTCGAAGTCAGGCCGGTCGTTGCGATGCTCGTCGTCGCCGGTCGCGCCGGGCTCCGTCATGGTCGCCGGTGCGAAGGAGTCCAGTAGGGCGGTGACGGCGCCGCGGCGGCTGGGGTTGATGCGGTACCAGACCCATGTTCCGCGGCGTTCGGAGGTGAGGACGTCGACGTCTTTGAGCACCTTCAGGTGGTGGGAGACGGTGGGTTGGGACACGTCGGCGAGCTCGGCGAGGTCGCAGACGCAGGACTCACCGCGCGGGTCGGAGGCGATGGCGGAGAGCATGCGCAGGCGTAGCGGATCGGAGAGTGCCTTCAGGGTCGCGGCGACCGTGGAGGCGGCTTCCTGCCCGATGGCATGCGTGGCGACGGGGCTGCAGGTGTTCGCGGCGTCCGTGAGGGTGACGTTCATGAGGTGACCCTTTCGCCGGTGTACGGATCGGTGTGGAACCAGGCGCGTGCCGCCCACAGTGAGACGTAGACGAGCCCGACGAGGACGGGGACCTCGATGAGAGGGCCGACGACGCCGGCGAGAGCCTGCCCGGAGGCGGCGCCGAAGGTGCCGATGGCGACGGCGATAGCGAGTTCGAAGTTGTTGCCGGCGGCGGTGAAGGCCAGTGTCGTGGACCGGGCATAGTTCAGGCCGAGTACCTTGCCGAGCAGGAGCCCGGCGAACCACATCAGGCCGAAGTAGACCAGCAGCGGCAGTGCGATCCGCGCGACGTCCATCGGGTTCGTCAGGACCGCGTCGCCCTGCAGTGCGAACAGCAGCACGATGGTGAACAGCAGCCCGTACAGGGCCCACGGACCGATCACGGGGAGAAACTTCTCCTCGTACCAGGCGCGGCCGCGGCGCTTCTCGCCGATCCACCGGGAAGCGAAGCCCGCGATGAGTGGCACGCCGAGGAAGACCAGTACGTTCAGGGCGATCTGCCCGACCGAGATCTCCAGCCCCTGGGTGTCCAGGCCCAGCCAGCCGGGCAGGACGGTGAGGTAGAACCAGCCGAGCAGGGAGAACGCGATGACCTGGAAGACTGAGTTGACCGCGACGAGCACGGCGGTTGCCTCCCGGTCTCCGCAGGCGAGATCGTTCCAGATCACGACCATGGCGATGCACCGGGCGAGGCCGACGATGATCAGTCCGGTGCGGTACTCGGGCAGGTCAGGCAGGAAGATCCACGCGAGCGCGAACATCAGCGCGGGCCCCGCGAGCCAGTTCAGTACCAGCGAGGACACCAGCAGCTTCTTGTCGCCGGTGACGGCCGCGACCTTGTCGTAGCGGACCTTCGCGAGCACCGGGTACATCATCACCAGCAGCCCGAGTCCGATAGGCACCGAGATGCCGCCGACCTCGAGGCGGCCAAGCAGGCCCGACAGGGCGGGGACGAAACGGCCGAGCAGGAGCCCGGCGATCATGGCGAGCCCGATCCACAGCGGCAGCCACTTGTCGAGCGTGGACAGGCGTCGAACGACGGGAGCAGGGGCGACGGTTGCGGTGGTCATGCGAGCAGCGCCTCGATCTTCTCGGCGATAACTGGCTTCGGGTGCGCACCGATGAGGATGTCCGTGCGGACACCGTCGCGGTAGAACCCGAGGGTCGGGATCGAGGTGACGCCGGCGGCGATCACGGTCTCGGGGTTCTGGTCTGCGTCGACCTTGACGATCTTCACGCGCCCGTCGTACTCGGCCGCGAGCTGTTCGAGCAGCGGAGCGACCTGACGGCACGGCGCGCACCAGGTGGCCCAGATGTCCACCACGACAGGGATGTCAGAGTCGAGGACCTCGTCCTCGAACGTGGCGTCGGTGACGGCGGTCAGCGTGCTCATGCGAAGACCTCCTCGGCCTCGGTCACAGGGGTGGCCTGGTTCTCGAGCGCAGCAAGGAAGTGCTGGGCGTCCTGGGCTGCAGCGCAGCCGGTGCCGGCAGCGGTGATGGCCTGCCGATAGGTGTGATCCACCAGGTCCCCGGCCGCGAAGACACCGGGAAGGTTCGTCCGAGTCGAGGGGTGGTCCACGAGCACGAAACCGGCCGCGTCAGTGTCGACCGTTCCGGTCACCAGCTCGGAACGGGGGTCGTGGCCGATGGCGACGAAGAGCCCGGTTGCCGACAGGTCCCGCTCGACACCGGTGGCGGTGTCGCGAAGAGTGACAGACTCCAGCTTCTCGGCCCCGTTGAGATGCGCGACCTCGCTGTTCCAGGCGACCTCGATCTTCGGGTGATCGAGCACGCGCTGCGCCATGATCTTGGACGCGCGGAACTCGCCGCGGCGGTGCACGACGGTCACCTTAGAGGCGAAGCGGGTGAGGAACAGGGCCTCCTCCATCGCGGAGTCACCGCCGCCGACGACGACGATCTCCTGCTCGCGGAAGAAGAACCCGTCACAAGTGGCGCACCAGGAAACGCCGCGCCCGGTGAGGCGCTCCTCGTCCGGGAGCCCGAGCTTACGGTAAGCGGACCCCATCGCGAGGATCACAGACTGTGCGCGGAACGTCTCTCCCGCGCCGGTCTCGACGGTCTTGATCGGGCCGACGAGGTCAACGCGGGTCGCGTCATCGAGGAGGATGCGGGCGCCGAACCGCTCGGCCTGCTGGCGCATCGACTCCATCAGCTCCGGCCCCTTCACGCCCTCGATGAAGCCGGGGAAGTTCTCTACCTCGGTCGTTGTCATCAGCGCCCCGCCTGCGGTCACGGAACCAGCGAGCACCACCGGGGCGAGTTCCGCACGAGCGGCATAGACAGCGGCGGTGTAGCCCGCAGGGCCGGACCCGATGATGACCAGCTCAACCTCATGAAACGACATGCTTCTATATTGACATTCTTCAAAGCAAGGCGCAATCAGTCGTGGGGGCGTTCACCGAATCTTCACCAGGGCGCATCAAAGAGGGCGACCTCCCCTGTGGAAGCCGCCCTCTTGATGAGCTGGTCAGCCGACGCTGACGGGCCGGGCCCCGATCTGCAGCACCGACGGTGCGGCGCAGCAGCTGGCGCCTTCGGCGTCGAAGCCGCCGGCGCCGCCGCAGACGCCGGTGTCGGGGAGGACGAGCTCGTTGCGTTCTGCGGCCTCGTGGTCGCCGGTGAGGTGCGCTGCGACGCTGCGGACCTGCTCGTAACCGGTGAGGGCGAGGAAGGTCGGCGCGCGTCCGTACGACTTCGCGCCGACGATGAAGAGCCCCTGCTCGGGCTGCGTCAGCTGGCGCGCGCCGGTCGCGCCGACCGATCCGCAGGAGTGGATGTTCGGGTCGATCTCCGAGGCGATCCCGGCGACCGCGTCCAGTGAGCCGTCCAGGTCGATGCGCACTTCGCGCAGGATGCTGGTGTCGGGGCGGAACCCGGTGAGGGCGAAGACGTGCGCGACGTCGGAGATCTCCTGGCCGTTCTCGGCAATGATCGTGAGTTTGTCGCCGTCCTGCTGGAACTCCGCGACGCGGAAGCCGGTGACGACTTCGACAATGCCTGCCTCGATGACCTTGCGGGCGCGGGATCCGAGTGCGGCGCGTTCGGGCAGTTCATCGCCTGATCCGCCGCCGAACACGTTCGTCGCGCTCCCGCGGCGCAGCAGCCAGGTCACCTTGGTGCCGGGTTCGCGACGCGCGAGCTCACTCAGGCGCAGCACCGTGTGCGTCGCGGAGTGGCCCGCGCCGACGACGACCACGTGCGTGCCCGCGAGAGCAGAGACATCGTCGGGGATCCGGTACGAGATGCGCTCCGAGGCAGCCGCCTCACCGACCGCGAGGAACCCATCGGCACCCGCGGGGTTCGGGAGGGACCAGGTCCCGCTCGCGTCGATCACAGAGCGTGCGAGGATGCGGCCATCGCGGCCGTCTTGATCGACCGTGTGCACGACGAACGGGGTGCTCTTGCGACCGCTCGCGACGACCTTGTCCCGCCCCTGCCGTGCGACACCCGTGACGGTCGTGCCGTAGAGCACCCGGTCGCCCAGGGCATCGGCAAGCGGGGCGAGATACTCGCTCACCCACTCGGCCCCGGTCGGGTAGCCGCTTGCCGGCGCCGTCCAACCGGTCGGCTCGAGCAGGCGGCGGGCTGCGGCATCGGTGAGCTCCGACCAGGCAGAGAATAGCCGCACGTGCCCCCACTCGAACACGGCAGCACCGGCCGTAGCACCGCGCTCGACGACCACGGAATCGACGCCGCGCTCGGCCAGGTGGGCAGCTGCAGCCAAACCCTGCGGTCCGGCACCGATGATGACGACAGGAAGCGCCGAAGACTCAGACATCACATCTCCTCAGATCGAAGAACTTCAATACGAGAACGCTCGCGCATCTATCGAAGTTTGTCAATACGTGCCAGAATAGCCGTATGAGCCTCCCTGCGACCATCGCTCAGAGCACGTGCTGCGTGCCGCGAATCACCGCGTCGATAACGCCGGAGGAGGCAGAGCGGGTTGCCCGCGTCTTCAAGGCTCTCGGTGATCCCACTCGGGTCATGCTGCTCTCGCTCATCGCCGGGAGCGAAGGCCGCGAGGCATGCATCTGCGACCTCATCGAGCCTGTCGGCTTGTCCCAGGGGACGGTCTCCCACCACATGAAGCTGCTCGCCGATGCGGGTCTGGTGACACGCGAGCAGCGCGGCAAGTGGGCGTACTTCGCCCTCAACGACGGAGCCTTGGACGCTGCCGCCGACGCCCTTCGCTCTGTATGACTGCCGACGTGGCCGCCCCGGCCCGGCTCGGCGGGCGGCTGGCAGCCTTGTCGGTGGGGCAGGTCATCAGCTGGGGGATCCTGTACTACGCCCTCATCGTCGCGTCCCCGGCCATATCCGTCGACACCGGCTGGCCAGTCACACTCGTCACGGTGTCGTTCTCTGCAGGTCTCATCGTCTCCGCCGTGGCCGGAGTCTTCATCGGCCGTTGGCTCGACGAGCATGGCCCGCGTCTGATCATGACTTTGGGGAGCATCGTCGGCCCTGCCGGACTCATCATGGTCGCGCTTTCCCCAAACCTCGCTACTTTCACCGGCGGATGGGTGATCACAGGTGTCGCGCAGTCCGCCGTGCTCTACCAGGCCGCGTTCACCGTCATCACCCGCCGCCACGGTGATCGGCGGCGCGCGGCGATGACCATCGTCACCCTGGCTGGCGGGCTCGCCTCCACCGTTTTCGCACCGGTCGTCGCGGGGCTTCTCACGGTTACCGACTGGCGCACTACTTTCCTGATCCTCGCCACGTTCCTGGTCGTGACCACGGCGCCCCTTCACTGGTTCAGCCTCGAACGCCGTTGGGACCATGCCCCGGACGACCCGGCCGCGGACCACGTTCACACGATCAGCACCGTCATCCGCACCCGCCGCTTCTGGATGCTCGAGCTGTCGATGCTCACACTCGCAGCGGCACTGTTCAGCGTCACCCTCGCCTTGATCCCCCTCTTCACGGAGAAGGGCATGAGCTACGAGCTCGCGGCATGGGCGCTCGGGCTCCTCGGCGCCGGACAGGTCATCGGCCGGCTCCTCTACGTTGCGATTCCGCACACCGCGGCCCCGTGGATCCCCTTTGCGGCTACCGCCGGGCTGAGCGTCGTCTTCCTCGCCCTTCTCGCACTCATCCCTGGCCCGCCATGGCTGCTCATCGTCATCGGCATCGCGGCAGGTGCCGTACGAGGCGCGCAGACACTCGTTCAAGGTTCCGCGGTCGCCGACCGGTGGGGAGTCCGCAACTACGGCTCCATCAACGGCGTCTTCGCCGCACCCATCACCTGAGTATTCGCTCTTCTGAGTGCCACTGATATTGGGGTTCAGGGCCGCTGTCCT
>NZ_CALBRW010000022.1 GCF_937927635.1 uncultured Microbacterium sp.
AGCTCGAGGATCTTCGCCTCGAGCTCCTGGCCGAGGTACGGGGTGAGGTCGCGGACGCGACGCAGCTCGATCAGCGACGCGGGCAGGAAGCCGCGCAGTCCGATGTCGACGATGAGGCCGCCCTTGACGACCTCGATGACGGTGCCGGTGACGACGCCGTCGTTCTCCTTGATCTTCTCCACGTCGCCCCAGGCGCGCTCGTACTGGGCGCGCTTCTTGGACAGGATCAGACGGCCTTCCTTGTCCTCCTTCTGGAGGACGAGGGCCTCGACCTTGTCGCCGACGGCGACGACCTCGTTGGGGTCGACGTCGTGCTTGATCGAGAGCTCACGCGAGGGGATGACGCCCTCGGTCTTGTAGCCGACGTCGAGCAGAACCTCATCGCGGTCGATCTTGACGATCGTGCCCTCGATGATGTCGCCGTCGTTGAAGAACTTCAGGGTCTTCTCGACCGCGGCCAGGAAGTCCTCGGCAGATCCGATGTCGTTGATCGCGACCTGCTTGGTGGCCGGGGCGGTCGTTGCGCTAGTCATGTAGTGGGTTGTCCTTGTGAATGGATACTCGGGCCTCGGTCGTCGGCGAGATGCCATGATGGAGCCGAGGCGGATTGTTGTTGTGTGCGTCGTCACACAGGCACGCGGATGCTCGCCACGAGTGACACTCCAGGTTATCAGACGATGGCGGGTGCGCCATCCCCTCTCTAGGCTGATCTCGTGAGCGATCGCCTGATGCTGCTGGACACCGCATCCCTCTACTTCCGCGCCTTCTACGGCGTGCCCGACAGGGTGAAGGCGCCGGACGGCTCGTCGGTCAACGCCGTGCGCGGACTACTGGACATCGTCGCCAAGCTCGTCACGCTGTACCGACCGACGCAGATCGTCGCGTGCTGGGATGACGCCTGGCGCCCGCAGTGGCGCGTCGACCGCATCCCGAGCTACAAGGCGCACCGGCTGATCTCATCGGACGCGGGCGAGATCGAGGACGTCCCCGAGGCCCTCGTCCAGCAGGTGCCGCTGATCCGCCAGGCGCTGACGGCCGTCGGCATTCCGATCGTGGGAGTCGCCGACCACGAGGCCGATGACGTGATCGGAACGCTGTCCACCCGCTCGGCCATCCCCGTCGACATCGTGACCGGCGACCGGGACCTCTTCCAGCTCGTCGATGACGCCCGCGACGTGCGCGTGGTCTACACGGCGAAGGGCATGAGCAATCTTGAGATCGTGACGGATACCGTGGTCGTCGCCAAGTACGGCATCCTCCCCTCCCAGTACGCCGACTTCGCGACCATGCGCGGGGATGCCTCCGACGGGCTGCCCGGCGTGAAGGGCGTGGGCGAGAAGTCCGCGGCCACGCTGCTGCAGGCGCACGGCGATCTGCGCGGCGTGCGCGAGGCGGCCGCGTCGGGCACGCTGAGTGCGGCCGTCACAGCGCGGTTCGCCGCGGCATCCGACTATCTCGACGTCGCCCCGGCCGTCGTGCAGGTCGTGCGCGACCTCGACGTCACCGCGCCGGACGCACCGGTGCGAGCGCTGGACCCCGCGCAGGCGGATGCTGCGGAGCAGCTGGCCGCGCAGTGGAACCTCGGCACGTCGATGAGTCGCGCACTGGCAGCGTTGGCGGGCGCTTAGCCGGCCCAGGCGCGCAGCCTCTCCAGGCCCCAGGTGGTGACGATCCGCGCCGGCGGCACACCGCACGCCTCGGCCCGGGCGGCGCCGTGATCCAGCAGCGAGAGCTGGCCGGGCGCGTGCGCGTCGGAGTCGATGCTGAACAGGCATCCCTCCGCCAGCGCGGCCGCGATGAGCTCGTCGGGCGGATCCTGCCGCTCGGGGCGGGAGTTGATCTCCACGGCCACGCCGTTCGCCGCGCACGCGGCGAAGACCGCCGACGCGTCGAAGTCGGATGCCGGGCGCGTTCCGCGCTCCCCCTGCACGAGCCGGCCCGTGCAGTGCCCCAGCACGTTCACGTGCGGATCGGAGACCGCCGCGACCATCCGGCGCGTCATGGCCGCGGCGTCCATCCTCAGCTTCGAGTGCACGGACGCGACGACGACGTCCAGTTCCGCGAGCAGGGCCGGATCCTGATCCAGCGCGCCGTCGTCGAGGATGTCCACCTCGATGCCCGCCAGCACGGTCAGGCCGTCGCCGGAGAGAGCACGCACCTGGGGCATCTGCGCGCGCAGCCGTTCCGCCGAGAGACCACGCGCGACGCGCAGCCTCGGCGAGTGGTCGGTGACCGCCAGGTACTCGTGGCCCAGTGCGCGAGCGGCGGCGACCATCGTGCCGAGCGGCGTGATCCCGTCGGACCAATCCGTGTGGCTGTGCAGGTCGCCGCGCAGACTCGACCGCAGCGCGGACGCGACCTCCGGTTCCACCGCCGAGCGGAGTTCGACGAGGTAGTCCGGCACGGCGCCCTGCTGAGCCTGCCGGATCACCTCGAACGTCGAGTCGCCGATGCCCTTCTGCGCGCGCAGTCGGGACAGGTCGGACACCACCTCGGCCGGCAGCTCCGCGAGGACGGCCGCAGCCTGCCGGAACGCCCGCGCCCGATAGCGGGAGGCGCGCTCCCGCTCGAGCAGCTCGGCGATCTCGCGCAGCGCGTCAGCGGCATCCATGGCAGCCGAGCGCTCAGGCCTTCGCAGTCTCCTGCGAGACCCGGATCCAGTCATCCAGCCTCTTGATGGCGCGGCCGTCGTCGATGGCCGCCTCTGCGCGCCCGTACGCGTCGCGCAGGCGCGCCACGATGGGCTGCTGCGTGAGCGCGGCATCGTGGGAGAGCTCATAGGCGACGATCCCCGCGGCGGCGTTGAGCAGCACGATGTCGCGCACCGCGCCCTTCTCACCCTCCAGAGTGCTCCGCAGGATGCGCGCGTTGTGCTCGGGCGAGCCGCCGATCAGATCGGACAGCTCCGCCAGCGGGATGCCCAGATCGCGCGGGTCCAGGTCGTGCTCGTGGATGTCGCCGCGGGCGACCTCCCAGATGCGGGAGTGCCCGGTGGTGGTGAGCTCGTCGAGTCCGTCGTCGCCGCGGAACACCAGCGCGGTCGCCCCGCGGGTGCGGAACACGCCCGTGATCAGCGGCACGAGGTCGAGCTTCGCGACGCCCACCGCATTCGCCTCGGCGCGCGCCGGGTTGCACAGTGGGCCCAGCATGTTGAACACCGTCGGCACGGCCAGTTCCGAGCGCACGGCGCCGGCGTGGCGGAAGCCGGGGTGGAAGGCCGCCGCCCACGCGAACGTGATGCCGGTGCGCTCCAGCACGGACGCCACGTGCACAGGGTCCAGGGAGATGTTGAGTCCGAGGGCGGCCAGCACGTCGGAGGATCCCGACGAGGAGCTGGCGGCGCGGTTGCCGTGTTTGACGACGGGGATGCCGGTGGCGCCGACGATCACCGCTGCGGTGGTGGAGACGTTGACGGTCCCCACGCGGTCGCCACCCGTGCCGACGATGTCCAGCACGTCCGAGGAGACCGGCAGCGGCACCGCCGCCTCGAGGATGGCGTCTCGGAATCCGACCACCTCGTCGACGGTCTCTCCCTTGGCCCGGAGGGCGATGAGGAAGGCGGCCAGCTGCGCCTGCGACACCTCGCCGCGCATCACCTGCCGCATGGCCCAGGTGGACTCCCACACGCTCAGGTCGCGCCGCTCCAGAAGCGTCAGCAGCAGATCGGGCCATGTCAGGGAGTCAGCCATATCTGCGATCATAATCGCGGCGCACTCGATCCCGAGTCGAGATGACACCGCGCGACTTGCGGTGCGACCTGCGGGATTCATCACGGTCCGAGCACATTCGCAGGTGCCTCCTAGGCCTCCCCGAGCCGCCGAACAGCGAAACGGCCGACACTGGTGCAAGAATCGGCGCGCGGAATCAGCCATAATGGGTCTGTGACCACCTCAGCGACGCATGCCCCGGCGGCAAGAACCATCAAGCGCCCCAATCCGGTCGCTGTCGGCACCATCGTGTGGCTCGGCAGCGAGGTGATGTTCTTCGCGGGACTCTTCGCGATCTACTTCACCCTCCGCAGCACCTCACCGGATCTGTGGGCCTCCCGTACCGGCGACCTGAACGTTCCCTACGCACTGGTGAACACGCTCATCCTGGTGGCGTCCTCGTTCACCTGCCAGATGGGCGTCTTCGCGGCCGAGGACCTTCAGCCCTACCACGTGGCCAAGGGCAAGCTCAACGCAGCCGGCCGCCGCCGCCTGTTCGGCTGGGGCATGGTCGAGTGGTTCTGGCTCACCTTCATCCTCGGCGCGATCTTCGTCAGCGGCCAGGTCTGGGAGTACGCGACGCTCGTCGCGGAGGGCATGCCCATCAACGCCGACGCCTATGCGTCCGCCTTCTACATCACCACCGGCTTCCACGCCCTGCACGTCACCGGCGGCCTGATCGCCTTCGTGCTCGTCATCGGCCGCGCGTACGCCGTGAAGAACTTCCGCCACAAGGAGGCGACCTCCTCGATCGTCGTGTCGTACTACTGGCACTTCGTCGACGTCGTCTGGGTGGTCCTGTTCTTCGTCATCTACTTCCTTAAATGAGAGCGGAGCGTTAAATGAGAGCGGAGCGTTTTTCCGAAATGGCACGAGAGAAGAAGCGCCGCTCGCGCGGCCGCCGCAGCCCCTTCGCCGCCGTCGCGCTGATCGGCGCGGGCCTGCTGCTGACCGGCGGTGTGTACGCCGGAGCGTCGGCGGCCATGGCGTCGACCACCGGCACGCAGACCACCGCGGCATCCGAACTGACGGCCGCCGACGGGCAGAAGCTGTTCACCGCGAACTGCGCCACCTGCCACGGCCTCAACATGCAGGGCACCCCCGAGGGGCCGAGCCTCATCGGCGTCGGTGAGCTCTCCGTCGAGTTCCAGCTGGCGACCGGCCGCATGCCGCTGCAGATGCAGGGACCGCAGGCGCCGCGGAAGACCCCGCAGTTCACCGAGCCGCAGATCCGTGCGATCGCGTCGTACGTGCAGTCGGTCGCCCCCGGCCCGACGTACCCGGAGAGCTGGGTCACCGACGGCAAGACCGACCCTGAGGACTCCTCCGACGAGGTCAGCCTCTCCAAGGGCGCGGAGCTCTTCCGCATGAACTGCGCGATGTGCCACAACGTCGCCGCAGCCGGCGGTGCTCTCACCGAGGGCAAGTACGCCCCGGCGCTGACGTCGACCAGTGCTCTGCACATCTACGCGGCCATGGTCACCGGCCCGCAGAACATGCCGGTCTTCGGCGACATGAACCTGAGCACGCAGGACAAGCGCGACATCATCGCCGCCCTCGTCTTCCAGCAGAACGAGGTCCAGGTCGGCGGATTCACGCTCGGCTCGCTGGGCCCGGTCTCAGAGGGCCTGTTCATCTGGATCTTCGGAATCGGCGCACTCGTCGCCCTCACCGTGTGGATCACGGCGAAGTCCAACTGACGCACTTTCATCGACGAACCACGTACGAGGAGCACCATGGCACACGACGACGACACGCAGGCTCTGGAGCGGGCCTACCAGCCCTCACCGGGGCTGGGCGTCGCAGTCAGCGATCCCGCAGTCGACCCGGGACTGCCGCCGCACCGCCAGCGCATGACGGATAAGGACCCCAAGGTCGAGAAGACCGCGGAGCGCACCGTCTACACGCTGTTCTACCTGTCACTGGCCGGCAGCATCTGGGCAGTCGCCGCGTACATGCTGTTCCCGATCGAGTCCGGCGCGCTGATCGATGTGCGCTACAACAACATGTTCATCGGCCTGGGCATCGCGCTCGCACTGCTGAGCATCGGCATCGGCGCCATCCACTGGTCCAAGTCGCTCATGAGCGACAAGGAGCACGTGGAGTACCGCCACCCCACCCGCGGTCGCGACACGACCCGCGAGGCGGCGGTCCAGGCCTTCGCCGAGGCCGACGAGGAGTCCGGCTTCGGACGCCGCACGATGATCCGCAACTCGCTGATCGCCGCCGTGGTGGCCTCGATCGTCCCCGGCGTGACGCTGTTCCGCGGCCTGGCGCCGTTCGCCACGCCGGATGACCCGAACGCGGGCAACCCCGTCGAGCTGTTGCAGCACACCATGTGGAAGAAGGGCACCCGCCTGGTCCACGACCCCGAGGGCACCCCGATCCGTGCAGCGGACGTGACGCTGGGCTCGGCCGTGCACGTCATCCCCGAGGGGCTGAACGAGCTCGGCCACGAGGGCGGCATGCTCGAGGAGAAGGCCAAGGCCATCGTCCTGCTCATGCGCCTGCGCCCCGAGCAGCTGATCGAGACCGAGAAGCGCAAGAGCTGGTCGTACAACGGCATCGTCGCGTACTCCAAGGTCTGCACGCACGTCGGATGCCCCGTCGCGCTGTACGAGCAGCAGACGCACCACCTGCTGTGCCCCTGCCACCAGTCGCAGTTCGACGTCACCGATCACGCCAAGGTCATCTTCGGCCCGGCTGCGCGCCCGCTGCCGCAGCTGCCGATCGCCGTCGACGACGAGGGCTACCTCATCGCGCAGAGCGACTTCACCGAACCTGTCGGCCCGAGCTTCTGGGAGCGTCATTGAGCACCGCAACTCTTCACGAGGACACCAAGTCCGCAGAGACCAAGGAGAAGCCGCTCGGCGGCCGCTTCCTCGCGGGCACGGCCAACTACATCGATGAGCGCACCAGCCTCTCGGGCTTCGTCAAGGAGCTCGGGCGCAAGATCTTCCCCGATCACTGGTCGTTCATGCTCGGCGAGATCGCGCTGTGGAGCTTCGTCGTGGTGTTCCTGTCCGGAACGTTCCTGACGTTCTTCTTCCAGGCGTCCATGGTCCCCACGCACTACACCGGCGCGTACCAGCCCATGCGCGGCATCGAGATGTCCGCGGCGCTGGAGTCCACGCTGCACATCTCCTTCGACCTGCGCGGCGGCCTCCTGGTCCGCCAGATCCACCACTGGGCCGCCCTGGTGTTCGTCGCCGGCATCGGCGTGCACATGCTCCGCGTGTTCTTCACCGGCGCGTTCCGCAAGCCACGCGAGCTCAACTGGGTGATCGGCTTCGTGCTGTTCATCCTGGCCATGGCCGAGGGCTTCACCGGCTACTCGCTCCCCGATGACCTGCTCTCCGGCAACGGCCTGCGCATCATCGACGGCATGGTCAAGGGCCTCCCCCTGATCGGCACCTGGACCTCGTTCCTGATCTTCGGCGGCGAGTTCCCCGGCAGCGACATCGTGGGCCGCCTGTACACGCTGCACATCCTGCTGCTCCCGCTGCTAGTGATCGCGTTCGTCGTGCTGCACCTCATGCTGATGGTGATCAACAAGCACACGCAGTTCGCCGGCCCCGGCCGCACCAACAAGAACGTCGTCGGCTACCCGATGATGCCGGTGTACATGTCGAAGATGGGCGGCTTCCTGTTCATCGTCTTCGGCACCATCGTGCTGATCGCGACGTTCTTCCAGATCAACCCGATCTGGAACTACGGCCCCTACGACCCGTCCCCCGTGTCGGCCGGCACGCAGCCCGACTGGTACATCGGCTTCGCCGATGGCGCGTTGCGCCTGGCTCCGCCGCACCTGGACGTCCCGCTGGGCAACTTCACGCTGTCGCTGGGCATCCTGATCCCGGTTCTGGTCCTGGGCCTGTTCATCGTGGTCGTCGCCATCTACCCCTTCATCGAGGCGTGGGTGACCGGCGACAAGCGCGAGCACCACATCGCTGATCGTCCTCGCAACGCCGCCACGCGCACCGCGATCGGCGTCGCCGGCATGATCTTCTACGCAGTCCTGTGGGCGGCCGCATCGTCCGACCTCATGGCCACGCACTTCATGCTCACGATGGAGGGTGTCATCCACACCCTGCAGGCGCTGCTGATTCTGGGCCCGATCATCGGCTATTTCATCACCAAGCGCATCTGCCTCGCGCTGCAGAAGAAGGACCGCGAGATCGTCCTGCACGGCTACGAGTCGGGCCGCATCGTCCGCCTCCCCGGTGGCGAGTTCATCGAGGTGCATCAGCCCGTCGACGTGTACGACCGCTGGAAGCTCATCGACTACGAGACCTACCAGCCGCTGGTGGTGCGCCCCAACGCCAAGGGACGCATCCCGTGGCACGAGAACCTGCGTTCGTCGCTCTCGCGCTGGTTCTTCGAGGACCGTCTGCAGCCGCTCACGCAGGCTCAGATCGACGAGGCCGACGCTCACCAGCAGCACGCCCTGGCGCACGACGCCGAGATCGAGCACGACGAGATCGCCGGTGCGCACGCCCGCGCCGGTGTCACCGACGAGGCCTCGGTCGAGATCGCCGAAGAGCACGGCGCCAGCACGTCGAGCTCGGTGATCGCCAAGGACCCTGAGAAGAAGTCGAAGGACGGCGAGTAAGCCGCTCCCCACGACTGAGGGCCCCATCCATTCGGATGGGGCCCTCAGTCGTTCCCGGGTCGGATTGCCCATGCCCGTTGCGTCGGGATGACAAGGCACCATTCCGCGCCCGACATCTTCGGACCCGCCTGAGAGCCGCGGCGTAGTCTGGTGCCATGGACCGCGCCGCCTACTTCGAAGCCAAGCTCGCCCACGAGACCGACGGCAGCGACCTGTACGCCGCTCAGAAGGCCGGGAAGGACGTCGTGGTCATCGACGTCCGCTCCGACGAGGCGTGGGCGCAGGGACGCATCGCAGGCGCCGTGCACATGCACTACCGCGAGATCGCCGAGCGCGCGCCGAAGGAGATACCCGCCGGCACCGATGTGGTCGTCTACTGCTGGAGCCCCGGCTGCAACGCCGGCGCCAAGGGAGCGCTGGAGTTCGCCAAGCTGGGCTATCCGGTGCGCGAGCTCATCGGCGGCTTCGAGTACTGGGTGCGCGAGGGCTACCCCGTCGAGGACCACGACGGCATCCACCGGCGCCCCATCGATCCCCTCACCGGCGTCCCCCGCATCCGCACGCGCGCCTGAGGGCGCTGGTCAGCCTCGCTGCGCTGAGGGCGAGCTCAGGCGGCGCTGATCCCGCGGGTCTCATCTGGTTGGCTCGCCCGCGTGGTGCCCGCCATTCGAGTCCCGCGAAGTCACGCGCTCCAACAGGGATGCAGAAGGGGCCTTCCGGATCAGTCCGGAAGGCCCCTCGTGTGCGCTCAGGTCAGCGGGCGAAGTGTCCGCGGTAGTACTCGTACACCCAGCCGACGATCGCGACGACGAACACCGCGAGGCCCACGGGGAGCAGGAAGTGTCCGACCGCCAGACCGATCATGAAGATCGCGCCGGAACCGGCCAGCACGATGGGCCACCAGGACCACGGGCTGAACTCGCCGAGCTCAGGGTCGCCATCGTCGATGTCGGCCGTCAGCACATCCTCGGGCAGCTCTCCGCCCTGCGCACGGTACGTCTTGCGCAGGTAGATCGCGATCATCGAGCTCATGAGGCCGATGAACAGGAGTCCGATCGTTCCGGTCCACTCGACGTACCCGTGGTTGGGGTCGAGCAGGTTCCAGATCGTGTAGACGGTGGACATCACGTAGAAGAAGCCAGCGGTGACCCACCAGACGACGATAGTGCTGCGCATGGGTTTACTTGGCCTCTCCAGCTGCGGCACCGGCAGGAACGGGCTGCTCGGCACCCTCGGGGTGGTTCAGATCGAACGCGGGGCGCTCGCTGCGGATGCGCGGGATCGACGTGAAGTTGTGACGCGGCGGCGGGCACGAGGTCGCCCACTCGAGCGACGTGCCGTAGCCCCACGGGTCGTCCACGGTCACCTTCGGCGCCTTGCGGGCGGTGATCCAGACGTTCAGGAAGAACGGGATCATCGATGCGCCGAGGATGACGGAGCCGATCGTGGAGACCTGGTTGCCCCACTCCCAGCCGTCGTAGGCCGAGTAGTCGGCGTAGCGGCGGGGCATGCCGTCGACGCCCAGCCAGTGCTGCACGAGGAAGGTCATGTGGAAGCCGATGAACAGCATCCAGAAGTGGATGTACCCGAGGCGCTCGTTGAGCATGCGGCCCGTCCACTTCGGCCACCAGAAGTAGAAGCCGGAGAACATGGCGAACACGACCGTGCCGAACACCACGTAGTGGAAGTGCGCGACCACGAAGTACGAGTCGGTGACGTGGAAGTCCAGCGGCGGGGCCGCCAGGATGACGCCGGTCAGACCGCCGAACACGAACGAGGTGAGGAACCCGAGTGCGAACACCATGGGCGTCTCGAACGTCAGCGAGCCTCGCCACATCGTGCCGATCCAGTTGAAGATCTTCACACCGGTCGGAACGGCGATGAGCATGGTCATCAGCGAGAAGAACGGCAGCAGCACACCGCCGGTGGCGTACATGTGGTGCGCCCACACGGCCACGGACAGCGAAGCGATCGAGATCGTCGCGTACACCAGGGTCTTGTAGCCGAAGACCGGCTTGCGGCTGAACACCGGGAACACCTCGGAGACGATGCCGAAGAACGGCAGCGCGATGATGTACACCTCGGGGTGGCCGAAGAACCAGAACAGGTGCTGCCAGAGCAGGACACCGCCGTTCTGCGGGTCGTAGATGTGGGCGCCGAGCACGCGGTCGGCGGCTGCTGCCAGGATCGCGGCGGCCAGCACGGGGAAGACCATCAGGATCAGCAGGCTGGTGATCAGCGTGTTCCACGAGAAGATCGGCATGCGCCACATGGTCATGCCCGGTGCGCGCATCGTGATGACGGTGGTGATGAAGTTCACCGCACCGAGGATCGTGCCGAAGCCGGAGAGGCCCAGTCCGAGCATCCAGAGGTTTCCTCCGGCCCCGGGCGTGAACGTCTCACTGGCCAGAGGCTGATAGGCGAACCAGCCGAACGAGGCCGCACCCTGCGGGGTGAGGAAGCCGGCGACGGCGATGGTCGAACCGAAGGCGAACAGCCAGAAGGCGAAGGCGTTCAGGCGCGGGAACGCGACATCCGGAGCGCCCAGCTGCAGCGGCAGGATCGCGTTGGCGAATCCGGCGAACAGCGGCGTCGCGAACATCAGCAGCATGATCGTGCCGTGCATCGTGAACAGCTGGTTG
>NZ_CALBRW010000023.1 GCF_937927635.1 uncultured Microbacterium sp.
AGCGGGAAGTCGCCCATGAAGACCGTCTGGGTCTTGATCTCACCGGTGAGGTGGTTCATGAACTCGGCCTCGACGTACAGCGGGGCGGCGTACGTCTTGCCGCGCTCCTTGCACTCGTCGATCGAGTACTTCTCGGGCTCGAGGTACGGGTTCGTGAACGAGAGCTGCATGGTCTCGCCCAGGTCCTCGATGGGGGAGATCTCCTCGAAGATCTCACCGAGGCCGGAGACCTGCGGGACGTCGTTGCGTCCGGCCTTCTTGGCCTCGGCCGCACGGGCCTTCCAGCTGTCGTTGCCGACGAGCCAGCCGAACGACTCGGTCTGGATTGCCAGCAGATCAGGGACAGCCAACGTGTCGGAGATCTTGGCGAACGAGAGGCGGGAGACTCCGCGGCCGTTCTTCTTGGTGGTGGATGTGGATGCGTTGCGAGCAGCAGCCAAGGGAGTAACCTCCGTGAGCCCGGGCAGGGGCTGGTAGTTTCCTAGACGTCGGTGGAGTGCGCACTCGAGACCTCGACGACTGCCGACCACCATATGAGGGCACGGAGATAGCGAGCGCAACTACCAACTATAGGCCCGATTCTGCGACATGGCAAGTATGATCCTTGACCAATCCGGAAAGCTGCGGTAAAAGCATCCGCATTCCCGGATCCGGATGCCGGATAGGCTCGTGCCCATGGGCAGAGCACGCGGGCGGGATGCCGAGAATCCGCGCATCCGGCTGCAGCACGGCGGCATCGCCGAGATCGCGCCCAGCGAGTTCACGAGCGGGTTCGAGCTGGTCGTCGACGGCACGCCGCAGTCCCACGTCGACCTCGACGACCCCCGGCATCTGCACTTCGAGTACGTCGTGCGGATGGGCGCGGTGATCGATCAGCTCGGCGCCACGGCATCCGCTCCTCTCAGCGCCGTGCACCTGGGCGCCGGCGCTCTGACCATCCCCCGCTACATCGCCGCGACCCGGCCGGGATCGCGGCAGCAGGTGATCGAGTGGGAGGCGCCGCTGGTCGAGCTGGTGCGCGAGCACCTGCCGTTGCCGAAGAACGCGGCCATCCGGATGCGGATCGGCGACGCCCGCGAGGGGCTGCGCCGACTGCCGCCCGCGCTGCGCGGTCACTGCGACCTGGTGGTCTCGGACGTGTTCTCGGGCGCGCAGACGCCGGCGCACCTGACCAGCGCGGAGTTCTACCGCGAGATCGCCGACCTGCTGGCTCCCGACGGCGTGCTGCTGGTGAACGTGGCCGACGGTCCGGGGCTGGCGTTCGCCCGCCGGCAGGTGGCGACGGCTGCCGCCGCGTTCGAGGATGTCGCGGTGCTGGCCGACACGCAGATCCTGAAGGGGCGCAGGTTCGGGAACCTCGTGCTGGCGGCATCAGCCTCGCCACTGCCGACGGAGTGGCTGCCGCGGATGCTGGCCGCGGGCCCGCATCCGGCGAAGATCGCCCAGGGCGACGAGGTGGCAGCCTTCGCCCGCGGCGCGCAGATCGTGACGGATGCCGACGCCACGGCCTCCCCGAAGCCGGATTCCTCGCTGTTCCTGAGGTGAGCCGGGCGTGCCTCGACGGGTTCTCGGAAGCGCGAGGCAGACTGGGACGACGCGGAGAGGAGCAGTCGTGAATGTGATCCAGGGTTATGACCCGGAGACTCTGCGCGAGATCGTCGACGAGCGGGAGTGCCGCATGCGGCTCGAGGAGATCGAGCACCAGCGCAGCCTGCCCCTGCTGATGGAGCGCGTGTTCCTGCTGAAGGTGCTCGACCGGCTCGACGAGGCGCTGGAAGCCGCCGAGGAGGCCGTGCGCCAGGCGCGCATGGCGGGCACGCGGAAGGACCTGCTGCGCGCCCGCGTGCTGCACGCGACGGTGCTGCAGAACCGTGGTGCGCACGAGGCTGCGGCCAAGGAGCTGCTGCACGTCGCCGACGAGGCGGAGGGACAGCGCTGGGCGGGCATCGCGGCGTTCGCGCACCAGCACCGCGGCCGCAACGCGTACGAGGCGCGGGAGTTCGCCGAGGCCAGGGAGAGCTTCAAGCGCTCGCTGTTCCTGCGCCGCGAGGCCGGCGCCGACGATGCCGAGCTGGAGAAGGCGCTGCGCGCCATCGAGGCCGCCGAGCGCCGCAGCACCGAGAACGTCGACGTCCTGATCTGATCCCGGTGTCGGCGGTCCGCCTTACGCTGATCTCATGGCCGATCTGAACCGCGTGCGCGTCTGGGCACAGGCGCTGATCGCCCTGCACCTCGACGAGTCGTGGACCTTCGATTTCGACCATGCCAAGCGCCGCGCGGGCCTGTGCGACTACCAGCGCAGGCGCATCACGGTCTCGCGCTATCTGGCGGCCCGGTTCGAGGACGACGAGATCCATCAGGTCCTGCTGCACGAGGTGGCGCACGCGCTGGCCGGGCACACCGCCGGCCACGGTGCCGTGTGGAAGCGCATCGCGCGCGACCTGGGCTACGTCGGCGGCACCACGCACCGCGGCGAGACCGCCACCGAGCTGGCGCCGTGGGTGGGGCGGTGCCCGTCGGGGCACACGACCTACCGGCACCGCAGGCCGTCACGCGAGACGTCGTGCGCGGTGTGCTCGCGCCGGTTCGACCGCCGCTACCTGTTCACCTGGACGCGCCGCGAGATCACCGCCGCCGACCGCCTGGCAGCGCAGCTCCCCCGCTGATCAGCAGCGGGATCCAGGCCGCCTCAGTCGGCTTCGCGGGGTCCGCGGTAGCGGCGCACCAGCAGCGCGATCAGGCGCCAGCCGAGCAGCAGCACTCCCACTACGAGCGTGGCGACGATGATGAACGGAGTCTCGGCCGTGTCGCCGGTGGCGAGGCGCAGCAGCATCCCGCCGGCCACCGTCACGACCCACGCGATCACCCCCCAGCCCAGCGACCACGGGCGCCGTGGGCGTGCGGGCACGAGCATCGCGAGCAGATGCCCGACGACGAGTCCGACGAGGAACGGCCAGGCCGTGACGAGGAAGCCCAGCGGGTCCTCACCGTGCGAGATGCGGCCGATGACCGCGAAGACCAGCACCAGGACGGCATCGACGATGAAGGCGGGGAGGAACCTCATCCTCCGACCCTATGCGCCGCCGCACCACGCACGGCGCGACGCGCGGATGCCCGAGATCAGGCGAAGCGCTCCAGCACGCCCTCGCGCAGCACGACGGCGGCATCCACGGCATCCGGCTCCGCGGCCTCCTCGGTGGTCGCCGGGCGGATGTCGGCGGCGACCATCCGGTCTGTCGACGGAACCCCGTCGGCGATCTCGCGACCGGAGCCGCTGGCCGCCAGCATGTGCCGGAGCGCCCGGCGCAGCGCGCGATAGCCCTCGGCGGCGACAGCCCCGTCCGGCGCGCAGTGGTCGACGCCCAGGTCGATGAGCGCTGAGACCACGGCGCCGACGCCGAGCTGGTCCTCCACGGCGAAGCGCAGATCGCCGGCGGGAGTCCGTTCGCCGGCGGCGATCACGGTGACCGAGGTTCGCGCGGCGCGGCGCTCCTGCAGCGTCATCACGGCGCGGGCGGTCGCAGCGGCGTTGCGGATGCCGCCCACCAGCACTACGGCGCCGGTCTCGGCCGCCGCGGTGACCACCGCAGCCCCGTTGGTCGACCAGTTCACGGCATCCGAGAGGTCGACCGTCCCGCCATCGGCGACGATGTTCGCCACGGTCGAGGAGAACCGCAGCACGTCCACCACCACGATGATGTCGGAGGCCTCGACGCGGGCGAGCCCCTCTGTCCCCCATTCGACACGGACCTGGTAATACGACTGATCGAACGGCGATGGCATCCCCTCAGCCTATGCCCGCACGCACATCCGACCCGCGCCGGCGCAGCGGTCCGGGCCGGATGGAAGACGCGGCCGGAGCGGCATCCGCAGCGACGAATTCCATCCGGCCCGGCACCGGCCTCGAGCGGCGGTCAGTCGGCGGCGAGCGCCTCGACGGGGGCGACGCGTGTCGCCAGGCGGGTGGGCGCGACGGCGGCGATCACGGTCAGCAGGGCGGTGGCCGCCACGATCACGACGACGGGGATCCACGGCACGGCCGGGAGGATGAAGCCGGCAGGCTGGAAGTCCGGCGGCATGGTCACCGCACCCAGCAGCGACTGCGCGGCCACCCAGCCGTACGCGGTCCCCAGCACGAGACCCGTCGCGGTGGCGGCGACCGTGATGTGCACGGCCTCCAGCAGCACCATGCGGCGCACCTGGCCGCCCGTCAGGCCGATGGCGCGCAGCAGCCCCAGTTCGCGGCGGCGCTGCACGACGCCGATGGTCAGCAGGTTCACCAGGCCCACGGCGGCGATCACGGCTGAGACGGCGACCAGCACCATCATCACGTTGGCGAAGGCGTCCATGGGCGCGAAGAACTCCGCCGGCACGTCGCCCCCGCTCAGCAGCAGCTTCTTGCACGACTCCAGCGCCACGGCGAACATCGTCACCAGGGCGACGCCCATCACCACGCCGATGGCCATCCGGCTTGAGCGTTCGGGATACCGCAGCGCGTTCTCGGCCGCCAGGCGGGCGGTGGCACTGCGCCCGAACATCCTGCCCACCAGACGCAGCACGAGCGGCATCACCAGGTCGGCGCCGGTGACGAGGCCGGTGAACGACAGCACGCCGCCGACGAAGGCCACGATCACGCCGTACGGTGCGATCAGGCCGATGACGACGCCGCCCGCCAGCAGTGCGACGCCCACGATCAGCAGCACCAGGGAGCCGATGTGCTTGCCGCGCAGCGAGGCGACCTCGTCGCGCGTGCGCTCGACCGAGCCGCCCAGCGCCTGCAGCGGGGTGACGGTCAGCACCCGGCGCGAGCCGATGTGTGCCGCCAGCCAGGTGGTCAGAGCCACGCCCACGGCGGGCAACAGGATGTACGGCTGTGCGAGCGAGAACGACTCGGGCGTGCGCTGCAGCAGCTGGGCGCCCACCAGCATCCCGAGCCAGGAGATCCCGAGTCCGATCGCGAGTCCCGTGGCGGCGCCGATGAGTCCCACGACGAAGCCCTGGCCGGTCACCTCGGCGCGCTGCGAGCGGGCGGAGGCCCCGATCAGCCGCATCAGCGCGATGCGACGTGTGCGACCGGCGATGATCGTGGCGAACGTGTTGGCCGTGACGACGGCGGCGACGTACATGGCGACGCCGGTCAGCAGGAACGACAGGATGGCCGTGACGATCGCCAGCGTGCCGCTGTCGCCGAGGAACGGATCGGACTGCAGCAGGGCGCCGATGTAGGCGGTGACCTCGACGAGGATCACCCCGAAGGCTGCGGCGAGGGCTGCGACCAGGATGCTGGCGCCCATCCCCCGCTCGCGCAGCCAGGCCAGCCGGTGTCCGGTCGCGCTGGTCTGCGGCACGACACTGTCGAGAGCGGCCGCGGCGAGGCCGGTCATGCCGCCACCTCCGCGGCCAGCATGTACGCGGCGATCTGCTCGGCGCTCTGCTGCGGGTGATCGGCGGTGATGCGCCCGTCACCGAGGAACAGCACGCGGTCGGCGTGGCTCGCGGCGATCGCGTCGTGCGTGACCATGGCGATCGACTGCCCGTGGTCGCGGCTGGCAGAGGCCAGCAGTTCCAGCACCTCGCGGCCGCTGCGGGAGTCCAGGTTGCCGGTGGGCTCGTCGGCGAAGACCAGGTCGGGCGCGGTGGCCAGGGCACGGGCGATGGCCACGCGCTGCTGCTGTCCGCCGGAGAGCTCGTGCGGGCGGTGGTTCAGACGGGATGCCAGGCCCAGCCGCTCGACGAGGCCGTCGATGCGGGCGCGTTCGATGGCCGACGGGCGGCGGCCGTCGAGTTCGAAGGGCAGCAGGATGTTGCCGATCGCGTCGAGCGTGGGCACGAGGTTGAACGCCTGGAAGATGAAGCCGACCCGGCGGCGCCGCAGCACGGTCATCTCCACATCGCTCAGCCCGGTGATCTCGGTGTCGCCGATCCACGCGCGCCCCTGGGTGGGAGCATCCAGGCCGGCCATGATGTGCATGAGCGTGGACTTGCCGGAGCCCGAGGGACCCATGATCGCGGTGAACTGGCCGCGACGGATGCCGACGCTGACGCCATCGAGGGCGCGCACACCGGCGTCGCCGGCGCCGTAGGACTTGCTGAGGTGCTGGACGCGGGCCGCGAGGCCGAGGTCCGAGGTCGTGATCTCCATGCCATCGACGCTATTTCCGGCATCCGCTCGGCCACATCGCCCGTGCGTCGCATCCTGCGTACATCCTCAGGATGATCCGGGCAGGTCAGTTCAGACCGTGCTCGAAGGCGAACACCACCAGCTGCACGCGATCGCGCAGGGCGAGCTTGGCGAGGATGCGGCTGATGTGCGTCTTCACGGTCGCCTCGGACAGGAACTCCCTGGTGGCGATCTCGGAGTTGGACAGGCCGCGCGCGGCCAGTGCGAAGATCTCCCGCTCGCGGTCAGTGAGGTCGCCGTACTGCGGCGGTACGGGTCTGGTCTCGGGGGCGAAGTGCGCGAACAGCTCGCGGGTGGCGGATGCCGCGATCACGCTCGACCCGGAATCCACGGTGCGGATGGCTGCCAGCAGGAACTCCGGCTCGGCATCCTTCAGCAGGAAGCCGCTGGCCCCCTGCTGGATGGCGCGCGCGGCGGCCTCGTCGAGATCGAAGGTCGTCAGCATGACGATGTGCGGCGGCTCGGGGTTCTTCAGCAGCTCGGCGGTGGCGGTCAGTCCGTCCATCACCGGCATGCGGATGTCCATCAGCACCACGTCGGGCTTGGTGCGGGTGACGACCTCCAGCGCCTCGCGGCCGTCGCCGGCCTCGCCCACCACGTCCATGTCGGGCTGCGATCCGACCAGCATCCGCACTCCTGCGCGGAACAGCGCCTGGTCGTCCACGAGCACGACCTTGATCATCCTGACCTCCCCCTTCTGACGCGGCGACCTTGCCGCACGTCCATCTTCCTCGCCCACGGAAGGCAGAACGCGCGTGATTACTTCGCGGGTCACGGCCGCGCGGCGGATGCCCCGATGGGCAGGACGGCGTGCACGATGAACCACGCACCCTCGGCGCCGGCGGTCAGCATGCCACCGGCCAGCTGGGCGCGCTCGCGCATGCCGACCAGGCCGTGCCCGCCACCGGCTCCCGCCTTCTCGGCTGCGATGCGGTTGCGCACCCGTATCTCGACGCGGTCGGGCAGCCAGGCCAGGTGCACGTCCACGTCGCCCTCACCGTGGCGCAGTGCGTTGGTGAGCGCCTCCTGCAGGATGCGGTAGACGGCGAGCTGGATGCCGGCGGGCGGCTCCCCCGGCGGCATCGGATCGACGGTGACGCGGGGCTCGACACCGGCCTGCCGCACGTGCGTGAACAGCGATTCGAGATCGGCGAGGGTCGGCTGCGGGCCGTCGCCCTGCCGATGACGCAGCTGGGTGAGCAGCATCCGCACGTCCGACAGCGCAGCCCGCGCCGTCTGCGCGATCGTGACCATGGCCTCTTCGGCCAGTTCGGGCTGCGCCTTCGCCGCGTAGCGTGCGCCGTCGGCCTGCGCGATGACGACGGCCAGCGAGTGCGCCACGATGTCATGCATGTCGCGGGCGATGCGCACGCGCTCGGCCTCTTCGGCGGCGGCGGCCTCGGCCTGCAGCTGCGCCTCGCGCGTCTGCCGGCCGTGTGCGATCACGCGCCAGAGCAGGCCCGCACCCCAGGCGATGACCAGGGCGAAGACGATGCTGGTGATGGCGAGCGCGGCGGTGACGCTCACGCTCCGGACGGTGCTGGCGATGCCCTGGCCCGACAGCGCGCCGAGCTGCTGCAGGGCGATGTAGACGCCGGCGATCACGCCTCCGCCCACGACCGAGCCGCCGCCCCACCACAGCACGCGCCGGCTGCCCCACGCGGAGGTCGCGAACAGCACGACGAAGATCGCCGCGTCGTAGAGCGCGGGCGAGAATCCGCAGGCCATCTGGAGGATCGCCGCCGCCCAGGCCGCACCCAGCGCGATGGCCGGGCTCAACCGGGCGATGGCAGCGGCACCCCACATGGCAGTCCCGACGATGGCCGTGGCCCCCAGCGCCAGCCACTCGGGCTGCAGCCACATACTCGTGCTGCCTGAGCTCATCATGAGCGAGACCGGCAGCGTGATCAGCAGTCCCAGCACGCTGCCGACGATGTCGAGCACCAGCCAGGCGCGGGGAACGGAGCGGATCACGCCTTCACGCTACGGGACGGGGCCACCGGCCGACATCCGCCTTCAGATGTATCCGGGCGGCGCGTTCATAACTCCGGAGATCCGGCGGTGATGCTCCGTGATCAACACGATTCGGGCAGTCTCGGCTCTGATTCTCCGGAGTCATGGCCACCGGAGTCCTCAGACCCGGCAGAGGATCTCGCCGTGCGGCACCAGGTACCAGCCGTCGCCGTCGGCCGCCCAGGCGCGCCACGCGTCGCTGATGCGCTGCAGATCGGCATCCGTCGCCATACCGGACGATGTCAGCTGGCGCGCCAGCGCGGACTCCACGATCCGGTCGGCCCACATCCCGCCCCACCAGGCGCGCTCGTCGGGGGTGGCGTAGCACCAGGTGGATGCCGTGGCCGTGATGTCCGTGAAGCCGGCGGCGCGGGCCCAGCCCAGCAGGCGTCGGCCGGCATCCGGTTCCCCGCCGTTGGCACGGGCGGCCCGGCGGTACAGGTCCAGCCACTCGTCCAGCTCGGGCAGCAGCGGGAACCAGATGAAACCCGCGTAGTCGGCGTCGCGGGCCGCGACCACGCCGCCCGGCCTGGTGACACGGCGCATCTCGCGCAGCGCCTGCACGGGATCGCCGACGTGCTGCAGCACCTGGTGCGCGTGCACGATGTCGAAGCTGTCGTCGGGGAAGGTCAGCGCGTGCACGTCCTGCACGGCGAAGTCGATGTTGGTCACGCCGCGCTTCGCCGCGAGACTGCGCGACAGATCGAGTGCGCCCTCGGAGACCTCGACGGCCGTGACATGGGCGACGCGGCTCGCGAAGTCGAGGGTGATGGTGCCGGGGCCTGCGCCGATGTCCAGCAGCGTGGTGTCGGGGGTGAGGCGCGCCTCTAGGTAGGCCGCGGAGTTCGCGATGGTGCGGTTGCTGTGCGAGCGCAGCACCGATGCGTGATGCCCGTGCGTGTAAGTCGCCATGCGCGCCAGCCTAGGGTCAGCGGAGCAGGCGGCGCAGGGCCTCGCGATCGGGTTTGCCCGATGCCAGGGTCGGCAGCTGTGAGAGAACATGGATGTGCGAGGGGCGGGCGGGCTTGCCGAGCTCTGCGGCGACTCGCTCGCGGACCGTCTCGAGCACGGCATCCGGGTTCTGCAGCTCTGTCGCGAAGACGACGGATGCCTCGCCCCAACGCTCATCGGTCGTCCCGATCACCACGGCCTGCGCCAGTCCCGGGATACCGCGGACGACCCGCTCCACGCGATCGAGCGACACGTTCACACCCCCGGAGACGATCACGTTGTCGATGCGGCCGTGCACGCTGACGACTCCGGCATCCGACACCGTTCCCGCGTCCCCGGTGCGGTACCAGACCACGCCGACGTCGTCCGGCACGAAGACCCTCTCGGTCAAGTCGGGGTCGCCGAGGTAGCCGGTCGCGAGCGTGGGACCCGCGATCCGCACCTCGCCGTCGATCTCGACCACGCGCACGCCGTCCAGCGGGATGCCGTCATAGACGCACCCGCCGGCGGTCTCGCTGGAGCCGTAGGTGCGCACAATGCTCGCCCCAGCCTCCAGGGCGCGCTCGCGCAGCGGTGCAGGCAGCGACTGCCCGCCGATGAGGATGGCGTCGTAGGCGGCGAGCGCCGTGCGGACGGCAGGCAACTCGGTGGAGGCGTCCAGCAGGGTGGACAGCTGCGCGGGGACCAGCGAGGTGAAGCGGATGCCGGCATCCAGCGCCGCAGTCGCATCCACGAAGGCCTGTGGACCGAAGTGCCCGTCCAGCATCACGGGTTCGTGCCCTGCGAGCAGCGAGCGCACGAGTACTTGAACGCCAGCCACATAACCCGCGGACAGCGGCAGCATCCACTGCCCATCTCCGACCCGCCGTGCGGTCGCCCGGGCACTGGCGGTCAGGGCATCCCCGCTCAGCACCACCCGCTTGGGGACGCCGCTCGACCCGGAGGTCGCGATGACCACCGCCGTGCTGTCCGGCACTTCGTCACCGGCATCCGGCGTGAACCCCAGCGCGATCGGCCGCCGGCCGTCCACCGCGGCGGGCAGCGCGTCGCGCACCGCCCGCGCGTCGGCGCCGTCGACCGGATGAAGTCTCATCAGAAGTGGTACGGGAACGGCGACCAGTCCGGATCGCGCTTCTGCAGGAACGCGTCACGGCCCTCCACGGCCTCGTCGGTGCCGTACGCCAGGCGCGTGGCCTCGCCGGCGAAGACCTGCTGGCCGACCATGCCGTCGTCGACGGCGTTGAAGGCGAACTTCAGCATCCGGATCGCGGTGGGCGACTTCGTCAGGATGGTGCGGGCCATGGCCAGCGCCTCCTTCTCCAGCTCGGCGTGCGGCACGACCCGGTTGACGGCGCCCATCTCGTAGGCGCGCTGCGCGGAATACTCCTCGGCGAGGAAGAACACCTCGCGCGCGAACTTCTGGCCCACCTGGCGTGCCATGTACGCGGAGCCGTAGCCGGCATCGAAGCTGCCGACGTCGGCATCCGTCTGCTTGAACTGGCCGTGCTCGGCGGAGGCGATGGTCAGGTCGCAGACCACGTGCAGGGAGTGCCCGCCGCCGGCCGCCCACCCCGGGACCACGGCGATGACCACCTTGGGCATGAAGCGGATCAGCCGCTGCACCTCGAGGATGTGCAGCCGCCCGGCGCGCGCCGGGTCGCCGACCTCCGTTGCCGAATCGCTGTACTTGTACCCGTCACGGCCGCGGATGCGCTGGTCGCCGCCGGAGCAGAACGCCCAGCCGCCGTCCTTCGGACTCGGGCCGTTGCCGGTCAGGAGCACGGCGCCGATGCGCGGGTCCTGCCGGGCGATGTCGAGGGCGCGGTACAGCTCATCGACGGTGTGGGGGCGGAACGCGTTGCGCACCTCGGGCCGGTCGAACGCGATGCGGGCGACGCCGCCGTCGCGGGACACATGCGCGGTGATGTCGGTGTAGTCCTCGGCGCCGGGCGCGAGCGCCCATTCGGTCGGGTCGAAGATGTCGGAGACGAAGTCGGCGGTCACGGCATCCAGCCTATTCCGGGGCGGGAGGGGCCGCGGCAGGTCGCGTACGATCATCGGGTGCGCAACTCCCTCACCGCTCCCTCCCGTGTCCGTCTGGCTCTGCTGGCGCTGAGCGCCGCGGCCGCACTCGCTCTCTCCGGGTGCGCCTCGACACCGGGTACCGGTGACTCTGCGGCCCCCGGCTCGTCTCCGGCTGCATCGCAGCCCGCGGCATCCGGCGCCTGCACGTACACGGCCGACGGGCGTCCCGCCGCGAAGAAGGTGACCGCGCCACCGGCCGACCCGACCGCGACCGGGCAGGTGCCCGTGACGATCTCGACCAGCGCCGGAGATCTGGCCGTGACTCTGGATGCGGATTCCGCGCCGTGCACGGTGGGCAGCTTCCTGTCGCTCGCGAAACAGGCCTACTTCGATGGCACGAACTGCCACCGCCTCACCACGCAGGGCATCTTCGTGCTGCAGTGCGGCGACCCGACCGGCACCGGCACGGGCGGTCCGGGCTACTCGTTCCCCGATGAGCTGAAGGGCACCGAGACGTACCCGGCGGGCACGCTGGCGATGGCCAACGCAGGTCCCGACACCAACGGCTCGCAGTTCTTCGTGGTCTACGCCGACACGCAGCTGCCGCCCTCGTACACGGTGTTCGGGCACCTCGATGCGGCCAGCACCCAGATCGTCGCCGGCATCGCAGCCGAGGGCACCGACAACGGTCAGCCCGACGGCAAGCCGAAGACGCCGGTGACGATCAAGGAGATCATCCAGGGCTGACAGCCCGATGCCGGCGGCGTCGGCCCGTGCGCAGCCGACGCCCGGCGCGGCATGATGGACGCATGACGCCGACGCTCGCCGAGATCACCACGACCGCGCGCGTGGTCGCCCTGCCGATGAACACCCGGTTCCGCGGGGTGGACGTGCGCGAAGCGCTGCTGTTCGAGGGACCGCAGGGCTGGGCGGATTTCTCGCCGTTCACCGAGTACGCGGATGCCGAGGCCTCGACCTGGCTGGCGGCTGCCATCGACTTCGCGTACGCCGAGCAGCCCGCGCCGCTGCGCGACCGCATCCCTGTGAACGCCACCGTCCCCGCCGTCGACGCTGCCCGCGTGCCCGAGGTGCTGGCCCGGTTCGACGGATGCCGCACGGCCAAGGTCAAGGTCGCCGAGCGCGGTCAGAGCGCGGCCGACGACATCGCCCGCGTGCGCGCGGTGCGCGAGATCATGGGTCCCGAGGGCCGCATCCGCATCGACGCCAACGGCGGCTGGAACGTCGACGAGGCCGAACGGGTCATCCATGCGCTCGCCGAGCTCGACCTGGAGTACGCCGAGCAGCCGTGCGCGACGGTCGACGAGCTCGCCGAGCTGCGCTACCGCGTCAAGCACACCGGCATCCTGATCGCCGCCGACGAGAGCATCCGCAAGGCCGCCGACCCGCTGGCCGTGGCGCAGGCGAAGGCAGCCGACCTCATCGTGATCAAGGCGCAGCCGCTGGGCGGCGCCCGGCGGGCGCTGCGGATCGTCGCCGAGACCGGGCTGCCTGCGGTGGTCTCCAGCGCGCTGGACACGGCCGTCGGGCTGTCGCAGGGGGCGGCGCTGGCGGCATCCCTTCCCGAACTCGACTTCGACTGCGGGCTGGGCACGGCCTCGCTGTTCGCCGACGACGTCGCCGAGGCGCGTCCGGTCGGAGGGTCGGTCTCGGCTGCGCGGGTGATTCCGGATGCCGCGGCGCTGGCGCGCCTGGAGGTCCCGGCCGACCGCCGGGACTGGTGGCTGGCACGGCTGGAGCGGTGCTTCGCGCTGCTGGGTGACTGAAGGCGACCCTTCACTTCGACTCGCTGACGCTCGCTCAGTACAAGCGACAGGCTCAGGGATCCAGTACTAGGTGCCTGAGGGCTGCGCCTTCAGCAGCTCCACCATGCGTCCAAGAGCCTGGCTTCCCGTGCGACGCAGCCGGTCCGTGCCGTCGCCGCTCATCACCCCGCGCACGGTCATGCCCTCCCAGACGATCATGAGCAGTCGCGCGGCCTCCTGCGCGTCGATCTTCAGCGCGAACTGCCCGGAGTCGACGATCTCCTGGATCAGCTCGGCGATCCCGCGCACCATCTCGTTCTCCTGCGCGAGGTAAGCCGTGCCGAAGGCAGGGTCGCGCAGCGCGCGGATGCGGATCTCGCTCATCATCATCACGCCCAGGCGGTCGTCGGGGCCGGCATCCATGATCTGCTGCACGAGCTCGACCGGGTCGCAGCCGTCGATCGCGCCGTCATCGACCAGAGCAGAGACCTGCTCGCGCACGACGCTCATCTTCGCCTCGCTGACCGAGGCCGCCAGTGTCAGGAACAGCTCGTCCTTGGACTCGAAGTTGGAGTAGAAGGCGCCGCGAGTGAAGCCCGCGCGCTCGCAGACCGCCTCGACGGTCGCGCCCTCCAGCCCGATCTCGGCGAATACCTGGGTCGCGGCCTCCAGCAGGCGCGCCCGCGTGTTCTCACGACTCCTCGTCGCCGGTGTCGACATCGTTCCTCCTGAAGCCCCACTCTGTCACGAGGCGGCCGCCGAATGTTCACACCCGGCGCACAGCATCCGCCCTCGCTCGCGACTTACGATACATGTACGTATTGAATACATCTTTGTATCGAACTGTGTGGAGGCCGAGTGTCCACTCTCCTGTCATCGCTGGGTCGCTGGTCGTTCCGGCATCCCTGGCGCGTGCTCATCAGCTGGCTGATCGTGCTGGGCATCGCAGGCTCAGGGGCGATCATGCTGGGCTCCGGCACGGACAACACGTTCTCCATTCCCGGCACCGAGTCGCAGGCCGGCCTCGAGCAGCTCGAGCGCACCTTCCCGCAGGTCAGCGGCACGAACGCGCAGTTCATCGTCGTCGCCGCGCCCGGGGACGACATCCGCGATGCCCCCTACAAGACCGACATCGAGAAGACCGTCAAGGACCTCGACGGACTGCCGGGCGTGCTGGCCGCCACCTCGCCGTACGACGAGAACATCACCGGGATGATCAACGCCGATCACACCGCCGCCATCGTGCGCCTGCAGTTCAAGGGGCAGTCCTCCGACGTGCCCGCGCAGGTGAAGGACGAGCTGAAGAAGACCGTCGACGAGCTCGGCACCGCACTGCCGAAGAGTTCGCAGGTCGCGCTCGGCGGCGACCTGTTCGCCATGAACATCCCCACCGTCACGCTGACCGAGGCCGTCGGCCTGGTGATCGCGCTGCTCGTGCTGGTCGTCACGTTCCGCTCCTTCGTCGTGGCCGGCCTGCCCTTGGCCACCGCGCTGCTGGGAGTGGGCATCTCGATGGCCGGCATCTTCGCCGCGACCGCGTTCGCGACGGTCTCCTCCACCACTCCGCTGCTGGCCCTGATGCTCGGGCTCGCGGTCGGCATCGACTACGCCCTGTTCATCGTCGCCAGGCACCAGGACCAGGTGCGCGCCGGCATCGATCCCGAGGAGTCCGCCGCGCGCTCGGTCGGCACCGCCGGCTCCGCCGTCGTGTTCGCCGGCATCACCGTGCTCATCGCGCTGATCGGCCTGGGCTTCGCCGGCATCCCGTTCCTGACGACCATGGGCATCGCCGCGGCTGTCGCCGTGGCCGTCGCCGTCATGATCGCCGTCACGCTCACGCCCGCACTGCTGGGCTTCGTGAAGGGACGCGTGGCGGGTCGAGCTGCGCACCGCGCGACAGGCCGGGCACGTCACGCGCGTCGCGCCATCTCCGCCGAAACCCCTCAGCAGCGCCGAAACCCCTCCGCAGCGACGTCGGCAGAGGGGGGGCTCGACAGCCATGAGGGGTCTCGGCGCAAGAAGGAGAAGGCCCTTCGACAGGCTCAGGGACCCACTTCCCAGCCGCGCCGCGGCTTCGCGCAGCGCTGGGTGGGCGGTGTCACCAAGCATCCTGTGCTCGTGACCGTCGCGGTCGTGCTGGGCCTCGGCGTCGTGGCCATCCCGGCGCTGAGCCTGAACCTCGCGCTGCCGAACGCCGGCGTGCTGCCGAAGGGCTCCGAGGCGCGCGTGAGCTACGACCTGACCGCGCAGGAGTTCGGGCCGGGCTTCAACGGACCGCTCATCCTCACCGGCACCATCGTCACGTCGAACGATCCGCTGAACCTCATGAAGGATCTCGGCGACGCGGTCGAGAAGCTGCCCGGCGTGAAGGAGGTGGCCCTGGCCACCCCGAACGAGACCGCCGACACCGGCATCGTGCAGATCATCCCCACCACGGCACCCGACGACCCTGCGACCGCCGACCTGGTGCGCGAACTGCGCTCCCACCATGACGAGTGGCAGAAGGAGTTCGGCATCGACCTGAAGGTCACCGGATTCACGGCCGTCGCCATCGACATCTCCGACCAGCTCGGCGCCGCGCTGCTGCCGTTCGGCATCTTCGTGATCGGCCTGTCGCTGATCCTGCTGGCCGTCGTGTTCCGCTCCATCTGGGTGCCGATCACGGCTGCCGCGGGCTATCTGCTCTCCATCGTGGCGGCGTTCGGCGTGGTGGGCGCGGTGTTCGAGTGGGGCTGGTTCGCCGATGCACTGCATGTGGCGCGCACCGGCCCGATCATCAGCTTCATGCCGATCATCCTGATGGGCGTGCTGTTCGGCCTGGCGATGGACTACCAGGTGTTCCTGGTCTCGCGCATGCGGGAGGACTATGTGCACGCCCCGCGCTCCGACCGGGCGACGGCGATCGAGGCCGTCCGCACCGGGTTCGCGGGTTCCGCTCGCGTGGTCACCGCCGCGGCTCTCATCATGTTCGCCGTGTTCGTGGCGTTCGTGCCCGAGGGCGACTCCTCGCTCAAGCCGATCGCACTGGGCCTGGCCGCCGGCATCGCGATCGACGCGTTCCTCGTGCGCATGACGCTGATCCCCGCCGTGATGGCCATCCTCGGCGATCGCGCCTGGCGCATCCCGCGCTGGATGGAGCGGATCCTCCCGCACGTCGACATCGAGGGCGAGGCCGTGGAGCGCGAGCGCAAGCTGGCCGAATGGCCGGGAGACGGCAGCATCCTGGCCGCCGACGACCTGTCCGTCGCCGAACTCTCCGGCGTGCACCTGCGACTGGCCCCCGGCGGATCGCTGATCGTCACCGGCGCCCCGTACCGCGCGCTGCGCGCGCTCTCGCTCACTCTCACAGGACGGGCGAAAGCGGATGCCGGGATGCTGCGCATCGACGGATACCTGCTCCCCGGCCGTGCGGCCTGGGTGCGCTCACGGGTCGGCATCGCGATGCTCGGCGAGGCGGATTCCTCCGCCCAGGTCGCCGAGGCGCTGCGCGGCCGCACGTCGCTGGTGATCCTCGACGGTGTCGACCGGCTCACCCCCGCCGACCGCGATCAGCTGGCCGCCCGCCTGCGGGATGCCGGTCCTGATGTCGCCGTGCTGGCCACCGCGACGGACGCTGCTGCCGCGCAGGCCCTTTTCGCGGACGCGCGCCGCACGCCGGCATCCGTCGTCGATCTGCGCACCCCGTCTCGCACTTCCGCCGACACCCCGACTTCTCGCCCAGACCCCGACCTGCGGACGCCCGCAGCACGGGGCGTCGACGACAGCACGGGGTCTCGGCGAACCGATTCCTCCTCCGACACGACCGAGGTGACCGCATGACTCTCCCCATCGAACGCGCGCGCTCGCGCCGACCCATCACCTGGCTGACCCTGATCGGCGTGCTGCTGCTGCCGGCGATCATCGGCGGCATCCTCGTCACGGCACTGCAGAACCCGACCGATCGACTCGAGTCCATGACCGCCGCGGTCGTGAACCTCGACAAGCCCGTCACCATCGACGGCCAGTACACGCCGCTCGGACGGCAGCTGGCGTCGGGCCTCGTGAAGGGCTCGGATGATGCGAAGTCCAACCTGACCTGGGTGATCTCCAACGAGAAGGATGCCGCGAAGGGTCTCGGTGACGGTACGTACCAGGCCGTCGTGACGATCCCGAAGTCGTTCTCGGCAGATGCCACCTCCGCGGGGGCCGCACTGCAGAAGGGCGGTGCGGATGCTCCCAAGCAGGCGAAGATCACCGTGACGACCCCGCCGGACGGGCGCGTCGCCGATGACCTGATCACGAACCAGATCGCCGCTGTCGCGGCATCCTCCACCGGATCGATGCTCAGCGAGGCGACGATCGGGAACGTGCTGGTCGGCTTCACGACCATCGGCGACCAGATCGGCACGGCCGCCGACGGCGCGGTCAAGCTCGCCGAAGGCGCGCGGTCTGCCGCCGACGGCGCTACGGCGCTTCCGGACGGGGCGACCAAGCTCGCCGACGGCGCGAACGGTCTGGCGGACGGCGCGAACAAGCTGGTCACCGGGGCCGCGCAGCTCTCCGGCGGTGCGGCATCGCTCGGATCCGGGCTCGACACCATCGCGTCCAAGGCCCGCGAGGCCGGCGCTGGGGCCACGCAGCTCGGACAGGGCCTCGACTCGGGCGCCGCGACGCTGGAGAAGAACGGTCTCGTGCCGGACCAGCTGTTCACCGGCGCCGACGGCGCAGCCGAGGCCACGGCCGGCGTCGCCAACGGAGTCGCACAGGTGAAGTCGGGTGTGGACGGTCTGATGCAGGCGTGCGGCATGGCCACGCCCGGCGCCGATCCTCTGCTCGACAAGGTCTGCGGAGGCCTGGCAGGCATGCAGCAGCAGCTGCCGGCGCTGAGCGACGGCGCGAACCTGGCCAGCCAGGCCGCGGCCGGAACCGCGGCGGGTCTGCACCAGTTCGACAAGGCCGCACCGGCCGAGATCGCCAAGCAGATGCGCACCGCGGGGGCTGCGGCGTCCCGGCTCGGCGGCGGACTCGGGCAGCTGGCAGCCGGCGTCGATCAGTCGGCCACGGGCGCCCGCGGCCTCTCCACGGGCGCGGCGCAGCTGGCGGACGGCGTCCGCGCGGTGGGCTCCGGCGCGACGCAGCTCGGCGACGGCGCAACCGCTCTCGCCGACGGCGCCGGTTCGCTCGCGACCGGCGTGGACTCCCTGGCCACCGGCACCAGCAGACTGGCCGACGGGCTGAAGACCGCCTCCACCTCGCTGCCGTCGTTCGACGAGCAGCAGTCCACGAAGCTCGCCTCCGTGATCGCCGACCCGGTGAAGGCTTCGGCATCCGACAGCATGTTCGGTCCGACCGCGATCCCCCTGCTGTCGGCAGTGGTGCTGTGGTTCGGGGCACTGGCGTCGTTCATCGCGCTGCGCGCCGTGCCCGGTGACGCGCTGACTTCACGGCGCTCGTCGTTCGGCATGGTGCTGCGCGGCTTCTGGCCCGCGGCGGCGCTCGGCGCGGGCCAGGGTCTGCTGGTCGCGCTGATCGTGCAGATCGTCGCCTCGTACGACGCCGCCACCTGGTGGGGCTTCGCCGGATTCGCCGTGCTGGCGGGCATCGCGTTCGCCGCGGTCAATCAGGCGCTGGTGGCCGTGCTCGGCGGGATCGGCCGCTGGGTCAGCGCCCTCGTGGGCGTGCTGGCCGTGGCCACAGGGCTGATCTCCACGATCCCCGGCTGGCTGGCGAGCCTCGGCGCCGCGATGCCCACGGCGCCCGCGCTGGGCGGCCTGATCATCCCCAACGGCTCAGCGTTCGCGGGACTGGTGGTGTGGGCGGTGCTCTCGCTGGGCGCCGCGACCCTGGCCGTCACGACCCGTCGCACGACCTCGACGAAGCGGGTGCTCGCCGCCGCCTGACCCTACCCGGGCACGGGATTTCCGCGGCAGTTCTCGCTCAGCCCCTCGCCCCGCGCGGCAGTTCTCGCTCAGCCCCTCGCCCCGCGCGGCAGTTCTCGCTCAGCCCCTCGCCCCGCGGACAGGATCGGATGCCGAGATATGCAGCGCTAACGGGATCTGCGGCGGAAGCAGGTGGGCCCCAGCTCGGGGCCGCCAAGACAGTCGCTGAGGCGGATCCTCTGCTTCGCGCGGCTGTTCTTGACTCCTGCGGCGCATATATCCGCAGCGCGCGCAGGAAACTACGGCGCGAACAGAAGTGCCGGACGCGAAACCAGAAGCCCTGTCAGCTCCGGCCCCGAAGTGAGCCGCGCCAGCTCCGCTGGTGCCTCAGCTCAGCTCAGGCCGGAGTATGAGTGCAGGCCCTTGAAGAACACGTTCACGACGGTGAAGTTGAACAGCACCGAGGCGAAGCCCGTGATGTTCAGCCACGCCGACGGGGTGCCGCGCCAACCGCGGGTGGCGCGAGCGTGGATGTAGCCGGCGTAGAGCACCCAGATGATGAACGTCCAGGTCTCCTTCACGTCGAAGCCCCAGTACCGACCCCAGGCGTCCTGCGCCCAGATGGAGCCGGCGATGAGGGTGAACGTCCAGAAGATGAAGCCGACGACGGCGAAGCGGTAGGCGAGGTTCTCCAGGCGCACGGTGTTCGGCAGGGTCCGCAGGAAGGCCGGACCGGCGTTCTCCACGCCCTCGGCGATGCGGCGCTCGCGTCGCGACTGCAGCAGCTGCATGACCGACAGGGCGAAGGCCAGAGCGAGGATGCCGACGGCCAGCGACGCCACGAACACGTGGATGACCAGCCAGGCCGACTTCAGCGGGTCGACCAGCGGCGTGACGATCACGTAGAAGTTCGATGCCGCAGCGCCCAGCAGCACGACCACCAGACCGGAGATGAACGTGCCCAGGTAGCGCAGGTCGATCCTGGTGAGCGTGACGAGGAACACGAGCACGATCAGCAGCGTGCCGGTCATGGCGAACTCGTACAGGTTCGCCCAGGGCACACGGCCCGCGGCCAGCCCTCGCGTGATGTCGGCCGTCAGATGGAACAGCCAGCCCAGCACCATCAGCGACGTGCCGATACGGGCCATCACGAAGCGCTGCTTGACGGGCTCGCCCTTGTCGTCGAGGGCGGGGGCGCCGTCGACCGGGGCCGGTGCCACCGTGCCGTCGGACATCACCAGCATCCGCTCCTCGGCTTTCACCGTCGACGAACGGCGCGCCAGGTCGAACGCGTAGGCGATGAAGGCGCCGGCGTAGATGGCGATGGCCGTCCACAGCGTCAGGATCGAGATGGAATCCAGATCGGGCATGTCATGCTCCCTTCACGGGGTGCCGCGAGGCGGCCGCATCGAGCAGCCGCTCGTGCCCGCGGACGAGGTCGTCCACGGCAGCGGCCAGGGTGGGATCCTCGCCACGCGCGAGGCCAGCGTACTCCAGGTGGACGGCTCCGTCATCGGATGCCGTGGCCTTGACCCACATCCGGCGACGGGGCACGAACAGCGCCAGCCCGAGCCCGGCCAGCGCCAGCAGCGCGAAGCCGAGCACCCAGATGGCCGAGTCGTCGTGGTTGATCTGCAGCGACACGTAGCGCTTGACCGACTGGGAGAAGTCCTTGGCGCCCTGGGGCGCCTCGTTGTCGAAGGTCACCGTGCCCAGTCCGTCGGGAAGATCGGCGGTCTCGCCCGGCTGCAACTGGATGGACTTGACGTCGGTGCCGCGCCCGTTGAGCTTGGTCATGCCGTTGGTGTCCAGCTGGTACACCGAGACCGGCTTGCCGCTGTCGATGCCGAGGTCGCCCTCGTACACGTCCAGCGTCAGCAGCGGGATGTTCAGGCCGCCGTGCGCAGAGGTGAACGCGCCCGAGTCGAGCTTGACAGCGGTCGGGTAGAAGAAGCCGATCAGGCCCAGCTGCTCCGGCATCCCATCCGAGATCTTCACCACGCCCAGCGAAGTCATGTTGGCGTCCTGCGGAAGGAACTCGACCGGCTGGCTGAAGACCTTCTCGCCCGCCTTGTTGCGCACCGTGATGGTGGGGGCGTAGCCGTTGCCGAGCAGGTAGATCTTGTCGCCGCCGATGCTCAGCGGGTGGTTGACCTCGACAGCGCCCTTGGTGGTCGTGCCGTCAGGTTCGCGCACGGACAGGTGGGCCTTGAAGTTCCCGGCCTGGCCCGCACCGGGCTTGCCGAAGCCCTGGTAGGTGACGTCGAACCTGTTCAGCGTCATGGCGTACGGCTCGAACGCGCCGTCGGAGACGAAGCGACCCTGGTTGATGGAGTTGTAGTCGATGAGCACGTTCACGAACGTCTGCCCCTCGACGATGACCTTCTGGCCGGTGTAGGCGTAGCCGCCGCCCACGCCGACCGTGATGAGGATGCCGACCAGCGCGATGTGGAAGACCAGGTTGCCGGTCTCGCGCCAGTAACCGCGCTCGGCCGACACCGACCAGACCCTGCCGCGGTCGTAGCGGGCCACGCGATAGCCGAGCGCCTTGAGCTGCTTCTCGGCCACATCGATGGCGCTGGCAGCATCCGTCGCCTCGCGCGTGACGGACCGGTGGTCCTCCAGCCGCGCCAGCCGTGCCGGAGTGCGCGGCGGCAGCGCGCGCAGCGCCTTGGCGTGGTGCTTGATGCGCGGGATGATGCAGCCGATCAGCGAGATGAACAGCAGCAGGTAGATGGCCGAGAACCACGGCGAGGAGTAGACGTCGAAGAGGCGGAGCTTGTCGAGCACCGGGAACAGGTCCGGGTTGTCGGCCTTGTACTTCACCACGCCGTTAGGGTCGGCGGAGCGCTGCGGGAAGACGGACCCCGGGATGGCCGCGATGGCCAGGAACAGCAGCAGGATCAGCGCGACGCGCATGGAGGTCAGCTGCCGCCAGCCCCAGCGCAACCACCCGATCAGGCCGAGCTTCGGCTGCGTGATCGAGTCGTCGACCGGCGCGGAATCGATGTGGTCGGCCGGGCGCAGCGGATCGGATGCCGCCGACGAGCCGTCCTGGGGCATCCGCTGTTTCGTTCCGGAGCCCTTGCCGCTGCCCTCAGAGGGGGAGGATGACACTGCTCATCACCGCCCCGATGCTCGACATGATCTGAGTCCACAGGCCCGCCACCATCAGCACGCCAAGAAGGATGAGGAGCGCGCCGCCGATGATGTTGACGGTGCGGATGTGGCGTCGCATGAACGCGGTCGCCGAGGTCGCCCAGCCGAAGCCCATCGCGACCAGCAGGAACGGGATGCCGAGGCCCAGCGAGTACGCCACGCCCAGCAGACCTGCACGCCAGGGATCGCCGAGAGTCCAGCCGACGCTGATGATGGCTCCGAGCGTGGGGCCGGTGCACGGCGCCCACCCGATCGCGAGCGTGATGCCCAGGAGGGGCGCGCCGATCAGACCCGTCGTGGAGTTGACCTGCATCTTGAACTGCCGCTGCGCGAAGCCGAAGAAGCCCAGGAACACCAGGCCCATCGCGATGACGACCACGCCCAGGATGCGGGTGATCAGATCGCCCCACTGCAGGAAGAAGACGGATGCTGCACCGCCGACGATCGTGTACGCGACGAACACGATCGTGAAGCCCAGGATGAACAGCAGCACGCCCAGCAGCATCCGGCGTCGCTGGGTCCCGGCCTGAGTCTTCACCCGGGTCGCTGAGCCCGTCGCTGCGTCGCCCCGCCCCGTCGAGACACCGGCCGCTCCCCCGATGAATCCCAGGTACCCCGGCACGAGCGGCAGGATGCACGGAGAGAGGAACGAGACGAGGCCGGCGAGCATCGCCAGCGGGATGGCCAGCCACAGCGCGCCGGCGCCGATGACGGCATCCGGATTCACGCCTTCTCCTTGAGCGCGTCCTCGATGAGCGTCGACAGGATGGAGACGCCGTCGATGGGGCCGATGATGCGCGCGGCCACGCGCCCCTGCCGATCGAGCACGAGGGTGGTGGGCGGCGCCTGGATGGGCACGACCTTGGCGAAGGCCAGCTTGGCCTGCCCGGAATCGGCGTCCATCAGGCTCGGGTAGGTTACGCCGTACTTCTCGGCGAACGCCTGGGCGGTGGCGGCCTGGTCGTAGATGTTCACGCCCATGAAGACCACATCGTCGGCCTTGTGCTTCTGGTAGGTGGCCTCGAGGTCCTTCGCCTCCACGCGGCACGGGCCGCACGTGGCGTACCAGAAGTTGACGACCGCGACCTGGCCCTTGATGGACGAGCTGTCGAACTTCTCGCCGGCAGCCGTGGTGCCGCCGAAGTCGACCGGCGCCTTGCGCTTGTCGGCGGGGATCTCCACGACCCGGAAGTCCTTGGTGGTGTACGCCTTCTGATCGCCGTTGAGATAGGCCTCGGTGGCCGAGTCGGGAGCGCATGCGCTCAGGCCGATGGCGAGGGCTCCGGCGAGCGCCGCAGCGCCGAAGCGCAGCACGTCGCGTCGGGAGGGCACGGGCGAGGACACGCTGGGAATCGTACGCGGGAATCCTATGAGTGCTCTGGAATGCCCACCCTCTCAGACGGCGCCGACGTCGATTCCGGATGCCGCAGGCTCGGCGTAGGCGACCTCGCGCCACACGTCGCCGACGCGCTCGAAGCTCGTCACGCTGGACAGCGCGCAGCGACGGGTGCGGGGGTCGTGCTGCAGGCGGATGCCGGCGACCGCCAGGTGCGTGATCCAGATCGGCGCCTGGTGCGAGACCAGCACCACGTCTCCTTCGTCCACGGCATCCCACGCGTCGTTCATGGCGGCCAGCATCCGATCCGCGATGGACCGGTACGGCTCCCCCCAGCTGGGCACCGAGGGGCGGCGCAGCTGCCACCAGTTCATCGGGTTGCGCAGCGCACGCGACATCCGCTTGCCCTCGAACACGTTCGTGGGCTCGATGATGCGCTCCTCGGTCGCGGGAGTCAGCTCGAACAGCTCGGCGAAGGGCACCGCCGACTCCTGGGTGCGCTGCAGAGGCGAGCACCGCAGCAGTGCGACCGGCCGGTCGAGTCCCTTGACGTGCTCGGCCGCTGCGCGGGCCATGGCGTGCCCTGCCTCACTGAGGTGGTAGCCCGGGAGTCGCCCGTACAGCACGTGCTTCGGGTTGAAGACCTCGCCGTGGCGGACGAGGTGAAGACGGGATGCCGGCATGCCCTCACCGTATCGCGGCTGCCGAGAACCGGAGGATCGCCCAGAACCGGACGATCAACGCCGTTTCCGTCCGGATCCCGGCAGTCCTCCGGTTCTCAGCAGACGCACTCCGCGCCGACCAGAGCGGATGCTGGGCCCCGCGACGCCCCACGTAGACTGGAGCGGTCCATATTCCCCGATCAGAAGGAATCCTCCGTGCTTCGCACACACACGGCAGGCTCACTGCGAGCCGAGCACATCGGTCAGACCGTCACCCTCTCGGGTTGGGTCGATCGTCGCCGCGATCACGGAGGCGTGGCGTTCATCGATCTTCGCGATGCGTCCGGCATCGCGCAGGTCGTCATCCGCGACGAGGAGGTTGCGCACCCGCTGCGCAGCGAGTTCGTGCTGAAGGTCACCGGCACCGTCGAGCGCCGACCCGAGGGCAACGAGAACCCGAACCTGCCCACCGGCGAGATCGAGCTCATCGCGACCGACGTCGTGGTGCTGAACGAGTCGGCTCCCCTGCCCTTCCAGGTCTCCTCCGGCCTCGCCGAGAGCGACCCGATCGGCGAGGAGACCCGTCTCAAGCACCGCTACCTCGACCTGCGCCGCCCGGCTCCCGCCGCCGCCATGCGCCTGCGCTCGGACGTCTACAAGGCCATCCGCGACGAGCTGCACGGCCGCGACTTCACCGAGGTCGAGACCCCGACGCTCACCCGCTCCACGCCCGAGGGCGCCCGCGACTTCCTGGTGCCCGCTCGCCTGCGCCCCGGCAGCTGGTACGCGCTGCCGCAGTCCCCGCAGCTGTTCAAGCAGCTGCTGATGGTGGGCGGCATCGAGAAGTACTTCCAGATCGCGCGCTGCTACCGCGACGAGGACTTCCGCGCCGACCGCCAGCCGGAGTTCACGCAGCTCGACATCGAGATGAGCTTCGTCGAGCAGGAGGACATCATCGAGATGATGGAGTCCCTCATCGTCGCGATGTGGAAGACCATCGACGTCGACGTGCAGCTCCCTCTGCCGCGGATGACCTACGCCGACGCCATGGCCAAGTACGGCTCCGACAAGCCCGACCTGCGCTTCGGCCTGGAGCTGGTCGAGGCCACCTCGTACTTCTCCGAGACGCCCTTCCGCGTGTTCCAGTCGGAGTACGTCGGCGCGGTCCTCATGCCCGGCGGCGCCTCGCAGCCGCGCAAGACGCTGGATGCCTGGCAGGACTGGGCCAAGCAGCGCGGCGCGCGGGGGCTTGCATACGTGCTCTTCAACGAGGACGGCACGCTGGGCGGACCGGTCGCCAAGAACCTGTCCGAGGCCGAGCGCGAGGGCCTCGCGGCGCTGGTTGGCGCCAAGCCCGGCGACTGCGCGTTCTTCGCCGCCGGCTCCACGAAGGAGAGCCGGGCCCTGCTGGGCGCCGCGCGCGTGGAGATCGGCCGCCGCCTGAACCTGCTGAACCCCGACGAGTTCGCGTTCACCTGGGTGCTGGATGCCCCGATGTTCGAGCCGGCGGCGGATGCCGTGGCCTCGGGCGACGTGGCCGTCGGCGCCGGCGCGTGGACGGCCGTGCACCACGCGTTCACCGGCCCCAAGCCGGAGTTCGAGGACACGTTCGACACGGATCCGGCATCCGCTCTGGCCTATGCGTACGACATCGTCTGCAACGGCTCCGAGCTGGGCGGCGGCTCGATCCGCATCCACCGCGAGGACATCCAGAAGCGGGTCTTCAAGGTGATGGGAATCAGCGAGGAGCAGGCCGACGAGAAGTTCGGCTTCCTGCTGGATGCCTTCAAGTTCGGCGCCCCGCCGCACGGCGGGATCGCGCTGGGCATGGACCGCGTCATGCAGCACCTGACCAAGACCGACTCGATCCGCGAGGTGATCGCGTTCCCGAAGTCCGGCAACGGCTTCGACCCGCTCACCGAGGCGCCCGGCCCGATCACCCCCGAGCAGCGCGCCGAGGCCGGCGTGGACTTCGTCCCCGAGGACGAGGACGAGGAGCCCGCCGAGGCCTGAGCGCTCGAACCGCAGCCGCCGAGACCCCTCCTGACCGCCGAAACCCCTCGTGGGCGACGCGACTCAGGAGGGGTCTCGGCGCTGCGGAGGGGTCTCGGCGGAGGGCTGCGAGAATGCGTGAGGGTCAGCGCAGCGCGGCGAGGAACGGCTCGAGGTTCTCGTTCCACACGTCCACGCCGAGCTTGCCGATCAGACCCACCACCACGATCAGGAACACCACGCGGATGAACGTGGAGCCGCGGGCGATGGCCATCCGCGAACCCAGGTAACTGCCGGCCACATTCGCCACCGCCAGGATCGCCCCGAACAGCCAGAGCACCGCGCCATGCGGGATGAACAGCAGCAGCGCGCCGAGGTTCGTGGCCAGGTTCACGATCTTGGCCTTGGCGCTGGACTGCAGGAAGTCGTAGCCCAGCAGCGCCACGAGCGTGATCACCAGGAACGTGCCTGTGCCCGGCCCGATCAGCCCGTCGTAGAACCCGATCACCAGCCCGATCGCCCCGGCCGTGATGTGGTGCCTTCGACCCTGGTAGCGCAGCTTCGTCGCGGCCCCGAGCTCGGGCCGGAAGAACGTGAAGATCGCGACTGCCAGCAGCGCGATCACGATGATGGGTTTGAAGGCGGATGCCGGCAGCACGATCGCCACGGCCGCTCCACCGAACGATCCCGCCAGCGCGATGACCACCATCGGTATGGCCGTGCGCAGGTCGGGTTTCGCACGCCGGTAATAGGTCACGGCGGATGTCGTCGTCCCGAAGACTCCGGCGAGCTTGTTGGTGGCCAGCGCCTGCACCGGAAGGATGCCGGGGATCAGCAGCAGCGCCGGCAGCTGCAGCAGCCCGCCGCCGCCCACCACCGCGTCGATCCAGCCGGCGCCGAAGGCGGCCACGACGATGAGCACGAGCATGCCCCAGGTGAGCTGTTCGAGACCGAGGAGCGTTCCGATGTCCATCAGCTATCAGGATGCCAGACGCACGACTCCCCACTCTCCACGCCCCGAAATGCGAGACTCCGGGGCACACAGTCCGATAACCTCGCGTTAACCGGCCGAGCCCCGGGACGTCACCGGAGACGCATAGCGTTCCTCCCGTTCCCGACCCGGCACCGACCGGAGATCCGAGAGGAAGACATGGCAATCAACACCCGCCGCGCGCGCCTGGGCGCCGGCATCGCACTGGCCACGGCCGCGGCACTGCTGCTCACATCGTGCTCGGGCGCCACGACCGACGGCGGCTCCGACGGCGGCGACGCGCCCAAGGCGGCCACCGCGACCTCCGTCACAGACTTCGGCTCGTTCGCGGATCTCGAGGCCGCGGCGAAGAAGGAGGGGCAGCTGAACGTCATCGCCCTCCCGCACGACTGGGCCAATTACGGCGCCATCCTCGACGCGTTCAAGAAGAAGTACCCCGAGATCACCATCAACGAGCAGTCGCCCGACGTCTCCAGCGCCGAGGAGATCCAGGCGGCCAAGACCAACAAGGGCCTGGACACCGCCCCCGACGTGTTCGACCTGGGCCTGGCCGTCGCGCTGGCGAACACCGACGTGTTCGCCCCCTACAAGGTGCAGACCTGGGACGACATCCCCGCCGAGCTGAAGGAGTCCACCGGGCTCTTCGTGGGCGACTACGGCGGGTACATGTCCATCGGCTACGACTCCTCGAAGTTCCCCGAGCCGAAGAGCCTCGACGACCTGAAGAGCTCGAAGTTCAAGGGCTCCGTCGCGATCAACGGCGACCCCACGCAGGCCGGCGCGGCCTTCGCCGCCATCGGCCTGGCCACCGTGCAGTCCGACGGCACACTGGACGACTTCCAGCCCGGGATCGACTACTTCGCCGAGCTGCAGAAGTCCGGCAACTTCCTGAAGGTCGACCCGACCCCGGCCACCGTGGCCAGCGGCGAGACCCCGGTCGTGTTCGACTGGGACTACCTGAACGCCGCCTACTCCAAGGACGTCAAGAACTGGAAGGTGACCGTCCTGCCCGGAGTCGGCTACGCCGGCTACTACAACCAGGCCATCAACAAGGATGCCTCTCACCCGGCCGCCGCCCGCCTGTGGCAGGAGTTCCTGTACAGCGACGAGGGCCAGAACCTGTACCTGGGCGGCGGCGCGCGTCCGGCCCGCATGGAGGCCATGACCACCGCCGGCACGATCGACGCCAAGCTGGCGGCCACGCTCCCGAAGGTGCCGGAGAAGACGGTCGTGCCCACCGAGAAGCAGAGCACCGACGCCGGCAAGCTGCTCGGCGAGAAGTGGGCGGCGGCGATCCAGTGACGACCGCCGTCACCGCGGGGGCGGATGCTTCGGCATCCGCCCCCGTTCCCGCACTCGCCGGAACGGCTCGGCGCAGTGCATCCTGGGCGTGGCTGGGGCTGACCCCGTTCGCCGCCTACGTGCTGCTGTTCCTGGCTCTGCCGACCGTGCTGGCCATCGGCAGCGGGTTCTTCACGAAGACCGGCGCATTCACCTGGAGCAACCTGTCGGCTCTCACCGACCCGGTGGTGCTGGAGACATTCGCCAACTCCGCCTGGGTGTCCCTGCTCACGGCCGTCGCCGGCGCCGTCGCCGGCGCCCTGGTCTGCTACGCCATGCTGGGCCTGAACCCCGAGGGAGCCATCCGCCAGTCGGTGGATGCCGCCTCCGGAGTGCTCGCGCAGTTCGGCGGCGTGATGCTGGCCTTCGCATTCATCTCGACCATCGGCATCCAGGGCGTGATCACCGTGCTGCTGAAGGACGCGTTCGGGATCAACATCTTCGCCGAGGGCAACTGGATCTACGAGGTCCCGGGACTCCTCCTGCCCTACATCTACTTCCAGGTCCCCCTGATGGTGATCACGTTCATGCCCGCCCTCGCCGCGCTCAAGCCGCAGTGGGCCGAGGCCAACGCCACCCTGGGCGGCACCCGCCGCAGCTTCTGGATGCAGATCGGGTTCCCCGTGCTGGCTCCGTCGTTCCTGGCCAGCCTGCTGCTGCTGTTCGCCAACGCGTTCTCGTCGTACGCGACAGCCGCCGCGCTCATCAGCCAGGGCTCGCAGATCGTGCCGCTGCAGATCCGCGCGGCGCTCACCAGCGAGACGGTGCTGGGCCGTGAGAACCTGGCCGGCGCGCTGGCGCTGGGCATGATCATCGTGGTCGGCATCGTGATGGCCGTCTACTCGCTCATCCAGCGCCGGGCTGCGAGGTGGCAGGCATGAACGCGCTCGCCCCCTCTCGCCTCACGCGCTGGATCGTCGGCATCCTCGTCGGCGCGTTCTTCGCCATCCCGCTCATCTCGACGTTCCTGTACACGCTGCGCGACGACAAGAAGGGCGGCTACTCGCTCGTGCACTGGGCGGCACTGTTCGATCCGGCGTCTGCGAGCATGATCAAGCCCATCTGGACTGGCCTGGGCAACTCGCTCGTGCTGTCGGTGGTGACGGTCGTGATCGTGCTGGTGCTGCTGGCGCCGACCATGATCCTGGTGCACCTGCGCTTCCCGAAACTGCGGCAGTACTTCGAGTTCCTGGCGCTGCTGCCCATCTCGATCCCCGCCATCGTGCTGGTGGTCGGCCTCTCGCCGATCTACCTGCAGATCGCGCGGATGATGGGCACCGGCACGTGGACCCTGGCCTTCGCGTACGGCATCACCGTGCTGCCGTTCGCGTACCGCGCCATCCAGGCATCCATCGACGCGGCCGACCTTCGCACCCTCGCCGAGGCCGCGCGCACCCTGGGCGCGAACTGGTTCAGCGTGGTCGTCAAGGTGCTCGCACCCAACATCCGTCAGGGTCTGCTGGCGGCATCCCTCATCTCGGTGGCCGTGGTGCTGGGCGAGTTCACGATCGCCTCGCTGCTGAACCGGCAGGTCTTCCAGACCGCCATGGTCGTCGTCCGCAACCAGGACCCGTACCTGCCCGCCATCTTCACTCTGCTGGCGCTGCTGCTCGTGTTCGTCCTGCTGCTCATCATCGGCCGCGCCGCGCGCGGCACGCGAAAGGCCCGCTCATGACCACTCCCCTTCCCGCCACGCAGGACAACGCGCTGCTCGCCGATGCCGGCGAGGGCACCGCCGTGCAGCTGCAGGCCATCGTGAAGAGCTACGGCGGCAGCACCGTGCTGCACGGCATCGATCTCGACATCGCCCCCGGCGAGTTCGTCTCGCTGCTCGGCCCGTCCGGCTGCGGAAAGACCACTCTGCTGCGAGTGCTCGCGGGGCTGGAGGGCTCCGACGCCGGCGTCGTGCTCCTGGGCGGTCACGACGTCTCGCGGGTGCCCACCAACAAGCGCGACATCGGCATGGTGTTCCAGTCGTACTCGCTGTTCCCGCACCTGCGCGTCACCGAGAACACCGCCTTCGGCCTGCGTCGACGCGGAGTAGGGAGAGCGGATGCCGCCAAGCGCGCCCTCGACGCGCTGGCGCTGGTGGGGCTCGAGGAGCACGCCGGCAAGTTCCCGCACCAGCTCTCCGGCGGACAGCAGCAGCGCGTGGCACTGGCCCGAGCGCTGGTCACCGAGCCCAAGGTGCTGCTGCTGGACGAGCCGCTCTCGGCGCTGGATGCCAAGGTGCGCGTGCAGCTGCGCGACGAGATCCGCCGCATCCAGCTGCGCCTGGGCATCACCACGGTGTTCGTCACGCACGACCAGGAGGAGGCACTGGCCGTCTCCGACCGGATCGCCGTGATGAACGAGGGCCGCATCGAGCAGATCGGCACGCCCGAGGAGCTGTACGGCACGCCCGCCACGGCATCCGTGGCGGCGTTCGTCGGCCTCTCCAGCATCGTCGCGGGCACCGCCGACGGCGCGGAGGTGGAGGTCTGGGGACGGCGCCTGCCCCTGCAGACGCCGTCGTCCGGCCCGGTGGACGTCTACCTGCGCCCCGAGAACGTCGCCTTCGCCGAAGGAGCGGATGCCGACGCCCGCGGCACCGTGGAGCAGTCCACGTTCCTGGGCAGCATCCGCCGCACCGTGGTGCGCACCGACGCCGGCGAGCACGTCACCGTGCAGCATTCCCCCCGGATCCGCCCGGAGTTCGGGGATGCCGTCGGCATCCGCCTGCTGCCCGAACCCGTCGCCGCGCGGCCGCACGACTGAGACGACGCCCCTTTGGCAGGCTCAGGGAGCCAGCCACGGGCTGCTGAGCCCGTCGAAGCACCGGGGCTCAGTCGCGCAGGGTGCGCGCCAGTGCGACATACTCCGACGGCGTGACATGCGGCAGGTAGGCGCGGGCGATGGCCATGCCGATCGCCGGCAGCTGCGCGGCATCGGGATAGGCCATGTGCATGGCCAGCCGGTCGGGGTGGAACTTCGCCTTGAAGCTCAGCAGCGACCGGAACCCGTAGGCGGGCTCCAGCACGCCGCCGAGCCAGGTCAGCAGCCCCAGCATCCCCTGCGTGCGCCCGTCCGAGGCATCCGCCTGAACGGTCTGCGCGAGCGGAGCGCCGGACAGGCTCATGAACGCCAGTCCCTCGGCCTTCATCCGCAGTGCGGCGGACGCCAGCAGGAACTCCATCACGCCCGGCATCGAGCCATCCGCCCGGCGCATGAAGTCCAGCGTCCAGCCGACCAGCTCGCCGCCCTCGTGCACGGGCAGCCAGCTGGTGATGGCCTGCAGCTCGCCCTGCGGACCGATGGCGATCATCAGCGCCGTGTCAGGATCGCGCAGCTCCTCCACACCGCCCAGTGTGAAGCCCATCTCGGGCAGTGCCTTCTCGGCGATCCACTGCTCGCTGAGTGCGTCCAGCTGCACCGACATGCCCGGTGTCAGGTCGACCCAGCGCGTCCACTCCGCGTGCAGGCCGTCCCGGTCGGCGCGCCGGTACGGCTGGCGCACCTTCGCCCACGCCTTGCCGTCCAGCGAGAAGCGCTCCAGCGGCACCACGGTCTCCTCGGCCACGGGCATGTCCGACCAGCCCAGTGCTCGGGTGCTGCGCAGCGTATCGTCGTGCACGCTGTACAGCACGGGCGAGAGTCCCTGCCGATCGCAATGGTCCACGAAGCCGCGCACCACGGCATCCGCATCCTCTCCCACCGGATCCCCGACGCTGATGGCGAAGCCCGACACCACGCGGTACGCGATGCCGCCGCGGCCGTCGGGCGTGAACCAGTGCCGGTTGCCCTCCCAGGTGCCCAGGAACCCCATGGTGCCGCTGTGCACGCGCAGCAGCCCGCGGTAGCGCTCGTCGTCCACGCTCTCCGGCGCCCTCGCCGGGCTCCGCAGCAGTCGCATCATCGCCACGATGAACACAGCCCAGAACACCGGGCCGATGGCCTGTCGGGCGATGTTCGCGATGCCAGCGATGCGATGCACGACGTGCGCATGCGCGAAGCCCGCAGGCAGGAACCGTCGCAGCGCGTCCAGGGCGCTGGTGAGCGGTTCGACGCCGGACGACACGACCATCGCGATGTCGGCGCCCGCCAGCACGACCAGTGTCAGCACAGTCGTGACGGCCAAGCGCCTGCCCGCACCGCGCTCCGCGCGCACGCCGAAACGCCGGCGGGTGAGCACCAGCAGCACGCAGACGGCCAGCGGCACCACGATGCCCACCACGGCGAACCCGGGGAAGTACCGATCGATGACCGCCAGCTCCACCGGATGCCGCAGATCGTCGCTGCCGATGCTGATCGCGGCCAGCACCGCCACGATGAGGTTCACCGCGACAGCCAGCAGCAGCGCAGCCCGGCGCCCTGCACGCAGGCCGATAGCGGCGACGACGGCGAGTACGAGCGGCACCAGGCTCATCAGCAGCGGCCCGAAGCCTGCGGCGAATCCACCACCGACCCCGACCGCGCAGTGATCCGAGAGCCTCGTGCCGCAGCGCGTGAGCAGGGCATCGACGCCCGCACCGCGCAGGCCCTGCACGAGAGGGGACAGCGGGCCGACGCCCCGACCGGTGATCAGCACGACCAGCGGGCCGATGCCGGTGACCGCGACGACGGCCGCGACCAGGGTGCGGACCTCGCCGAACGAGCTGCGGCGCCAGGGGACGTGGACCCGGCCTCGTGCGAAAAGGGCGCCGGCGACCAGGCCGATGACGGCCGCGCACAGTCGGTACACACTGTCGATGTCGCCGCTGTACAGCGTGAACATGATCAGCGCAGACAGGCCCAGCAACCGGATCCGCCTGCGCCACAGCACGGGCGCGAAGGCGCTGGCCACCATGGCCGCACCGACCACGCCGACGGCGGGATCGAGCACCTCGCGCGAGATCCGAGCCCAGGCCGCGCCCTGCTCGGTCGACAGGTCCTGCACCCCCACGCCGGCCAGCATCGCCGGGATGCCGGTGCCGAGGAACGCGACCACCGTGCGCCAGGACCCGAGCAGTCGCTCGGCATATGCCAGGCCCACCGCCGCGAGGACCACCGTCAGGACCAGTTCGATGACGGAGTCCGGCACGATCAGCGCGGTCAGCGGCGTCCACCACTGTCCCGCCTCGAGGCCCTCCGGGCTGACGGAGAGCCGCTCGGCATGCGCGCCCCGCAGCGTGCCGAAGGCCAGGCCGGTGAGCGTGATCAGCAGGCAGAAGCCCACGGTGACGGGGTGCGCGCGCAGCATCCGCAGCAGGCGGACCCTCATGGCTGGAGCCCCCAGAGCGGCGCGAGCACCCGCAGCCCCTCGTCGAGGCCGCCGGACAGCGCGGGTCCGACATGCCCGGCGCCGGGCACGGCGTAGTAGGTGGTGCTGAATCCGGCGGCCTTTGCGAGCTCGGCCGCATGCTGCGCGTGCGGTCCGTAGACGTGATCGGAGCCGCCGGCGGTGAACACCGCCGTGCGCCCCGCGTAGGCGCCGGGGTGCGCGGCCAGCACGCTGGCGGGCTTGTTGGCGTCGAACGCCGCCCTGTCTCCGCCGAACACCAGGCTCACCACCGGCTTCGGACTCTCCATGCCCGGCCACTCCTCGCCGGAGATGTCCAGCAGCGACCCCCAGATCTCGGGATGCTGCGCGCCGTACAGGAACGAGCACGCCCCGCCGTTGGAGTATCCGCTGATGGTCCAGTTCGCGGGTCCCGGCAGCACGCGCAGGTGAGTGCGGATCCAGTTCGGGATGTCGACGTTGAAGTACGTGTTCACGCCGCCGAACGCCTTCGAGTCCGCGCATCCGGGATTCTGCCGCGACGATCCCAGCTGGTCCGCGACGATCACGATGGGGCCCAGTCCGTCGTGCTTCGCGGCGTACGCGTCGACGGCCGTCTTGATGGCGGTGGGGGTGGGGCTCCCGGGCAGGCCCATCATCTGCACCATCACGGGCAGCGCCGGCGGATCCTTCACGAGAGCCGCCGGCGGCAGGTAGATCGATGCGTCGCGCGGCACGAACCCGGCCGTGGAGGGGATGCGCTGCGCACCGGACAGCTGCCTCACCTCGCCCTGGCGCGGCATGTCTGCCGGAGCCTTCCAGGTGGCGTACAGCGGCTGGGGGTCGGCAGAAGCGGTGGGCGTCGCCAGGGGCTTCGGCAGCGCCCCGACGGGCGCCAGCGTCGAGATCTCCAGCAGGTCGCCGAGATTGCGATCCAGCCCGAAGGCCGCGTTGATGCCGAGGGTCGCCGAGACCAGCGCGAAGACGATGGTGAGCACCGCCGTGATCTTGCGCAGCGCCTTCGAGTCCCACAGGCTCACGATTCCCAGCGCGACCGCGGCGAAACCGCCTGCCGCCCACCACTTGACCTGTCCGGGCAGCGGCGTGCCGAAGGCGTCCACGGCATCCAGCATCCAGTTCAGCGCCAATCCCAGTGCGCTGCCGACCGCGATGGCCAGCACGGCGCGCAACAGGCGGCGGGGCGTGTAGCGCCGCACGAGAAGGATGGCCACGCACAGCGCGGTGATGCCCCACGCGGTCCACGGCACCGGCCCCGCGAGGATGTCCGCATTCAGCACCCAGTTCAGCATCCGCATTTCCCGTCCCACTCGGGGAGCGCCCCGGCCTGCCAATGCTAGGACTCGCCGGCTTCGAGCCGGCCACGAGCGAGCTATGCGAATGCTGATGGTCGCGGGTTCGGCGCGGATTGCCCCTTCCCGGCGGTCGCGACCGCGTATTAGCGTGATGCCAGGAGGGCGATGACGCCCCGAACCCTCAGGGAGAGGAATCGACATGGCTGGCAAGTACGAGCTGTATCAGGACAAGGGCGGCGACTGGCGGTTCCGCCTGAAGGCCGGCAACGGAGAGGTCATCGCCACGGGCCAGGGCTACTCGTCGAAGTCCGGAGCGCTGAACGGCATCGACTCGGTGCGCCGCAACGCCGACTCCGACGTCGTCGAAGTCGAGCACTGACATGCGAGAAGGGTGGGATGCCGTGGCATCCCACCCTTCTTCGCGTCTGCGGCCCGGTCAGAGCACGCGCGACAGGAAGTCCTGCGTGCGCGGATGCTGGGGGTTGGCCAGCACCTCGCGCGGGTCGCCCTGCTCGAGGATGTGCCCGCCGTCCATGAAGATCAGCCGGGAGCCGACCTCGCGGGCGAAGCCCATCTCGTGCGTGACCACCAGCATGGTCATGCCCTCGTCGGCCAGCTGCCGCATCACCTGCAGCACCTCGCCGACCAGCTCGGGGTCCAGCGCCGACGTGGGCTCGTCGAAGAGCATCATGTCGGGGTTCATGCACAGCGCGCGTGCGATGGCCACGCGCTGCTGCTGCCCTCCGGAGAGGTGGCTGGGATAGGCATCCGCCTTCTCGGCCAGCCCGACCCGGCCCAGCATCTCCCGCGCGACCTTCTCGGCCTCGGCCTTGCCGCGCTTCTTCACCTGTCGCTGGGCGATGGTGAGGTTGCCCAGCACGCTCATGTGCGGGAACAGGTTGAACTGCTGGAACACCATGCCGATGCGCTGGCGCACCCGGTCGAGGTCGGTGTCCTCGTCGACGACGTCGATGCCCTCGATGAAGATGTGCCCGCCGGTGGGCTGCTCGAGCAGGTTCACCGAACGCAGCAGCGTCGACTTGCCGGAGCCCGACGGCCCGATGATGCAGACGACCTCGCCCGCCACCACCGTCAGGTCGATGCCCTTGAGCACCTCGTTGTCACCGTAGTGCTTGACCAGCCCTTGGATGTCGATCGCCGGGGCGTGGACATCGATCAGATCCGTGCTCATCTCTCCCTCGCCATCCGCCGCTCCAGCCACGCGGTCAAGCGTGTCAGCGGAATCGTCACGACCAGATACAGGAGCGCCGCCATCACCATCGGAGTCGCGTTCGCGTAGGTCGACAGACCGTTGCGCGCATATGTCGTCAGCTCATACGTCAGCGGCGTCGCTCCCGCGATGAAGAACAGCGACGTGTCCTTCAGCAGCAGCACGAACTCGTTGGTGAGCGGCGGGATGATGATGCGGAACCCCTGCGGGAGCACGATGAAGAACATCGTCTTCATCGACGACATGCCGAGAGACCGCGAAGCCTCCGTCTGCCCCTTCGGCACGGCCTGGATGCCGGCCCTGATGGTCTCAGCCATGTACGCGGAGGACACGACGATCAGTGCGAGCGTCGCCGCGCCGACGGGTCCACCGGGAATCTTGACCTTCAGAGCGATCGGCAGCATGAGTGCGAAGCCGAAGATCGTCATCAGCGCCGGGATGCCGCGGAAGAACTCGATCCAGATCGTCGCCGCCCAGCGGAACGGCGGGATGCTGCTGAGCTTCATCAGCGCCAGGATGATCGCGAGGATGAGGCCACCGGTGAACGACTCGATCGTGAACAGCAGGGTGTTCTTCAACCCGACGGTGATGATGCCGGGCAGCATCTTCATCGCGACCTCGGGATTCGCGAACTGCGTTGCGACCGTCGGCCAGTCGGTGGCGAGCACCGCCCAGACGATCAGCGCGATGATCACCACATAGATGGTGTAGTGATAGACCCGTGTTCGGGTCCGCTTTCTCAAAGCCATTTCTGCGTGCCTGCGCCGATCAGTTGGCCGTGAAGTACTTGTCGTAGATCGTCTTGTACTCGCCGTCGTCCTTGAGCGCCTTCAGCTCCTTGTTGATGGCCTCGCGCAGTTCGGTCTTCTGCCCCTTCGCGAACGCGAAGCCGTAGCTCTCGTCCGTGTTGTACGTCTCGACGATCTTGTAGCTCTTGTCAGCCTTCTCGTGCTCGACGTTGACCGGCTGGTCCTGCAGGATCGCGTCGATCTGCCCGCCCTGAAGAGCCGGCCAGAGCACGCCGTCGTCGGAGTACTGCACGAGGTTGGCGCCCTTCGCGTGCTCCTTCGCGTAGTTCTCACCCGTGGTGCCCTGCTGCACTCCGACGTTCTTGCCCGAGAGATCGTTGATGCTCTTGATCCCCGAGTCCGCCTTCACCAGCAGCGACTGCAGCGAGTCGTAGTAGGGGTCGGAGAAGTCGATGTTCTTCTTGCGCTCGTCGGTGATCGTCATCGCGGAAGCACCCATGTCGCACTGGCCCGCAAGCAGCGCGGCGCCGGACTGCAGAGTGTCGAAGTTCGTCACCTGGAACTGCACCTTCAGGTCGAGCTTCTTCGCGATGGCGGTGAGCAGATCGACATCGAATCCGGTGTACTGGCCGGAGCCGGTGGTCTCCTCGTACTCGAAGGGCTTGTAGGGGATGTCCGAGCAGACCGTGATCTGTCCGGACTGCACGAGGCCGTAGTCCGGGCCCGACGCCGCCTTGCTGGGCGTGTCCGTGCCCGAGCCCGGGTCGCTGGCGCAGCCGGTGAGCGCGATGGCGGCGGCCGCGACGACAGCGAGGCCTGCGAGAAGGGGACGACGGTTCATGGTCACTCCAATGTGACGGGCGATACGCCCGGGAACGGGTTTGGGATTCATCTTGACATGAGGGGGCTTCGCCCACCAACGTATGGCGATGGCTCGTGATCACAGTTGAGTTTCGACTATGCACATTTGTATGAAGCACTATGGACAGAAGTCGTGAACTCTGCTGAGTTCTGCTGATCACAACTCAGAGCCGCGGAGAGCGATCACGTGACCGCCGCTTCGAGAGCATCCTTCAGGCGCTCCGGCGAGAGCCGCCACTGCGCGTGGAAGCGCCCGTCGATGAGCACGACCGGGATCTTCTCCCACCACAGCTCGTACAGCGCCGGGTCGTCATTGATGGACTTCTCGACGATCTCGAGCCGCTCGGCCGCGGCATCCGGAAGCTCCGCCACGACCGCATCGACGACCTCGCTCGCGACCTCGCAGAGGTGGCAGTCCGGCTTGCCGATGAGGGTGAGCGTGGTCACTTCTCCACCGGATGCCCCTGCGCGATCCACTCGCTGGTGCCGCCCTCCACGTTGGTGGCGTCGTACCCCTGCGACTCCAGGGCTCGCACCGCGCGGGACGAACGACCGCCACCGTGGCAGATCACGTCGAAGGCCTCGTTCGGAAGCTCCTCGAGGCGGTCGACCAGTTCCGACATGGGGATGCTGATCGCCCCGGGAACGTGACCGGACGCGTACTCGTCGGGCTCGCGCACGTCGATGAGGGGCACACCGTGACGGGCGGCGAGCTGGGCGACGTCGATGGACTTCATGGTCTTCCTTCACTGATCGAGCACGTCGGGGGCGGCGGCCAGACGCCAAGCGCCCCCTTCGACCGGCTCAGGGACCAGTGAGGAGGCGCTCGTGTCGTGCCGCTTACTTCTTGTTGCGGCGCTGGTGGCGAGTCTTGCGAAGCAGCTTGCGGTGCTTCTTCTTCGCCATGCGCTTGCGGCGCTTCTTGATGACTGAACCCACGGAAACCTCACTAAGTCAGGGGCTGGATGCCACGAAGGCGGGCACCCGGGTACGGGCACGGAAAATGCCTCAGACGATTCTAGCAAACGGTGAACCCGCGCCCGAACCGCACCGGACCATCCTACGTCCGCTCGAGGGCGGCCTCGTTCACCCGGCGTCGGCGATGGGGCGCCGCAGCGCCTCGACCACAGCCGACTCGGGGACGCGGTAGCTGCGGCCGAACCGGATCGCCGGCAGGTCGCCGGCGTGCACCAGCCGGTACACGGTCATCTTCGACACGCGCATGAGCTCGGCGACCTCGGCCACCGTCAGGAACTTGACGTCTTGAACATCGGGCATCCCACGTACCCCTTTCTGCTGATGCACAGCATATGGGGTAGCTGTGACGGCTGTAAACCGCTGTGATGGAAGTGATTCGTGTGAAACGCGTCAACTGCCGAGCCGCTTGAACGCACTGGTCACGACATGCTTCGCCGACGCCGCGGCCCTGCCCACGACCTCCGCCGCATGCGCGGCGCCGTCGGGCAGCGGCACGACCGGATAGTCGATGTCGGGCGCCTGATCGCCGTAGGCATCCATCAGGAAGGGGACGAGCCAGTCGTCCACGACCTCCAGCGGCGCGACCGCCAGGCTGTAGAAGCGACGCTGCCCCTCCTCGCGCACAGTGACCAGCTCGGACTCGCGCAGCACCTTCAGGTGCTTGGACACGGTGGGCTGGCTGACCCCCAGCTCGCTGACGATCTCCGTGACGCTGGTGCCGGCATCGCCGTCGGCGGAACGGCTCAGCAGCAGCTGGAGGATGTCGCGCCTCGTGCCGTCCGCGATCACGTCGAAGATGTCGGTCATGCCCTCAGGGTAGTCGCCGAGTGCCTGCTCTCCTAGCCTGGGCCGTGTCGTCCGGGCCCTCCGGAGTACCATGTGCAAGGCTCGGCGAAGGTCGTCGCGCGCGCGAGTGAAGGGGGATCGATGTCGGGCATCCTGTCGGCATCCTCTCCTCGAGGCGGACTCAAGGCCGCGGCGCGACGGGTGCGGCACATCATCACGGCGTCGCCCTCGCGCTTCGCGATCGTCATCTTCGCGGCCCTCATCCTGCTCTTCACCGCGCTGCTCTCGCTGCCGATCTCGTCGGCGTCCCGGACGATCACGCGGCTCAGCGATGCGCTGTTCACCGCAGTCTCCACGATCTGCGTCACCGGGCTCTCCACCGTGGACATGAGCACGCACTGGTCGGGCTTCGGCCAGGTGGTCATCTTCATCGGCGTGAACATCGGCGGACTGGGCGTGCTGACCCTGGCCTCGCTGATGGGTCTGGCCATCTCGAAGCGACTGGGACTGAGCGCCAAGCTGATGGCCGCCGGCGACACCAACCCGCTGCGCGCGCACGGCGGGCCGGTCAATGAGAGTCAGACCGTGCGGCTCGGCGAGGTCGGCAAGCTGCTGACCACCGTGGCGCTCTCGGCGCTGATCATCGAGGGCGGCCTGGCCGTGCTCCTCTACCCGTCGCTGATCATGACCGGCGTGAGCCCCGTCTCCGCGCTGTGGGAGGCGCCGTACTTCGCGGCCATGTCGTTCACCAACACCGGATTCGCCCCCAATGCCGGCGGCGTGGCGGCGTTCGGCGACGACTACCTGGTGCTCATCCTGCTGATGGCGGGCGTGTTCCTCGGCAGCATCGGCTTCCCGGTGATCTACTCGCTGGCGAAGCACGTCTGGCACTTCAAGCGCTGGTCGCTGCACTCCAAGCTGACCCTGGTGACGACTGTGCTGCTGTTCTTCGCGGGCGCCGCCGTCTTCCTCCTGCTGGAGTACGACAACCCGCGCACCTTCGGATCGATGGATGTCGTGGACACCACCGTCCAGGCCTTCTTCCTCTCCGCGATGACACGCTCCGGCGGGTTCAACGTGATCGACATGTCCGATCTGAACGGGTCGTCCATGCTCGTGGCGTGCATGCTCATGTTCGTCGGCGGCGGCTCGGCATCCACCGCCGGCGGCATCAAGGTGACCACGCTCGCGGTGCTGGCGATCGCGGTGTGGTCGGAGGCGAAGGGCCGCCAGTCCGTGGAGGCGTTCGGGCGTCGCATCCCCTCCGACGTGCAGCGCGTGGCCCTCTCGGTCGTCGCTTGGGGTGCCACCATCGTGGCCATCTCCACCATCGCGATCACGCAGATCACGAAACTGCCGGTGGTGGATGTGCTCTTCGACGTGATCTCCGCGTTCGGCACCGTCGGTCTCAGCTCGGGCGTCACCGAGGCGCTGCCGGACGCCGGGTCCTACGTGCTGGCGGCGACCATCTTCATGGGGCGCGTTGGTACAGTGACTCTCGCCGCGGCGGTCGCCGCGACATCCCGTTCGCAGCTGTACTCGCTGCCCGTGGAAAGGCCGATCGTTGGTTGACATGGTTCGCGGCGACGCGCCGGTGCTCGTGATCGGCCTGGGGCGCTTCGGCGCCGCCTGCGCGGGCGAGCTGGACAGGCTCGACCGGGAGGTGCTCGCGATCGACGAGGACCTCACCCTCGTGCAGAAGTGGTCCGAGCGCGTCACGCACACCGTGCAGGCGGATGCCCGCAACATGGACGCGCTGCGCCAGATCGGGGCACAGGACTTCCAGGTCGCGGTCGTGGCCGTCGGCTCCCTCATCGAGGCATCCGTTCTCATCACGGCCAACCTCGTCGATCTGAAGGTGCCGCAGATCTGGGCCAAGGCCGTCTCGCAGTCGCACGGCAAGATCCTCGCCCGCGTGGGCGCCAACCACGTCATCTACCCCGAGCGCGAGGCCGGCGAGCGCGTCGCCCACCTCGTGAGCGGACGGATGCTGGACTTCATCCGGTTCGACGACGACTTCGTGCTGGCCAAGATGTACCCGCCCAAGTTCATCCGCGGCGTGAAGCTGAACGAGTCCGGCGTGCGGACCAAGTACAAGGTCACCGTGGTGGGCGTGAAGAGCCCGGGCAAGCCGTTCCGCTACGCGGAGGCGGACACAGTGGTCACCAACCACGACCTCATCATCGTGTCCGGGACGAACAGCGACATCGAGCGGTTCTCCGGCCTGGACCGCTGAAAACCTGAAAGTCGGTTCACATTATCGCCTCCGGGCGTTAGAGTCGTGCTCAGCACGCGGCACCGTGGCCGCGTCCCGCACGAAGGACCCCGCATGAGCACTCCCGAAAGCACCCTGTTCGACGGGATCACCTCCCGTGTCATCACCACGTCGCGACTGGCGACGCAGATCCTCGAACGCGTCGGCGACGACCAGGCGGCTCCTCCGCGGCGCACCGTCGTGCTCGTGCACGGGAACGTGTCGTCGGCACTGTTCTGGCAGGAGGTCATGCTGGGCCTCCCGGCGTCCCTGCGCGTGATCGCGGTCGACCTGCGGGGGTTCGGCGGCAGCGGATCGCAGCCGGTCGACGCCACCCGGGGTCTGCGTGACTACAGCGACGACATCGCCGAGCTGCTCTCGGAGCTCGGCGTCGTCTCGGCGCACCTGGTCGGCTGGTCGATGGGCGGCGGCATCGTGATGCAGTACGCGCTCGATAACCGGGTCGAGAGCCTCACCCTGCAGGCGCCGGTGTCGCCGTACGGGTTCGGCGGGACCCGTCGCGACGGCTCGCGGCTGACCGACGACGATGCCGGATGCGGTGGCGGCGGCGCCAACCCCGACTTCGTGCAGCGCCTGCAGGACGACGACACCACGGCCGACGCGCACACCTCGCCGCGCAGCGTGTTCCGCTCCAGCTACGTGTCCGCGGGATACTCGTCCCCGCACGAGGACGTGTGGGTGGCATCCATGCTGAGCACGTCCACGGCGGCCGGGAACTACCCCGGCGACGCTGTCGCGAGCGAGAACTGGCCCGGGTTCGCGGCGGGCGCGAGCGGCGTGCTGAACACCATGGCGCCGCAGTACTTCAACGTGGCCGGCATCGTCGATCTCGACGAGAAGCCGCCCGTGCTGTGGGTGCACGGCACGGCGGATGCCATCGTCTCGGACACCTCGTTCTTCCATCTCAACCACCTGGGTGTGCTGGGGATCATCCCCGGCTGGCCCGGTGCCGACGCCGCTCCCTCGCAGGAGATGGTCTCTCAGACCCGCGACGTGCTGGATGCCTACGCGGCGGACGGTGGGAAGGTGACCGAGCTGAACTGGGAGGGCGTCGGCCATGCCCCTCATCTGGAGCGTCCGAAGGAGTTCTGCGCGGCGCTGGTGGCGCACATCGAGAGCGTCTGAGCGCGGCATCCTGGGATCCGGCAGCCGGCGCCCGCTCACGCGCCGGCTGCGAGCTCCTTCGCACGCGCGAGCGCGGCAGCGGTCGCCCGGGCGAACATGTCGTCGAGATGCGCGTCCTGCATCACGGCGATGGCGCGCTCCGTGGTGCCCTTGGGGCTGGTCACGCGGCGGCGCAGCTCGGCAGGATCCTCGCCGGATGCCGCAAGCAGCTCGGCCGCGCCGATGAAGGTCTGCTCGGCCATGAGCCGGGCGTCGGCATCCGAGAATCCCATCCCGGATGCCGCCTTCGTGAGCTCCTCGATGAGCAGGAACACGTAGGCGGGGCCGGAGCCCGAGACGGTGGAGAGCGGGTCGATCTGCGACTCGGGCACCTCGATGACCGCACCGACGGTCTCGAACAGGGCGCGCACGATCGCCATGTCCTCGGGGGTCGCGGAGGCACCGGCTGCGATTCCGGTGACCGCCCGGCCGACCGTCGCGGGGGTGTTCGGCATGGAGCGGATGCTGTGCACGCCCGCACCCAGAGCATCCGCGAAGGTGTCCAGCGTGACGCCGGCGGCGATGCTGACGACGATGGCGTCCTCGCGCAGCACGGGGGCGATCTGCCGCAGCAGGTCTGGCACCATCACGGGCTTGACGCCCACGATGACGATGCGGGCCTTCGATGCGGCATCCGTGTTGCCGTCCGGGTTCTCCCCCAGCGCGACGCTGGTGACGCCGGCGAGGGATGCCAGGGCGTCCGCCTTCTCCCTGGTGCGGTTCGTGGCGACGATGCCGCCGTCCACCGGCACACCCGAGGCGACCACGCCCTGCAGGATCGCTCCTCCCATCGAACCGGCACCGAGGAACGCGAGAGAGGGAAGCGAATCGACCATGCCGCCATCCTACGAGCCGCGAGGTCTCCTCTGGATGTGCGGATGCGAGCCCTAGACTCGTGGCATGAGCGCATCCGGTGGCAGCAAGGCGATCATCGCGGCATTCCTGGCGAACATGGGCATCGCCCTCGCGAAGTTCATCGCCTGGGCGCTCTCCGGCTCCGCCTCGATGCTGGCCGAGGCCATCCACTCCGTCGCCGACTCCGGCAACCAACTGCTGCTGATGCTGGGCGGCCGCAAGGCGCAGAAGAACGCCGACCGCGAGCATCCGTTCGGCTACGGCCGCGAGCGCTACGTGTCGGCTTTCGTCGTCTCGATCGTGCTGTTCTCGCTGGGCGGCCTGTTCGCCGTCTACGAGGGCGTGCAGAAGCTCATCGACCCGCACGAGCTGGATCGCGCGTGGTGGTGGCTGCCGCTGGCCGTGCTGGTCGTCTCGATCGCGCTGGAGTCGTACTCGCTGCGCACGGCGGTGCGCGAGAGCAACGCGGTGCGCGAGAAGGGCCAGTCGTGGGTGTCGTTCGTGCGTCGCTCCAAGGCGCCCGAGCTGCCGGTCGTGCTGCTGGAGGACACCGGGGCACTGACGGGCCTGACGTTCGCGCTGCTGGGCGTGGGGCTCACGCTCATCACCGGCAACCCGCTGTTCGACGCCCTGGGCACGCTGATGATCGGCCTGCTGCTGATCGTGATCGCGCTGATCCTGGGAGCGGAGACGAAGAGCCTGCTGGTGGGCGAGGGCGCGAACCAGACCGACTACGACCGCATCGTCGATGCCATCTCGGGCGGCCCCGATGTGCAGAAGCTCATCCACATCAAGACCCTGTACCTGGGCCCCGATGAGCTGATGGTGGCCGCGAAGATCGCACTGGCCGCCGACAAGCCCGTTCGTGACGCGGCAGCCGACATCGACGAGATCGAACGGCGCATCCGCGCCGTGGTTCCTGCCGCACGCGTGATCTACCTGGAGCCGGATGTGTACCGGCCGGCGCTGGATCCGGAGCCCCCGACGGACGCGTTCGTGCTGAAGTCCTCCGACTGACCGCCGTCGTGACCTCCCCTCTCGACGAGCTCCACGCCGAGCTGGCCCGCCCGGACCTGCCCCCGGCCACCGAGCAGAAGCTGCGCAATGTGCTGACCGTGCTGCAGAGCGACTCCCAGGCGCACCTGGAGTCGCTGGCGATGGTCGACCCCGGCCCGCAGGCCGTCGTCTCATTCGGCGACATCGAGCACGCCGACCTGATCGTGTTCCTGCTGCACGGCATCGACACCGGACTCGATCAGTTCCCGGATTGGGCGGATGCCGCGCAGCGGCTGTGCGCGGATGTGATCCGCTCCTGCGTGGTGCGGGGCGAGCCGCGCAACGTGGCCGTGATCGCCTGGTTCGCCTGGGATTCCGGCACCCACGTGTCGGCGCTCGCGACCAAGCACGCCACCGTGGGCGCGGCGCGCCTGGCCGTGGACATCGACCGGCTGGAGCCGCGCAATGCGCACGCCCGCGTGGCGCTGGTGACGTACTCGTACTCGTCCACGCTGCTGGGCGAGCTGTTCGCGATGAACATCGGCGAGGACGTGCATACAGCGTTCTCCATCGCGTCGGCCGGCGTCACGCACGCGGCCAGGGTGGCGCTGACGGAGGCCATCGCCCGCGAGGACCTGGTGCTGTATGCCACCGAGGGCGCGAACGACAGCATCGCGCCGCTGGGCAGGCTCGGGCAGCATCCGGTCGACCCGCGTGACATCGCCGGCGCGATCGTCTACAGCAGCGACGGCGGCGAGGCACCCGCCGTGGACGGCGGGTCGACCGTCGGTGCGGCCGTGGAAGGTCACGCCTCGCAGACCGCCGTCGACGAGCACGGCCGGCACGTCGGGTACTACGACGAGCACGCGCAGTCGTACCTCACGCTGGTCGCGAGGCTGGCGGATGCCGCCGTGGCGGTTGCCCGGGGCTGACCTTCGTGGGGCCTCACGCAGGGCGGATCTTCGCGGGGCGCAGATGGTCGCCTCCCACGGGCTGAGGCAGCAATTCGGGCCCCGCGAGCAAGGTGCGTCTCCGCCCGCGTGTGTCGCGGGTCGCATATGGTGCACTCCCGCGAGCTGAGGCAGCCATTCGGGCCCCGCGAGTGAGGGCGCCGACTCGCTCTGGCTAGCGGCGCGACTCGAAGAAGGCGCGCAGCTGCGCTGTCGCCTCGTCGGAGCGGATGCCGCCGATCACCTCCGCGCGGTAGGGCAGCCGCCGGTCGCGCAGCAGGTCGTACATGGAGCCGGCCGCTCCGGCCTTGTCGTCCCAGGCTCCGAACACCACGCGTCCGATGCGGGCCTGCAGGATGGCGCCCGCGCACATCACGCAGGGTTCGAGGGTGACGACGAGCGTGTGGTCCTCGAGGTTCCAGCCGCCGTGGGCTTCGGCGGCGGCGCGCAGTGCGACGATCTCGGCGTGGCCGGTCGGATCGTGGGTGACCTCGCGCAGGTTGTGCCCCTCGCCGACGATGCGTTCTTCCCGATCCAGCACCACGGCCCCGACCGGCACATCGCCCGCAGCACTGGCCGCTGCGGCCAGCGCGAGCGCGCGCGTCATCGGCTCGTCGTAGGCGGTCATGCGGTCGAGCCTAGTGCGCAGTGATGAAGGCCTGTGCGGCGGCGAGGGCCACCGCCCAGTAATCTGTACCCATGCGCGTTCATGTGGCCGACCATCCCCTCATCACTCACAAGCTCACGGTGCTGCGGGATGAGAACACCCCGTCGCCGGTGTTCCGCCAGCTGACCGAGGAACTGGTGACGCTGCTGGCCTACGAGGCCACACGCAATGTGAAGGTGTCCCCGATCGAGATCCAGACGCCGGTCACCAAGACCATGGGCGTGAAGATCGCGGAGCCGCGGCCGATCGTCGTCCCGATCCTGCGCGCCGGCCTCGGCATGCTCGAGGGACTGGTCAAGCTCATCCCCACCGCCGAGGTCGGGTTCCTCGGCATGGTGCGCGACGAAGAGACCCTGCTGCCGAGCACGTATGCCGAGCGCCTGCCCGCCGATCTCAGCGACCGGCAGTGCTTCGCCATCGACCCGATGCTCGCCACCGGCGGCTCCCTGGGGGCGGCGATCCAGTTCCTGTTCGACCGCGGCGCCAAGGACGTCACGGCGATCTGCCTGATCGGCACGCCCGAGGGCGTCGCGGCGATCGAGGAGCTCGTCGGCGACCGCGACGTGACCCTCGTACTGGGCGCGCTCGACGAGCGACTGAACGACAAGGGCTACATCGTGCCCGGCCTCGGCGACGCCGGCGACCGTCTGTACGGCACGGTCTGATTTCAGCGGTCTGATCTCAGCGGTCTGATCTGAGCGGTCTGATCTCAGCGGGGCCCCCAGCGGCCGCCCCGCTTCGCGCGGCTCTTCTCGACCGACGCTGCGCATATCTGCGCCGCGTCGGTCGAAGACTGCCGCGCGACGGTGAGAACAGGCGCGCACAACGAGAAGAGCAGCGCGAGCGAGCACACCCGCGGGTGGAGCGGATGCCGGGTATCAGACGCTCAGCACGTACGCGCGCTCGTCGCCGTAATGCGCGAAGCCCGCGCGGGCGAGGATCGGGGCGGAGGTCGAGATGCGGCCCTTCACGATGGCCGTGATCGCGCCGAGTTCCGCGCCGATGCGCAGCCGCTTCGCCAGCACAGCCCGGTAGGCGCCGTGACCGCGGGCGTCGGCGAGCGTCGCCGCGCCCCACAGCCGCACGAATCCGTCGACGATCGTGCATCCGCCGGTGCTGACGGCCCTGCCGTCCAGGCGTGCCAGCACGCGTGCGCCCTCGCCTGATTCGAGTCCCGATGAGACTTCGTCCAGTTCGTCCCGCAGTCCCTGCTCGTCGAGCGGATGCTGGTCCCACACCGCCACGTTGACGGCATCCACCTCGCGCACCTGCTCGAGAGTACGGACCACCTCGGCCGTGACGCCCTCCGGGACCTCGACGGAGAGCCCGTCGATGGGCCGGGCGAACACGGCGACCGTGTCGGTGTGCACCGCTCCTCGGCGCTGCAGCTCCACCTCGAGATCGGGGCTGTCGGAGGCGTTGGTCCAGAACGTCAGCGACGGTTCCCCCCAGGCGCGGGTGCGCTCGATCGCGTGGTCGAGCACGCCCGCCGCATCCAGCTGCGACTGCACCATCGACGCCTTCACCCCGCCACCGAGGCGGGCCGGGTAGCGCACCAGCTGCAGCCCGGTGTTCTCGTGCTTGCCGTCGCGGGGGAACCAGACCCAGGCCGCCGAGGCGCGCAGGACGTCGTCGAGTGTGTGTGTCATCGGACCTCTCACGAGCGGTCCGCCCCGACCAGGTGGGCGAAGGCGCTCAGACGCGCGACGCCCTCCGGCGTCCACGGCAGATCGTCCAGCAGCGCCGGCGAGTGCACCAGATAGGCGACGCTCTTCGCGCGCGAGATGGCGACGTTCAGCCGGTTCTGCAGCAGCAGGAACTCCGGCCCGCGCGGGGCATCGCGCCCGCTGGAGGCGGCGAGCGAGGTGATGGAGACCACGGCCTCCTTGCCCTGGAAGTTGTCGACCGTGCCGACGGCGACCTCTCCGAAGCCGGCACTGGTGAGCTCGTCGTGGATGAGCTGCTTCTGCGCGTTGTAGGGGGCGACCACGATGATGTCCGACTGCTCGAGCGGGCGTGGGACGGCTCTCTCCATCCCGTCCGTGTACGCACGGCCGACCAGATCGCGCACGATGCGCAGCACCTCGGCTCCTTCCTCCGGCGACTGCGTGGCGTTGCCGCGATGCCGCAGCGGGATCACGTGCAGCCCGGGTTCGACGCCCTCGACGACACGGCCGTCGGTGCCGTCGGCGGAGGCCAGCCGGCCGGCGTACGACAGTTGCGAGACGGGCTGCGCGACTTCAGGATGCATGCGCCACGACTTCTCGAGGAAGTAGCCGAATGCGGGGTCGATGACCGAGTCCCCGTCCATCACCCAGCCCAGCGCCGAGGTGTTCACCGGCTCGGGGTGCGTGCCCTGGCTGACCTGCGGGAGCTGCTGCGGATCGCCCAGCAGCAGCAAGCGCTGCGCTCCTGCTGCGACGGCGATCGTCGACGCCAGTGAGAACTGCCCGGCCTCGTCGATCACCAGCAGGTCGAGGCCCTTGCGGTCCACTCGGCGGGTGTTGCTGAAGTCCCAGGCCGTGCCGCCGACGACGGCTCCGCCCTGGGCATGCTCGGCCAGGAACGCCGCCATGCCGTCGCGCCCCAGCGACGTGTAGGGGTGCTCACCGGCATCCCCGCTCTTCGGCTTCTTGGCGACCTTCGCCGCAGGCACGCCGTCGGCGACGACGCGCTCCAGCAGGTTCTCGACGATGGCGTGCGACTGCGCGACCACGCCGACCCGGAACCCGTGCTCGTTCACCAACCGGGCGATGACCTGTGATCCGGTGTACGTCTTGCCCGTACCGGGAGGGCCCTGCACGGCCAGGTAGCTGTCGTCCAGATCGAGGATGCCGCGCACGATGGCGTCGATGCGGTCATCACCGGCATCCGGCAGCCCTGCACCCGACCGCGTGCGCGGGGCGATGCGGCGCAGGATGTCGGTGGCGGCGTCGGCGGGGAATCCGGGTGCGGCGTGGTGCACCGAGGCCGCCCACTCCTCGATGGCGCCCTGCTGGCTCGCCGCGTTCGGCGGTGATGCCGGTGCGAGGGCGATCGGCAGCGCGTCCCAGGTCTGACCACCGACAGTGCGTTCGCGCACCAGGAAGCCATCGTCGAGCACCTCGACGATCTCGACCTCGTGCGGCACGTGGATCACCCGCGATGGCGCGGACGCCGCGAACGGCGTGGGCACGTCGTACAGCGCGAACGGCCTGCCGCCGACGCCCACGGTGCTGCCGGGCGCCACCTCGCCGCGCAGCCGCAGCAGCCGGGTCTGCGCACGCTGACCCTCGGCGACGCCCCAGTCCTCATCGACGCCGCTGCGGGGCTCGTCGATCCGCAGCACGTCGCGCGTGGACGCCCAGACCGAGACGGGCTCCCGCAGCCGTTGGAAGTGCCCCTGCCAGAAGCTCTTCGCCTCGCGAGGGTAGTAGTCGATCGCGGCGGCGGCGACGCGGAACTCCTCGCCGCTGCGCCCCTCGTGCTCGGCGTGCAGCGCCTCGGCCTGCAGGGCGAGGGACAGTGGAGACGGCTCGTAGGCGCGGGTCTCCGGGTCGTCGGGCGGCGCGGGCACCACGCCCTCCTGCCGGGCCAGCCCGACCAGCCAGTTGCGCAGCCGCCGGGTGGAGACGCAGTCGTAGCGGTTGTAGTCGGCCAGGTCGTCGAGGATCTCCTGCGCCTCGGCGTCCTTCCCGGCATGCTGCAGTGCTCGCGCCTGCACGTACTGCACGATCGAGTCATCGCCCTTCTGCACGTCGCTGGTGCGCACCTCGGCGCCCATGTACAGCGGTTCGAGCTTCTTGATCGAGTACGAACGAGATCCGATCCGCACCGACCGCAGCACGATCGGGTACAGGTCGACGAAGACGCCCTTGCGCAGCAGCCGGTCGACATCCGCCTCGCCCACCCCGTAGCGCGCGGCCATGGCCGACAGGTGCGCGGTCTCGTAGGGCGCGTAGTGGTAGATGTGCATGTCGGGATGCGCCTGTCGGCGCAGCTTCACGAAGGCGAGGAAGTCCAGCAGCGCCTGCTTCTCGTCGGCGAAGGTGTGCGCCCACAGTGCGGTGTACTGCTCGTCATCGTCGACCCAGCCGAACAGATAGTCGATGCCCCACAGCGGCGGCTCGCCAGGCTCGGTGTGCAGCGGATCACCCTCGAAGTCGAAGAACATGTCACCGCGGCTGGGGCGTGGCATCATGCCGATCGCACTCGCCGAGACCAGCTCGTACGGCGGCACGTCACCGGGCTCGAGCGCCAGTCCGGCCTGCAACCGCGCCTGCGCTCGCAACGCGGTGAAGGTGTCGGAATTCATCCCGTCGGGGGCATCGGATGCCGCGGCCAGATCGTCGATGGTGAGGATGCCGGCCGCGCGCAGCCGCTGCCGCTGCACGGGCCGCATGCGGGCGACCATGAGCAGGTCGCGATGCGCGAGCACCTGCGCCTCACAGGTCGCGCAGCGCCCGCAGGCGGTGATCTGCAGCTCGCCGCGGTCGTCGCCCCACGCCAGCGGTGCGCCTGCGGCTCCCGCCTCGATCGCCCGGTCGGCGATGATGGCACGCAACCGGGCGCGGCGCACGTGGAACAGCGGCAGGACATCGGCGACGCGGTGCGTGCTGATACTGCCGTCACCGAGGATCAGGTCCACCTCGTCGGAGCGCGGGATGCCCAGCGCGTCGAGCTGATCGACATATGCCGCCAACTGCATGAGCGCTGTCGAGCGAGCCGTGCGGGCGAGCTTGGAGTCCTGCACGCGCCAGCGCCTGGTGCTCTCGCCTGGAACCGGCTCGTCGCGCTTCAGGAAGTCGGCGAACCCGACGAACTCCGATGTCGAGAACGCGGCCTGGTAGATCACGGATGCGTCGGATTCGAGCGCCCGCACGGTGTCGGCCACCACGCCGTCGAGGGCATCGACATCCCGGGAGGACACCTTCGGCAGCACGACCACGCCCGCACCGCCACCGGAAGACTCGCCGAACTCGGAGAGGTATTTCTCGAGCACGGTGATCTCGTACGCGTCGCCGAGCCGGGCCGCGCGCTCGAGCGTGGCATCCTCCGGGTCCTCGACGGCGGGGATCCGACCGAGCTTGGCGTCGAGTGCTCGCGCCCAGGCGAACTCGCACTCCGCCGCGAGCTTCAGATCGCTCGCACTCCAGACCACGCGATTCTCCGCCGTGATGACCCGCACGATGCCCCTCTCCGTTGCCTGACTCCGAGGCTATCGGCAGGGTGGGACATCGTCGCCGTACCGTGGCGACCGAGGTCGCGGCACGGGCTACGGGATCATCGCGACGACGTCCCGCACGAGCCGAGCGCGGGCGAGCATCGTGCACGGCCGCGGGTCGTCGAGGGCGAGCAGCACGACACGATCATCGCCGATCGTCAGCGCGGCGAGCAGATCGTCGTGCCGGGCGACGCGTGCGCGCACGGCGGCGCCCCAGGCCGGCTCCGGCGGCTGGGTGTCGTGCGCCCAGGCCGGTGCGACCAGCAGCGAATCGGCGGAGTCGCCGATCGGCACCAGCAGGCGGATGCCTCCGGTCGGGGCATCCGCGGCCACGATCTCCCGGCGTCGGGGCGCCCGGCGCGATCCGTCCTGCGCCCGCAGCACCCAGGTCTCCGCGCGCACCGTCGTGCCCGAGACCCGGAAGCGAAGTCGGCCACGGGCCGCCGTGACCCGCCAACCGCGAGGCAGCGCCACTGCGGCATCCCGCGGATCGGCCGGCCCGTCTGCGTCGAGCGAGGCATCGTTCCGCGTGCTCGCCCACGTCGCGCGCGCGGCGGCGATACGGCGATGAGTGGCCTCCGCTCCGCGCAGCCGCTCCCAGACGATGCCGCAGGCCGCACCGATCAGCAGCACGACGAGCACCGCAATGAACCGAGTCCGCCCTCCGCCGAGCGCAGCATCCCGCGATCGTCGCCACCGCCGTGCCCGGCACGATCGCGCCGACTGCCGTCCACGGGACCCTCCCCCGGCGGGACCCGCCGGAGGGTGCGTCAGCTCCGGTCACGCCGCGGCGTCCGAACGGGGCTCGCGAACCGGCTCAGCGCCACCAGGCATCCCACGGGGTCACGGGCAGGTGCCGCTTGTGCCTGGTGGCGAGGTACTTGCCCTCGATGCGCTCGGCGACCTCCGCGGGCACCGCGCGGCCTTCGAGGTAGTCGTCGATCTGCTCGTACGACAGGCCCAGTTCGTCCTCGTCGGCACGGCCGGGTGTGCCGTCCAGCAGGTCGGCGGTGGGCACCTTCAGATACAGCCGCTCCGGCGCACCGAGGTGCTGCAGCAGCATCCGTCCCTGCCGCTTGTCCAGGCCGGCCAGCGGGGTGATGTCGACCGCCCCGTCGCCGAACTTCGTGTAGAAGCCGGTGACGGCCTCGGCCGCGTGGTCGGTGCCGATCACCAGCAGGCCGGCGTGGCCGCCCAGCGCGTACTGCGTGACCATGCGCACCCTGGCCTTGATGTTGCCGCGGTTGAAGTCCGTGAGCCGCTCGCCGAGCCCTTCGGCGATGTCCTGCTCCAGCCCGTCGACGCCGTGCTGGATGTTGATGGTCAGCGAGCGGTCCGCGGCGATGAAGTCGATGGCGGCCTCGGCATCCGCGGCATCCGCCTGCACCCGGTACGGGAGCCGCACCGCGACGAACTGCGCCTCGCCGCCAGAGTCACGAACGCGTTCGACGGCGAGCTGTGCGAGCCGGCCCGCGAGGGTGGAGTCCTGCCCGCCGGAGATGCCCAGCACATACCCTTTCGCGCCGGTGGCGTGCAGGTAGTCCACGAGGAACGCGATTCTCGTCTCCACCTCGGCTGCGGGATCGATCTCGGGCTTCACGCCCAGCTCTTCGGCGATCTTCTGCTGCAGGGTCACGGGGCCTCCTTCTGCCTGCATCCAGTCTCCCCCACCGATCCGCCCTGACAGAATGTCTGTGTGAAACTTCTCGTCGCCGCCCTCGAATCCGAGCTCCAGGCGTTCCCCGCTCGGCTCGCCGGATTCGACCGCCTGGTGACCGGACCCGGCAAGCTCATGGCGGCGTTCGGCCTGACAAGGGCGCTGGAGGCTCGGGACGCCGGCGACCCGTACGACGAGATCGTCGTCGTCGGCACGGCCGGCACGGTCAGCGACGACGTGGAGTCGGGCATCTACGACGTCGCCGCCGCGATCCAGCACGATGTGCAGGATCTGGACGGCGTGGTCGGCCGGCATGTGTCGCTGCCCGCGCGCGTGGAGACGGGCCGGGAGGGCGTCACGATCGCGACCGGTGACATCTTCGTCGACGACGCGGATGCCACAGCGCGCATCCGCTCGCTGGGCGGCGTCCTGGTGGACATGGAGACGTTCGCGTTCGTGTGGGTCGCGCAGCAGTTCGGCGTGCCGATCCGGGTGCTGCGGGTTGTCTCCGATCGCGCGCAGGACGGCGCCACGCAGGTGTGGGACGAGGTCGTGGCGGCGTGCAGCGCGCAGCTGTGGGACTTCGTGCAGCGCGAGTACGACTTCTGAGGTCGCGCGGCGCTTCGCGCTGCAGTTTCTGACAGTTCCCGCGCTTCGCGCTGCAGTTTCTGACAGCTCCCGCGCTTCGCGCTGCAGTTCCTGACAGTTCCCGCGCTTCGCGCTGCAGAAATCGGCTCGCGCTGCGCATATACGCGCCGCGCGGATCGAGAAGAGCAGCGCGGGTCGGGAAGAGCCGCGCGGGTCAGGAAGAGCCGCACGGATCGGGAAGAGCCGTGCAGGAGAGAAGTGCCGCGCGGAGCTGCCGCCACCGATGCCTGCGCGAGCTCAGCCCCGCGGGGCGTCGATCACGCTGGGCCCGTCGGGCAGTGCGCGCACGGTCAGCTGCGCGGGGATCTGCTCCTGCATCGCCTCGACGTGACTGATCACGCCGACCGTTCGACCGCCCTGACGCAGCTCGTCGAGGGTGCGCATCGCGGTCTCCAGGGTGTCGGCGTCGAGCGATCCGAAGCCCTCGTCGATGAACAGGGTGTCGAGCTGGATGCCGCCTGCGCGAGAGGTGACGACCTCGGCCAGTCCCAGTGCCAGCGCGAGGGATGACAGGAACGTCTCGCCGCCGGACAGCGACTTGGCGGGCCTGCTCTGCCCGGTGAACGCGTCGAAGACGACGATGCCGAGCCCTGATGCCTTGCCGCGGGCGGCGAGGGCATCGGAGTGCTGCAGCTCGTAGCGGCCGGCGGACATGTCCCGCAGGCGCAGGTTGGCGGCCGCGACGATCTCCTCCAGCTCGGCGGCCAGCACGAACGTCTCGAGGTTCATCTTGTGGGTGTTGCCGGAGCGTCCGGCGAGCGTGTCGGCGAGGCCCCGCAGGACCTCGAACTCTTCGGCCTCGGCAGCCGAGGCCGCGTGTTCGGATGCCGCGGCAGCGACGGTGGACGTGAGCGTGGACTGCACAGCGCGAGCCCGGCTGTCCTGATCGACGACCCGCAACCAGGCCGCGCGGGCGGTGGCGGCACTCTCCCGCGCGGGTGCGAGATCGATCGACTCCTCGGGCAGCGTCCTCAGCTCGAGGTCGAGCAGCAGCGCACGCTCCTTCTCCCGTGCCACGCGATGCGCGGTGACCCGCTCGTCGAGTGCCTGGATCTCGGATGCCGGCAGCAGGGCGTCCTCCGCCGCCGCGACATCGTCGAAGTCGGAGGCGTCGATGGCCTGATCGCGCTCGAGACGGGCCTCGCCCGCACGCTCCGCGGCCTCTGCGTTCGCGTCGATCGCATCGGCCACGGCTGCCGCCGCCGCGATCTGCCGCTGAGCCTCGGCCACGCGCTCGGCGACGGTCGAGTAGTCGCCCCGCGCTTCGGCGATCGCCTGATCAGCGTCGGCGATGCGCTGCTGGATCAGTGACAGTGCGGTGCGGGCCGCGCCCAGGGAATCGGATGCCGTGGCGCGTCGCGCCTCGACATCGGCCGCATCCTGCCGCAGAGCATCGAGCTCGGTCGTGAGCGTCTGCGCGCGCTCCGCCGCCTGCAGCGCCGCCTCGTGCGCGGCGCGGGCCTGTGCGAGCTCCTCGGCGGCCTGCTCGGCCGTGCGTCCACCCGCGCGCTCCGTCGCAGCAGCACGGGCCGCCGTCACCGTGGAAACCGCGGCCGACGCCTGTCGCTCGGCGTTCGCCGCCGCATCGCGAACAGCCTCCGCCGCAGTGATGTCCTCCGCCGTCACCGGATCCACGTGCGCGGCGGGCGACGGATGCTCGACGGAACCGCACACCGCGCACGGCTCCCCCGCGACCAGCGCCTCGGCCAGCTCGCCGGCGTAACCGTCGAGTCTGCGCCTGCGCAGCGCGGACAGCTCCGCCTGAGCGCGGGTGTGCGCATCGCTCGCCTCGGATTCCGCGCGGGCTGCTGCGGCGAGCTCGCCGGTGAGCCGCTCGACGTCGAGTACGCCTGCGGCTCGTGCCTCCGCGTCTGCGACGGTTCTGGAGGCTGCTTCGGCCAGCGCGCCCTCGGTGCGGGCGGTGTCGCGACGAGCGGTGAGCTGCGACAGCCGCTCAGGGAGGGATTCGCGTTCGAGGTCGACCGCCTCGAGCGCGGCGCTCAGCGCGCGCTCCGCCTCACGGCTCGTCGCGAGCTCCTTGCTGCGCTGGAGAGCGGATGCCTCGAGCTCGGCCGCGCGCTGCCACGCACCGCTCTCGCGCGTGCGGTCGGCGGCCCAGGTGCGGTAATGCGACGTGAAGTCCGTGTGATCGGATGCGCCACCCTTCACTTCGTCTCGCTGACGCTCGCTCAGTACAGGCGACAGGCTCAGGGACCCCGGATCCGGGCTCGGCGACCCGGTGGCGACGTCCGGGGGTGACGGAACGCCCTCCGCGGTGGCCGCCTCGACAGCATCCGCCTCCGCCTGCGCGGCCGACTCGGCTGCGGAGAGCGTCCGTGATGCCGCCGTGATCAGCGCCCGCAGGGCCTCGGCCGCGCGTCCGCGATCCCGCCGGATCGCAGCGGCGGCGATCTCCTCGGCCTGCGCGTCCAGCTCGGCCAGTGCCGCACGAGCGCGGTCGCGGTCCACCTGGCCCTGCCGCTGCTCCTTCAGATCGGCCAGTGCAGCATCCGCCGCACTGAGCGCCTTCTCCGCCGCGTCACGCTCGGTGCCGAACCGTTCCACCTGGTAGTCCGCACGGGTGATCGCCCGACGCAGGCGCTCGATGCGGGCATCCGTCGTATCGGGTGCGGCATCCGCGTCCTCGCCCCACAGCTCGGCTTCGGCGGTCACCCGCTCAGCCTCGTCGAGCTTCGCGTCCACCTTCGCGCGCCGAGAACTGAGCGCATTCTCGGCCGCGCGCCGCCGCTCGTCGAACCGGGCCTGGTAGTCGGAGAACCGCTCGGTGCCGAACAGCCTGCGCAGCAGCGCCTGGCGCTCCTTGCTGTCGGCCAGCAGGAAGTCGGCGAACCTGTTCTGCGCGAGCAGGATCACCTGCAGGAACTGCTCCTGGCTCAGTTGCAGGATCTCGTCGAGCTCATGCGCCACATCGACCACGCGGGCAGCGTGGCCGATCCATTCGCCATCGACCTGCTGCTCCAGCAGTGCAGAGGGCTGCTGCGTGGTCATGCCGCCGCCGCGCTTGGCAGGCCGCTCGTACGAGGGCGAGCGAGTCACCCGGAAGCGCCCGGCCGTCGTGCTGAACTCCACCATCACCGAGGTGTCGTCATCGGGCTCGCAGTGATCGCTGCGCAGCCTCTTCTCGCCGCCGTCGTACCGGGGCACTCCGCCGTACAGGCCGAAGCACACGGCATCCAGGATCGACGACTTGCCGGCGCCGGTGCGCCCGGCGATGAGGAAGATGCCATCGTCGGCGAATGCGTCGAAGTCGACCTGCTGGCGCGCGCGGAACGGTCCGAATCCCTCGACCTCCAGACGATGCAGGTGCATCAGACGAGCGCCTCGGCGCGCACCTGATCGTCGAGCACCTCTCGGATCAGCTCGGCCTCGCGCTCGGTCGCGCCCTGCCCGGCGCGCACGTGCTCGAGGAACGCCTCGATGCGCTCGACGTCGGTGACGGCCGTGCGCAGCCGCTGCGCGTAGGAGCGGTCGTCCTCGGCATCCGCACCCTCGGGCTGGTGCTGCACCAGAGCGCAGAACGGGAACCGCTCGCGCAGCCGGCGCATGGGCTCGTGCTGCGGCACCGGGTCGGTGTAGACCGCGCACACCCAGTCATCCGCGTGGGCTTCGGCGTTCACGTCGGAGAGGATCTCGTCGAGAGTGCCGGTGAGCGTGACGAGTGCGCGCGGAACCGGCAGCGCCAGCCACTGCGTGGAGGCCAGGCCATCGGCATCCAGCTCCACCAGCCACGAACCGCGCTCCTTGTGCTGCTCGCCGAAGCTGTAGTGCAGCGGCGCGCCCGAGTACCGCACCCGCTCGCTGAGCTGCTGGCGTCCGTGGATGTGGCCGAGCGCGACATAGTCCGGCCCGTCGAAGGCTGCCAGCGGCACCACGTCCAGCCCGCCCTGGCGCACCTCCCGCTCCAGCCCCGCGGTGGGGTCGACCCCCGCGGCGAAGCAGTGCGCGACGGCCACCGAACGGCCCTCGTGCGCGGCCATGCCCTCCCGTACCAGACCCATGGCGTGGGTCATCACCTGCGCCTGAGTGCGCAGCACGGCATCCGGCCACAGCCCGCGCACGATGGCCGGCTCCAGGTACGGGATGCCGAAGAACCGCACCGGACCGTGCTCATCCTCCACGGTGACGGGCATCGCGATCGAGAGCGGATCCGTCAGCACGTGGATGCCGTCGCGCAGCAGTCGCGAGTGGAAGCCGAGGCGCGCGGCGGAGTCATGGTTGCCGCTGGTCATGATCACGACAGCGCCTGTCTCGTGCAGCGCCATCAGCGTGTCGTCGAGAAGGGTGTAGGCGGATGCCGCGGGCGTGGCCGAGTCGAACACGTCACCGGCGACGATCACCACGTCGACCTCGTGCTCGCGCACCTGCGCGACCAGCGCATCGAGCACCTCGGCCAGCGCCGCGAGCGTGGAGTGCCCGTGGAACGTGCGGCCGATGTGCCAGTCGGAGGTGTGCAGGATTCGCATACTCACACCGTACGGAGGGCCTCCGACATCGGCGCCGAGGCGTGCCGACTCGAGCGAGAGCGGCGTGCCCGCGGAAGGGACTCAGCGCGCCCGCAGCAGGAATCTCTTGTCGGCGTGCGCCTCGAACCAGTCCGCGACGTACCAGCACACGGCATCCACGTCCCGGTCGCCGCGGGACTCGATGTCGGCCACCGCGCCCTCCACCACCTGCCCGGCGTAGCCATGTCCGCGGAAGGCAGGAATGGTGAACGCCCTGGTCAGCGCGACAGTGCGACCGTCATCGCGGTAGTCCAGCACACTCACCAGCACGCCGTCTCGTCGCAGCGCGTAGCGCGAGGCATCTCTCTCGTCCGTCAGCACGAACTCGGAAGCATCCGGTAGCAGATTCACACCTCCACGTTACGTCGTGTGACGAAGGCGGGATCGGGTCGTTTTGACACAGAGGGACATGTTGGGAAATAATCAGCCCCATGACCACCAGCGCAAGCCCTTTGTCCGCCCAGGAGGCGAACAGGACTGCCGGCATGATGATGCCCGGCTGCGTTGGCATGTGTTGCCGAATGTGTTGCTAAGGCGCAACCGAACAGATCTATCTGTCTCGCCCTTCTCATCTTGAGGGGCGGATCTGTGAGCGCCCACCCGCAGCGCTCATTCCCCTACCGGCTCATCCCGGTCATTCGTGCAACACCTCCAGAGCCCCGACGGCTCGCATCCTTCACAAGGAGCATCATCATGTCGAACTCCGCACTTCTCGAGCGTCCCATCACCGCCCCGGTCCGGATCATCTCCGCCGCTGACGCCGCCGCCGATCTGCCTTCCATCCGCTCGCCCCGCGGCTTCGCCCTCTACGTCGGCATCGACGAGATCAAGGCCGCCGAGTCGGGCGTGAGCCTGCCGCTGCTGGTCGACGCGCTGCGTCGCACGCTGGCCGAGCTGGCTCCCAACGCCGAGACCCACGCCACCGTCGCCCTGGCCCCGCAGTCCGCCGGCGGCCGCGACCTGGACGTCGTCCGTCTCGCCCTGCACGAGCCCGGCGCCATCGCCCGCGCGCACGCCGCCGTCGAGGAGG